>CAZGBT010000037.1:0-1869 GCA_964524025.1 uncultured archaeon | reverse complement strand
AATAATGGTTTAGATAATCCAACAAGAGCAACAAGGGCATTTCAAATGGCAAAGATAGCTGCTGAAAAAGGAATAGATGTGACAGTTTTTCTTGTGGATGATGCGGTATTCCTTGCAAAAAAGGACTTGCAGATAATGTAAAAGCTCCAACAGAGGATGAACCTGAGGTGTATATGGAATATTTAAAAAAAGAGAAAAATGTACCAATTCTTGTTTGTAAACCTTGCGCGGAAGCTAGAAAAATTAAGGAAGAGGACCTTGTAGAAAATGCTAAAATTGATACTGGGTATGCGCTTATAGAACTTGCGATGGAAAGTCAAACGTTAGTGTTCTGATTTTTGCCAATTTTTTATTTTTGCAGAAGTACAGCAGAGAAGGTAAGAAAAGTGAAGAATAAGTCTGAAAGTTGCTTGTTAAACTTAATTAAAAGTTTTCGAGATATCCTCGCAAATTACCATAGTCTCCCTAGAATACAGAATCTCTTCTGCTTTTGCTTCGCTTAGGTCCAAATTAAACACTTTTCGCACCTTTTATATTTAATTTTCCTATCTTACTCTTATATCCATCGAAATGGAGTATTGTTGAATTCCTAGCAACAATTTGATCGATATCGCTTGAAGAAACACCTAGTATAACTATTTTCGCATTGGATACATCAAGTTTGTGTATCCTACCTCCGCCAGAGCAATCCAATATAAACGCTCTCACATTTTTACATTCAAATTCCCCTACTTTTACCTTATAAGCGTCTATTTTTCTATATAATCCTTCTTGAATCTTTATTCTTTTTCTTTCAATCTTGCTACAATCTATATCTCCTTTGAATCTCTTTTCCACCTCATAGATGTTTATATTAATATCGGATTCCTTTATCTTTCCAATTTTTAATTTAAACAGGTCGCAGATGCCGCTGCTAATTAAATTTATCAAAACACTAGTTCCTATTGACTCTAGCACTGCATTTTACCACATTAATTGAACTTATGCTATTAAGATTGACCAAAGTACCGTTAGAACTGAAATTCATTTAAAATTTACGTTTATTATTCGAATTACATCGAAATTTAGCAAAGTAATCTCAGTAGAAAGATGAAGTATTAATAAAGAATTCAAATTAAGTTTTAAAGAAACTATAAAATCTCTATTCTCGGTGAATAAAGTCTTTCCAACTCCTTAAACTTTTCTTTATTCACAAGGTGTATATTTACTCTAGGATCTTCAGTTAAAGCTTTAACTATATTGCAATACCATCTAAATTCAATCTTCTTTGGAATTTCGTTGGATACAATAAGTATATCCAGATCAGATGATAACTTATGCTCTTTTCTGGCAAAGCTACCTGTAATGTAAACTTTGCAATCTTTAAACAACCTTCTTGCCTTTATTGCTATTTCCTTAGCTATCTCATGAGCATTTTCAAATAATTCTTTATTTTTATCCAGAATTTTGTAATAATCTTCAATCACTAAGAAAGACCTCCGCAAATTCCTTGGCAAGTTTCAATGCAGATTTTGCAACGTTTTCACTGTATTCAACATCCAGATATCTCGAAGCTATATAAGATAGTTCTATTTCCCTAAACAAATCCAAGTTCGACTTGTAATAATCCATAAGTTTCTGATCTTTAGTTAAGCTGAAAAGTGTTCTAAGGCTGTGAGTTTTCGGAAACTCTCCGTACTTCTTGTAAAGCAAGTATTTAAGGCTTAACTGAAAAAATTGCTCTACAAAGAACATTGTAAAAGCGTAGTTCCTTTTGTTAAACGCTTCTTCAGCCTCATCGAGAAATGCTAAAGCATTTCTTTTCAAAAACATCATTGAAATTTCTATATAATCTATTTTATATAAACTTAACTTTTAAAAATTTAAAAG
>CAZGBT010000036.1:0-1904 GCA_964524025.1 uncultured archaeon | reverse complement strand
GCGGTGGCTCTACATTCATCTTTTCATGTAGAGCGGTTCACCGGGGCTTAATAAAATTAATCATAAATCAAATTAATTTTTCTTAGACATATTAAAACCCTCTTTCAATTGCGTCGATTCTACTTTTAGTTTCTTCGTAAATTCTCTCTAGCTCATCTAGCTTTGTATACACTTTCCTTCTTAGCTTACTGCTAGGAAGAATATCTCTAGCATTGAAATAACCTGTTTTATAAATTTCCAAAACCCCTTTCATGAACAGGTTAATATTTTGAAGGACGTATATTATTGAATCTACCATTTCTAACAACTGTTGGTCGGAGGATGAGCATAAAATAGCAATAGCTTCTTTTAGTGGTAAGCGTTTCTCACGAATGAATTTGCACAATTTATATGCGCTAAAAAAAAGGTCTCTTAGTTTAATTCCTGTACCTTCTACAAAGATTTCGCGGGAGATTGGGGAAATAGAATATAAAGCCTGCTCTCTCGCACTAACTAAGCTTTCTAGGTTTAGATAACATTCTTTCAATAAGTCCTCTGATCCCTGGAGGAAGGATTTTATCTTTCTTAGCGCATCTTTTAATTCTATTTCAAAGCCGTCCATCGTAATAGTTTAGAGTTTATTATATTTAAATATATTTACTTTGGCGTAATAAACAATTCGTTCACAATCTTGGAAGAGAATCTTTTGGGTTTTTTTCTGTTACTAAGGATTGTGGAGAGATTCTGGGAAATTAAACGAGAACTTAAACTTGGTTTTTACTTTATTGATAATCTTCCGAGATGCTAGTAAAGTCACCATTTTATAGCTTTCTTCACTATATTACATGGGTCTTTTTCTTTCAAAGCATTTTCTATATTATTAGCTTTGTAAACATTCGTTACTATATCGCTTACTTTAATCTTTTTATTCCTAATCAACTCGACTGCTTCCTCAAAATGCTTTTTACACGAATTTACAACACCTATTAATGAAATATTCTTCAAAACAAGTTGTTTAATCGAATCGGACAAATTAATTAAATAAGAGCTTGCTGGAATTCCTATTTGGATTATTATACCGTTATTTTTACAAGTTTTTCTTATTATATAATCTATAGCTTTAGAACTCCCGCTGCACTCAAAAATTATAGGATATTTTTCTTTTGGTTTTTCATAAAAGTTTTCGTACTTCCTTATATAAGGTTCGGCCAATCGTACCTTTTTACACGTAGGATCTACTATATCCCATGCATCTACTTCAAATCCTTTTTGGGAAAGGTACCTTATAGCAAGTTGTCCTATACATCCAATTCCAACTACTAAGATATGATCTTCTTCTGAAAAACGAGTTAGATAATCGGTTTCGAATAAGAATCTTTCATAGGCTTTAGAGATTATTGATAAAGGCTCGACTAGAATGGCTTCTTTTGGTTTTAATCCATTAACATTAACTAAATTTTCACTTTTTTCTGCAAAATATTCACTACCAAAACCGTTTAGCTTATAAATTCCTCTTTCTTTGAAAAGACCTGTAAGGCAATAATCACTTCTTCCCTTCTTACAGTTTTGGCACATGCTGCATCCTCTCCTTACTGTAGGAACTACCAAGCTTCCTCTTCTGAATAAACCAGAAGGATCTTCTTCAACCATTCCGCAAGCTTCGTGAAAAAGGATTATTTCATCACTGCCAGGCGGAGGGGCACCGCTATAACCATCTATGATTTCTAAATCCGTTCGACAGACCCCACACATAATAGTTTTTACAATGGCACATCCTTCTGGGATTTCTAACTCTACCTTCCTAAAAGCTACCCTTTTTTGTTTAAAATTATAAGTGATGGCGTTGACTTGCATATTAGTATTAAGGAGCTAATTTTAATAATGGGCAAAAAAGTTGAAGTGATTAGTTTGATAAAAGTAAAGGA
>CAZGBT010000035.1:0-1936 GCA_964524025.1 uncultured archaeon | reverse complement strand
TAATTTTAATAATGGGCAAAAAAGTTGAAGTGATTAGTTTGATAAAAGTAAAGGAGGAAAGGCTACTTTCTGAGTATTCACCAATTTTGTTAATCGCAGAAAAACTTGGTCTAAAATATTTGGTTAAAGAGGGTAGATTTATAACAGGTCCAGCTCCAAGCTTAGTTCTGTTAATAGATAAACTAACAAAAAATCTTAAAATTAAAACGATGGCGGATTTATGCTGCGGAACCGGAGCTTTAACGAAAATTGCTATTTTGAATGGTGTTGAAAAAGTCCTTTGCTTAGATAAAAATTTGAAAGCTGCGAGAGAAAATCTTAAGGGGCTTAAAGAAAAAATACGATTTTTGGAAAAAGATGTTTTTAAGTTTATTCCTGATGAAAAATTTGATTTAATAGTTATAGATGCTCCAAGAGAATTGGGAGAAAAAGTAATAAGAAAAGTCGTTCCAAGGATTAAACAAAAATGCGAGCTCTTTGTAATGTGGCATGGAAGTTGTGAAGAGGAAGATTGGAATTTGTGGGTAAGGTACAGGTTAAGGAAAGAATTTAAGAAAATTTTAGAAGTTGGAATTTTTGGAGACGAAATAACTTGTTGTTCTTCTTCAGAAAAGGGTATGAAGTGGCTTAAAAAATTGGTTAAAATATGGTGATTTATTTTTGCACAACAAACCGCAACAAATTTTTAGAGTATAAAGAAATACTGAGCAAATTTGGTGTTCAAATAAGAATGCTTAAAATTAAGCTAATAGAAATTCAGGCTAAAAATTTAGAGGAAGTTGCAACTTTCAAAGCAAATCTTGCTTTTAAAATAGTCAAAAAACCTGTAATAGTTGAAGACGCAGGCCTGTTTATAAAGGCTTTAAACGGATTTCCAGGAGTCTACTCATCTTTTGTTTTTAAAACTATAGGAAACGATGGTATACTAAAACTTATGAAAAATGTAAAGGATAGAACTGCTAAGTTTAGAGCTGTCATAGCCTTTAGAAACAAGAAGGGAACATTTCTTTTTAAAGGAGAGTGTAAAGGAAGGATTGCGTTTAAAAAAAGGGGCAAAAGTGGTTTTGGTTTCGATCCAATTTTTATACCTTATAAATCTACACAAACTTTTGCAGAAAATTTGGAATTGAAGAATAGAATTTCGCATAGAAGAAAAGCTTTAGAAAAATTTGTGAAGTTTTTAAAGAAATGAATGGTGCATATCTTTTGGTTTTAAAGGTAAAAAGAAATGTTTCTATTAGAGTAGGATCGCTAGGTAAAATTAATTTTAAAAAAGGATTTTACTGCTATGTAGGTTCTGCTTTAGGTAAGATGAGTTTGGAAAAAAGGATTTGTAGGCATTATAGGTTGAATAGAAATAAAAGGGGTAAAATTAGGTGGCATATCGATTATCTACTCGTTCACAAAGATATAGAACTGGTAAGTGCATTGTACAAAAGGTCGAAACAAAAAATCGAATGTAAGTTATCCAATAAGATAGCTAAATTAAGTGAATTCACGGTTAAAAAATTTGGCTCTACGGATTGCAGATGCTTCGGCCATTTACATTTTTTAGGAAAGGATTTAAAAGTTTTGAAGCTAATTAAGCTGGAATTATTCGATTTCAACCAATGCTCTGACCAAATCCGATTTTGATATGATACCAACAAGCTTCCCGCTTTCTATTACAGGCAATCTTGTTATATCATATTTTTTCAATAAACTTGCTGCTTCAAACAAACTGGCTTCAGGATTTATGCTTATAACTTTTTTTGTCATTATTTCTCTTACTTTTGTCTTTCCAATTTTTTCAAGTTCTTTCTTAATCTTAAGCTGATTTTGAATGAGGTGCAAAAGCATTCCTAGAGTTCCATGAGCAATTGGTTCCTCAACTTTTATCTCTATACTCATATACTTAACTATATCAGAAACGCTTATCATACCTACAACTTTACCC
>CAZGBT010000034.1:0-1965 GCA_964524025.1 uncultured archaeon | reverse complement strand
CAAATTTTGGAACTCTCTTAATATCTTGCCTATTAGAGAGTCCTTTATCTACAACGTAACCTTCAAAGTAATACCTTAGCTTTGCATTAAGTTCTTCTCGACTTGTCATGGTGTTTCACCTAAAGCCTCTTTTATTAAGTTTTGTAGTTTGTCTTCAGTATGTTTTTCTAGAAGAGCATTATCTATCAATGAGAGAAGCTTCTCTTTCTCTTCTTGCAATTGAATAAAAGTAATGATAGATTTCCTAAGGTATTCTGTAATACTATCTAAAATCTTCTTTACTTCTTGGGGTTTTTTATTTTGAAGAGGAGAACCATGAACAAAGTTGCTTCTTATCTCATAAGCTTCTTTAACCAAATTGTAAACCTTCATAGGCTTTTCCTCACAAAATGACAGTAGTTTTGCAACTCTTTGAGCAAGTCTGCGAGCTAATTCTTCTCTTTCCTCAACTTTTAAATAAAGAGCCTCTAATCCCATAACAGCATAAGCTATTTTGTTCTCTGTTGCTTCTGGCTTAAGAATGGCATCTTGGTATCTTGATATTGCTATACCAAGATGGTTTGTCGTCATCAGACTTCCCGTTTTTTCTTCAATAGGTAATTTATCTTTTATTTTTGCTACAAATTGTGGTAATTTCTCTGCATCTGATACATCTAACAAATATCTATATGTTGTCGGCCACAAACGCATTGGTATAGAAGTGCCTCCAGATTGTAGGAATGATTTAGGTTTCCAATAGATTCGTGCTTTACTTACCGAACCTACCTTATAAAGTTGTAGTGCAATTATGATTCTTTCTAAATCTGGATAAATAGCAGGTTGGTGCTTTACACGCCTTCTTATTTCAAGAATTGCTGATGGATGATGAAGTAGTGTTTGTTCAAACAAAGGCATACCTAGAGGATACTCGTATTCTATATCACTAACAGTTGGTTTTCTAATAATTGTTCCTTTTTCTATTTCTATTTCATCTACTTTCATCCCTATACCTTCTAACCATACTTTTATTTCCCATTCTATTGGATTTCCTTCCAAATCATGAATGAATGTAACGATATATTCAACTAAATCTTTTCCGGGATCAAAATTTCCGTTAAGATGCTCAAGTATAGTTTTTTGAAGAAATTCAGAAACCCAAAATTCTGCTTGAGCCTTAGAGTTAGGAAAGTGTGATGTATATTCCTCCGCTACGTATGCGATACAATCTTTAAAGATGGGTAAAGTCTTTATGTGCTCTATTAATTTAAATATGTCTGAAATAATCCATTCTTCTCTTTTAATAATTGGAAAACTTCCAGATACTTGTATCCCTCCATCCTCCTTATATTCAAACCTTTCCACCTGAAATTTTTGATAAAACTGAGTTTCTTTACGAAGTTTTTTCTCTTTTATCCACTCGTCACACAACTTTATCGTTTCCTTCACCAACTCTTGAAGTAGAGTAGAGATGTTCATTTCAACCACCTAAAAGCTTTTCCAACTCATCATCCAACAAACTGCTCTTAGCTTTTTTAACCTTCTTCTTTTGTTTAACGAAAAGCTTTCTTGATTCCTTAAATTTCACATTTTTTGATGAAAAGTTTATTTCTAACTCATATTCTCCAGCTTTTAGCTTCGGAGCTGTGAATTTTAGAGAAATCAAATCATTCGGCTTAATTTCTTTTATTGTCTCGGTTAAAAGCAATTTTGATTTTAGTTTAATCTCTAATTTAGCATTTTTTAATGGTTTATCGGTGTTGTTTTGAACAGAAATTGTAAGTTCCTGATGCGTATCTTCATGAATTAGGAGGGGTTCTACTTTTATTTCAATATCCTCCTTAGGTAAAATAATTGGTTGTTCTTCCTCACTCTCTTCCTCCTCTTCTGGAATTTCACCTTCTTTCAGAATCATTAAGCACTTTCTAATTTCCTTTAACTCATCATCTGTTATTCCATAAAGTTCGGCAACAGTTTTATCAATTTCTT
>CAZGBT010000033.1:0-2121 GCA_964524025.1 uncultured archaeon | reverse complement strand
AAGGAATTTACGAGTCACCAGCACACTTTCCGATCTACTGTAAAGGGCAGGGAAGATGTCAATTTTCTTTTACTTTGAGTCTTAAAGAATTACCGAAGGGTACTGCATCTTTTAAAAGATGGTTTAAGGGTTATTTTTCACAATTTCAAAAAATTCTTTTACTCACTCTTCCAGATTTAGAATAAAATTAGGAAAATAAAAAGGCGGAGGTAAAAGTATGGAGGCTGAAATTGCAATTATTGGAGGTACCGGAGTTTATGACCCAGAGGCTTTCGAGGATGCCAAAGAAATCCAGATAGATACTCCCTTTGGCAAACCATCCGATTCTATTATTGTAGGTACCTTTGAGGGTAGAAAAGTTGCGTTTCTTCCAAGACATGGCAGGGGGCATGTATACTCACCCACACATGTGCCATACAGAGCAAATATTTTTGCGTTAAAAAAACTCGGGGTAAAGAGAATAATTAGTGTCGCTGCAGTGGGATCGTTAAAAGAGGAAATAAAACCTCTTGACATAGTTATTCCAAGTCAGATTTACGATAGAACAAAATTTAGAGTTAGCACATTTTTTGAGGATATAGTTGTACACGTAGGTGTAGCTGATCCGTTCTGTCCAGAATTATCAAAGATTGCAGCTGAGGTAATAGATGAGCTTGGATACCGTTATCACCTAGGAGGTACATATGTCTGTATAGAGGGGCCACAATTTTCAACTAAAGCTGAATCTGAGACGTATAGAAAACTGGGGTTCGATATAATTGGTATGACCGCTGTACCAGAGGCTAAATTAGCTAGAGAAGCGGAAATTTGCTATGTAACTATTGCTACTGTAACAGACTATGATGTATGGAGGGGAGAACCAGTTGATGTTGCAATGGTAATAGAGAATGCCAAAAAGAACGAGGAAAAGGTAAGAAAAATTTTGAGAAAGCTAATTCCGAGAATTCCAGAAGAGAGAAGATGTGAATGTAAAGATGCGCTAAAATATGCAATAACTACGGATCCATCAAGAATTAGTAGAGATGTTAAAGAGAAACTTGGTATTTTAATTAGCAAGTATCTTTAAAAAATAAGGTGTTAGACTTGAACATAATATTGCTTGGTTGTCCTGGGGCTGGTAAAGGAACTCAAGCAAAATTAATAGAGAAGAAATACAACATTAAACAAATTTCAACAGGAGATATACTTAGAGAGGAAGTGAAAAAAGGAACTGAACTAGGGTTAAAAGTAAAAGAGTACATGGACAAAGGTGAGCTCGTGCCGGATGAAATAGTAATAAAAATAGTTGAAAAAAGATTAAAGAATTGCAAAAACGGATTTATTCTCGATGGATTTCCAAGAACATTGAATCAGGCATTAAAACTGGATGAAATACTAGAAAAACTAGATATGAAAATTGATGCAGTAATAAACATTGAAGTTTCAGAAGACGAAGTAATTAGAAGACTAGCCTACAGAAGAAGTTGTAGAAAATGCGGAGCTGTTTATAATCTTATATATAATCCGCCAAAAAATGATGAGATTTGCGATTTTTGCAATGAACCATTGTATCAAAGAGATGATGACAAAGAAGATGTGGTTAGAAGAAGATTTAAAGTATATAAAGAGTCCACTGAACCATTAATAAACTTCTACAAAGAAAAAGGAATACTATATACTATAAATGGTGAAAGGGATGTAGATGAAGTTTTTAATAGTATTGCAGAGATTTTGGAAAATATACAAAAATCTAAATAACTTTAGCTTAAACCTACTAGTTCTTCAAGCTCCTTTAGATCTTTTTCTATTTTTCTAATTTCTTCTCTTTTCTTTTCAATAAGTTCAGATGCTATTTCTTTTAAGTCCAAGGTTAGCTTATAACTTTTTAGTGGTCTTCCTTTTCCTTTCTTCTTTAGTTCTCTTTCTTTTACCCATCCCCATTCCTTTAGCTCTTTCATAGCTAAACTTACTTCTGGTTGTCTAAGATTTGCTGCTCTTTCTATATCTCTTGAAATAGCTTCTCCACTCTTTGATAAGAATATTATTACTTTAGCTATATTTTTGTTTAAACCAGCCTCCGTAAGCAGCCCAACTATTCTTTCATCCTTTTCTGTAAGCTCCTCTACCATTTTAAAACACCCT
>CAZGBT010000032.1:0-2175 GCA_964524025.1 uncultured archaeon | reverse complement strand
TCATGCAGGTAAAAAAATGTGTTTTTTCTGTTTGAGTAATCTATAAGCCAGACAATACGAGTTTCGTTATTTATAGTAACAGGGATGCCATATTTGATGTATCTGAGGATTCTTTCTTCTGTTGCATTTCTTAGTTCATTATGGATGAAATTTAGGACTTCTTTTTCTTCTGATGGTGTTAGATTTGAGAAAAGGTCTTTGTTAATTTCTTTAACCTTCTTTTCAAGAAATTTAGGGAAATAAAAATTTTCAACAAGCTCGTTTTCTTTAAACTTTAAAAGCTCGTTTCCATTTAGCCAACCAGCTTCTTCAAGTTTGGCTTTTATTTCCTGGTGAAGTGAAAATTCATCTTGAAGAGGCACCTTTTTCCTTCCCTCTAAAGCTTAGCTTTAATTTCCGAACTTTCCTCTGCTAAGACATTGTATACTAAACGAATGCCATAATTCCTTGCGGAAATAGAGACCAGTACATATTCGCTCAGAAAAACTAAGAAGACTATAAAACTAACAAAAGAATAATTTGTCTTTACTAGTGTATATAGGAAATATAAGCCAAACGAGAACATGAAAATAAAACTTATCGTAGCTAAATCTCTCATAAGCAAAAAATTACTATGTGCGTCAGTCACAGAAGGCTTTTCTTGATGCTTCTTATATATTTTATACCACAAGCTATTTTGTTCTTTTGGAGAGGTAGGTAAGTTTTTATACCTCTTTTGAAGAACTTTAACATCAATTCTTTTATCTTTAAACATCCATTTCGTAAATGCTTCTGAAGCAGGTTCAGCATTCTTGGGCTTCCAATATACTAATATAAACTTCCATTCACTTGGGATTATTCCACAGAGTGCAATAGCTAAAATAGATAGCGAAAAGATAAATATTCCTTCCTGTAAATTTATAGAAGATAAATTTTTCCATATCTTGGCAACATCAAAAGTTAGCTCTTTTCCGTTAACTCCTATACTTAAAAAAAATAAATTTATTCCAACAAATACTGCAAGCTTTGTTCTGTATATTCCATCTTTTAGTCTCTTACCCATTAATCTATAGTCACCTCCATAAAGCGATTTCCTATTTCATCATATCCAAAATTAACCACGATTACTCCGTCCGTTCGTGTAGTTACACAATACCTTTTTTCCCTTTTACCATCACTTCTTCTTTTAACTACCATTCCTCTGCTTTTCTTACTATATCTTGAACTTGCGCTTGAATCACAAAATCTTCCGTCAGAAATGACCGTAAGCCTTGGATTTACAAGATCTACAAAATCTGAATGAAAACCAGATTTTCTTCCATGATGAGGAGCTAATAGAATATCAGCATTTCTCACTGCCTCTCTAAAATCAGCTTTTTCAAAAAGTTTATTAAGGGAACAGGACTCATTGTCTCCTGTAAAAACAATTTTCTTTCCAGCAAAAGATAGAACCGTTACTATGCTATAGTTATTGATGTTAGAAGGAGAACATTCTGAAGTATCAAAGTTTTTAATAACAATACCTCCATAATTTTCCGGATTTGAAGGGTCATTCTCAGGAGAAACTGGGCGTTTGTAATTTTCAATTATTACAAGATATTTTTCAAACTTTGGTTTATCTTCATCTTTAGCTTCTCTTAGTAAATTTTCAACAATTTCTTTAGGTACTTGTGACTTTCTTAAAACCTTAGGAGATAACTTTTCAAAGTTAAGAATGTCATCAATATGATCCAGATGAGGGTGTGTGATTATTACATAATCCAATTGGTTTATATTCCATTTGTTCTTTAAGTGTAGTAAAGGGCTAAACTCAAGATTATTATCCCTATATGCACCCATTCCTAAATCAATTACAATATGCCTGTTATTAGGTGTTTTAATGTAAACTGCATTGCCGTGCTGGACATCCCAAAATACAACTGTTACTTTTTCCATATCTTCCCTCTTATTTATGTTAATATTCTCATTTTACTCTCAGCTTTCCTGTAAGAAGAAGCTCCATAACTTTTTTCTTCATTCTTTCAAGCTTTTCTTTTTTAGCCTTTTTTATCTCTATGACTTTATCCCACTTTGATAGGATTTCAGCGATTTTTTGCTGTTCAGAGAGAGGTGGGAGAGGAAGCTCAAATTTAGCGAGATCCTTTTGATATAAATGAGAGAGAGTAGAACCTGCTTTAATAAATTTTATAAAACTAT
>CAZGBT010000031.1:0-2320 GCA_964524025.1 uncultured archaeon | reverse complement strand
CTCAGGCAGATTATCTGCCTATAGGGGCAGGTTGATGAAATGTGATCGCTGCGGTTTTGTTCAGGATAGAGATGTTGTAGCTGTTAAATCTTAGGATGTGGGGCTTGGGGTTACCCCGAATGGGGACGAGTCCTTCAAGGGCGATGTGTCCCAAGGCAGACGTATGTTCAAAAGACTATGTCTGCTGAACCCCACGCTTAAGAAGGTAAATAAAGTATAAAACCAGAAAACTCTAGGAAGTCCACTTCTGCCATTGATATTTTGCCTAGTTATTTCACCAGAAATTTTGAGTTTCTCTGGTGATGGAACTTTAATCCTTGCTACTATAAGAGCGGCTAAAGTTAAGAGAGCAGGTATCCATAAAATAATAAACCCCTCACGGTAGCCACCTTTCAAAAGAAACACGGCAGAAAAGATTAAAGGGCCAATAATCGCGCCGACTTGGTCCAATGCCTAATGGATACCAAATCCTCAACCTCTCCCTATTTGCTTTGTGGCGTGCGAAAGCATAGTATCTCTCGCTGGGGTCCTGATAGCTTTCCCCATTCGTTCCAAAATAATAAGGAAAACCGCAAGCTGCCAATAACCAGCGAACGCCAATAGAGGAACAGAAAGAAGTAATCCATAGCCAATAATCGTCAAGGGCCAATATGCTTTAGTGCGGTCTGCAAGATAGCCAAAGACTAAACGTAATGCATATTCGATAAATTCACCAAGGCCTGCCACTAAACCAACGATGGTAGCACTTGCACCTAAAACAGCTAAATAAGGGCCAATAACACTTTTTGCTCCTTCATATGTTATATCCCCTAATAGGCTAACAATTCCCAGAAGGATAATAAACTGAAAGGCTACCTTTTTTTTATTATCCGCGTTGCATGATGAGTTTTGTTGGAATCCCATTTCTAGACCCTCATTAGTTGTAGGTACCGATTGTGCATAACAAGTACTCAGCGCAGTTTTATTCACAAACACGCAAAATGTTATACTAAGATAAATTAACAGAACTCACTCTTGAGGTTTTTGACAAGAAAAATTTTTAGAGCTTGTTTTAAAAAATTAAGAGATTACCCCGTGTTGCGGAATAAAGATAATTAGATGTTATTTCCTAAGAACAAGTTCTATAACAGCTTATTATTTTCTGTGACATGAGAAACGTTACTTAAAAACTTTTAAACCCCCAGCTTAGTAAAAACTTATCCTTTTAATAATTTCCCTAAGCGATGCATGAATAAATCAACAATTTTATGGGAAATTGTAAAGAATCTCTATCCAGATTATGTTAAAGGTAAGAAAGAAGTTGAGGAATTTATAACAAGAATAAAATCTCGCTAGTTTTAATCTAAAATCTTTAATAATTGCATTTTTTCTGCAAAATCTTTAAATTTCTTTTTCTGGTTTTTTGAAATTTTTTTGTATTTGTATGCGATGGTCAAAGTTTGCAATTTACTTTGACTAGTGAAGATACCTCTTTCCTAAAAAGTTTAAATTCTACGGAATCTAAATCAAATGATATGAGTGATAAAGCTATAGAGAGCTTTGCAAAAAGAGTGGTTGAAAGATTAAGGGATGAAATACTCGCTCTAGTGCTTTATGGCTCTTATGTAAGGGGGGAATACAGCAAATACAGTGATGTGGATGTTCTAGTACTTATAAAGAGTAAAGACAAAAAAGTGAAGGAAATAGTTTATGATATAGCTTACGATATAGATTTGGAATATGACATCTTAATATCATTGCTCTTCCTAACCCCAGAAGAAGTTGAGATGCTTATAGAGAAAGGATCTCCTTTTATCGAGAACATACTTTTGGAAGGTGTAATATTGTATGACAGAGATAAAACCTTCGAAGGAATTCGTGAAAGAGCACTTAAAGTTGAGCAAAGAGCTTCTTGAAGGTGCTAAAAGACTTTTTGAGCTTAAAAGTCTTAGATCGGCTGTGGATAGAGCTTATTATGCAATGTATCATGCAGCTCAGGCAATTCTTTTGAGTAAAGGTGTAAAGGTGAGAACTCACAAGGGTACAATTCTTGAATTTGGAAGAAATATCGTGAAAAAGGTTTAATTCCTAAAGAATATGGTAGATGGCTAACCGAGGCTTTAGATATTAGACTTTCCGGAACTTACAACGTATATGCTGTTTTTGGAGAAGATGCTGTAAGAGAGATAGTTGAGAAGGCTGAAAAATTTGTGAAAGAGGTTGAGAAAATTCTTGGCTTAGAAAAGTAGAATTAAGACAAATTTAAAATGAGGCTGAAATAAAAATTAGTCTACATCAATAAAGCTAACTTTTTGCAAAAACCTCAAAATTTACTTTCTGG
>CAZGBT010000030.1:0-2360 GCA_964524025.1 uncultured archaeon | reverse complement strand
GCAAGCAGAATTTTTGGAAAAAGCAGATAAATTCTTTGTTAATTTAAGTAAAAAGGAAAATCTAACAATTGTTTTTGTCTACCCAGTATCTGGACAAATGATGGGACCCTGGAAGGAAGGTGAAAAAATGGTGCTATCTTTCCAGTGCTGTTGCGATACTTGCAGAGATAAATGCTTAATTTTGGGAGACCAAAAAGGAAAATGCGGTTTTGGAAGTTACGATGCTTTGGCTCCAGAGTTTGAAACTTATGAAACAATTAAAAATTTAGCATATATAAAAAAGCACTTGTAGCTAGTATGTATGATGCTTAGCCTAGTAGATTACATTCTACTTTACAAAAGGTAGAGGTCTGTTAAAAGGAAGAGAGCTGGGCAAACTACAAAAGCGTATGGTTCTGACTCCTATTTCAAGCTTGGGAGGAGGGTGATAAGTTCTGCTAGTTTCGCTTCTGCCGTTGCTTATCTCTACGAGCACAGCGCAACTCCCCGTTACATACTTTCCGCTAGAAAAAGCGCCTTTCTATTCTAAATGGACGATCTCAGAAATGCCGTTGAACATATAAAGAGGGGCAAGAGCATAGAAAATGAGGGATAAGCATGGATAAAAAATTGTTAATCATAATTTCTTGTGGAATAGTGCTGATTTTAGCTTTTGGAGTATTTTTATATTTAAGAGAAGTGCGAGAAGTAACACTGCAAGAATTAAAACAGGAATATTTAAAATTCAAAGAAGAATACCTCAAAAAGAAAAGTCAAGGTTACGATTTAAAAGAAGCTGTTTGGTGGATTAAGGAAGCAAGAAGAGAGTATCTTGAAGGAAATTATGAAAAAGCAAAAGAGTATCTTGATAAAGCCTTTTTAGCTTTAAAGAAAGCGGAAAAGATAGATTTTTCCTTACCAAAAGTTCCAGAAAAGGGATGGAATATTACAGAAAAGCCTAACACTTTTATTGATAAGATCCCTACTGTAGAAGATTGGGTTCCAATTGGCATCACTTATAATTTAGAGGAAAATAATATTCTAAGATACATCCCTGGTTATCCTTGGCAGCAAAGCTGTTTTATTTTTGTTGCTATCGGGAAAAGCAAAGAAGGAGATACCTTATTCTATCAAGGAAGATTACCGTTTGAAGGCGGATTTGCACCCAGAATAAATATTAACGGAGTGTACTTAAGAAATGTCCCTGTGTTTAAAGGCGGAATGTATTATTATGAAGAGGGTATAGAAGGCTACCCTTATCCCACAGTTTTGGTTTACGGAACAAAGGGTTATAAGGAAATTTTATCTTATGATGAGGAAAATCAAACCTGGTATCATGAAATCATTCCACCGGATGAAAATGGGCTAAAGATTAAGATTAAAGCTAAGGCTTTGGGCGTGCCTTTCTGGATGGGACTCCAGGAAGGACCCTACATTGTTCACGGAGCCTATAGCGGTACAAAAGATATAGACGCCTGGGGAGGCTTCTGGGTAGTGGGAAAATTTGAAGGAGAGGTGAAGCTTCCTCAACAAAGAGCCGAAAAGGAATTCTTCGGCTACTTTTTATTTGATAGAGCCACTCATATTGCCTACTATGCCCAGCAGGAATATCAAGGAGAAGCTTGCAAAGAAGTTCTCTGCCCTGCAAGAGGGGGTGTGGTTGAGTTTTCTTGTATGGCAATATTTGACGATCATTTTGCCATTACTCTTTGTGATTCGAAAAACCCCACTCCAGTTAACTTTCCTAAATTTCAGCATCAGGGAAGGATAAACTATATTTTCAACGAAAGCTATCCCTTCAACAACTTCACTTTGAAAAGTTTTGGTGAAAAACTCCAACCATCTAGTTTTGAACTTAAGGGATATTTTGAGGAAGGAAGCGTGAATTTAAAAGGAAAGGTAATTGAATACTGGCCTCCAAGGGGATGGGCAAGGGTTGAAGGAGCCTGGTGGGATCCGGAAGGAAAAAGAACGTGGGGAAGAGCTTTCATTTTATGGCAAGGCGAGATAAAATTCAAAGGAGAAACGATAAAAGTTGAAGATGCTATCGGAATAGGCGAATTCACAAGGTTTCAGGGAAATTGACATGAGAAAATTACTTGTATTTGGAATACTCACAATATTTCTTTCAGCTCTTTCAGTATGCTTTATTTCAGATATCTTTAAAAAACCTATAGAAAAACAAATATCTTTTGATAAGAGTTGCAATTCTTTATGAAAGAATAGGGGATGGAAAAATTATTGGTAGGAGTATAGAAGATGAATTAAAAATTTTTAAAGAAACGAAAGCAAATTTTATCTTTCGCTCTTGTAGCTACCTCTTATAATGGTTTAGCGTCTCAATGAGCCAGTTACACGCGGCATAGGCACTTTCCCCGTAG
>CAZGBT010000029.1:0-2400 GCA_964524025.1 uncultured archaeon | reverse complement strand
CTCGGGGTATCCCCTTACGGGGATCCGCCTTTTAACGGTGGGGGGACTTTCCTCCGGCCGTGTTCGGTCGGGAAGCCGCCAGCCACCACTCCCAAATATATCTTTGTTTTTCAAGAATATAAGCTTTCGCAAATTTAAAAGTAAATTAATATTAAAATCATTCATAAAAGAATATACATATTATTTTTAAAATAAATAAAAATATTTTTATATTTATAATCCTAAGAATTATTTTTTATCTCTTTAGCTGAAAATATTGTTTTTCATACTTGTTTCGGAGATTACGTATTTTCAACATAGGTTTTTTTCTGAGTGCTAAATACGTGCGTTACAAAAAATAATGTAATTTTGATCAATCTGACAATCAGGAGTTAACCTTTATTGTATACGCATTTAAAGTTGCCTTTCAGTAATTTTGCAAAAATTTTAGTAATTGCGCTTTACTCGAGTTATTTAGCATGCGATGCTTTTTAATCAGATTTTTTTGACCCCACACATCATAACTTTTAAGTATTAAAATGAATAAATTTAATACATGCCTGTAACCCTCACCACAAGAGTTGATGAAAAGCTCGCAAAACTTATCGATGAAATTGCTAAATACGAGGAAATAGATCGATCGACGATCATAAGAAGATTTCTGAGCAAAGCTGTAAGGGATTGGCTAATTGAGAAGAACTTAAAGGATTACGAGGAGGGTAAAATAACGCTATGGCAGGCAGCTAAGAATTGCGAATTATCTTTATGGGAGATGATTAATGAGGCCAAAAAAAGAGGTATAACTATTTCTTACACACTGGAAGATTTAAAGGAAGATATTAAGGGTTTATGATCGTATCCAACGCAAGTCCTCTTATATACCTTGCGAAGGCGGGGAAACTAGAATTACTTAAAATCTTCGGTGAGGTGTATATTCCAGAAGAAGTTAAGATTGAAGTAGTTGATAAAGGTAAAGCTTTAGGAAAACAGGATAGCTACGTGATTGGTAAAGCTATTAAGGATGGTTGGATTAAAGTAGTAAAAACTGAACCAAGCAAAATTCCAATTAAATTGCATCCTGGAGAAGTAGCAGTTCTTTCACTGGCAAAGAAGCTTAAAGTAAAAGAAGTTTTAGTTGATGATAAAGCTGCAAGGGCTGCAGCAAAACTTCTTAACTTGAAACCAAGAGGGACTGTGTTCGTGCTGTTAAAAGCTTTGAAGGAAGGGTTAATAGATTTGGATAATTTCATAGATACGCTTAGCGAAATGATAAGGCAAGGTTTTAGATTGAAAGAAGAGGTTATTGTTGAAGTAATAAAGGAGGCTAGAAGGATTGCTAGCGCAAAAGAATAAAGAATTGTAACTAGCGTAGATGGTTAAATCAGCGGAAACAAAAACTGAAAAATCTGCAATCATTTAAAACATTTTCTGGCTTATTTCCAAAGGTGAATAAAAGTAACTAGAAAATTTTTCTGTTTAATATATCCATGATATCTAAAATTTCTACTTCTTTGGATTCATATTCAACCTCATCCTTATTAGGAACAACTACGAACTTCTTAACATTAAACTTTCTTAATATGTCCTCCGATTTTCTTATATCTTCCTTTTCAATTTTTCTTTTCCATTTAACTTCACCCACTCCTATTAATTTCTTAAACGAGACTAAAGCTATATCTATATCGTAGTTTTTCTCTACTATTTTACATCCTTTTAATCCAGCTACCTTTGATATTAGATTTCTGATAAATTGTTCGGCATGAAAAGGTAACTTCTCCATAAAAATCTTTTTTACTTCTTTTTCTGGCATATCAACTTCTGAAAACCCGTATTTTGCATCCATGTAAAAGTAAAGATCAAGAATTGGCGATTTATGAATGTATAAATCAAATCTTTTATTCAAAACGTGCAGTTTTTCAATTAAACCTATGTTGCAAAGAGTTCTGAGATACCCCTGAATTATGCTTGGATCATCTTTGGGTATTACCTTTCTTGAATACATATACGATGAAATTTCAGATGACTTGGATTTCCCACTTGCGATTGCAAAGAGAATTGAAACGTACGTTTTCTTTAGCTCTCTTTCCTCTTCCCTAAAGACCTCGCCGACTAATCTTTCTATTGTGTTTTTGTTTTCAATTAGAATTCTAGGTATGCTATCATAAATGGAGTCCTTGATCAATGGAATTACCCACGGCTCCCTTATATAAATTGCCATATCGACTGCCTCTTTTTTACCTAATTCCAAAGTAAATGCTATTGCATCCCTTTCATCTATCAAATCCATTCTGAACTCTTGGAAAAGTCCAAGAATTGGAGAGCCCTGATCGATAATTTTTCTTGAAAGCCAGAGAGTTGATGTGATGAGTATTAAATTCATGTCTTCAGAGTATGCCTGTAGAAAATCCAAAAAATCATCAG
>CAZGBT010000028.1:0-2640 GCA_964524025.1 uncultured archaeon | reverse complement strand
TTCCTGATTTTTTGCTTGAAGATGCATGGCCTTTAGAAAAAGCGAGAAGGAGTAAGTTTAAGCATAATCTTAGACTATAAGTTTGATATTTATCACTCCAAGATGTGCCAAGCGTGTATCTCCTTAAAAATCTCTCTCTATGTCCAAAAGCTCCAAACTCAACTAATTCTGTCTTCCCATGCCTCCATAGCGCAGAATAATTGTCTCTGAAATATTTAAATCTTTGTTTTAAAGCGTTGGTAAGTAGTTAATCTTATATAACAAAATACCTGACCTTTTCAAATACTAAATTTTGTTGCATTTGGCGCTAATGCAAGAAGCTAAAGATTAATTATTCAAAAAAATGATAGAATATTGGACTCAAGGTATGATTTGATGATTGCCGGGGTGCCGGAACCAGGCTCAACGGGCCGGCCTTGAGTCCAATGAACGACTGGCTTGACTCTGATGAGTGAAGAGAAGGAGGTGAGGTGAAAAAGATAGCCGGTGGGCGTTAAGCCCGTGTGGGTTCAAATCCCACCCCCGGCGTATTTAAAGTAAGACCTTTTTTTTGAAATTACACTAATGTATGATTGTGTCAGATCCTACATTAGTCTAGTTTTAACCTGCGTTAAGAAGGAAAAGTTATCTAAATTGGATTGGTCAACAAGTAAAATGTAAAACCGGACTAATGTAGGTTGAAAATGTAAATTACGTAACATATCAAGAAATCTTAGTAAAAAATGCTAGGATTAGTATAGGGTTGGCGTAACAAGTTATTGTACAATAATATGTTACGCTTAATGTTACGCGTTAAACCACTTGTGTAAGAATTGAATTTCTAGACCTAGGTTATGTTTAAATATAACTTTAGTCGATAATTATCCCTAAAAATTCCTTTACTAAGAATTTTGAAAGGAAAATTTTTAAGGGTAGCCAGGTACATTACCAGTAATTTTTCATAATTTTTTAAAATTAAAACTTATTCGCTAAAATTCTCAATTTATCACCTTAGTCTTTTAACTTTTTCATGCGGCTTACCAATAATTTTGCCGCCTCATAATATTTTCTAACCATCTGCTTAGCTTCTGGAAATGTTACTTTCACTCTCCAATCTCTTTTCAATTTTTCATAAATGTAGTCTATCGCATTCTCTAACCCTCTTTTTTGTGCATGCCATGCAAAAAGATCAAGAAAGGCTTCGAGGTGAGCCATCGCTGTTGCATTTCTTAATATTTTTGCCTCTAAGGATTTCGGTTTGAATTCTTTAACGACTCCACGATGACAGAGACTCTTTTTCTTGCGCGAATTTCGAATGGAAGCGGCTTATAATCTCTTGTACCTTCCAGCCAGTCCTTTAAGTCAAAATACTCATCCCTGAAAGTGTATCCATATTTACTGAGAAATTCTTCTACTGTAGGCAATTTCTCTACCCTTGTTAATCTATCAAGGTATTCGCCAATGAAAAAGCATGGGATTGTGACTGAAGCTACTAATCCAGCGACAGAAAGAGGGCAAACAAAAAAGCAAGCTACTGTACTCGCTAGTCCCATATATCGTAAAATTCTTGATAGAATACTAAGTGTCTTATCTTTTTCTAGACTTCTTTTCTCTACTAGTCTTTCCCTTATACCTTTGTATCTCCCGTCAGGAGTTTTTAAGACCCAATCGCAATTTGTTAATTCTTCTGCTTTACCTTCAACTATTTCGTACATTCTGCAAGTATATGGTCCAGTTTCTTCATAAAGTCTTGCTATTAGCCTTGCCATATTTTCCTATTTTTCCTTAAATTTTAAATATTTACTACTGAATTGTGATTATGAAGCTAAAGCTAAAAAATTCTAAGAGAATTTACATAGGCCCTAAACTGGAAAGAGGAGCTTGGTTTCTGGAAGTGGTTACAGTTAACCGCTCAGGTAATGTAGAAGAAACTCTAGAATTAGAAGTTAACTCTCCTTATGGTATTCGGACTGAACTGACAGACGGGAGAGCAATTGAATTTAACAGAATAGAAGAACCTGATAGAATTTCTGATGAGGAGAAAAATAGATGGAAAAATCTTGAAGTATATAAGGATCTTGAAAAAGTTTTGTGTTGTGAGGAAACCGATCCGATAGTTCAAAAAAGAAAAGGAGCCGAGAAAGATTTAGACAATTTATTGCTTGAATTGAAAGATGCAGAGGTTTCTTTTGAAGAAGCAAAGCAGAAATTTCTAGTTTTGAGAAAAAGATGGAAAGGTTTAACATGCACAGATATAGCACAGCTTGCTGAGAAATATTTAAGGGCTTTGGGATGGGATTGTAAATACGATGATGATATTACAGCTGGAAGGATATCATCATCTTACCCGCATCCTTTATCTCCTAACGAGCATGCAGCTATTCTTGTTTGCAAAACTTACCGAGGGCTTAAATTTATAGATATTTTTGACCCAGCTTTGTATATGAGTCATTTAATAGATGCAGCTCGTTGGAGCGTATATGCAGATTTCGTTTATCAGGTAAGAATGCGGTATAACAAAGGAGAGATAAAGCGTATAGTTTCTCCGTCCACAGTAATAGAACTAGATAACTAATTTTTGCTAGATATAAACGAATGGAAAGAATAGCATCTTACCAGATTTTAACCATTCTTAAATAAAAGTTTAACTAAATTTAAACC
>CAZGBT010000027.1:0-3555 GCA_964524025.1 uncultured archaeon | reverse complement strand
TTGTCTGGCTTATAGATTACTCAAACAGAAAAAACACATTTTTTTACCTGCATGAGGCAAAATTCAGAGGCTCTCTTGAGAATACCAAGCCAGATTTTACTCTTTTTATCAATGGAATTCCTGTTGTTATCATAGAGGCAAAATCTGAGTCAATTCCTTATTCTCACAGCATCGCCCTTAATCAGATAAGAAGATACGAGGTTTATAGCCCAGAACTTTTTAGATTTGTCCAGTTTGGAGTTGCTTATGGAGACGAAAAATATTATAGCCCAACACTTCCAAACTGGGAAAAAAGAATTAAGGATCTTCCAGCATTTAACTGGGGTGTTGAGGAATATGAAAACGGAAAAAAGATAAGCAAGGACAATATTTTTGATCTTCTGATTCCCGGTCGGCTTTTAGAATTTCTCAAATACTTTATCTTTTTCCTAAAGCCAAAAGAAGGAGAAAACAGAAAACTGATTGCAAGACAAAACCAGTATAGAGCCACGGTAAAAGCTATAAGCAGGATAAAGGAATATATGAGCAATCTGAAAAAGAACCGTGGTTTAATCTGGCACTGGCAGGGAAGTGGAAAAACATACACCATGTTTTTTATAGCAAACTACTTCCTTGATCTTTATTACGGCACAAATCCATTAGTTTTTTTTATTGTTGACAGAGAAGACCTGGAAGACCAGCATGAGAGGATGCTTAAAGCTGTGCAGGATGAGAAGTTTAAAACACTGTTTGAAAAAGTTGAAAGCATAAAAAGACTTGGAGAGATAATTAAAGTTGCAAAAGAAAGTGAGATGTCAGCAAATATAATCGCAAGAGGAGTTTATCTTACAACTATCCAGAAATTCCAGAGGAAAAAGGAAAACAGCGAAAGTTTAAATGAAGAAAATGAAGAGGCAACAAAAGAGCTTTATACACTTTTGCTTAGGCTTGGAGAAAGCTATCTAAATCATCTGAAAAATGCAAATTACGAGGAATATTTTAAACATATCCAGAGTCTTAAAGATCTTGATGAAAAAGCTTGTGAGAAATACCTGCTTGAGCTTGGTGGTGTTAGAAAGAAAAACATACTTTTCCTGATAGATGAAGCACACAGAAGCCAGTATGGATTGCTCAGTGCAATGAGAAAAATAAGCTTTCCTGAATCAATTGCTTTTGGTTTTACCGGCACACCGATCTTTAAAAATGAAAAGAACACATTTTTGGAATTTTCATATCCTGATCAGGGTGAATACTACCTTGATGTTTACTTTATAGAGGATTCTATCAGAGACAGGTTTACCCTTCCCATTGTACATCATGTAGTTAAGGAAGGAGAAGTAAAGGCTGAAGGAGTAAGAATAAAGTTAACTGAAGAAGAAATAGCTGGTTTTATCAAAGAATACATGAAGAAGAAGGGAAGGATTGAAGAACTTCTCGATGCAGAAATATCAAAAAAGGAGATAGAAAAGCACATAACAAAAGCAAAGGTAATTCTTCTTAATAAAAAGAGAATCGAAAAACTTGCAGAATACATAACGGAAAGGATAGAAAAAGACACCGAAAATTTCAAATACAAGGCAATGGTTGTTGCTGTTAACAGAGTTGGATGTGTAAGATACAAGAGAGCTCTTGATAAGTATTTAATCAAAAAATTTGGGGATAAAGCCAAAAGTTGGACAGAAATTGTTATGACTTATAGCTACAATGATACAGAACCAGAAATCGTAGAGTATAGAGAAGAGTTGATAAACAGAAGAAAAAATAACGATCTTAAAAGAATTAATTTTGAAATTCAAAATGATTTTTTAGAAAAAGAAAATCCTAAAATTCTTATTGTCACCGACATGCTTCTTACAGGCTTTGACGCTCCTATCCTTAAAGTTATGTATCTTGATAAACCTCTTTATGAACATAGACTTCTTCAGGCAATTGCAAGAGTTAATAGACCATATCTTGATAAGGAGTTTGGACTTATTGTTGATTCCTTTGGACTTATGGAGCATCTTGTAAAGACTATGGCAATTTACAACCTTCTTGCTGAGGAAGAGATCAGAAAAGACTTTGAAATGAATCTTATGAAATCTGCTGAGCAAAAGTTCGTTGAATTTGAAAATAAATTCCGTCAGCTAAAAGAAGAACTAAAAAATCTGAAACTTAATGAAGAAGGTGTTGGAATTGACATTGAAATGGTTAAAACAAGTTTTAAGAAAGGAATCAATAAAGAGCAGATTGAAACAAGGATAAGTATGATTGCTATGTATCTTACAGAAGATAAATCATTTTCTGCTAAGATAGTCAGGGTAATTAATGACATAAAAGCTTTGCTAAAGACATATTCAGCACTTGGAGCATATCCTCAAAGAGTTGTTTATGTTGAGGATATAGAGGCTCTTGCTTACATCTACTACAAACTCAGAAGAATAATGTCAGGAAGCAGAAAAAAGCCTGGAAAGGAATTCTGGAATGAACTTTTAAAATACATACATAACAGAACTGTTATTGAAGATTTTAGAGAAGTTGGAAAAGCACAGCTTAGTCCTGAGAGTCTTGAAGCTCTTATAAAAGATTTGACTGATGAAGAAGAGATAAGAAAAAAGATTATAAATGAAGTGGCAGACTTTTACTTTAACCTTAGAGCATCGCTAGTAAAAAAGCAGCATGACCCTGTTTACAGGCAGATACTTGAAAGGCTTGAAAAACTGAGGTTTGAATGGATTACAAGAGCAATTGGCACTAAAACTTTTCTTGCAAGATTGAAAGCTATTGAGGAAGAATGGAAGGAATATGAAAGAAAAATTTATGGAAAGTCAGAAACTGAAAGGATTTTAGAAACACTTTCACACTACATAGAACAAAAGACCAAAATAAAGGTTCAACTCAGCAATACAAAAGAAGTAATAAAGAGGATTTTAAGTAATGCAAAAATAAAAATGTTTACTCCTGAACATAAAAGAAAAATCAAAACAGAAATGCTCAAAGATCTTTTTCTTGCAAGGATTAACGAAAAACAAGCAAAAGAGCTTGTTGAAGAGTTAACAGAAGAATATCTTAAAGAGGAGCTGAAAAGACTGTGGAGAAGCTAAAAAGTCTTTTAAAAGAGCTTATGCAGAAGATGGAAATAAAGGAAAATGTCAGATTAAAGATTGTTCCTATGAAATATAAAATAGCTTCATTTTCATTTCATACAAATACTTTAAGGTTAAATAAAAGAATAATTTCGATTTTAAATACCGAAGAAGTAAAATATATTCTAACTCATGAACTTGTTCATGCTAAAATTAAAAGTCTATATCATGGGAGATTTTTTCAAGAAGAATTAGAAAAATATTATAATATTGAGGAAATTCAAAAATTAGAAAAGCAAATAATTGAAAAATTATATGAAAAAATTTGCTCTATATCGTTCCCCAAAGAAATAAGCTATAAAATTTTTTAAAATTTGTAGCATATAGTAAAATCAATATGCAAATAAATAACCAAGTTAAAACAAAATATTATAAACATCACCTAATGGTAGAGAGACACAATGGTGCAAGAAGGTCTTTTAAAACCCGATTTTTCCATTCACCGCAAAGT
>CAZGBT010000026.1:0-4111 GCA_964524025.1 uncultured archaeon | reverse complement strand
AAACTTAGTTTTTAGCTATGTTTTATATTTCCTTGAGTAAACTACCATTATGGAAGTTAAGGAAAGGATAAGAGAAAAAATAGAATTCGCTAAAGAGAGGACTTTAATCTTAGAGAATGCATTTTCTAGGGGATTTAGAAGCGAGCTAGAAAAATTAGGGGCATTTAAATTGTTTCAGGAAATAGTAGAATCCTTATTTGATGCTATAGCACTTTATTTAAAAAGTAAAGGATTGGAAGTTAAAGATAGATACTCGAATGTACAAACTCTTTTTGAACTTCAAGAAATATCAGAAGAAGAAAAACAGCATTTAGTAGAAGCTAATGGTCTTAGAAATTGGATAATACATAGATATAATAAAATTTCAGAAGAAAAAGCTATAGATTCGATGAAGAAGCTTCTACCTTTTCTTAGGAAGATTTCTGAAAGGTTTGAAAGATGGACAAAGTAATAAAAGAAATAGTTGATGAACTAAAAAAGGACGAGGAAGTTCTCGCTATACTTCTCTTTGGTTCAAAAGGGAAGATGTATGAAAGAAGGACTTCAGATATAGATATCTGTGTAGTAGCGCCTAGAGGAGGGGCAAAACTTTTTGAAAAGACCTTAAGGTTAATGAAAGACGAAAGGATCGATATAAAACTTTTTGAGGATTTACCACTTTTTATAAAAATTAAAGTTATTGAAACAGGAAAAGTTCTTTATGTAAAGGATAAGGTTAAACTTTTTGAGTATTTTTATTTGATTAGAAAAATTTGGGAGGACGAAAATCTTGCCATTTCCAAACTATCGATCAAACGATGAAATTTAAATTTTCTATTCTTTCCTCCTCTCTAAAACCTGTAAAACTACAAAATGTTTCGTTTTACTTAGCGGTCTTGTTTCTCCTATTATAACTCTATCCCCCTCCTTTGCGTTTACGCATTCTGGATTATGAGCTGCTATTTTTGACCTTCTCCTCTCATATCTTTCATATTTATGAACGTAATGCAAATAATCTCTTCTTACTATAACAGTCCTTTGCGGCTTTGCTGAAACCACTATACCTTCTATAAGCTGGCCTCTTATCTTAACCTTACCATGCCATGGACACTTAGGATCGTTACAAGTTTTTTCTGGAGGCTTAATCCAATCTATTCCTATGTTCTTATGTTTCATAAAAATAAAGACGCTATTAGCGTTAAAAATTTTACCATCTAGGAAGTTTTTTCTTTATCCTATCTTCTGGTCTTCCGACTATAACTTTCCCATCAACTTCTACTTTAGTTCCGTTTGGTAGAGTAAAAATAAAGATGCAATTCTTTTTTGCGACTTTCCTTTCTTTTCCATCTTCACATTCTATAACAAGCATATTATAAGTTTCATCAACAACTCTCCCCTTTAGGTTTATTAGAGTAGGGTCGGTACTTTTTTTAATTTTAACTTTTAACCCTATAAGTTCGTGTCTTACAAGATTCTTTGGAGTTATCAAGCTAAATTACCTCTATTTGGTCTTCTCTGTAACCTTTTTTGAGAAGAATTTCTTTTACTTTCTTCCTATGATCCCCCTGCAATTCTATCCTATTATTCTTAAAAGTACCACCACATCCAAGCTTTGATTTAAGCTCCGAAGCAATTTTTTTCTGTTCTTCGGTTATACCTTCTATAATTGTCATAAGCTTCCCCCATTTCCTTTTTTCAATATAAATTCTAATCCTTTGTTGCTGTTTTTCTATTTCTTTACAAACGCAAATTTCTATTGGTAGACCGCATTTAGGGCAAACTTCTGTCATTTCAGCCTCCAGAAATAGACCTTTCTCTTAAGACAGTAAGTATTCTTGCAATAGTTTTTCTTATTTTTTTTATCCTACCTGGGTTTTTAACAGGTCTTCCAGTCTTCACGTTAGCCATTTCTTTCATCAACTCTAATTTTAATTCTCTTAGCTTTGCTTTTAAATCTTCATTACTTAGCTTCCTTATCTCCTTTATCTTCACTTACAACCACCTTTGCTTCTTTTTCAGCGATTAGTTCTTTAGGAGCTTCTTTCATAATCCTAACCTCCACACCAACAACTCCTACCTTTAGAAATGCTTGTGCTTGTGCAACTTGAACGTATTTTTCTGCATAATCCCCTGCCATAGCTACAAAACCTCTCCTGAATTTATAAAATCTAGATCTATCTTTACCAGCTAGTTTTCCGCTTACTCTTATCATAACTCCAACAGCACCAGCCTCCATAATCTTGTCAAGATAATAATTACAAACTTTTTTAAAATGAATACCTCTTTCCAAAGCTTTTGCAATCCTTTTTGCTACTATATTGGCATCCAAAAATGGATTTTCTACCTCCCTTACGTCAAGCATAGGGTTGCTTATATCGAATTTTTTCTTTATTTCTTCAACTATTTCGTTTATCCTTCTCCCAGAAGGTCCTACAACAATTCCAGGTCTATGGGCATAAACGATAATTCTAGTTCCTATTGGAGTTCTTTCTATTTCAGAATGACTGTATCCAGCTTTCTCAAATTTTTTTGCTAGATATTCCTCTAGCAAATTCCTTTTTATAGCCTCCTTTATGAATATTTTTTCTATTGCCATTACCTTTCACCCAATATTACAGTTATATGTGTTTGCTTAGCTTTTCTTGGCTGAAACTTAGCTTTTGGCAAAGGTCTAATAAATGTTTCGCCTTTGTCGGCTTTTATAACTTTTATGTAGAGTTTATCAACATTCATTCCCTTTCTTTCAGCATTTGCTTTAGCACTTTTTAATAATTTAAGTAAAACTTTCACAACATTGGTATAATATTTCCCATCTATGCTTTTCTTTTGCTCTAATAATTCGTTCAGAAATCTTTCAGCTTTTTTTAAATTAAGATTTTTCAGCCTTTTACAAACAACAACAGCTTTCTTAAGAGATACTTTTGCATTTTTAACTATAGCTCTTGCTTCTTTCATGCTATTTCTTGCTTGCTATAAATTTAGAGCTTCTCGTAGCTCCTATACCAGGGGCTGAATGCTTAACTTCTTTAATAGTCCAGGCAAATTCCCCAAGCCTTCTGCCAATCATTTCTGGTTTTATCTCAACAACGACCCATTTACCTGTTTTATCACCAGCTTTAGCACCGCCCCTATAAACAGCTATTTTAGCCCCGACCATTTGAGGCAAAATTACCATATCTCTTTCATGAGTTCTTATAACTTTATTAGGGTGCTTCTTGATTTTTTCCAATAATTTTTTCTGTCTTTCTGTTAATCCCCTTAAAATGGACCTCCTTTGTCTCGCTGGTAATAATTTTGCAAATTCCTTTAAACTCATCTTTTGCAATTCCTCCAGCGTATAGCCGCGATATCTGAATTGCTTGGCCATATCTTAAAAATAGAAAAATTCTTTTTTAAACCTACCTCTTCTTAGGCCTACCTCTTGGGCTTATACTACCAACTTTAGCTCCTGGCGGTTTCTTCCACCTTGCGACAAATTTTTGTCTAGGTCTTTTGCTCTTGCCTCCAAATGGATGGTCAACTGGATTCATAGCCACAGCAACCGTTCTCGGATATAACTTACCCCTTGCATGCATAGCATGCCATTTCTTACCGGCCTTTACCCAAGGTTTATCTTTCCTTCCAGAAGCTGCAGGAATTCCAATCATAGCTCTGCACTTTCCATCTAACTCTTTAGTCTTTCCAGAAGGAAATTGGATAACAACTTTCTCGCCAACTTTTTTTAGAACTATTGCAAAACTTCCAGAACTTCTGCAGAACTTGGGACCAGAGCCTGGTTTAGATTCTATGCAACAAATTTTAGTTCCTTCAGGGATTTTTGCTAGCTCAACGACATTACCAACTGCTATTTCACCATTATACTTAATTTTTTGTCCAACCATTATGCCTTCTGGGGCTATATGCAATAATTTTCTGCCGTCTTCGAATCTTACTATCATCACAGGAGCGCTTCTTCCTGGATCGTGTATTATATCTAAGACCTCCCCTACTATATTAGTGGCTGGATGAAATTCTACTTTTCCTGCATATCGATGAGAAGGAGCTCTATATCTAGTCCCTCCTTTACCCCTTGCTTGCGCTATTATTCTTTTTCCCATATTATCAACTAAAGCTTGGAGGCGCTAAATTTAAA
>CAZGBT010000025.1:0-4525 GCA_964524025.1 uncultured archaeon | reverse complement strand
ACTTGCCCTTCACTACCACTACCAGTAACATTTGCATTTTCTGGTGTAGAAACTTCTATACAAGTTAAAGTATCACCTATAGCTTGTACAGCCTCTCCGGAAGGACAACCAGGAGGATAGTCGTCATGAGTAGTCCAGTCATTTCTACTCACATACTTATCAGAAAGAGAAGCACCGTTTTCGTAAATTATATTGGTTACGTTTAAGTCCCCCACAACTTCTAAAGTCTTCAATGGACTAAAAGTTCCTATGCCAACCTTAAAGTTTCCACCACCTATATTCCTAATGGAAAAAACAGCATCGCTACTGGAACTTATTAAAAGATCGATATTTGGGAAATTTTCAATGGTATTCAACCGAAAATTTCCTATCGTTGAAGGGAAAACTAAACCTTCAGCTGGATTGTTTTGAGAACTCCCATCGTTAATTGTAATTTGGTTAACGTCGATGATGTTATTATTATTCATGTCGAGTACACTTCCCGTACTTGCTGGAAGCATTTCTATTCTTCCGTTTACAACGTAAAAAATGCCACTTATCCTGCCATCTCCAACTATATCTAAAGGATAAGAGGGTGCATTAGTACCTATTCCTACATATCCAGTACTTCCATTAACTATAAAATAAATTTGGGAAGGGTTTGAAACGTTATAAACTAAAAAACTTCTAGCTTCAGCTAAAGAAGGAGATAGCAATAAGAAAATAATAATTAAGGTAATATTTCTGACTTTCATATTTCCATCGTTTCTAAACCTTTCCTTATCAAAGCGAGAATGCATTCCTTTTTAGTTCTGAAATTTTTCTTTAGCATTAACTCTTCGATTTTTCTGTTTAATTCATCGTCTAGCACTAAGGGATAAATTCTTACCATAATACTAATTATAATTAGTAGTATTAGTATTTAAATTTAACCCTAATGACTTGCTCAAGAAATATAATTTTTACTAAAATTTCTTTTTTAGAGGGAAAAAATTTAAAAAAAGTTTCCTTCTAAATTGGTTTATGGAAGAAAGAATAGCTACCTATTTTTTTGAAAGGAAAAAGGACATAGAGAGATTGGAAGTAAAACCTAGATTAATTAGCGTTAGATTAACAAAAGATTTCATAACTTCTGTTATAGGGCCTAGAAGGGCAGGAAAAACTTATTTTCTCTATTATCTGATTAAGAATAAAAAAATAAAAGAAGAGGATTACCTTTTTGTAAACTTCGAGGAAATTGAAGGTAAAATCGAGCAGTTTATAAAGAAACACATCGAAGTTTATGGAAAATTACCTAGCTTTGTTTTTTTCGATGAAATACAAAACCTACCAAATTGGGAAAAGGAAGTTTATAGGCTTTTTGAAAGAAAAAAGTTCTACATTTTTGTTACTGGTTCTTCTAGCAAGCTCTTGAGCAAAGAGATAGCAACTCAACTTAGAGGTAGGGCTTTTCCAGTAAAGATTTTTCCTTTTTCTTTTGAAGAAATCTTGCTGATAGAGGGGTTAAGAAAAGAAATTTATACGAGCGAGGAAGAGGGAAAAATTAAGAAATTGTTATCTTCTTCTCTAAAATATGGATGCTTTCCAGATATAGTCCTTAAAAAGATTGATGCTCCCGCCTTCTTTTCAGAGTACATAGATGTTGTAATATACAAAGATATAATGGAAAGGTTTGGAATTAAGAATAGAGTAGCACTTGAGTTTTTTGTGAAAAATTCTGTCTCATCGAATTCCAAAATTTTTTCTATCAATAAGATTTACAACACATTGAAATCCCTAGGAATAAGAGTAAGCAAAAACACCCTTTACAATTTTCAAAAGTATTTGGAAGATATAAGCCTTTTCTTTTTTGTTAAAAAGTTTTCTTTCAGCGTAAGAAAAATCGAGTTATCACTTCCCAAAATTTATGTTGTAGACAACGGTCTTTACTTCTTTTTGACTTATAAGTACGATATGGGGAGGCTTCTCGAGAGTTTTGTTTTGCAGGAGTTGGTAAAAAGGGGGTTTGATCCTTCTAAAAACCTTTTCTATCTCAAAATAAATGATAAAGAGGTAGATTTTTTAATAAAAGAAGGTTTGAAAATAAAGCAATTAATCCAAGTAACTTATGCTTCTAGTTTAGACGAAATAGAAAGAAGAGAAATTAAGGCTTTAACAAAAGCTTATGATTTATTCAAAAAAGATAGACCAGAATTAATAATAATCACTTGGGATTTGGAAGATATTTTAAAAGTTAACAATAAAGAAATTAAGCTAATTCCCTTATGGAAATGGTTATTAGCCAAGAGCGAGAGATTTCCTTGAAATTTTGTCTGCTAATTCCAAAGGCTTTAAACCTAAAAAGTACAGTTGCTATACCATTTTTTAAAAATTGGTACAGTAATTATCATTTCGTTCAAGTTTTTTTTGTCTCATATGACAAACTTTTTTAATAATTTTTGTCATATATGATATATGAAAAAAGAAGAGATAATTTCTGTACTTTCTGATTGGAATTTTTGGGGAAAAGGATTGGAAATAGGGATTAAAAGAGAAACTTATGTAAGGGAGATTATAGAAACATTGGAAGGTAAAGTAAACAAAGTCGTAACAATTTTTGGTGTAAGGAGATCAGGGAAAAGTTATATTTTGAGACAAGTAGCAAAAATTTTATCCGAAAGACATGGTAAAGAGAACGTTCTGTACGTAAATTTTGAAGAAGTTAAGTTCGGCCCTAGGATGGACGAAGCTTTATTAGTCAAAATATTCGAAGCTTTTAGGGAGATAGTAAGGCCTTCGGCCAAACCCTTTCTCATTTTGGACGAAGTGCAAGAGGTAAAAAACTGGGAGAGGTTTGTCAGAAGTTTGCATGAAAAAGGAGCATGCAGGTTCGTTGTTTCCGGCTCGTCTGCAAAATTAATGAGTGAAGAACTTTCGACTCTCCTAGCTGGTAGGAGCGTGGAAGTCGAAGTGTTTCCGCTAAGTTTTAAAGAATATTTAAAATTTGTAGGAGTAGAATATCCTTCTCTTTCCATAAGCAGAGAGGATTTGATTGCTGAGTTAAGAAAATACCTAGAATGGGGAGGATTTCCAGAGGTTGTGCTAAGCGAAAAGGCTTCTCAAAAGAGAAAAATCTTAAGAGGTTACTTTGAGACGATTCTTCTAAAGGACGTAGAAAAAAGGTTTAGAATAAGAGAAAGAGAAGCTTTAGAATTTTTATCTCATTACTATTTAACGAACATATCTTCCTTAATAAGCTTTAATAGACTTTCTAAGTTTTTAAAAATCCCAGTTAAAACTGTGGAAAGATTTTCTAAATATTTACAAACTTCAAGGATGATATTTTTTGTCAACAAGTTTTCTTTTGGGTTAAGGGAGAGAAAAATCTCACCGAGAAAGGTTTATTCTATAGATTGTGGGATTTCTAACTCTATCGGTTTTAGATTCTTAGAAAATTATGGAAAGCTTATTGAAAACTTGGTTGCGGTTTCCCTTCTGCGAAGACTTGAAAGACCTTTAACAGAAATTTTTTATTACAAAGATTACCAACAAAGGGAAGTCGATTTCTTAATTAAGGAAGGTTTGAAAATAAAGCAATTAATCCAAGTAACTTATGCTTCTAGTTTAGACGAAATAGAAAGAAGAGAAATTAAGGCTTTAACAAAAGCTTATGATTTATTCAAAAAAGATAGACCAGAATTAATAATAATCACTTGGGATTTGGAAGATATTTTAAAAGTTAACAATAAAGAAATTAAGCTAATTCCCTTATGGAAATGGTTATTAACAAAGTAATTATTTTATACCAGCTTTATTCACTAAAGACCTATTTGCTATTAAATTTACGAATCGGAGAGATTCAACTGCTTTATAACAGCTTGAGATTTTTATAAAGGAGACGATCTGAGAACAGGAGATGAAAATAAATCAAGCTAAATTCCTATTTTTAAGTTTCCGTTAGAATCGAGGAGAATAACTCCTTGATTTGAGGATGCTCTAAAAGTTCCTTGTACATCCAATTTATAATTTGGAGAGGTTGTCGATATACCTACATTACCTTCTGCTGTTATAGTAAGAGCGTTTGTATAAGTATCACCAGATCTCACCCGGAATATTTGCGATTGCCCATCGTCAGAGCGATAGTAAACGTTTCCACCAGAACCTTCGTTATCTATTCTAAACCACCAGGCACCTTTTCTTAACTCTAATGTTGTTATGCCATTTCCGTCTACGTCGTAGATTTGAATATCATGCATCGGGTTGGCGGTTCCTATTCCAATTCTATCATTAGTAGCATCTACATATAGCAAGTTATTGTCAACAGTAAAATTCTTTCCATTATCTATTTTTACATATCCTATATTCGCACCACCTCCTAAAATTAAAGAATAAGGACTCGTTGCAGTATCTAATTGCATAACTACATTACCATTCATTCCAATATTTCCACCGACGTTTAATGCATAAGAAGCTCCAGGATTCGCATTTACACCTAAACTTCCCTGAATCCTTGCATTTCCATTTACATCTAATAAGTAACTTGGAGAGCTTGTCCCTATACCAACAT
>CAZGBT010000024.1:0-5861 GCA_964524025.1 uncultured archaeon | reverse complement strand
TTAGCTTCTTTAATTTATAACGTAAAGTTCTTTCAGGCAATTTAGTTAGAGAAAGCAACTCAGAAAAAGTTCTAGGCCTTTCTAAAATTTTTACTAGCTCCTCTAATGCAAAGTCGACCACCCATCTTCTCAATAAAAAGTTGCACCTACTTTTCTTAAAAGTTTCGATTCCGGCCCAATATCATAATTGATTCTCTTAAAAATTTCGAATAGCAACTTTTTTATCTACTAATTTATGTAAAAAAATCAATAACTAAATTAAATGAGAAGGTTAATGATAATTCTTTATTTATATTTATTATCATTAACAGCACTCATTTTTCTTTTTCGGCTGTCTCCAGCGCAAGCTACCGATTTTAAATCAAAAGAACTGGCCGATGGCTCAATACTTTTTTATGATGATTTCGAACGTAGCAGCGTTGCTCCCTGGTACATCTTACTTGGTTGTGTTGAGTATCTTGGTAAAATATGGTGTGATAAACATCCTCATGGATTTCCAATAACTGGGAACGGCAGCATCCAAAGTGGAGAGCTTTCTTTGTCTACAGATAGTTATTGGTATAGCATAATGGGAGTAGTTTATTTTAACCAAACAGCACAAGATTTTGAAGCTTCTGTTAATTTTAAAATAATGCCTGATGACAAAGGCTCCTCTACGAATGTGGGATTCCGTGTTGGGTGGTTAAGTAGAAAAATAACTAGTAAAAAACTCAACGAAACTGAATATTTAGAATTAAAGAGAAGTGAGAGCGTCTCCATCGGATACGACGGATTTTATAAGGAATGGGTTATAGTAAGAAACATTAGTAATAGAGTTGAGAGAAAGAGAAAGCATATCGATTGGATTAAGGTTGAAAAAGGTAACTGGATAAACCTGAAAATTAAAAAAATAAGAGATAAGTACAGTTTCTATTTAAATAATAGAATTATCGATTCCTTTTCCGCTTCTCCTACTTTTAAAATAAATTTCCTTTCTCTAAGCACAGGTGTTGGGGTGCACGGAGAAAATGGTGCCCATGTACACTTTGACAACGTGACGCTATATCTTATTCGATTGCCTTTTTTAGCCATAGATGGTACACAAAGTTATTGCGATAATAATTTAATTCATGTATTCGTTAGGAATGAAGGTGATTCACCAGAAGAAGCTTTTATTGAAATTTACTTTCCAACGGGAGAAAGAGTAGGCATCTCCGAAACAAAAATAATCGAAACTCACCAAATGACTGAATTTAGAGTTCCACGCATTTTCAGGGAAAGTAAATACTTGAGAGTAGTAGTTATTACTCCAAAAGGAGCCAGCATTAGTGGAACAATTTATTGTCCACCTGTCGTTGAGAAAGGGGCTCCAAAACTAGAAAGATTGATAGTCATAGATAGAAAAAGTAGCAATTGCACGCAGAACAAAATTAACATTCTCATAAAAAATGAAGGAAACATTAGCGTAAAAAATTTGAAGGTCAAAATATATAATTCACGAGGCTTCGTTTTGGCTGTAGGCAAAATTAAAGAGATAAAGGTTGGCGAAGAATTTCTTTTCAGAGTTAACCGAACGTTCGTTAATGGTGACTACTTAAGAGTGGTAGTTATAGGAGAAAACATCACAACATCATCCTCACTTTATTGCGCGCCTGCAAGGACTAAAACAGGAAAAGGTAATATCACATCTTCCTTAGAGCAATGGAGAAACAAATTAAAAAAAATTTCTAGTATACTTTCTTCTTTGATTAAAAAGACCGAAAGAATTACATCGACCTCTTATAAACTTGCTAATTACTACAAAAAGATAGGTAGAGAAGAAAAATACATATGCTGGAATGAAGTAGCGATGATGCTGGAAGCTATTGAAGCGAAGTTGGTTATAGGATATCTTCAGGTTGAGGAAATCCTCTCACGATCTATGATTGTTGAGGATGTGGAATCTATTAAATCCCTACTCCATGATATTAGAAAACATTTAGAAACTGCAGCGAACAAGATTTTTGAATGTGTTAGCGAATAAAGTTTTAGTTGCAATTATCATAATCTCCATTATTACTATAACTTTTCTTGTCATCAAAGTATCTACACCACTTTTTGATTTAAAATTTCAAAAGTTAAAAAACATAACATACAACATTACGGAGAATCTTACCACTATAACCGTTGAGTTAGCAAACATAACCAACGAATTAACATTAGTAGAAGATCTTTTAACTCTGCACCAAACTTTTCAGTAAAAAAAATAAAAATAAAGAGGTTAAAAACCAAATTACTTACACTTTCTCTTTACAATCAAATTACCTTTTTAATCGGTTTGAAACTCCGTCGATTAAAATTTACCAAATCATCGCTGATGCTCACGGATTTGATTTTAATCGGGTTAATCCTTTGCTTTTTGGCTTTTTATTAAGTCCATAGTGGTTCGGCAAGCATTTAAAACTTTCGTTTAATCTAAAAGTATGAAAGAGCTACAAAAGTTGGAAATGGAATTGCTAGAATTGGCTAAAGATGGAAGTTTTATACCGATAATACCTCGAAAACCTAAGAGGCATGTTATAGTTACTAGCTCTCACGGAATAGCTCCATGCGAAGATACAGAAATAGAAATAGTAGAAAATGGTGAAAAGAAGATATTAAAAATTACACATGAATATCTAGTAGCTCCAATAACTAGTTTTGTTTCTATAAAAGCCAAATGCATAGGAATTATAGGAACTTACAATAGAGAATTTTCTAATTTGGATAGGATAGAGGAAATGAAAGGATACCATAAAGCATTATTAAAGGTAATAAAGTTTTTAAGAAGATATGGAGATGTTGTTATTCTATCAATTCACGGATGGGATGATGAAAAAAAAGAGAAAAAGGATTAAAGTTAGAGATCCGGAAACTGGTGAAGTTTACTTAACAAACGTCATGAACTATAAAATCGACCTGGGAATTGGAAATTATCCGCCTAGAGTTGAGCCTCCCAAGGATGAAGAAAAAAGAAAAATTTGGAGTAGAGAACCGACAATGGATCCTAAATATGCAAAAATTATAAAAAGAAGTCTGGAAAGTAGTTTGGAAAGTTATGGATATGAAGTTGGAATAGGCCAATATTTTAGAAGCGAAATTACTCCAAACGTTACAAAAATTTTTGGAGATCCATCAAAAGGAATACATACTTGCAATGTAGAAATAGCAAAAAGCGTAAGGCTAAATCCGAAATTATGCAAAAGCGTTATTGATGGGTTGGTTTATGCGGTAGACAATCTGGAGAAAGCAATTAAATGGGAAGAGATGTTATTGATAAGAGTTCCTCCTATATTCTATCCTTTATAATTAACAAGTGCTATGCAAGATTAAAGCAGCTTTTGCTCCTCTTTCAACTACTTTCTTAAACTTTTCACAAGCTAATTTAGTTTCAAACTGTTCTATTTCAACTCCTTTTTTCTTAGCAAATTTTAGGGCATTTTCGCTTAATTTTACGCAGGAATAGAATCCATTAGCAACTATTACTAATTTTATTTCAGGCTTTATTCTCAAGATTAATTCTAGTTCTTCTCTACTTACTTCATGACTTTTTACTCTTTCTTTTATAGAACCATCGTAGAATACGTAAAGATCTTTTCCACCATAATTTTTTCCGTTAATTACAATATTAGCAAACTCTATCCTATCGAAATTTAGATTACTTTTCATAATTTTCTTCGGCATAAAAACTACTTGTAATCGGATATAATTAGCTTTTTATTTCATTTTAAAAATTACTGGTAGAAGAAAATTATGGATATTAAAAGAATCGTTGATTCAATTTTAAAGAAAACAAATTTAACAGAAATATCTCTAGACCTAAAAATATACAAAGATCCAGAAGAATTTCGAATACGTTCGAACCTTCCGCAAACTTTTTCTGCATGCATATCCAAGCAAGACGGCATGTATACTCTTCATGTTATAAAATCGAAAATCGATAGGTTTACCTTTCCGTTCATCCTATGCCACGAATTTGGATACGTAATAGCAGCAGAAGTTTATGGTTTTGATGAAATCGAAAGGAGAACCGAGAGAGTAAAAGAGGAATTGAGCAGATATAGACGCGAGAGAATCTTATCAAAAATAACTCGTATAACTCGGCCGCTAGAAGAAAATATCTTAAAAAAGATGGTTAACTCCCTTTACATTGATTGGGAACTAGCTACGAGAGATCTTATCTCGGATTACGCCCTTTTTACTAGAGGCTTAACAGACGAACTAACGATTTATAAACAAATTAAAATAAGCGAATGGTTTTCGAAAAGAGAATTTCTTAAAGGAATTAATTTAGGTTTATCATTACCTTCACTTGCATATGCAGCTTTTCATCCAAGCGAAAAAATAAGAAATTTTTTGAAAAATATCTTAATAAAATCTTTTAATTTTGAAGGGGGGCTAAAAGATCTTGAATATCTTCATGATTTATACTTAATGGAATTTCCTCCATCTTTTAAGGAAGTCGTTAGATGTTATATGGAATTGTTTGAATAGCATGTGGATGGGTTATTTAGTTATCTAGAGTGGTAGAATTTTTCGTTTCTTCTTTATCTTTACACTTAACACGCCGTTTTTATAAGTTACTCTCATGCTCTCCGGTTCTACAGGACTATCAAAAATTATTTTCTTATAAAACTCCCTTGCGCCTCTATCTCTAAAGAACTTTCAGTACTTCGCAACCTTATATCCTCTTCCCTCTCCACCCATGGTATTTGAGCAACAACCTCATAGTGATCTTCAAACTCTATTACATCCACCAAAGGTTCCCTTTCTGTTAGAAAGCTCTTCTTCCTTCTATACACAGGTTTATTATTTGAGTTTGAAAGATAAGGGAAAAGGTCTGGAATGTTAAACTCTAAAATTACTCCTTCTACCTCTAGCTCGTCTGGAATATCGCTTTCGGAAGGAAAATAAGAACAATATTTCTTAAAGAACTTTGAAAACTTCTCATACTCTGCCATTATTCTTTCTATTTCACCTGATTCTAAAAACGTCTTAATAAATTCTTCCACCCAGCTTCTATACGACCTCCTTCTCTTATTCATGTTCTTAACTTATATGTCTCCCAAAAGTTTTATAAATCTAATCTAAAGAGAAGCTTACTCGTTCAAAATTGTCTCTCTTTACTTTCTTTTATATCGATAATTAAACGAAAAAGGAATACTCTTAGCTCTATTTCCGCTCAAAACAAAAATATTAAGATGTAAATGAGGCTTTTCTAATATTCCAGAAAATCCAACATATCCTATAATTTCGCCTTCTTCTACCCAATCTCCAACCTTTACTTTAACGTTTTTATCTAAATGCAAATATTCCGCAAAAGTACCGTCTGGATGCTTTATACAAACTCCATTAGTATATTTGCTAGCTATCTCTTTGATTTCCTCAAGCGGAAGGGCAGAAAGGTCTGCAGGTCTAAAGTATTTATTTGAATCCGATTTAACCCAAACAACTTTCCCTTCTCTAACAGCAAGAACCGGAGTACCTACTTCTACTATTAAATCTAAAGCATACCTAGTCTCTTCAAATAACTCATGTAATTTAGGCTTAATTATCTTGAACTTAGTTCCTTCAGGAAATGGTATTCTTACTTTAAGTTCTTCCATAATCATCTTGTAACCTCACTATATCATTTTCATCTACTTTTTCACCAAACTGAACTTCTATTATAACTAAATCTTCTTTACCTACATTCTCGATTCTATGCTTAACTCCTTTTGGTATAAAAAAATGCATGTTCGGCTTTCCAAAAATTTCGTCATCCCCTATAGTAACCTTTGCTTCACCTTTAACTATAACCCAATGTTCGGACCTAAAATTATGGTACTGTAAACTTATTCTGGCCTTCGGTTTTATTATTAATC
>CAZGBT010000023.1:0-6602 GCA_964524025.1 uncultured archaeon | reverse complement strand
ATAGTTATAGCCTGTATGAAGGCAGGTGCTCCTAAGAAAATTGCTTTAAAAATTGCTAACAGAATTGCAAGAAAGGTTAAGGAAGGAACTACAACAAGAGAAATAAGAGCATGGGTTTTGAAAATGCTAGAAAAAGAGAACCCACAATGGAGAGATAATTGGGAGTTCTGGGATAGAATCGTTAAAGGTAGGGTTACAGTAGAGCATCATAAGTTTGTTGAAATTAAAAAAGGAAATCTTTACCTAGGAAGAGAGGTAAGAGATGTTGGAAAACCTGGCTTAGATAGCGTAAAGGAAGTTAAGGCTATAATAAACGAACTAAAAGAAGATTTAAAATTCGGAATACCTAAGAAGAAGATAAATGCAAGAACTTACGTTCTCTTCATGGCAGTTCTGCATTCCAAGAAAATGAGTAAAGCAGAAAAGAAAAAAGCAATAAGAGAAATCAATAAATTCAGAAAATCTCTTGGATGGAAGGAATTCAAGCTTAAAAAACCTCTTTGATTTTGTTTTTTGTATGTCTAGTCTAGATTGTATTTATGGTCAAAACTTACAAGAAGACGAAGCTCCATAAAGAATTGGCAAGAAAAGCTTTAAGGATTACTGTACGTTTAGGAGAAAAGTTGAAACCGAAAGATATAGAGAAACTTATTGAAATGGAATTTAGGAAGGTTATAAAATGGGAACGGCGATAAAGTGGAATTTTTATTTACAGTAAACTAAATAAACGGCTTTCCAACTTAAAAAATTTCTTAGGAGTAGAAGTATTTAAGATAAATCGATCCCTCGTTAGAAAATAAAAAAGATAGATTGTATTGATAGAGACTAGAAATTTAATAGCAGAAAGCAAATTAGTTTATACATGATTAGAATCTTTAAAAGATGCAAAGAGGATGAAAAAGTAAGAGTTTTAGAAAGTGTTGAGAAGAATTGTTGGATAGATTTGGAAAATCCGACTGGTGGGGAGCTTAAGTATATAGAAGGAAGTTTAAAACTTCCTTTAGATTTTTTGGATTCTTGTACAGATCCAGAAGAAAGTCCTAGAATAGAAAAGGAAAAAGGTGCTGCTTTAATTATTTTAAGAGTTCCAATAATTAAGGAAGGAGAGGTTGAAACAACAACTTTAGGTATAATAATAAAAGACGAATATTTTGTTACCGTTCATTTGGAAAAATTAGATTTTTTGGAAAGGTTTATAGATAAAGGTAAGTTTTATACGGATAAAAGAACTAGGTTGCTTCTTCAGATTTTACATTCAGCAATTCAAGAATTCATAAGTTTCTTGAAAAAGTTAGAAAAGGCTACAGAAGAAACTGAAAGGGAACTCTTTACTTCTATAGAGGCAGAAGATATAATAAAAGTTTGGAGGATTAGACAAGCTTTTGTTTATCTTAACGATGCAGTAATAGGAAACGACAAGGTTTTAGAATCTATTCTAAAAGGAAAAGTTGTGAGGTTATTTAAAGGAGACCAAGAAGTAATCGAAGATTTGGTTATAGAGAATAGGCAGCTCATGAGAACTATAGGAGTTTTTACTAATTTAATAGCAAGTACTATGGATGCTTATGCATCTTTAATTTCAAATAACTTAAACGTCGTTATGAAGAGATTAACTTCTTTAGCTTTAATCCTTTCAATTCCTGTAACTATAGCTAGTATTTATGGAATGAACATAAGATTGCCCTTGCAAACAAATCCAAATGCTTTGCTTATCTTGCTTTTAATTTCCTTTTTAATTTCTTTTGCCTTACTCGTTGTTTTTAGGAGAAAGAAATGGATTTAAGTAAAATGAAAATAAGGACTGCGAGGCAAGTTAAAAGAATAGCGATAACTATATTACTTGGAAATACAAAATAACCGGTTGGAACTTCTTTTGGCTTAGTTACGTTTTTTATGGTTAAATTAACAGGTTTAGCTTTTACTATGCAATCTTCAGGGCAGCTTAAACTTTCATTAAACTCACAAATCCCATTTCCGCAAATGCTTTTTAAACTTATGTTTTCTATTTTCGGTTTGCTTATGTTTGGTGGTATGAAAGGAGAGCTATAAACTTCTATTTCTTCCCTTTCTTCAACTTTTTCTTTAACTTCTGGTAGAACATTAAAATAGGAAAACCTAGGACCTATAATTGGATTGTACTTAAGGTATGCTTCCATTTTATGCAATCCAGTTTGTTCTGGTCTAAAAGAAATTTTAATCTTGTTGTTTCCTTCCTTCAATTTCAAATCTCTTTCTATAACTTTGTTTTCTGGAAATATTTTGAGATAAAAGGTGGCATTTTTATCTTTAAAGCTTACTATATTTACTTCTATCTGGCATTTCTCGTTTATTCTACAATCTTTACCTTTAAGGTAAAAATCTATGAATGGCAAGTATTTTAAGGTTAATTCAAGTTTTTCAACTAAGAAGGACGAGCCGTTTGGATAAACTCTTAAAATTGGTAGTATAAAAACGATCTTTTTTCTTCCATCTATTAAATCATAAGATCTGTTATAGATTTCTTTTTCTGGATATAAGCCTGTAAAGTTTAAGGTAAAAGTTAAATTTGTTAGAGAATGAGATAGGAGAGAAAGGGTTGCAATGCCAGTTTGGTTTAGGAAAGAGTATTTTAGCGAATAATTGAAGGAAAGGTTAGAAAAATTTGTAAGAAAGATGGTGAATTTCTCTATGGGAATTATTGGTTTGAAAGGCTCATAAGCGTATTTGTCATAAATTATCCAACTCTTGTTCTCTAAGTTCATTATTGTAATGTTTGGCCTGAACGAGAATTTTGCTATACAGAATTTTTTACATTCTAGAGAAAAGTTATAAGGCTCTATTTCTATTTCTGGATCTTTTCTTATAGAAGGATCTCCAAAAAGTATGAATTCTCTTAAAGTTTTAGCTTTAATTCCTCTTCTAAATAAGTTTAAAGGATCCCAAGTAAACCAATCCTCCCTAAAATCGTTAATAGCTTCTATTAAAGCCCTTCCTATAGTTTCATATCTTTTGAAAAATCTTGAGTCGATTTCTGCGCTAAAAGGAGCATAGTTTAAAGCAGAAGCTCCTAGGAAAGCCGCAGAACCTTTTTCTAAAAATTTTAAGTACAGGCTTCCATTTGCAGCTAAATCTGAATTATCCCAAATAAGGATTGAATTAAAATCTTGAATATCTTTTGAAGTTAAATTTTTTAAACCATCATATCTATTTTTTGACTCTAAATTTGGTAAAATCCAATATTCTCCATTTCCTAGTCCTTCATAATAAATTAAGGCTGAATCCTTCATTCCTTCTATTAAAGTAGATTTTGTAAGGTTTTCTAATGGATTTGGCCATAGCAAATACACTAGCTTTATAGCATTATCCAAAGAAATTGGATTGCTCGCATTAAGCTCGTTTAAAAGAGCGATTGCATTTTTTAATTTTGGCCCAAAAGTCGACCAATCATATTCTAAATAAATTTCTAAACCTTGCTCAGCATATTCTAACGCTTTGATTATAATAAAAACTTTATAAGCTATGGATGCAGCAGTCTTTCCCAAAATTTTTCCTATTAATTCACTTAATCTTTTAGTTTCTTTTAGGAATTTCTTGATAGAATTTGGAGTTAAAGAAGTTAGAAATTCTAAAGGCTTAGCTCTATGCTCAACTATTCTTTTAGTTTTAAAACCTTGCTTTTGCAAAATCTTTTCTATATTTTTAGCGTGCATCATTCCTGAACCTCCATAAAGCAAAATTATTGGCCAAGAAGTATGCAAGTATTCTGCTGCTATTAAAGCTTTTTTATTATTTCCCAAAAAGCTTCTTGCAAACATTAAGGAAGCAATTTTGTAGTCGCTTGGTAACCTTCCTATCGGTAAATCAAGATAGCCATCGTTGTTTAAATCTGCATATTCCAAATCGCTATAAAAGTAATAGCCATCTTGCTTATCGTTTAAACCAAAAGATTTTTCGACTGGATCTTCTAGTTTAATAGAAGGTATATCGATTAGAAGGATGTAGGCATCGTTCTTTAAATAATCGGGACTTTCTACGAATAGGCCTGCTCTATTCAATTTATCTATAGTCTCTCTAATTTTTTCTTTTATGCAAGTTGTGTTTATGGTATTTACTAGAATAAGATAAGCATTTTTACTAGAAGCTATTAATGCATCTAAAAAGTTTCCTTTGGATACTATTAGATAATTGACTTTGCTTGTTTTTAGCAAGTTCAAGTAAAATTTTTCTAATTCGCTTGTTGAATTTTTGGTAAGGTTTAAACCTATCGAAAGAGATTCGTTAAAAACTATGGGTTTATTCAAGACGGAAGCTATTAAAGAAATTAAAATTGCCTTTTCTTTTTCATCTCCAACATAAATTCCTTTATCGCTACCAAAAAATAATCGAGGAATATCTTTGTAAGAATTTATGTAATAAACGTTTTCTGAATCGAGAGTTCCGTTTATTTTTCCTAAAATTATTAAATTCTCTGGTTTGTATAGTTCGATAAAGTTTTTAATCGAAGAATCTATTTTGTCTGTAACTAAAGTTAATTTTCTTAAAGGAACTAGCGAAAGTATGTTTTTCCAGCTTGAATTCGTTATAAAAAGTAATTTTTTGCCTAACTTTGGTTTTGGGATAAAAATAGTTGTTGAATTCTCAAAGGTCTTGTTTTTATAAGTAACTATTACCCTTAATTTTCTATAACCTAAGAGATTTTTCGGAAGTTTGGCTTTTAAGAGATAAGTTCCGTTGCCAAGATTTTCGAATTCTTGGAGTTGTGTCTCTAAGTTTGATATAAGTAGAATGAAGTTCTGGCTACCAAATTCATCTATTACAATGGCGCTTCCATTAGGTAACTGCTCATAGGTAGTTACGAGTAAAAAGATATCTTGTTTTGTTATATTAATGCTTTTGAACGAGAGTATTAATTTAGCTGAGATGTGATCTTTAACCCATTTAATGAGGGAACGATAGAGAATTTTGCAATTTGTTGTATTGGTACCACCACCACATCCAAATGTAATTCCCAATGCAAAATGATTGTTTGGGAAGCAAATGAAAGAAATTATTCTCCCATTCCACCCCTTTGTAGCCATTTCGATAAGAGGATATTTAACAAATGAATTGTTAAATGCAAGGTTATAGCCATATGCGTATCCAATCGAGATTTCTTCTCCGTAAGAGAAGTTTGAGAATATGGTTGGATTAAGGATTTTAACTCTATAATCTCCACTATAGAGATGTGTAGAGAAGTTTATATCGCATAAGTCAGTCACAGCTACAAAGCCACCATCTCCTATTCCGATAAAGTTTCCGTACTTTTTTAAGTAAGATAACAAAAGTGATTTGTTGTAATTAAAGTTTGGCTGTTGATAGTAGTCGAAAAGAAGTAAAAGTAGTTGATAATTTCTCAAAATGGACAAAGTAGGTTGTGAAGTTGATATACAAACTTGAAAACCCTCTTCTTCTAGCATTCTTTTTACATGATTTACTATATCACCATGTTTACCATCGTGCCAAAATAACGCAGATTCGGAGAGAGAGCATAGAGGTTTAGCGAAGAAAAGAAAAAGAAATGCTAGTGAAAAGAGAAGAATTTTTAGGCTAAAATTTTTCATAAAAACTAATTTGATTATCTAATTAATTTGATTAGTGCGTCGATTTCTTAAAAGACGGTTAAATTCTTATCCTTCTATTAAGGTTTTGAAAATTTTAACATGTTGATCTACAGATCTTTCCCAAGTAAATTTTTTTGTGTATAGGGCTCCTATCTTCCCCATCTTTTTTGCTTTTTTTCTGTCAGTTAGTAAATTAAGTATAGCGGTGGCTAGTGCTTTCGAATTTTCTGGTTCAACAAGTATCCCGCTTTTTCCGTTTATTATTATTTCGGGGATCGCCCCAACTTTTGGAGCTACTACCGGTTTTCCGCATCTAGACGCTTCTGCGTACATAAAACCGAAACTTTCAAATATAGACGCCCCTACAATAATATCACACATTGCGTAGAATTCAGGAAGTTTTTTGAAAGGCAATTTGCCAACGTATATGACGTATCTGTTTATTTTTAAAGAATCAACTAAATTTTTTATCTTTTCAAAACCAGTACCGGCTAAGACAAGCCTTGCTTGAGGAAGTTCCCTGACAACAAGCTGTGTTGCTTTAAGTAAGTAACTAATGCCTTTTTGCCTTATGTCAGATAATCTTCCTGCAAAACCGAAAACCAGCTTATCTTCTAAATTAAATTTTCTTCTCATAGTTGAACCATCTACTTTTGGATTAAAAATAGGGTCTATCCCATGATATATGACTTTTATCTTTCTTTCAGGAACACCTGCTTTTATTAGCATCTTTTTAAGAAAAAACGATGGGCACAAGAAAAAGGAATAAGGACACTTTCCAATATATTTTTCAATCAAAATAAAGAATGAGGCTATGACTTTATTTCTAATCTTAAACCAATATTCATTAAAGAAGTTGTGGCAAAAAACTACAGTAGGTTTATTGAGCACCTTTCCAATTAACCATCCAGTAACTGCGGCAGGGTACGTTGTTACATGCAGTAGGCTCACATTTTTTAATAATTTAATATGTGGAAATAACAGGAAAGGATAAAGAAATCTGCCTTTCATAAAATTTTTAGT
>CAZGBT010000022.1:0-7440 GCA_964524025.1 uncultured archaeon | reverse complement strand
CTTTAAATTTCACATTTTGCGAGGAAAAGTTAATTTCTAGTTCATATTCTCCACTATTCAGCTTCAGGACTGTGAATTTCAAAGAAACTGAATCATTTGGTTTAACTTCTTTTATAGTCTTAGTTAAAAGCAATTTTGATTTTAGTTTAATCTCTAATTTAACATCTTTTATTGGTTTATTTGTATTATTTTGAATAGAAACTGTAAGTTCTTTTTCTACATTTTCCTCTTATCAACAAAGGATTTATCTTTATTTCAATATCTTTCTTAGGCAAAACTATTTGTTGCTCTTCCTCACCTTCGTCCTCTTCCTCTGGAACTTCACCCTCTTTCAAAATCATTAAGCATTTTCTAATTTCCTTTAACTCATCATCTGTTATCCCATAAAGTTTAGCAACAGTTTTATCGATTTCTTCTTCAATCTTCTTTAAATCTTCTTTTAAATCTTCTCTATTTTCTTCATAAATTTTCTTGGCTATTTCGTGAGCTTTTTGTGAGAGTTGAGAAAGTTTTTGGTGAAGTGGATTTTTAGGATTGAATTTTGGGATATTAAGATTTTCTAATCCGCTAATTACCATGTAAAGACAAGCTAGAGAAACAATATTTGAGTTAAGGATTGCAGCTAAATAATGAGTTTCTTCTAAACTATTACAAGCGACCATAACAACTGTGTGGTCTAGTATAATGGGTTTAGTTTCTTTGGGCCCAATTACTGCAACTTCGAAACCAAATTTTTGTTGTCTAGCTGAAACTTCTTTCCAAACAACTTTGTATTGGTAAAATGTATAGTCTCCAATATCATAAACAGAATAAAAAGGATTGTTTTTGCCCCACAATTTATGAATAGACCTTTTTTCTAACTCATCTTTGAAATTAATAAAATAACTGTAAGTTTTGGGATACTTCGTTTTTATTTCATTCTCATTTAATGGTTTTCCTGCTTTAGAGTCATGTGGAACTATAATCCATCCTCGCTCTTCCATAACATACCATTTTTTTACATCCTTTCCCTTTATTAGAGGATAAATCAAATCTTTTTCAATAACTTGTTTAACTTGTTTTACTTTCTTCTTTTGCCCAGATAATGGCGGATTAGTTACTAGTAATCCGTTCGGTTCTTTTGATATTATTTCAATCCAATAAACTTGGTTTAGTGCAGTGTTAACACCTTCATAAGCTCTATAAGATGTTACACCAAAGCACCTTCTTATTCCCTCATAAGCTTTTTCAGTTATCTCTATTCATGTAGTTTCCGGCTTATTTTTCTCTAAAGGTAAAAGAATAAAATCAAATCTCTTAGTGGTTTTTTTGACTTCTTCTAATGTAAGCTCTTGGTCTATATTTTTCCTTTCCGATTTCCAGTATATACATTCAATTGGAAATTCCGTTTTTCCAGATTTTTCAATAACTATAAGTGAGGTTCTATTCATAGCTCCTTCAAATGGTAATAGTTCTTCCAAATCGTGAATTTTCAAAACCTTGCATGGAGAGTTTGTTTTTTCATCTTTCCAGTAACCTTTAGCTAAAAACTCTCTAAATCCTGCTCCTGCCTGCGTTTTGTAAACTGTGAAAGGAATTAAGAAAGCTAACCTTCCGTTTTCTTCTGTGAATCTATCCAAACATCTTGCAACAAAAAGCATCGCCATGTCTCTTTTTACCTTACCTAAACCCGTGCCTTTAGTCGTTTTTGTCAAACCATACCATTCCCACAAGCCTTTAGTTTCTTCTCTGTAAAACTCTGGCAGGTTCTCCCAGTTAATCCAGGGAGGATTTCCAACAACAAAATCAAACTTTCCTATTAGCAAAGGTGCAAAAGAGTTTTTGAGTATTCTTGTCCAGATTTTGTTTCTTCCTTTTTTCTGTAAATAAATAATTTTCGAGTATAGGCGAGTTAGAGATTTTACAGAATTTTTGCCTAGTTTGTATTTTTTGCTTATGAACTGTTTGAAATCTTCTTTTGAGTATTTATTTTTAGTACAAAACTCTATGTCTTCCAAAACTTTTGAAAGCAAACCTTTATCTAAAACTTCATGAGGTATCCAGAATTCACCTTCTGCGGTTTTTAAATAAACTTCCCATCCATTTAAAGTAACTCTTCTTCCAACTGCTATAGAATCTGCCAAATAAATTGGAATTTCTATTCCTTCCCTTGGTCTGTATCTAAGTAAATCCGCTAAAGCGATGATATAATTTGCCTTGGCAGCCAACACAGCCAAAGGATTTAGATCAATTCCTTGGACATTTTTAACAATTTTTGCTATAAGTGTTCTTTTGTCAATGAAATGTTCTTCAGCATATTCCTTAATTCTCTTTATCACCAAAACCAAAAACGTTCCAGAACCACAAGCTGGATCTAAAACTTTTTTATCAGGATCTCCATCATAACTAACTTCATCCAAAACCAATTCAGCAAGCCAATCTGGGGTAAAATATTCTCCAAGCTTATGCCTAATTGTTCTAGGAACTAGATTTTGATAAAGTCTTTTGAATAGGTCTTTGACCCTCTCTGGACTCAACTCAATTGTTGCTGGCTCGTAATCCAAAAGTTTCTTTACTATTTCATAAATTAGTCCAGCAATTTCATCATTCCATTCATCCAAATACCATGCAAAATAATCAGCTTCCAGGAAGTTTTTTATACCTAATTCAGCAAAAATTCCACCTTCTTCCATCTCTTTAAGTTCAATAAGCATTTCGCCCCTACGTCTCAAATAAGCTTCTTCCAATCTTTTCAAGTAAGAACCGATTAAACTATCTGCAAATAGAGTTACAATTTCAGATGTCAGTAATTTCATTAAAATTGTGTAGTAAGTATGGATAGCAAACATAAGTTTTTCAACATCAACAATTTTATGGTCTTTTAATCCGTAGTAATCAACTAAACCTTCTAACTTTTCTTTGGAGTAAGCACAAACCTGAGAAAAAACTCTCTTCCAATCCTCGAATAGCATTTTAGTTCTGGAAGATTTGGATTTTACCAAACTTTTATACAAAGCCAAAATAATTTTTCTACTAATTTCACTTTTTGGACCGAAATCTTCTAACAACAGCTGGGCTTCTATTGGCTTTCTCCAATAAAAGCTATGTGAAAACCATCTGTCACTACACCAAAATACCTTCCGTAATATCTTGGATCTACAGCTTCTGTTTTTATGTACTTTTTTACTTGTTCTTTTGCTTTTTCAAATTCTCTTGGAATTCCTAATTTACCTGGGGCTTTAAATTCTAGTATAACTGTACCATAAAGTGCGTCTTTCCTCACTCCAGAAACTACATATCTTGGCGCTCTTTTTTCATAGGAAAATTTAATATTCCAACTTCTAAGAATAGGATTTAATATTTCAGCGAAAAATATCCTCAACTCCTCTTCGTTTGTTGCTTCTTGAGCTCCTTTCTTTATCTTTTCTGCAAGCTCTTTTGCGTTAATCTCTTCCAATAAGATTTCTTTATTCATTTTCCAACACCTTTAGCAATTTCTTTAATCATATATTCAGGAGATTTTAACCTATACAATCTTTTCCTAGCATCTTTCGGATCTAACCTCATCTCTAGCCAACCAGCTTTCCTTATTTCTGATAATATAAGGCTAACCATTTGTTTATTATCTGGTAGAATCTTTACAGCTTGGTTATGAGTGAATTCCCTATCCTTAAGCTTTACCCAAAGTAAACAATAGCGTTTAAACAACCATTTTGGTAAAGGATTTACCATTATTTCAACCTTACTATTTATTATTCGCATTAAACATATTTAATTTGTTAATCACATAATAAGTAATAGGTAAAGGGAGAAAAGAATGAGGGCATCGAAAAATCTAAAAATGTTCGGCAGGGGCATCAAATAATTTGTCCCAAAAGCACCTTACAATATTCCAACATATTCTTTAATTTTGTTAATTATCTCTTTTTCTCTCAACTCTAGAAATGTTTCAAAGTTTCCTTTAACTTTTGTCTTATCTGTCTTTTGGGAGGTATCTCTTAAAATATCGAACATTTCATCATTTATAAAGTGTTTTCTGAACATTCTTCTTGCTTCTTCTTCAGCTTCTTCTTTGCTTATTTTTCTTCTTTGACAAACTTCCTTTATTATTTCCTCAATATACTCTGATGGCGATTTTTTGCTTATTCTCCTGTTTGTGCTACCAAGAATTAGGGTTCTATTAAGAACACAGTCTATTCTTTCATCATCTATTCCCTTTTCCTTTAAAAACGCTCTAGGAAAGATATGATGATCTTCTAACTCTCTGATGTCGTAGCTTATGCTAGTTTCAATGTGAAAGAAGTCTCTAACATCTTCTTTAAACAGTAAATTAAAAACTCCTTTATATTTCGCATTGGAAAATCTTCTTACTTTTATTAAGCCTAATGTCTCACTTCTAAGCTGATTCTTTAGCTCTTCAATTACATCTGGAACAGTATTATCATCTTCAAACCACTTACATAGTTGCTCAAAATCTTGTTTCATTACAGTTTCCGTAGAACCGGAGTATCTCTCTGAGAAGATAGAAGCCCAATACCACCTATCAATCTTTTCTTCAGATGGATATGAGTATTTCAAAAATAGGGCAAGTATTATAGTTATGGTAGGAAAATAGGGAATCCATTTTGGTTCTATTATACCGTATTTGCTTCTATCAAATACCATTCTTAACACTTTGTTTTCAAAGATATCCACAGCTCTATCCCACTCTTCTTCATTTAACACTCTTTCATCGATTTTCATAAGTTCTCTTGACTTTATACCAAAACCTTTGCTTAGGACAATGGCTTGAATAATCATATAGGGAATTTTAGTGTTCTCCTCGTTATTTTCTGCAAGTCTTGCAATGTATAAATTATTAGAAAGAGCTTCTTTCCATTTCTCTTTAAGCTTTATAAACTTGTACATCCTTGCTACAAGAAGATCATATGTAGATAGTCTAATACCCGTTTTATTTAATCTTTCAAACAAAATTACTACATCCTCTGGATTAGCTTTATAAAGGTAGAAAACATGCACTTGATAATCAAGAATCTTTTCAAGATAGTTCCAAATTTTGTCAATGATTTCTTCCGAACCAAAAACGCTTTCAAGGTACTTATTCAGCCTTCTGGGACTATCCATTAAGAATGTTAGAGGAAGCCATTTTCTTTTTCTAAGCTCCTCTGTATTAAAGTTACTATTTTTATCTAAAAGAGATTTAAATTCTCTACTGTTTTTTGATATACTAAAAACAGCATTTTCTACGTCATCTTTTGCTAACTTTTCTAAGTCTATGAAAAACGTATAGGGATATGAGGAATTTCTAAGAGGATAATCAGGAGAGTATATAGCATAGAATAGAGAGGTTATTCGCTGTTGACCATCTAAAATTAACTCCTCAGGATGCATCTTCTCAGGAGGAACACCTTTAACAGTTGTTACCTTAAACGGTGGATTTTCAGGATTATCAACCTTTTGGATTAATAAAACACCAATAAAAACATTTTCTAATAGCGATTTTATTAACTCTTCAATATCTTGTCTAGTCCATACGAAGTCTCTCTGGAAATCTGGTAATACGAGCCTTCCCTCATATGCTCGCTTAACAAGATCAATAATTTTCTCCTCCTTATGGCTTAGACTTATCATGTTAGTAGGATATTCTCTGGATTTTAAATAACTTATCTTCAAGCATCTAAGGCAAAAATCCTTTAAAAAACAAAAGCGTACTACATATTAGTATGAGAAAGGAAAGTAAAAACGAGAAAGAAAGACCCAAATGTTCATTTTGCGATAAACCTGCAGAATATTACTTACCAGATGAAAGTGGAAAGCCAAAATTGTATTTTTGCGAAGATCACGCTTTAGAGTGGTTAAAGGTAGGGAAAGTTAGCTATCTTCCTAAAATAGATAGTGGTAAAAAATGAACGAGGAACTAGTATATATCTCTAAAACCATAGGTCACTTACTTGGAATTAAAGAAAAAGAAATAGATGAAGTAAGGGGGATTTGAAAAAAAGAATATAATTACATAATAGAAAAAGGAAAAGTTGACATCGATAAGAAAGATGGTAAAACTTTAGATGTTACACTAGAAATAGATGGTGATAAAAAAAGATTAAGAAAGAAGATTATCCATGGTAGAAAACTAGAGCCGATTTATGGTGCCGATGTTGCAATCGAATTTCCTGGTGAAAGAATTATTTTTATTCAGTGGAAAAAGGTTAATTCAAAAGGTAGATTTGATATAAGAAGAGATCAACTTTTAACTTTGTTAAAATTATGTAGAATGTTGTGTGGATGTAAATACTATAGATGTTGTTGGAAATATCCCCTTTTCTGCCCACCTATTAAATGTGGTGCTACATATTATGCATTGATTTTCAGCGATGAAGAGGTTAGATATATTAGATCTTGCGATATGTCTTTTATTTTAGGAACTAGAAAGAGTATAAGCAAAAAAGAGATTGTTTCCGCTACCTTTCCAGAGCAAGTATTTAGAGAAAAATTGTTTAAAGGAGATATAGGTTGTAAAGATTTACCTCAAGTGGAAAAAGAAAGAATTTTTGAGGAATATTGTACTATAACTAATAGAATACTATTTTTGTTGGAAATCATATGATTATAACTTAACTTTTTCCCAAAGAGTTTTATGCAAGAATTTAGCAATTCTTTACTTCAACTCTAAATCTAACTTCCCTTTCTTTAAACTTACTCAAAAATTAACTCAAATTCTCCTATGTGGTAACTATTCCTCGATTTCAACTTTTATTTTACCCCCACCTCTTGTCTTTTGGCCCCCAAGAAAGATTATGTTTTTTATTGCTGGAATTAATATATTATTTAGTAGGAAATCTTTTCTTTCTTCTAAAGATTTACTACCTCCCCAATTTTCAAGCCACTTATCTATAATAGTATTACCAATTCTTCTAGCTTCTCCGAATTTAAACCCTTGCGGACACTCTTCTATTATTTCTATTGTTCCAATAAAAGTCGTTCCTGGTTTAACCTGTTCTCCATGAACTATTGCTCCATGTGCAGCAGTTTTTGTGCTACGATCTAACCTTATATTCGTTTGTTCAATAATGATGTTTTCAGGGGTCTTTGGATAAAAGTTACTAATTCTGATAAATCCCATAAGCCCTGTACATCCCATAAAGTAACATACTGGACATATCCCTACATCCTGACCATTAATTTTAGGTATATCTATAGAATTCTCCTGAACTTTAATTAGGCATCCATATGTTCTATCTCTCCCAACTACAATTTCTCCTCTATACCCTGCATTAACTAGTTGTTTTTCGGCATAAGTCGGTTTAGGTGAGGGGATACAAGGTTTTAGAACATTATCATCACTAATATTAAATTCTCTTTTAAACTCATCTAACTTTCTAATAAACAGTTGTTCTAATTGATATCTTAAGGCTCCTTTAAAAGAACTAGCTGGTATGATCGGTACACCATCTACCTTAAATA
>CAZGBT010000021.1:0-8134 GCA_964524025.1 uncultured archaeon | reverse complement strand
CCTCTATCTCGATGAATTTTGCATCGCTAAAGATTTTTGCTCTTATAAGGACCATCAGAGAATTTTTAAAAATAAACTATTTATTCCTATCATCAACATTTTTTTATGCTTATAATTGGTCTAACAGGTCTTGCTGGAGCTGGAAAGACTACTGTAGCGGATTATTTAAAGGAAAAGCATGGTTTTGTAAAGCTGACATTTTCTGATATTTTGCTTAAAGAAGCTTTAAAAAGAGGACTTTTAAAGGAAGTTAAAAGTAAGGATGAAGAAAGAGTTAAGATTGTTCTTTCAAAACTTGGAGATAAGATGAGAAAGGAAAGCGGAAAAATGGGAATCCTGGCAGAATTGTTATGTAAAGAAATTAAGGAAAAGAGGTTAGAGAAAGTATGCGTAGATGGTTTTCGCTCTCCAGAAGAAGTTATTTTGTTTAAAAAAGAATTTGGGAATGATTTTATTTTAATAAAAGTTTACGCTTCGGAAAGTGTAAGAGTAGAAAGGTTGAAAAGAAGAGACCCATCTATCAATATAGAAAAATTGAAGCAAAGAGATAAAAGAGATTTAAAACTTAAAGGATTGGAAGAAACTTTAAAAATGGCAGATTTAGAGCTAAATAACGACTGCTCCTTAAAAGAACTTTATGAAAGAGTTGATAACTTATTAAAAAGCTTGAAAAGATAATCATGGAAGAAATTTTGGATTATTTAATGCTAATGTTTTGCATGAAACCCGAAGGTAAGGAAGTAGATTTTAATCATGTTAGAGAGAAGGTTGAAAGGGATCTTAAAATAAAAGATCCAGCTATAGTAAAGAACGCATTAACTAAATTGATCAATCAAGGTTTGCTTAGGGAAAGGAAAGGTCTTTTTTCTGCTTCTCAAAAAGGTAGGGAATTTTTTAAGGAGAGGGTTTTGAAAACTGAAGAAAAATTGGAAAAGCTTAATAAGTCTTGGTTAATAGTTTACAAGGCGAAGCAATTCTATCCAATAGTTAAAGATACTATTTTAGAGTTCTGCAAAGATAGATATGTAGGTTTTTATTGTTTGTTCACAGAAAAAAGATTTTTCAGAAGAGATTTTAGGGGTAAAAAGATTACTATCAAAAATTGGAAGGAACTAAAATTTTATCTTGACATCCATTGTATCGATATAATACCTTGCGTCCATAGGATAGGGGTAGAAAGACCTGATTGGTTAGTTGTCGATATAGATGCAGGACCCAAAGTGAGTTTCGAAAAAACTAAAGAAATAACAAAAATAATTTTTGGTGTCTTTAAAGATTTAGGGTTAAAACCTTGCTTGAAGTTTTCTGGCTCAAGAGGATTCCAAGTTTGGGCTTTAATAGAAGAATTTGAAATGCCAAAATTTTATACTCCAATAAAGCTTAAAACTGAAAGAAGGGAAAGAAATTACTTTAGCTTATTTTCAGATTTTGTTAGAGTTATTCAAAAAGAAGTTGATAAAATAGAGCCTGGAATAACTACGTCTAGCGTTGCAGAAAAGGAAAAAAGGGAAGATAAAATATTGCTAGATCCAAGTTCTATGAAAAGGCTTGGATTAGTAAGAGTTCCTTATGGTATTCACTCAAAAACTGGCTTGGTTTCTATGCCAATTTCTTTAAAAGAATTGGAGAGATTTGAACCAAAAATGGCTAAGCCCGAATTGGTTGCTAAAAGATATAAATTAAGAGGGAACGAGTTTAAGCTAAAGCCTTCTTCGCCAGATTTGCTTTTGGAGAAGCTAAAACCTTTGGTTTCGCCGCTTTTCAGGGCATAAGCATACAATTTTAAAATACAAATTTAATTTGGGTATTATGCCTATTAGTACAGCTCCTTATAAAAGGACTTATAAGCATACTAAGAAGAGAGGGTTAGAGGTAAGACTACCTTGCGATTACTGCGGAAAATTAGTGCCTCGTTATAAACTTTTTGTTATTAGGAAGACTTTTAACATACTTAACGACCCTTTGCTCAGAAAAGCTGTAGATCCGAAAAGAATTCACCTTTTTTCTAAAAAAATTAGGGTTTGTCCATCTTGCGCAAGGTTTAGGGGAATAGTTCAACCAGGCAAAAGTGTAAGGAAGAAGCATTTAAAGATAAAAAGATAATGGTATGGTTCCTTTTTCGAAAAAAAGAAATTAAGAGCGAAGATGTTTTGCCTGGGTTTAGGATTGGCAAACCTTTGCATGTAATAGAATTGCCACAACCAAAGGATTTAAAGAAAATTAGCGTTGTATATCCTTTAATAGAGCCATTTGCTTACGCTTCCATAAAATGGGAAGAAAAGGAAAAGGGTTTGGTTTATAGGGTAATAGAGCCAGAACTTAACGAAAAAGAAAAGGATTTGCTTAAAAAAATTTCTGAAGCCTTAATAGAAACTTTAGAAGTTCCACTTAGCTCTATGAAATCTAGGGAAGAGGCTATTAAGTATTTAGAAGGAAGGGTTAAGAAAGTAGTTAAGGATTTTGGGATAAAGCTTGACAAGATAAGCTACTTGAAAATAATGTATTACATCTACAGAAATTTTGTTGGTCTTAATGAAATAGAACCTCTAATGCACGATCCAAACATAGAAGATATAAGTTGCGATGGTGTTAACATACCCGTTTATATAATTCATAGGAGATATGGTTCTCTGAAAACTAACATAGTATTTAGAGATTTAGATTATCTAAGAGATTTTGTAGTAAAACTTGCGGAAAGGTGTGGAAGATACGTAAGTTATGCAGAGCCAATTTTGGACGCTACTCTGCCAGATGGTTCTAGAGTTGCTGCAACTCTAGCTAGCGATGTTGCAACCAAAGGACCTACTTTTACTATTCGAAGATATACTGAAAAGCCTTTTTCTCCCATAGATCAAATAGAATTAAAAACTGCAAGCAGCGAAATGATGGCTTATTTTTGGTACATAGTTGAGCATAAAGCTTCTATTTTGATAATAGGGGGTTCAGCAACCGGGAAGACTTCTTTTTTAAATTCCTTATGTATGTTCATAAAACCTGAAGCTAAAATAGTTAGCATAGAAGATACAAGAGAGTTAAGGTTGCCTCATGAGCATTGGATACCGACTTTAGCTAGAATGGGTTTTGGGATTCCTCTACCAACAGGAGAAAAATACGGTCAAGTAACTCTTTTTGAATTGCTAAAGGAATCTTTTAGGCAAAATCCTGATTATGTGATAGTTGGCGAAACTAGAGGAGAGGAAACTTATGTAATGTTTCAGGGAATTTCTTCAGGTCATTCGACCATGAGTACTTTCCATGCAGGATCTATAGAAGGAGCAATAAGAAGACTGATAAGCCCTCCGATTCAATTACCACCTCAACTTATAGGAAGTTTAGATGTAGTAGTTTTGATGGTTCATGCTAAAGAAAAAGGACCTTCTGCAAGGAGGGTTAAATATGTATATGAAATAGAGGGAGTTGATGAAAAAGGGAACCTAAAAACAAACATAATTTTTGAATGGGACCCAGCTAAAGATGATTTTAAAAAAGTTAGCGAAAGTACAGTTGTCAAAAGGATTGCTGAAGCAGTTGGAACTAGCTATGAAGAAGCTTTAAAAGAGATAGAAATAAGGAAAAAGATTATAGAATGGATGTTAGAAAAAGGAATAAGAGATTATAAGGAAGTTTCTGGCATTATAATGGAATTTTATAGGAATAGGGAAGAAGTGATTAAAAAATTAGGAATAAAAGAGGAAAAAGTTAAAGTCAAGAAAGTTTTAAAGAAAAAAGAGAGAAAATTGATAAACATTTTCGAGCTTTTTGGGTTTAAAGAGATTAGAGAATAATTTTCAAAATTCCAATATTTTATTGTGAGTTTGATAGGTTTTTCAACAAAAATTTTTGGAGGTTTTGTCGACAGATTTTTGGAAAGGTTTAAGTTTTTAAGAAAAATTCTGCAAAAAGCCGATATAAAAATTCCTTTAAGGAGTTATCTAAGTCTTTCTCTTTTCTTTTCTCTTCTTTCTTTTCTCTTCTCCTTTTCTTTTCTCTTCTTTCTAATTAAATTCCAGCTATTCCTTAAAATTATCTTCTCGTTCCTTCTTTCAGTTTTAGTAGCTTCTCTAACTTTTGTTTTTTTCATTTTTTATCCGAGGTACAAGATGGCTATGAGGGCTAAAGACATAGAGGCAAGCTTACCTTTTGTTATAATGCACATGGGTGCTGTTTCAGAATCAGGAGTACCGCCTTATGTAATATTTAAGTTACTTTCTAGGTTTAAGGAATACGGAGAAATTTCTAAAGAAATGGGAAAAATAGTAAGGAATATAGAGAAATTTGGAATGGATCCTTTATCAGCTATAAGGGCTGTTGCTTCAAGAACACCTAGCGATAAATTTAGGCAATTGCTCGAAGGTTTAGTTATTACAACTGAATCTGGAGGTAACGTTACGCTTTATTTGAAAACTATTGGGGAGCAAACTCTTTTTGAATGGAGGAGCAGAAGACAAAGATTTATTCAGCAGTTATCTACTTATGCAGAAATTTATACTGGCTTAATAGTTGCAGCACCACTTTTTACCATATCCCTTTTTGCTGTTTTAGGCATGTTGCAGCCTACTATAGCTGGTTTTACGATACCAGAGCTAATGAAAATTTCTGTTTATGGCTTAATACCAGGAATAAACTTATTGTTTTTACTCTTCCTTAAGGGTGTTGAAGTTGAAATTTAAGGAACAATTGTTATTGACGATAATCCTAGGAATTTCAGCAGGTATTTTTCTAATTTTCCTCGCATTCCTTTTTAAAAATATACCAAAACTGTTTTCTACCCTTGTATTCTTAGCAATTTTCGTTTCTGTTTTACCACCTTCTTTAATTCTTTACGCTGATTATAAAAGAAAGAAGGAAATAGAGGAAATGTTTCCAGTTTTTTTAAGGGATTTGGTGGAAGCTGTAAGAGGGGGTTTAACCATACCCCAAGCTTTTAGGTCTGTTTGCAGAAACGATTACAAGGCTTTAAATCCGTACGTAAGAAAGGTAGCTTCGCAGCTTGATTGGGGGATTCCTCTTGAGAAAGCCTTGTTGAATATGGTTAGAGATACAAAATCTTCTTTAATAGCTAGGACAGTTACTTCCATAATAGAAACGCATAGGTTTGGGGGTAGGTTAGCTGAAACTATAGAATCTTTAAGCAAGGCTGCTTTGGAAATTGAAAGGTTAAGGATAGAGAGAAAGGTATTGCTTCAATCTCAAACGATGACTGGCTATGTAATTTTTTTCGTTTTTATAGGAGTAATAGTTGGGTTAGAGAAGTTTTTGCTACCAGGACTAACTCAGCAACAAATGTTTGGGGCTCAAAGAATTAGTCCTGCAGAGTATAAGAATATGTTTAGAGATCTTATTTTTCTCCAATCCTTTTTTGCAGGCTTAATGGTTGGCAAAATGGCTGAAGGATCTATTCTTGCTGGTTTAAAGCATAGCTTAATAATGATGCTAATAGGAGGTTTGGCCTATTTCCTAATAGGTTAGCATTTAAATTCTACGTATTCTCTTTCAACCTTATCTTTAACAGAAGGACATTGTAAAGAGATGAGTTCTACTGTATCAAAATTACTTTCCAAACTGAAATTGAATGAAAATTCTTGGCTAACTGATAGAGTTAAATTTGAATTTTTACATTTAATCAATTCTTGGTTGCTGCAAATTTCGAATTCGTTTATTGTATTGTTATCGTAAAGAATTCTAATCTTAGCGCCGCTTATTTCTACGTTTCCAGAATTAAGTATAGTTCCGTAGAGATAACCAGCTGAATTTATTCTACAGTATTTTATTTCTTTAAAAACAAGATAAACGTCCGAACAGAATATTTCTTTTTCCCTTTGGCTTTTTATAGTTTCGGCTGATGTTCTAGCAAAATTGGTAAGCCATAAGTTTATTAAAGAAGCTAGCGATACGGTTATAAGGATTATTAATGCTAAAGAGATTAAAGGTGAAACTCCTTTCATTTTGTCGCTTCAACATAAACTTCTGGACAATCCGATACAATTCTGTATTTAAGAAAGTTTGGGGGGACATCCTTAACGTATAGAAGCTGGGGAGCAGCAGTAGCGGGCAACTTTAAACTTACATTTTTAGAAATTACAGTACCATCTGGATAAACATAATAAACTCCCACTATGGTTAATTCGTTCATGCCCTTATTTTCTAGATAAATTTTATGTTCTAACGTATCAGGGTCGTATCTAGAGAAAAAAATGTCAAACCTTGCTCCTGTACATCTTTCCAAAACTTGCGTTTGATTTGCAAACTGAGTTGCTCGAGCCCTCATAAAACCAGAAGCCCAAAAAGCAAGGATTCCGGCTATTGCCATAGTAACTCCGATTAGCAAAGCTGCAGCAACTAAAGGAGAAATACCTTTCATCAAAAATAGTTTAATTTTTGCTAAAATAAGGTTTAGGCATTATTATTTGTCCTTCATCTTTATCACCTAGTGCAATGTAATCTCCTTTAAGGAAAAGCAAACCAACATAAGCGGCTGTGATAGCATCCAATTCATGCTCATTTTTGTACTTTAAACCTTTTATTCCAAGCTTTTTCAAGCCACTCGCTAATTTTTCAAGCCCTTTTTGTTTTCTTGGAATTCCTAATAGATCTTGAGCACCCCCTGGATAAACTTCTATAACTTTAAACCCAACCCCTTCCAACTTTTTCTTTAGCTTAATGCCCCTTTCTGTTAACTTCCTCATGGGCCCTAAAGTTATTGGAAAAAATTTTATCCCAAATTTCCGAAGCTCTTTATCGCATTTTCTGAAATGTATGTTAGATCTTTTCTTAAGGCCTTTTCTCCCTTTTGGTAAAGATAAGGGAGCATCTATAGCTATTATCTTAGGTTTAATTTTTTTTGCTATCTCTATTATCTCTTCATCTTTAAACAAAGTCTTTACCTCTATTATTTCCATCTTTTCGTTTAGAACACAAATTCCAGTAGGCCTTTTTTCGCTGCCAGCTAAATCTATTCCTAAAATCATTCTAATTCTTCTATTAAGCATTCATAAGGTTTTCTGAGCATTAATTCGCATAGAACTTCCTTTATTTTCTCTATGCTTGGGTCTTCAAGTTTTTCATAGCCGTTTGGACTTTCTATTTCAACTATCGCATAAGAATTATTAGTTAAAATTTCTTGCAGAAGCATTTGATCCTTATTCTCAAAAGCTTTCCTTTCAAGATAATCTTTTATACCAAAACAATTATCGCAAAAATAACTATACTTAAGCTTTACCAAAGTATAGCCTCTGCTTAGAAGGATTTTTCTAGTTTGGTTATCTATTTCATAGTTTATTATCGATTTTTCTGGTAGCGTAAACCTTCCTGTAGGAATAAAATTCCCTATAGCAAAAAGTGAACCAAAATAACTTAATAACAAGATTATGCTTATCCATTTTTTCGAAATTTTCATCAATAAAATTTTTCCAGAAAAACTTTAATTGATGGTTATAGAAAGACTGCTTACTGTTAAAGATGCTATAAGAAGGCCTTTCTGGACTTTTATAGCAGGGGGTTTCATAGCTTCAATTTGCTTGCTAATAGGTTTCTTAGTTTTTCCTTATTCAGTCGGATTAATGACAACTTTTCTGATTACGATGGCTTCTATTCCTTTAATGCTTAGCTTAGCTTCTTACGAAGAGGCAAGGCTTAAGCATAAGTTTAAGGATATTGAATTTTTTTCGTCTTTCGAATTCCACAAGCCATTGATAAAAGCTTATATAGCCTATTTTGCTGGTATGGTTCTCTCCTTTTCTATAATTTTCATAATGCTTCCCGAATGGGCCGTTTATAAAATTTTTGAAGATCAGATAAACGAAATTAGGTTAATAAGAGGAGAATTCCTTGGTTTAGGGCCATTTTATTCGATACTAATAAATAACCTTGGTGTACTTCTAATAACTTTTCTTTTTTCCTTCCTCTTTGGAGCAGGTGCAGTTTTTATTCTAGCTTGGAATGCAAGCGTTTTAGCTACTGCAATAGGTTTATCGGCAAAGGCTTTAGGCGGTCTTAAAGGTCTGCCTATAGCTATGCTAACTTATTTTCCTCATGGTAGCTTCGAGCTTATAGCCTATTTCATAGGAGGGATAGCAGGAAGTTTGGTATCTGTTGCTTTTTGTAGAAAGAGGGTCACGAAATTGAGTTTAGTTTT
>CAZGBT010000020.1:0-8506 GCA_964524025.1 uncultured archaeon | reverse complement strand
TCTTTTTTCTCTTCAAGAATTTCTCCAGCTTTTTTCCATCCAGCCATTAAAAATAATGCAACAAAAGAGAAGAAGGCAATGCCAACTCCTATTGCAGTCAAGTAGTTCATTAAATTTAACGAATAAATGCTTAGTGAAGAAAGTAAAGAAAGCAGAAAAGAAACAGCAGCATTTATCTTCTTAACTTCTTTTGGTTCTCCAAAAATTTTAGATTTGTTTAGTAAAGCGTAAAATATTAAGTAAAAAAGGGCAAAAGGTAGGATAAGCTGATATAAAATTTTTTGAAAAGTTATCATTCAGTCATTTCCTTTTCTGTATCCCTTCTTTTTACAGCCCTGTCAAAAACTATCCAATTCCTATACCATTCCTCATTTTCCTTCTTTAAATATTCAAGAATCAATTTTGTTATTTCCTTTGCACTAATTTTCTCTTTTTTTAAAGCTTCACCCTCTATTATTTTTGCTATTTTTCTTGCAACTTCTAAAGTTGCACCTGCTTTTAAGCAACTTACAACTATTTTTTCAGGTATAAATTCTTCTTCTCTCCCATCCCTTTTTATTACGACTGGCATAATTAGTATAAAAAAAATAAATCGATATATTTTTTGAGGGGCCGTCGTCTAGCCAGGTCTAGGACGGTGGCCTCCAGTTTGGAGGTTTGAAAGATGAAAGAAGAAAGCCACTGACCCCGGTTCAAATCCGGGCGGCCCCATCAATAAGATTTGAAACCACACTTTCCTATTAGCCTTACGAAAGAAACTGAGCAAATTTTTCTTGTTTTAAACTTTCCATTAATTTTTTCTCCAACTACTAACCATTGATCAAAACATTTTTCCTCTACAGGAGCTACTACCCTCCCATTTTCGCTTAATTGCTTAACGATTTCTTTAGGAATTTTTTTAGGGCAGGCAGCAGTTATAAGTATTCTATCGTAAGGTGCAAATTCAGGATAGCCACAAGAACCATCTGCGTTTATTATCCTTACGTTTTTCATCCCAATCTTTTCCAAATTCTTTTTTCCAAATTCATAAACTTGCTTATCAATTTCTACAGTTATTACCAAACCTTCTTTACCTACTAAATAACCTAAAATGCAGGCCTGCCAACAAGATCCAGCCCCTATTTCTAAAATTTTGTTACCTTTTTCAACTTTAAGCAATTCTGTCATCATAGCAACCATATGAGGAGCTGATATGGTGGCATTAGCACCGATTCTTATCGGAAAATCTACATAGGCAGAATCTTTATATTCAGCCGGTACAAAAACCTTTCTATCTACTTTTAAAAAAGCCTCTTTTACCCTTTCGCTTCTTATATAACCCATCTCAACCAAATATTCAACCATTTCTTCATTACTTTTAAATTCCACAATAATAATTCAAAAACTAAAATTTAGAATGTGAAAAATCTTAAGAAATTGGTTAAAGAAATAAAGGAAGTTAAAATTCAGGGTGCAAAAGCTATTGCAATCGAGTCTTTAAAATTTCTAAAATCTTATGCGAGGAAAAAAGGTTTTGGAAAAGATTTCGAAAGGATTTGTTTTTTGTTGGAATCGATTAGACCTACTGCAGTAGTTTTGCACAATTGTATTGGAAGAATTTTGATGGAAAGAAAGGAAGAAGCTATAGCTAGATTGCTTAAGGAATTAAAAGAAGTTAATTTAAAGCTGGCAAAAATCGGAATGAAAATTTTTGAGAAAAAATCAGTTGTTTTAACCCATTGCCATTCTTCTGAAGCACTTTCTTTAATTAAGTATGCATGGAGAAAGGGGAAAATAAAAGAAGTTTATGCGACAAAAACGGAGCCATTAAATCAAGGGATAAAAACTTCAAAAGAATTGGCTAAAGAAGACATACCAGTAACTTTAATTTTAGATTCAGCTGTTGGCTTTTTCATAAATAACATAGATATGGTTATAGTAGGTTGTGATGCCATAAGAAAAGAAGGTATAATAAATAAAATTGGGACTTACCAAATTTCGGTTTTGGCAAAAATTCATAAAAAGCCTTTTTATGTAGTTGGGAGTACTTTTAAATTTGATAGAAGGAAAAAATTGAAGATAGAAGAAAGACCTTCAAAAGAAATATGGAAAAGAATTAAAGGAGTAAAGATTAGGAATCCAGCTTTTGATTTAACACCTTGGGAAAATATAACTGCTTTAATAACTGAAATAGGAATCTTGAAGAAGAAGGATGTTTTAAAATATTTATCATGAAATATTTGGATTACATAGATTTGAGTTATAAGCCAACAAATGATTTAATAGCAACTTTTTATTTAATACCTAATAAAGTACCTTTAAAAAAGGCTGCTGGTGCTATAGCTGCCGAAAGTTCTACAGGGACCTGGGAAGAGGTTTTAACCGAAAGACCTTATGTAAAAAGGCTCGCTGCAAAAGTTTTTGAGATTAGAAAGAATTTAGTAAAAATAGCTTATCCTTTAGATTTGTTCGAAGACTCTAACATACCAAATTTAATGAGCAGCATCGCTGGCAATGTTTTTGGAATGAAAATAGTTAAAAAGCTTAAGCTTCTTGATATAGAATTTCCAAGAAAGTTTGTAAGAAAATTTAGAGGTCCAAAATTTGGAATAAAAGGGATAAGGAAATATTTTAAAGTTAGAAAAAGACCTTTACTCGGAACTATAATAAAACCAAAGATTGGTTTAAAACCGAAAGATCATGCAAAAGTTGCTTATGAAGCTTGGCTTGGTGGTTGCGATTTGGTTAAAGATGATGAAAATTTGGCTTCTCAAAGATTTAACAAGTTTGAGAAAAGGCTTGAATTAACTTTAAAAGCTTTGGAAAAAGCTGAAAAGGAAACTGGAGAGAAAAAAGGTTATCTAATAAACGTTACTGCAGAAACTCATCTAATGATAAAAAGGGCTTACGAAGTTTTAGAAAAGGGTGGTAAGTACATAATGGTAGATGTTGTAACAGTTGGTTTTTCAGCTTTGCAAACTTTAAGGAATCAAGATTTTGATTTGATAATTCATGCCCATCGAGCTGGTCATGCTGCTTTTACAAGATTGGATCATGGAATTTCTATGCTAGTTTTAGCAAAAATTTTAAGATTAATAGGTGTTGATCAGTTACATACAGGAACTGCTGGTTTAGGTAAAATGGAAAGTGAAGAAACGGAAAGAATAAATGAATTTTTAAGGGGAGAATTTTATGGTCTAAAAAAGGTTATGCCAGTAGCTTCTGGCGGTTTACATCCAGCTAGAGTTCCAGCTCTTATTTCAAAGTTGGGGATCGATATAATTATTCAAGCTGGAGGTGGAATTCATGGCCATCCTAGCGGAACTTTCTATGGAGCTAAAGCTATGAGAGAAGCTATAGAAGCAGCTATTCAAGGAATTCCTTTAAAAGAATTTGCAAAAACTCATAAAGCTTTAAGAGAGGCTTTGAGAAAATGGAAAAGATAAAAATAATTTTATTTTCTTTGCTTTTACTCGCTTTGTTTTTAATCCTTTATAAGCAAAAAGAAGCAAAAATTTGCGAGTGGAGGATTACTAATTGCTGTCCACCAGAAGCTGGAGCAAAATGGGAGTGTGTTGATATAAGGAAGTTTAAAGAACCTAATTGTTCCAAGTATAAAGTTTTATGCCCTCAAGTTATTTCTCCTAAGCCAAATAAATTATGCGTATATGAGAATGGTAGGTGTGTTGTAAAATGAAGCTTAAAGTAAAACACCTAGGGATAGATTCAGCAGGTAAACCTGTAGTTTTGCTAAATAGGGTTGATTGTGAAGAATTAGGAATTAAAAGTACAGCTAGAGTAAAAGTTAAATTTAAAAACAGAAGCAAGACCTGCATAGTTAACGTTACTTCTAATAGAAAGATACTTAAAGTTGGTTGGATAGGTTTTACAGAAGAAGTGAGGAAAAGTTTAAAAACTAAGGAAGGTTGTTTGGTAGAAGTTGAAGTAGCAAAATATCCTTCTTCTTTGCATTTTATTAGGGAAAGACTAAGGGGCAGAAGGCTTGGTTATAAAGAATTTTACGAAATAGTCAAAGATACCGTAGAAGGTAATTTAACGGAAAGTGAAATAGCTGCCTTTGTTACTTCTTTACATTATTTTAAACTAACTTTAGAAGAAGCAGCTAATCTAACGCTCGCAATGGTGAATACAGGAAAAATTCTTAAACTAAAGAAAAAGATAATTGCAGATAAGCATAGCATTGGAGGCACTTTAGGGGATAAAACTTCCATTTTATTAGTCCCCATAATAGCTTCTCTAGGTATTACTATACCAAAAACATCTTCTAGAGCTATAACCTCTCCAGCTGGTACTGCTGATAAAGCAGAATGTCTAATGCCTGTTTCTTTAGAAGTTGAGGAAATGGAAAGAGTTGTTAGGAAAACGAATGGTTGTCTTGTGTGGGGAGGTTCTTTGGGTTTAGCTCCTGCCGATGATATTTTCATAAAAGTTGAGCATCCTCTAGAAATAGACCCTTTACTTTTCCCATCTATAATGAGTAAGAAAAAGGCTGTAGGGGCTACTCACGTGGTTATAGATATACCGACTGGAAGGGGGACTAAAGTAAAAACCATAGGAGATGCAAATTATCTAGCTAAAGATTTTATCCAGCTGGGTAGAATTTTAGGGATGAAAATAAATTGTGCTATTACTAATGGAGAATTTCCAATAGGTTATTGCATAGGGCCGGCTTTAGCTGCAAGGGAGGCTTTAGAAATTATAATGCGTAAAAAATTGGTTAAGGATCAAGTAGATAAAGTCTTGGATATAGCAGGCATATTGCTTTCTTTAATCGGTAAAAAGAATGGTAGGGAGCTTGCAAAAAAAGCATGGCTTTCTGGAAAAGCAGAAAGGAAGTTACGTCAAATAATAGAGGAGCAAGGTGGGAATCCAAAAATTAAGCCTGAAGATATTCCGATAGGAAAGTTTAATTTAGAATATAGAGCTAAAAATAGCGGCTTGGTTATTTGGATGGATAATTGGAAATTGGCTCAAATAGCTAGGCTAGCAGGAGCCCCAAAAGATAAAGGTGCTGGGATAGTTTTGAGAAAAAAACCTGGAGATAAAGTTGAGAAAGGCGAAATAGTTTTTACAGTTTATGCTGAAAAAGAAAGAAAATTAGAGAGAGTTGTAAAATATCTTGAAACGGAAATCCCTGTAGGTATAGCGGAAAAAGCAGAAATGTTAATTCAAGTTATTAAAGAAAGAGTTGTTCATAGAAAATCGTTTATTCTTGAAAGGTAGTAAAAATAAAAAAGGAAAAGTTGCTGATTATTTAGAGAGTAGAATATCTATGGTTGATACGTTGACTTTTCTGCCTCCTTCTGCCTCTCTTTCTTCAGTTCCTATTTCTATGTTCTTTATTTTTACGTCCTGTAAGAACCTCTTTCTAACTATTTCGGCTACATCAACAGCTTTGCTTATAGCTTTTCCTCTAGCTTTTACATGAACTTCCTTTTGGCCGTTGGTAAATTGAGTTATTACTGCTAATACATAGCTCATCGTTGGTTTCTTTCCTACATATACTACGTTTTCAGATTGTTGAGCCTTAGTTTCCTCTGCCATGCCTTTCACCTTTTATTCGTAACATTTATTTAGGTAGGAAAATTTAAATATAATCCTATTCTAGTTTTGGCGATATGGTTAGAGTGTAAGGAATTTTAACTAAGTAATTGTAAGAAAGTTCTACCTTAAGTGGTATTTTTTCTTTATAGTCTGTAGCTGGTATGGTGAACTTACATTGGATCTCTTTTGTATTTTCTGTGAATTTGACTGGCTTGTTTACGCAGACTTCGCCTCTCACATCTGCTTTTACATAAACGCTCATATCACCAATACTAGCTAAGTATGGGAAACCCTTTCCTACATTTGTGAGTTTAATAAATATTGTACCAACATTGGTTCTATCCTTCTTGTAAATAAAAGGTAAATCGGTACCAAATCTATAAGCCTCTACTTGTATCGGGACGTTGGAAGGTTCATAGGATTTATTCACAGCCTTATCTTCTATTGGTTCGTTCTTATAAAGTTTAAGTTTATAAAGTTCGTGGCTGTAAACGGAAACATAAAATTTTGCCTCAGTTTCATAAGAATAAGTCAATTTTATTTCAATACTTTGGTCTCCAACCTTTTCCGGTACCTTAAAAGTCCACGAGGCTTGGGCGATGCCACCAGGTTTGTTATAAGCTGGTTGCGAAGCTTCTAAAGTCCCTATTTCTATTACACGCTCTGGAATTTCCCAGTCGCTTGGCAATATTAGTTCAGCTTTTACGTTTTTAGCCTCTGCTTCGCCTATATTGCTTATTGTAACAGTTAAATAACCTTCTTCACCCTCTATAAGTTTGCTTACTTTTATTTTTGGGATAGAAACCCCAGTCTCTCTTCCTAAACCTGTTACAACACCTCCACTTCCTTCTTCCCCAGAAGGTCTGTGGAAAGGTGGAGCTGCACAACCTGCCAAAAGTATTAGAGGGATGAGTAAAAATAAAGGTGAAAATCTTTTCATCAATTTAAAATTAGTTTAGAAAACTTAAATTCCCTTTACTTTAACCGTAAAGACGTAAGGAATACCAGGCGTATAATAATTTTTCCTTTCTATCTCGAATTTTATGACATCATAGCTTTCTACTTTAACTTCCTCTTTGGATTTTTCTTCTAATTGAAAACACTCCGGAGTAGGGCTGAGTATGCAGTGAGGACTTTTCATAATAAAGCTAAGCGTTTGTTTAAACTCTGGTGGTATTAATTTTGTGAAAATTGGGGAAATAAGGTTTAAGAGCATTGGCGAAGTAGCTAAAAGTGCTGATAAAACTAGAAAACTTCCAAATCTATTACCAAATCTCCATTTTAATTCTTCTTGTTCTTTTTTATAGGAAGATGAGACGAAATTCCAAACTATTAAAAGCATGAAAAGGAAGAAGAAAGCTGTAAAAGCGATTGGAGGGATTTCGATAGGAATTAAAAGAGAGATAAGAGTTGGTAGGAAGTTGTAAAAGAATATTTTTAAGATTTTGAGTTTGAGCAAAAGGAAAGTAAAAACACTTGAATAAAGAAAAGTTTCTATATACATCATAGGCTTTCTTTTTTCTTTTACTTTTCCAGCAAGAAGTTTTAAAAATTCCGCGAGTTTTTTCTTCCTAACTTCTTCTTTTTCTTCTCCCATCAATAAAATATTTATTGTATGAAGAGATTTCTTTTACTCCTAATAATTCTACTTTTATTAAGCGGTTGTATAAATCAGGAACAATTCCTGCTACAAATAAGTCCTAAAAAACCTCAAAAACCTACTTACAGAGAAGTTATTTCGGTTTACGGATTAGAAAAAGAAGAAATAATGAGCGGCGAAAATCCTTACCTTAATTTAAGATTTAGAAATAATGGGAAAGAAAGCGTAAAGGTTTATTTAAGTTTATTTAACACGGCTGGTCTAGAATTGGCTGATAAAGGAGTTTCGACCGATTTTAAGGAAGTTCAAGGGCCTTATGGTAAAGAGTATGAGTTTACTATATATCCAGGAAATTTTGAAGAATTTAGTTTTAAATTTAATAGGATTAAGACCAATTTCACTCATTCTTACGTATTGAACGGGTATTTAAGATATGAAATTAATGGTAGCAGAAAATTTTACGTTCCTGTATCGGTTAGAGGAATTCCACCAAGAGAAAAACCGGAACCTGTCGAAAAGGAAATTTTCGGTCCTCTAATTCCTACTTTAGAAATAAAACCTACCGTGATAAAAGGAGAAAGATATTACTTTATTAAAGGAGAGCCCAAGCCCATTCTTATAAGATTTGATTATTATGGAGAATTTCCTCTAACAATAAGGAAGGAAGATTTAAAACTGATACTCTATAAAGGTTTAGAAATCGAAGAGCCTTGCGATTTTGAAAATTGTATTTTTATTAACGATAAAACGAAAGTCTGTAAAGCGAAGGAAAATTTAAAATTACCTTATGAGAAAGAGCTAACTTGTGTCATAAAACCTACAGAAGAAGCTTTAGACAAAGAAACTATTGAGATTCAGTATAAGTACCAAGTTGTAAGATTTTTCTCTAAAGAAATAATAGTAAAGCCGCTAGAAATTACTAAGAAAATTGAGTTTTGGCTTAATGGTTCGATAAGTACAGGAGAAACTTTTATTCCGTTAGATATTGAGAAATGTTCTTATGATGATAAATGTAGCATTTATCCAGGTCAAGAAATCGATTTGCCTATAGAAGTTGATACGAGAAAAATTTCGGGAAAGGCTTATGTAAATTTATTTTTGGCTTATTCTTATTCAGCAAATTATAAGGATGAAATAGTCAGAGTAAATAAAGGATTTGCTGATGAATTTTTTGGAGGAAGCACACTTACTGCAGCTAGATATTTTAATCATCCTAGAGCAGAAATGGGTGCAGGACCTGTCGACATAAAAATGCAAGTTTTGCCTTTAACACTTACTGATGGAAAAGCAACGATCTACATAAACTTAGAAAATAAAGATCCCACTAAACATGTTTGGGTTAAAAGAATAAACTTAAGGATA
>CAZGBT010000019.1:0-9296 GCA_964524025.1 uncultured archaeon | reverse complement strand
AGTTCTCTGTTGATCCTAACTCTTTCGACAGCCATGCTTCTTGGTATATCAAAAATTAACACGTAGCTCATTCGATTATTTTGTTATACGTATAACATAAATATTTTTCTCTACTTGATTATATATGTTTTAATAAATTGTAAGGCCTGAAATCTAAATTTCCAACAAAAATTTACAAAGTAAACTTAAGTATTTATGGTAAAACTTTTTTAATATAAGTAGTATGAAAGAGTTAAAAATAACACCAAAAGGGCAAATAGTAATACCTAAAGAACTAAGGGAAGAACTTAATCTTAAACCGGGTGAAAAGCTAATAATCAAAAAAGTAGGTAGAAAGCTTATTCTGATCCCTAAACCCAAAGATCCTGTAAAGTTCCTCTTAACCATAGCTAAAAAAGCTAAACTTGGCAATTTAAGGAAAGATATTAAAGAGTTCAGAAGAGAATGATATACTTGGATACCTACGTTCTGCTTGATATTTTCTCTGGCGAAAAGGAGCTGGTCGAAAAAGCGAAGAAATATTTGATGGAGGCAAAAAAAGAAGGCTGTGTAATCTCGAGTGTAGTTTTAACAGAGGTTATATTCCATTTACTAAGAAAGGGTAAGGGAGAATTTATAGAAGATTTTCTTCTATTCGTCAACACTTTTGAAAAGTTAAAAGTTGTAGAAGTCGACAAAGAAATTGCGATAATGGCTGGGAAGCTGAGAGCTAAGTATTATAAGAAACGAGAATGCGAACTTTCGTTTTTGGATTGCATACACATCGCAACTGCAATCATTAAAAAATGCCGAAAAATCGTTACTGGAGATAGAGATTTTTTAAAGGTAAAAGAAATTGAAGTAGAGGTTTACTAGCTAGTAGTAAAGATTTTAAAATTACTGGTAACTAAAAATTATGATTTCTCCGCTAAAAAGATGGTCTATTGAATATATGCTAAAAGAAGCTCAGCCAGAGATACATGAATTAAGATGCGAATATCCTGATTTAGAAGAGTACGATTTATTCAGGCTCCTGGATTTTGCCCATCAACATTTTCGTCATACAAGTTTGCCAAAACACTCAAATCCTCAAACCATAAAAGGAATGTTTAGTCATTTTCTTCAATATGGATTTTTCCCTGGTGTTTGTAGAGAAGCTGCTATATTTCTCTGTACACTTATAAAGATCTATAAACCAGATGTTGAAGTAAGGGTAAGGGAAATTGGTAAGTGGAAAGGCGATAGGTTGCAAGGTCATTATATTACCGAAGCATATTATGGTAGAAAATATCTTATACTGGATGCTTCAAAAGGTTGTTTGCTAGGTAAAGAAGATTTCCTCTATCTTTGGGAAATCCTTTCTAACCCAGAATATTGTAGAGTTTACTATGGAGCGCCACTTCCTGTTGTAAAGAAATTCCAAAAATTACGTGGAAAAGAGGGCGCAATAAAATCCGCTGCCAGAGACGCTCTCGCAATTCGTAATATCGTACCGCCCGTTTATTTCGGAATAAAATTTTATGGTGAAGAACAGGAACTTATTAACTCCTTAAAAGAAAGAAATGTAAAAGATTGGTTGCTGAGGAAAATAGAAATAATAAAATTGGATATTAGTACTTAAACAAAACTAGCTTTTCTAGAGCATGTAATCAACTTTGACCTTTTTAAGTATGATTTTATAAAAATTCTATCCTGCTACTCCTAACGAGCTTCCACCTCGAAACTTCTTTCCAGGTTTTCCATAATTCTATTCTTTCTATGCAAAATTCGCTATTAATCTTATCTTTCAATTCTTCTTCTATTTCTTTAGCAAGCCTCCTTCTTTCTAAAATTGGAATTTGATTCTCTTCTGCATAAAGGAAGCTTAAATGAGGTTCCCATTTTCTAGAAACTTTAAACAAATTTTCAGCTTTTCTCCTTAACTTGAGGAAACTAGCAGAAGGTATTACTCTCACGTAAAGAGCCATCCATGGTGGTTTATCATATCCTACTTCACCAAGAGTAAACTTAAGTGGTGCTTCTATAAATTCAACTAACTTCTTAAACTTCTCTTTAATATTTTCACATGGCTTAACACCGATCAACGTTATATGTGGCTTAAAAGGTGTTAGCTTATACTTTTGTGATAATTCAACTATAATTTTTGACGCAAAGCTTCTAAAACTATCTTCCGGGATCATCCAAATTGAATAAATTACATTCTCGAGTTTGGGTTCGACCATGCTAACTCAATTTTCTCATTTAACTAAATTATTGCTAAAACAGAAAATCTAATCCTTAAGAATTGAGAGGTATCTTAAGCCCGTATCAGCAAACATAACAACTACATTCTTTCCATTAAATTCTCTAAGTTTTTTTAGAGCTGCCAATAAAGTTGCTCCAGAGCTAATACCTACTAAAATACCTTCCTTTCTAGCTATTTCTTTCGCCATTTTGATAGCATCCTCTCTACTAACCTTAATTATTTCATCTATTAATTCAAGTCTTAAAAGAGGTAGTTTAAAACCTGAATCACTAAAATTTACAAGGCCATCTATTTCTTTATGCAATACAGCTTCTACCCCAATTATTTTTGCTCTAGGATTAAATTCCTTCAGCTTTTCAGCTATGCCCGTAATAGTACCTCCGGTGCCAATTCCTGCAATAAAAACATCTACTTTTCCTTTCAATTGCTTTAATATTTCTTCTCCAGTTTTATGGTGAGCTTTAACGTTAAGCGGGTTTCCGAATTGGTTTAAATAAAAATAACCTTCCTTTTTAGCTAATTTTTTTGCTTTTTCAACAGCTTCATACTCGCTTTTAGTAAATATTATTTCTGCTCCTAAAAGCCTCAAAATTTTCTTCCTCTCTTCAGTTACGTTTTTAGGCATAAGTATCTTTGCTTTATAACCTTTCGAAGCGCAAAAAGTTGCTAGAGAAATTCCTGTATTGCCAGAAGTAGCTTCTATAATTGTATCACCTTTTTCTACCAATCCTTGAGCTTCTGCATCCTCAAGAATTTCCTTAACAATCCTATCTTTTATAGAACCAGAAGGATTATTTTTTAGCCTTATTAAAGGTGTGTTACCGACTAGTTTCTCTAACATAAAGATAGCTTTTATTTAAAATGAAAAAGCATTTCTATAGCGGCAATTAAGAAAATGTCATCAAAGCTTTTATTGGAAACCTCGATTTTTTCATATAATTTAAAGCTTTTTTACCTATAGCAAACATTACGAACATTCCTACAACATTAGCCTTAGCTACTTTGCAAATTTCTACCATGCAATCAACGTTATAAACGTCTCTTAAAAAATCGTCAACTAGCAAAATATTTTCACCTCTTTTAATAGAATTTTTAGGCACGAAAACGTAAGTATACATTCCAGTTTCTCTTATTTGTTTTACATCTATAAACTCCTTAACTCCCATTTCTTTTCTATATTTAGTTATAACAACATCAACTCCTAACTCTTTTCCCATCAAAACTGCTAAGGGTATGCCATCTGTCTCTAAAGTTAAAATTTTGTCAATTCTTTTATCTATAAATTCCTGAACCCCAACTTTTGCTATTTTATCTAGCAAATTTATATCAAAAAGTATTGGAGTGTGATCCATAGCTCCTGTTTCGTCCCAGCTTATCTTCCTTAAAATCAAATCCTTAAGGTAGGTTTCTTTAAAAAGTTTTATTATTTCCTTAGCTCTTTTTAAACTAGGCAGTACTTTACCGTTAACATAGCGGCTTAATACTGGGATTGGTAAATTTAAGAAGGAAGAAAGCCTTTCATAAGGATACTCTTCCTTAAAAAGCCTCAAAATTTCTACTGCGAAAAGTTTTGTTTTTATTATTTTTACCCTATCCATTTTCTATAAATTCAATCTCTATTCCCTCTCCTATCTTATTAATTACCCTACAATCTAATTTTAAACTTAAATCTAACCTTTCACATTCCATAGCCAAATTCGATAAAAACCTTCTTAATTGCCTTTCATTCAAGAAGATTACGCAATTATCCCTATCACAATTTTCCAGTATTTTTTTAGCTATTAGTTCTGCATTTTTATCGCTATCGACAAGCCAAACAATTTTCTCTTCAAAATTCCTTTCTATCCTAACAAAATTGTCATTATCTTCTATAATTTGCCAGCCACCATCTTTAAAATATTGGATTGATTTTTCTCTTAAGAAATTAAGGTCTCCATAAAAATCTTCTCTTTTAAATTTCCTAGAAGCCATGAATAAACCTTCTTCTGTTAAGAAATAAATGAATGCTTTCTTCTTATTCCTCCTTATTTCCTTTCTCTTGACCAAACCAGCTTTTATCAATCTTTCTGAGCATTTTTTAAAATTCCTACAGGAAATTCTAAGCCTTCTATAGATTTCAGATGTAAATACAGCTTCTCCTTCGAATATAGCTTTTAAAATGTTAAAGGAAACCTCATCGAGCCTTACTTTACTAATTTTATCTATTTTTATTTCCTCCTTCCTTTCTACTTTTATTTCCTCGTCTTTAACAACCCCTCTTTTTACAGGAACTAAAGGGAATTTTAAAACGAAAGGTTTTGGAAATTTTGATTTTCTAGAAAGGATAAAACCATAACCTATTGGTAACCTTCTTAAATAGTCGATTTCCTCTTCTTTTTTCAAACCTAGCATGCTAGCTGCATCTTCTATATCGGAAGTCTGTTTTGTATCTAAGCCTAAATTCATATAAATATGAGTATTTGTATTTCCTAAAGCTGGATAGCTTACTAGGCTAGGATGCTGATCTGTATAAATTATCCCTATACCAAGTTCTCTTATCTCCCTAAAAACTAAATCCATAACAGTTTCTAAACCAAGCTTTTTTCCTTTTTCCCTATTCAAAATATAATGAGCCTCTTCTATAACTATAGTTCCTATTAAATTCTCTCTATTACCCTCTACTATCAACCAATCTCTTAACCATTGAAGTATTATTTCAATGAAAAATGTTTTGTCATTAGTAGATAAGCCATCTAATTCCATTATAGTAATTCCTTTAAGCAATTCGCTAGGTTTAATTCCAATTTTGCAATTGAATACTTTTCCAGTATCCCTAAAGCATAAAGATTGTAAAGGTCTTAAAGCAGTTGCAACCCAATTTCTTTCTCTTGCAGATAACTTTTTTTCTGCATATTCTTCCAACCATTGCTTTAAATCAAAAAGAGTTGGTGGTTTATATTTCTTGTAAATTTCGTCCAAGGCCTTTAAAATTATATGTCTACCGCCTCCAAAGAGTAAATAAGCGTCATCGAAAACTTCCGAAAATTCTTTTGCCCATTGAGCTATGGAAACTCCATCAGGTGGTACTAAAGGGTTGAATCTGTAAGGACAAACTTCCCTTCCTACAGTAAAAATCCTAATTTTATCCTTAAGTTCTCTAATCCTTATTAAGTCTCTATAATTTCTTTTTGAAAAATCAAAAATCAGAACTGGAATGTTTCTTTTAGCTAATTGCCATACAAGCCACTGAACCAAATTCGTTTTTCCAGAACCAGAAGATCCAAAAATTCCTATGTGCATAAGCAAATCTTTTTCGTCTATAAAAAAAGGATACAATTCTCTCTTTCCATAAACTACTCTTCCGAGCAAAATCTTTCCTTTAGAAGAGATCTCTTGAGGTGGTGGTTCCATTAAGATACCATTACTTAAACTTTCATCAGGCAATACAATAGCTTTTAAAGCATCAACTATTTCTCTTATCCTCTTCCTTCCGCTTTCATCTTGCAGCAAATAAGCTATACTAAGCTTTAAGCTGATATTCCTTCCTAAAATTGGGACAAACCTTTTTATTTCTTCTATTATTTCATCCACTTCCATCACCCAAGCTGCTTATTAATTCTGCCAACTTCTTTTCGTTTATGTACATTTCAGTAAGTTCTATAAGCTCCCTCCTTAGGTTATTAATATCTCTCCAAAAATTAAGCTCCTCTTTCCTTTTTTCCATCCTTAGCAGGGAAATATCGAGCTTTAAATGCCTTATTTTATCTTTATCACCGATTTCAGCTATCATAGCGAGCTTATCCCTTATATCAGCTTCTATTTCCCTAACAAGCTTTTCATGCAAAGCTTTTCTCTCTTCTATAGCCCTTTTAACTTCCTCTATCCTATTCTTTAAAAACAAAACCCTTTCGCTTATACTTCCTATAATCTCTCCAGTAATTTTTCTTATTTGGTTTACATCATCACTCTGCAACTCAACCATTTTCTTAAAAACTGGCTCGCTTTTTATCCTTTCTACTTCTTCCTTTAACTCTTTTACAATAGTAGCCGAATATTTAGGTATTCTCTCTGAAAATTGGGTAGAAGTTTCTTCTAAGCTTCTTTCCATTCTTTTTTCATATTCTTCAAATTCTTCCCCAATTTCTTTTCTGTAAATATCAAACTCAAGTGGTTTTCTCATTTTGTCACAATTCTGATTAAAAATTAACTTTTAAAAACATTTCTTTAACAAAAATTTTCAAAATATATTTTCTACTTAATAGTAATTTTTATAACATCGTTATATCCAGCTAAAAAAACTTAAACTCTAATTTTAATTGCCCTGCCCTGAGCCGGCCTCTGCAGAGATAGCGAAGCTAACTATGAAGCAGGCGAACGGGGCAGGGCTAAATTTACACAAACCTGGCTAAACCTGGCTTAAGATCCCTTTCCGTATCTATAACAACTATTTCCTTCCAAACTGGTAGGGCAACGTTGTAAACAGGAACTTTATCAACCCAAGCAATTTTCTTACCTCTATGCGAATGGCCATGGATAACTAAATTTGGCTTTTGCTTTAAGATGACGTTTTCAAAAACTATCGAGCCCAAATTTTTGAAAATTCTTGGGTTTTCCCCTTCTAAAGTTTTATAAGTTGGTGCATAATGGAGCAAAAGAATTTTGAAATCCGCTCTCATTCTTTCTAGATGTTTTTCGGCTAAAATCCTCCTTCTCTCATAAATCATCTCAATGTTAGGGATATTCCTTTTTTGCCAAGAAGTTGGCTCATCCAAGCTTCCTGTAGAACCAAAAATACCCACTCTTAAACCCTTAATTTCTAATTCAATGCTTTGATCGTCTAAGAACCTTATTTTTGGATATTTTTGCTTTAAAAAATCCCTTATTTCATCGAACTCATTATTTCCAAAACAAGCAACTATGGGACAATCTATTTTGCCGAACATTGCGTTCCAAACTTTTTCAAATTCTTTTACATCCCCTCTTTCTATCATATCACCAGCTAGCAAGAACAAATCTGGTTTAACTTTCAGGTTTTCTATAGCAGAAACGAATAAATCGTAAAATAAAGGACTATGGATGTCTGCTGTTGCACAGATTATCATCAATTAAATTTTTAGACTTAAATCTACAAAACCTTCTAAATACCATGTAACTACCATTAAGTATTTAAAATTTATTGTGGAAGAATAAACATGGCAAAAATAGATTGGAAGCAACTTTTACCGATAGAAGAGCAGGAAACTTTAGGAGAAATGCTTGAAAGAATTAAAAAATATGAGTATGCTTATTTAAGAGCAGATGACGTTAAAGTTGCTCAGCTATGGTGTGCTTTAGTTGAACTTATAAAAGAACTGAAAGAAATTAAGAAAACTACAGGAAAATTGAGCGAACCCTTTAAAAGGATAGTAGAAATTGGGGAAGCGGAGAAAAGAAAGGCTATAGAAAGGATTGTAAGCGAAATAATAAAGCCAGCTACTAAAGAGGAAGAGGAAGCCACAAAAAGGTTAGTTGATAGCTTGATGAAATTTTAGTTTTTAACTTTTGCAATATTTTACCCTAAACTCAATAAAAAAGTTTTAACCTTAATTTTATGCCTTTCTTTTCACCTTCAACAATTACATACTTTTCGACTTCTACATCTCTCACCCATGGTTCACGGTAAAGAACTTTGCGGATAAACTCTCTAGTTTCATCCGGATGTAACCCCAATGAAAAAATGTGATGATAAAAATAAGGAGGTGGTGCAGAACTTTCATTAACAGCTTCTTTTAACAAATTTTTTATTGCTTCGTTGTCATCTAAACATTCATCTGGAATAGCCCAATAACCTATTCCTTCTAAATCCATAAATTCCCATCCATACGGACTAAAAGTTATGTCCACGATTGGTGTCGTTTGACTAAGATACCAAAAGCCTGTTTTGCTTAGAGAAATGAGAGGAAGAAACGCGCTTCTTGCAGCTCCTCGTACAAAATTTTCAGCCATCCTCCTAGCTTTTCTCTCGTCGTTATCACAAACATTTTCATAAATCCACTTTCTTGTAGGAAATAACCATTCTTCAAGTGGACAATAAGGAAGGTTAGTACTATAATATTGAGGCATTTCGTATCTCACAAAGTGATGCGGTGTTCTTATAACTTGCCATAAACCGCCAGCCTCTTTGAGGAACTCTCTACCTAAATCTTCCAGTGGTATCGACATTAACTGGACAGCTAATTCCTCGAATTCCTTCGGGTATCTATGGATGACAATAACTGGAGTTATGTAAAATAAACCTGAAGTTCCTTCTAAAACTAAATTATCTCCCTTCCACTCCGAAAGTTCCATGAGTCTTAATTCATGCAAAGCAAGTTTAAAAGATTGAGCACCTTCAGGTCTGCCAAAACCTCTATGTTCTTGAGCTACAGCAACTCTTGGATAAGAAGGCCCTACTTTCGGTCTTTCTCCCAATATACCCTGCGCGATTAAGCATAATCTTTGTTCTATAGGTTCTGGTAAAGGATTCCAATCCGACGCAGACAAACCACCTGCCCACCATGGCAAATTATCTTTAACGGACTTCTCTTTTCTCCCTCTACCCCCAAGTTGGAGGTGATGAGGATTATGAAGATCTTCAGAACCAACTCCTTTAACGTTAATAATTCTTTCCCTCCCTCTTATTCTAACAGTTATAGGTTCTCCTCCTTCTTCTGTTAACAATATTCCGCTTCTTCCTCCATCTTTCATCATATATTCGTTAAATTTTAGATCTCCGGTTTGCAAAAACCACATATCTCCGGGAATGTATACCTTAGAAAAATAGTTTTGATCCGAAATTTCATAAAATAAATCACTATAGTGCGATTCTTGAGGTAAGGTTGACCTTACTGGAAAATCCGCTAGCAATCTGTATGTAAATCTGTAACCGCGATTTTCGATGATTTTTTTAAACTTGGGCCTTTTCATTAATTACTAGTTAATAGTAAACTTTTTAAAACTAAAATCCTTTCACTCTCTTTTTAAGAAGAAAAACACAAATAGCAAAAAGGTAAGAAATCTGAGCAAAAAATTTTATTTTCGACTAAGATGAACTTACCAGTAAAAGGAATTACTA
>CAZGBT010000018.1:0-10370 GCA_964524025.1 uncultured archaeon | reverse complement strand
TTACTCCTTCTCGCTTTTTCTAAAGGCCATGCATCTTCAAGCAAAAAATCAGGAACGTCTCCGTCTAAAACTGGATAGGCAATCTTACATTTCTTACAAATTAAGAACATACCCTTTTCTACTAACTTACCCTTACATTTCGGACAAGCCAATACTTCTAAAAGCTCTTTAGGCAATGCCATATTAGAAAATTAGGAAATAAAGATATGAAAGTAAAGAGGATGAGATTGGAAGTATAAAGTTATCCGCTTCGTTAAGGAAAGATTCTAGAAAGGAGAAAATTAGGGCAAAAACTACACTTTCTTTTAAGCTAAGGAAAGTACAATAAGCGAGAAAAGTTGAAAGAAAGAAGGATAGAAAACCTTCCAAACTTTTTTTCTTATTATAAGGAAGTTTTATCCTTCCCAGTTCTTTTCCTATAAAACCAGAAAAGAAATCCCCAACTATTAAAGAAACAGAAGCTATTAAGAAAACCTTTTCTGGAAAAAATAGAAGCGAAAGGAAAAGACCTACCATGTAAAAGAGAGGGGAGAAAAATCCTAATATTTTTTCTTCCCTTTCCGCACAAGATTCTATTGCATCATGAAAAAGTCTAATTCTAATTTTTCTTAACCTCAGCATTTCAATAAGTAAGTAAAAAATTATTGAAGCAAAAAGAATTTTCTCTAGGATGCTTTTTCCATAAAGGAAGTAAATAAGTAAAAAAACCAAGCCGAAAATGTGAATAAGCTTTCTTACTAAAAACTTATGCTTTTCTAATTGCTTGAAAATTTTTGAAGAGTTTTTGTAAAAATAGGTAAGTACTGCACCTACAAAAATCCCTAAAAGGCTTCCGAAAAACACGTCATAAAAAGTATGGACACCGAGCATTATCCTAGAAATAGAAACTAGTATTGGAATTGCAAGCAAAAGCCAGTAAATCCTCTTTCTTAAGTAAAAAATAACAACTGAGAACCAGGTAAAAGCAATTGCTGAATGTCCGCTAGGAAAGGAATAAGAAGAAGGACAGAAAGGCTCCCCAAAGCAAGGTCTTGGAATTTTAAAGTAAAGTTTTAGTAATTGAACTAATGCGTAACAAAAAATAACCACAGGCCCCAAAAATTCCAATATCCATCTAACTTTTTTCCTATCAGCTCTGTCTAAAAGCGGATATATTATGAAAAAAGATATGTAAAAACCTAACCAGTAAGCAAAATCTCCAAAATAAGAGAAAAACTGCCAAACTTTATTCAAATTTTGGGTAAACATCCTTACTTATAAATACTCTATCAGTTCTTATAGCCAACCCTCTCTTTCTCTTAAGCATATCTTCGCTGCTCATCTTTGCAATTCCTAAAGCTACCAACTCATTCTTTAAACTGAAAATAGCAACTGTCTCTCCAGGTATTATGCCCTTCTGAATCCTTACTATTCCTCCTACATAAACAGGAGCTCCGTTAGCTATGTTGTGAATAGCTGAATCTTTCACAAAAACTTTCTTTACATGATCTATTGCATATTCAACTGGAATTAAAATCTTTCTTAGCAAACTTTCATCTCCATTTTCCTTCCAGAATTCATAAGCATCTCTTATCTCAACCAAAGAATGAGATTTTTCTTCATCAAAATCCCCTACCTTAATTCTTCTTAACTCGGTCATATGAGCTCCTATTCCTAAATACTTTCCCAAATCCCAAACTAATTTCCTTATATAAGTACCTGCCTGACATTTTACATGAAACAAAACATCTCTTCCTTCCTTCTCCAACAAATCAAAAAAATAGATTTTCCTTTTCCTAGGTCTTCTAGCGACAGCAGATTTTTTGGGAGGAATTTGGATTATTTCACCAACAAACTTCTCAGCTATAGCTTTTCTCAAAACTTCTAAATCGACATCTTTGTGCAAATGCATTATACCAACATATTCCTTATCCAATCCCATCAAAACCGGCATAGCTTTTACTGCATTTCCTAAAGCTACCGGTAAAACACCAGTAACTTTTGGGTCCAAAGTTCCTGCATGCCCAGCTTTTTTAACCTTAAAAAGCTCCCTTATCCAGGCGGTAACCTGATGGCTTGTAGGCCCGGCATTCTTATCCACTATTATTACAGAATTGTTTATAGCTTCCTCTATAGTCCTATCTTCTGGTCTTTTTCCAAATCTTTCGTCTGGTTCTTCTTCCTCTCTTATGTACCACATATTTCTTAAAATAACTTCCAAACTCAAAAATTAAACAGATAAGAAAAGAGCCGAAAATTAGAAGGAGTGAAAAAGAAAAACCTGCTAAATCTGCAGATTTGATTTGGTATGTAATCCTTGCTATTATGGAAAATGGATTTAGAATTGACATGAAAAGTTTTAGGATTTCGTTAATCGGCTTACAAATTCCACGAAAACAATTATAAAGCAAGTCTACAACGAAAAAGAAGAGGTTCGTTAGAAAATACCAAACAATTATGATCTTAAAAGTCGGCTTAAACTTCACTTTCCTTTACTCTTCTTCTCTTTTTTCGCTTCTTTTTCTTTTTTCTCTTTTTCTTTAACCTTTTTCTCAGCTTCTTTTAACTCAGCTTCTGAAGGTTTTTTCAACTCAAGCTTTTTTATTAGGTTTGCCTTTTCATACGCTGAAATAATTTCTCTATCCGAGGCGTCTTCCTTTATTTCAAGCTTATAAGGAGTTGGCTCCAAATGCCTTATATTGCACCTTCTTCTCTTAACTCCAGTCAAAGGTTTAGGTCCTGTTATCAAAACAAAATTTTCATCTATTCTCTTAACAACGACACAATACCTTCCTGCCTCTCTTCCTGCTATTTTTACGCAAACTCTTCCGACTTCTATTGTCATAAAAACTAATTCCTATGCAAACCTTAAAAATTTAAATCCCAAATTTCTCTCTTATTCGCTTAATCAAAATCCTTCTCATGCATTTCGAGCAAAGATAACCGCCATAAGGTCTCGAAACTCTTTTTTCGCTTTTTGCCAATTTCCTAATAATCCTAGGAAATTGTTTAGGAATTCCATGAAGAGGTTTTTTGCATATCGCACATTTTGGCACTCTAGTCATACTACTCAAATATCTTTTTTAGTATTAAACCTGTTATAAATGATATTATTATGTACCAATGCAGCCAATTAAAACCTTCTCCTATAAAAGGAAGCTTAAAAGGTAATTTTATTAAAGTACCATAACCACTAAACCTATTTTTGATCCAAGGAAAGAATAGGATAAAAACTAAAGAAGATATTATCATGCTTTTTAGAGTCTGTTTAAGCAAGATTAGATTCAATTTCTTACTCTTTTCAAACAACTCTTCTGTCTTCTCATACTTCTTTTCCTTTTGCAATTTTAGCATTTCCTCTTTCAACTTTTCTATCTCCTTCTTAATCTGATCGCTCAAACCTTTTCTCAAAAATATTCTGTTAAGCAATAAGATCAGAAATGTTACCAAAAAAGAAATAATGGAAAGAGAATAAATCGGTTTTAAGGATAGGATTGGAGAAAAAACAAAATCTAATGCTTTATTTATTATCCAAAACATTTTATTCGCCTATTATTTTTTTAACAAATCCTGGCAATTCTTCTTTCCTTTCGGTTTTCAACATTTCGTAATAATTGTAAAGTATCATAACTGTAAGTAAGATACCTGTCCCAGTCCCTATAGCTCCTAACAAATCTGCTATTCCCGCTAGCAATCCGATAAAAATACCTCCTAAAACCGCCAATTTGGGTATATACCTCTCTAAAACTGAGCTAACAACTTTTTCGCTCCTCCTAAAACCTGGTATGTGTAAACCCATAGCAACTAATTGCTCAGCAACAGATTTTGGATCCATTCCAGAAGTATTTACCCAGAAAACTGAAAAGATTGTGCACATTATAATAAGATAAGTTATGTAGGTAATCGCTCTAATAACATCTTTAGCAGTTATATTACCTAAAAATGCATCCCTTAAGAAATTTCTCGGAGAGGAGAGATAAAACAAAGGACCCCCCATTATTCTGCCATTCCTATCGTAGCAAGCCAAAAAGCTACAGCTTATATCACCATAACTTTTTAATCCAATTCTCCCCAGCAATTGTAGATTAGCTAAAAGTGCTGCAGCCAGTATGACTGGAATGTTGCTAGTATAAAGCAATTTTAGAAACCATGGTCTTCCAAATCCTCTTAATCCAGCAAACATTAAAGGAATCTGAACAGCGACACCTTGTAGAAAAACTACTAAAAGAAAAACTAGTATGGTAGAAATTATCGGAATCAAATTTATTGCTAAATCATGAAATGTTTCAAAAGAAAATAAATTCCAAATTAAGCCTGCAGGAGGATTAAGTTTGGAAGGTATGCAGGCTTCAAACTGGAAAGCCCTGCAAGTTACTGGAAATGGTGAGAATAATCGAATAAAAATTTGGTTACAAACTCCTGCAGCTATAAACAAGCTTACACCAGACCCAATTCCCCACTTACTTACTATATCATCCAATAAAATTACGAGCAAACCTCCAATAGCAAGCTGAAGGCCCGCTAAAATTTTGTTAAAGCCAACAGCAGGTATTGCATTAGTAAAAACGTAGGCAAAACCTTCTACAAAACAGAATATAACTGCTAAAAGTTTATCCCAAGCTTCAAATTTCTTCCTATCTTCTGGCTTAGTCAAATCCCAATCTATTACTTTAGATCCAACTAACAATTGTAAAATTATACCGGCTGTAACTATTGGACCTATTCCTAGAGTTATTAAACTTCCAAACCTAGAACCCAAAATCATTTCGAAAAACCTGAATTGCTCATAAGTTGCTGGTTCTACCCCATAAATTGGGATAAAAGCAAGGAAAAGATAGAGAAGTAAAACGGTTAAAGTCCACTTTAACCTTACCTTGAAAGGTTGTCTGTATTTAGGCCTTTCAACAGTAGGAATAAACCTAATTATTTTTGAAATTACATCCTCAACTTTCATGTTTTAAAACCTGCCCACCAGCTTTTTCTATTTTCTCTATAGCTTTCTTGCTAAATTCTTTAGCTTCTATTATTAATGCAGTATTTAATTTACCCTTTCCCAAAACCTTATCATAACCTAATTCAGTAAGATTAACCCTTATCTTTCCGTTTTCCCTTCTAGCAAAACCCTTCTCAAGCCAGACCTCCAAATTCCTTTCTATTTCTTCTAGATTTATAGTTCTTTTAACCTTTCTTAAGGGAGGTCTAAAACCTTCTTTTCCGAAATGGTCTGGCTCGTATTTTACTGTATAAGTCCATTTATGCTTATGCATTCCAGCTTTTCCTCTTCCACCCCTACAACCAGCTCCTCTAGCTCTTTTATGCTTTCCATAACCATAGGTTCTGTGTCCTCTATACTTTTTTGGCTTTTTCTTCCTCCTCCTTACAACCATTATATCATCCTTAGTAACAATTCATTTATAGCTTCTCCTCTATAACCCAAATCACCTTTTGGATAATGCTGCTTTATAGATTTAAAACCTCCTGAAGGTGGGTGCAACCTAAAGACAGGTTCCAACTTTTCAAAATCCTTAAGTTTTATCTTTCCACTCATAAGATCTTCAGCAAATTTTTCGAATGTATCGTAACCAGTAACCTCTTTCAAAATTTTTTCATCAACTCTTTTATTACCCTTTAACCTTAACCTTCTCTTAAGAAGCTCTACTAAAACTTCTTTTTTTATTTCTCCCCAAGTAACATAATCTTTAACGACGGATAGCATCCCTTTATAGCTCGGGCTCTCTGGTATCACAACACAATTATTTACGGATTTTAACCTAAGCATTTTAAGCGTATCTTCTATTTTCTTCCTAACACCAACCTTTCCTCTAATCCTTATTACAGCATACATGTTATCCTCTATCATAAAGATAGAGGTTTTTAAGCGCATTGAACATAGCCCTTATTAGGCTAAATCTTGTATAGGTGGCTCCAAAAGTTTTAACCCAAATATCTTTAATTCCAGCCAATCTGAACAATTTTTTTGATTCATCGTCGCATACCAAGCCAACTCCTTTAGGAGCTGGCATCAAGATAACCCTTACGCTTCCACACTTTCCTTCAGTTTTGTAAGGAATTGAATGCGGTTCTCCGCAGCTACATTCCCAACTACCGCAACCTCTTTTAACTTTGATTAAATTCATTTTCGCTTTTCTCAAAGCCTTTTCTATGGCTAACCTAGGTTCCTTCGCTTTTGCCATCCCTATACCAACTATTCCGTCTTCGTTACCAACTACTACAAAAGCTCCATAGCGAAATCTTTTACCAGATTTTGTAACTTTTGCAGTAACCCTTATAGGAATCCTTTGGCAACCACCACCCTTGCCTGTTCTCCCTCCTATAAGTATTAACTCGTGCTTTAAATCTGGCAACAACAAATCGACTATTTCAGGTTCCTTAATCTGAAGGCCCTTATCCAATATTTGATTTATATCGGTAATTTCCCCAGCAACTACTTTCCTACCAAGCTCAGTTCTAGGAACCCATTTCTCCAATATCTGCTCTGCTAAAGTCTTTTCCTCTACAGCTTCTTCAGTTTCTGTTTCTTTCTCTTCTTCGCTAACCTCCTTCTTCTCTTCTTCCACCTTCATCACCTAAAATTTTTCTTTTTACCTCTTCAAATACTTGAGGCATATCCTTAAATTTTTCGAGATATTTTGCTATATGAATTCCTTTTATCCTATCCTCGCTAGGAAATATATCTTTTCCTGCAGGAATCTTTAGACCAGCATCTATAGCTCCTTTTAAAGCCGCAAAAATTCTGCAACCCTTTGTTGGTCTATGCAAACCCATATCTAGAACAGCCTCCTTTATCCCCTTTTCTAAAGCCTTTTTACCTATAAGCAATCCAGTTAAATAGGCAGCTGGTGTATTATCACAAGCAAATTTCCATCCAAATTTTTTCAATTCCTTACTAGTTGCAGCAACTATTATTCTATCTCCTTTTGGGTCAAACTCAGCTATTTGGGCTGTAATATAGCGTAAACTTTTTCTGATTATTAGGCGTGGCTTACCTGAGAGCAACAATTTTAACCTTTTCCTGTAATTAGTTTTTCCCAGTCTTCTCCTCTTTAACGGCATCTTGAAGGTTGGCGATATCTTCATACTATTCACCTATAACAATATTGTCATTTTCTGAAGTGATAAATAAAAGTGTAAAGGATAATTAGCTCTTACAAATTTTTGCTAAATTAACAAAAAAATGTTTAAAAAATAGCATTAATTATGGCAACTTCGATAAAAATTCTAAAGGGTTATCATGCGTTAATAAAAGATGAATTCCCTGTTAGCATTACCATAACGATGCTTTTGGATGGTTCCTTAAAGGCTGAATTAAAAATAAGAGAAATTCCATACGCAACTCCTTACAAAAAAGAATTAGCTTCAATCTACATCCTATCTCCAGAAGAGTTAGAAGAGTATTATGAGAATAATATGCTTGGGGTCTTAGCTAGGATTATGTTTTATTCGCTGACTAATGATATAAGATCTAAATTAAGAAGGGTTAGAACGACAAAACCAATTGTCTTCTCGAAGAACGTTAAATACAAAATAGAGGAAGGGTTAAAATTTTTGGCTAAACAATTGTTTGAATAATCATTTGGATTGCCTCAATAGACCTCTTTGCCTAAGATAAATCCTCAAGTGTGCTCTGCTCCTAAACATACCACCTTTTATTAACCTATAAATTTTCTTATAAACTTGTTTAGTTATAAGGCCTTTTTCAAGCAATTCTTTTGCATACCTTCTTAAAGGTCTTACAGTTAGAATCCACCTCTCCTTTCTTGAAATAATTGAGTATGTACCTCCTTTCCTACTTCCAGGTCCTCTTTTCTTTTTCTTTTTTTGTTTTGGCTTTTTTATCTTGGTAGGTAAAGCCTTTATGTAGCCCTTCTCTATAAGCTTTTTAATATCGGCTCTTGTAATAGCTTTTTTTATCTCATCTTGCTTTGTAGGGTCTAACCAAATTCTAGAAACTCCGACTCCCAAAATCTTTGCTGCCAATCTTTTCTGAAAAGATGTCATATTGCAAAATTCCTTTAAAGACTTAAAAAAATTATAAAAGTTTTTCTATTTCCTCAAGCCTTTTTATAGCAAAATCTCTTAAGGAAATTAAAAGCAATGCTAATCTAGGCCCTTCCTTCTTGCCTAATAGAATTTCATAAAAGGTTTGGAAGAATTTTTTAACAGGAACTTCGTATTTTCTTGGAAGGTCAAATAGAAGCGTTTCTAACTCTTCTTTACTAACATTTCTCATTAACGCATTTTTTACATCTGCTATACATTTTTTCATCTTTTCATCTATTTTGCTTAAAATTCCTTCGCTTAACCTCTCTAAAGGTTTAAACCTTAAATTTTCAGGACCGTAAGAAAGCACCCAATTCCTAGCCCTCTTTATCCTTTCTATTACACTCTTTTTTTCCTCTTCATTTAATTCTCCCTTTATATGGCCGGTCTTTCTTAAGAGTTTAAAGACTACTTCCTGCTCTTTTTCTACATCCTTAACTACTTGCGCTATTATGGCAGCATGAAAATAAGGAATTCTAACCGGAATTTTTTTAGGAATTGGTCTATCCGCCCAGGCTAATTTATAAGCAATCCTTACGTTCCTCTCTTCTTTTTCGTTCTTTGCTTTTTCTACTCCAAAATAAATTCTTTCGGCTTTTTCAAATTCAAAAATTAATGCAAGATTCTTAAGATTAATTTCTCTTTGTTTTAGAGGTCTTTTGGTATAAAAATAAAGGAATATTTCTGGCTCCATTATCCTTACCATATCTTGAACTGTGAAAACGTTTCCATGCCTTGCTGACATCTTTTTACCGTTGATTAAAAACATTTCGTATACAAAAGCTATAGGCGGTTTTCCATCGTAGATTGAAGTTATAACTTTTTGACAAATGGGCCAGGAGCCTTCATAATGGTCTTTTCCAAACGGTTCAACTATAGTATTAAACATGTGCATTTGAGCTGGCCACTCAAACTGCCAATCTAGTTTTCCAGTTCCATTCTCCCAGCTAACACATCCTTTATAACCGCAACAACCTGTATTATACTTTCCAGCTAAGGATCTGTTTGTACATACATATTCTACTGTTTTACTTTCTAAATCGAAACTCACAACTTTACCCGTTATTCTTCCACAATTTTCGCAAATTACCCAGAAAGGTACGTATTCTTTTGTTTTTGTTCTTTGATGTTCTAAGATTATTTCTCTAGCCTTTTCTATTCTCTCGAAAACAAGCTCTATGTAAGGGTTAAATTTTCCTTCCCTATACAAGTCTTCATTCCTGTAATACTCAGTCATTTTAATACCAGCTATTTTGCAACCCTCTTCCCAAACTTTTTCGAAATGTTCAGCCCAGCTTTTGCAACAACCAAAAGGGTCTGGAACTCTACATAATGGAAAACCAACAAATTTAGATAATCTTTTTATTTCTTCCTTACTCAGTTCATGCCATCTTCCATCCAGATCGGGCATCCTTACAGGAATTTTCCTTAAAGGGTCCATGTCGTCATGAGTTTGTACATGCCTTGCTTTATAACCCATCTGTTGAATAAGTTTTGCAACAAAGTAGCTTCTAACGTTATCATTAAAATTCCCTATATGCTTAGCTCCGCTTGGAGTTTGGCCTGACCTACAAGTTATAACTTCTATTCCTTCCTCTTTAGCTCTCTCTATAGCTTTTTTTGCAACTTGTTCTGCCCAAAAAATTGCTTCGCTAAATTTTTCGACTGGCATCAAAATAATATTGAGTTGTTTTGTTAAAATTCTATTTCACTTCATAAATAAGCTGCTCTAACTCAGCTAGCGAATTTATGCATCTTATGCCATCTATTTCCCTATTAACTGCAATAGGAATCGCAATTCCTTCCTCTTTAGCTCCTTTTAAATCCCTAACACAATCGTCTACAACATAAATTTGTGACGCTGCTTTCTTTAGTCTTTTAAGAAAAGCAAGCTTATCTTTTATGCCACCAATCTTAAGAAATTCGTCTCCAAAAAGGTTCTGTAAATACCAATTACTTCCGTATGAAAGTATGAGAATTGTGTTGCCTTTCTTAGAGAGTTTTCTTAAAATTTGCTTACTTCTCTCCAGTTGTTTCCTTAATTTCTTTCCAAATGGTGTTTTCAAATAAAGAAGAAATGAAATTTCTAAAAAGCGCGAAGTTAAACCAATAAACCTTTTTGGTAGATAGTAAGCAAAAAGCTCCCCAGATTCAGATGAAAAATATTCAGATGGCTTTTGATTATAAACTTTCCCAAACAAAAATTTATTCAAAATTGTACAAACTCTATCATAAAAACTTAAACTATCAATAATCGTGCCATCTACGTCTACTACTATCACTACCATTTTAATAAATCTAGAAAAGTTAAGTTTAAGTGAATTATGGTT
>CAZGBT010000017.1:6762-11420 GCA_964524025.1 uncultured archaeon | reverse complement strand
ACGCCCGGGCTGGGATTTGAACCCAGAAGGGCTTAACGCCCACCAGCTTTCTGAGGTACTCCTCCTCATCATTTCCTCTGGTAGGCGATTTCTTCATCGTACTCCAGGCTGGCGCCTTAACCTGGTTCGGCCACCCGGGCTTCCAAATACTTCTCATATAAACTAAAATTTAAAACTAATTGTGAAAAAGATACCTAAAAAAGAAGATGTTATAGAAGCTGTTGAAACCGTTTTAAAGAGGAGGCTATCTGTCAACTCTCTGAAAGAATTAAAAGATTTAGTTCTTGAAGAACTTTTGAAAAAAGATAGAATGTTTAGATTAAGCGAGAACAGGCTTAGAAAAATTTTGGCCGAAATTAAGGGTTTAAAAATCGTAGGAGGTTTTAAAAACAAAAACTGCCCAATATGCGGAAGCGAATTATATCCGGTGAAAGTTAGAAATTTGAAAGGTGATTTCTTTACCATAGGTTTTCATTGTAAAAAATGCGGATTTAGGGGTTTAGAAGGAAAGATCATAAGGTATAAGTTTGTTTACGTACGCTAAAGTTAATTTTTGAGGTGATTTTAATCTTCTTATAAAATTTTTTAAATTTTCTCCAATTATCCTTAAATCCTTTTTTTACCTAGTCTTATTTAATTCAAACTCTTTTTGAAGTTTTGAAACATAAAGACTTAGTGAAGGTAGCAGAAGGTTCCTATAAAGGTAAAGAGATAGAAGTAACATTATATTTTGATAAAGAATTCTACAGAATTTTTAAAGTACCAAATTATGTGATAGAAGTAAGATGCGAAGGAGAAACTACAAGAAAAGGATTTTCTTCGTACGAAAAGGCCTCCAAGACATTCGAGGAGCTTGTAAGGAAGTATAAGCTAAAAGAAAAAGAGAGCAAGTAATTACCACACTTTCCCAAAGATTTCTTGTAACTCTCTAGCAAGATCTTTAACTCTTACTTTCTTCCCACGAATTCTTGGTATTAAATAGTGTTTAAGGAAGTTAGTAACAAGATAGGATAGGATAGGATGATAGTAGAAGGGATTATTATACTTTCGTGACCAAAAAGAAAGGAAATAGCTATTCCTATTAGCCAGCCTATAAATCCTGGGATAAATTTCTTAAAAGTTTTTATAGGATCGTAAACTTTACTTCCAACGACCTCTCTTTTAATTTCTTTAACATCCTTTCTTATCTCTTTAAGCAACTCCACTACCTTTTTCATCAAAATAAAGGTAGAAATAATTCTTAAAAATCAGTGCGGAGCGTCATCCTCATCCGGCTTTAGACAAGGGTGAATCTTTCATTTTTCAACGGATTAGATATTCCTCATTAGCCGTTGGATGACCGTCGTATCATCACAGCCCTTTCGGGCTAATTATTTTTATTTAAAGCATTTTAAAATTTTGTGATGTTAAGGCCAATAGTTAAAGGACATACTGGAAGGTTTAGAAAGGGAAAGGGATTCAGCCTTGCAGAATTAAAAGAAGTTGGCTTAAGCCCTAAAGAAGCTAAAAAGCTTGGAATTGCTTTTGATAAAAGAAGGAGAAGTAAGAGGGAGGAAAACATAAAAATCTTAAGGGAATATCTGGAGAAAATCGGATGGAAAAGATCATAAGTTTGCAGCCTTCAAAACAAATTCTTTGCTTCCTGGTAAACAATCTAACTTCTTAACTTCCTCTATCGAAAACCATTTAACTTTTTCTATTTCTCTATCACATGGCTTAGGTTTTCCTCTTTTGATTCTGCATAAATAACCAACCAGAAAAACGTGAATCCTTTTTTTCTTAAGTTTCCATATATTCGTAAAGAAAAAATCAATCGGTTTAACCAATTCTACCTCTACTCCAATTTCTTCTTTAACCTCCCTTTTAATAGCGTCTTCTAAACTCTCTCCAAAATTTACTATTCCACCAGGAACTTCCCATTTTCTCCAAATTTTAAGCTTACTTCTCCTTTTACAGAGTAAAAATTTATTACCTCTTTTAATTACGGCTACTCCCACTATCAAAGGTCCAACTTTTTTCATAAAGAAAGTTTAATTAAAACAAGGTAATTTATTCTTCAAGAACTCTCGGTGCCAGAACGAAAACCAAGCTTACTTTATCCAAAACTTTGAAGCTCATTTTCATGGGATATTCCTGGGCAAATTCTATTATTACAGTATCTGCTAACTTAGCAGCTTTAGCCATTTTCTTTAAATAATCGATTGGGTACCTTGATTTAACAGTTTCCTTAGCTTCTAAATCTATTAGATCTTCGCTATCTTTTTCAAAAACAGCTTCGGTTCTGCTTATATCGCCTTCCGCTCTAATTATAAATTTATCCGGTTGAGCCTCGAAGGTAACAGCATCAGAAACTATTGAGGCATCTTTTATTATCTCAGCCAAAGTATCAGGTCTTATTTCGACTTTAGTAGTAAATTGCAGCTGTTCTATAGGAGGTACTTCTTCCTGAGATAATTCTAATAGAGGAAGCAAGAACTTTCTTTTAGCTCCGTTGTGAATGGAAACTTCGAATTTATTGTCTTCTAAACTTAGCGAAATCCTATGCCTCTTTTTTGCCCTTTTAAGTATGGAAAGTAAATTTCCAACGTTTAAACCTATAGAAGTTTCCTTTTCCAGTTCATAAGTATCAAAAGCTGTAGCTAAAAGATTAAAATCAACGACAGCAACCATGGCTCTGTCAGCTGCCGTTAAGCTAATACCATTTTTAGATAAGTTAAAAATTCCCTCATCTATTAGCTCAGCTATAGTAGAAATAGGTATTACAAGCAATTCTGGTTCGCTTAAAGTTGCCTTAAACATTTAAACCAGCCTCATTATATACTTCTTCCACCCTTTTAAATAGATTTAAGTCAACCTTGCTAAAATCTTGGATTATTTCAGCAATAAATTTATCTCCAACCCTTTTTGCAAACACCCTTACAACTTTACCCTTTTCCACCTTAAAGCTTGACAATATTTCTATCATACCTGTCTCGTCTTCAAGCAAAAAAGAATCTTCCCCAACTTTAGCAACTTTTCCTATCAAGCAAATCCTTTCTTCTTTTCCTATTTCATTAATTCTCCTCCTTTTATAAAAAGGGAGCATATAGTAAGTAAGGAAAATTCAGTTTTAAAGCTAATTTTCCTATCCGTAGGATCTCCAGGAATATCCGCATTTAGTGCATCTATAAAAAATAGTTGGAGGTTCGTCAGCGCTTCTAGTTTGTTGCATCCACCAATAAGCCTTTCCGTTTCCACACTTTGGGCAAATAACATCTGTAACAGGAAATTCTTTCAAACCTTCATCTTTTTCCATTACGATTATTTCTCTCTCCTTCCTCTCAACTTTTTCAGCTATTTCGACCTTACCTTTCAATTTATAGCTTTTATTGCATTTCCTACAATAAAGCATGGGTTTCCCTCTTTTTTTAACTACGATTAGCAGGTTGCCACATTTTGGACAAAACTCCATTTTTCTCACCATATTCCCAATATTTTAACTAAAGCCACCTTTACCCAACCAAGCTTTGGTATAACAAAAATAACTTTGCCATAAATCTGGGATTTTTCTACCCTATATTCATAAGGAAGTTGAACTAGATTGTTATCTCCTTTAGTCTGATAAGTTCCATCTTCATTTATTTTGATTATTCTGTGAATTATAGGAGCTGGTTGACCAGGAACTTTATAAACTATAATATCACCAACCTCATACTTATCGCATCCTTTAACGATCGGCATATCGCCAACGTTTAAACCATTAGGAAAAGGCCAAGAATCTATGAATTCTCTCGAATAATTAAAATGCTCCATTAGCCATTTGTAATGAGTAACTTCTGGATTATCATGCTGCATAGAAGAGCTAACAACAGCAACTACTGGTGTTTTTGTTCCTAAAGCTGTGCTTAAAATTACGTTATAGAAAAGGAATGCGAAAATTAATCCTAGAAATGCGTAAAAAATGTTTCCTGTCCAACCCTCATTCAAAATTTTCCATATTTTTTTCAGTTTTTTACGCCCTCCCATAACTTTCACCCCTAACTACACCAGAAACTATTATATGAGCAACTCTTAAAGGTTCTGGTATATCACTCCTCGAAATAGTTAAGTTTATAGCTTCTTCAGCCTCTTCTTCGCTTATTCCAACGTGCTGATAGTAAAGCTCTTTTCCTTTTATGGTTATCATCTTTTTAATCCTTCCAGCATTCTTTACTATTTTCCATCTAGTCTCAAAATCCTCAAACTTTTGCAATGCCTTTTTTACCTCTTTCAAGTTTGGCTTTTTTCTATTAATCACTATTACAGGTAGATAGGTGAGCTTATTCAATTCCTTTATGTCTATTAGATTGAACCCTCCCATAGTTATGCCATCAAGCATTATTAGTTTTAACTGTTGTTTATGTCTGGAAGAATTTAAAAGTTTTGCTATTTTCTCTGTAGCATCTAAACCATCCACTTTTACATAAGTTCTTAAAACGCCTTCCAAAAATTTTCCGCCCCTAAAAACAACACCTATTACCATAACCCTTTTAGATTTCCTTGTAAAAGGGCCGTCGTCGAAACCTATAACTCTAAACTCAGGCTTTAGCATGGAATTCGAATAAAAGAATAGTAAACAGAAATATTTAAAGTTTACGGTTAACTTTTATGCTTAAAGCTAAGTATTTTTAGCTACTTTT
>CAZGBT010000017.1:0-6662 GCA_964524025.1 uncultured archaeon | reverse complement strand
GAAATTTTAGAATGGAAGGTGTTGCTTACGAAATCATCAACACAAAAAGTTTTCAAAGATTGAAAGGAATAGGAATGGCTGGTTATGAGCTTTTTATAGATAAGTCGCATCCTTTCTCTAAGCTTAAAGCAAATCGTTATGAACATTCTGTAGGAGTTTTTATTTTATTAACAAAATTAGGAGCTAATTTGGAAGAAAGAATAGCTGGTCTGCTTCATGATTTTTCTATTTTAGCACTTTCCCATATTGGAGATTGTGTTTATGGAAGATTTGAAACCCAGGATTTTCATGACGAGATAAGGGAAGGATTTATCAGAAATTCCGAAATTCCATCGATATTGAGAAAATTTGGGATAGATGTAAATGAAGTAGTAGACGAAACTAAATTTGGATTACTCGAAAGAAAACTTCCAGATTTGTGCGCTGATAGATTAGATTATTCCCTAAGACATTTAATCGAAATAGGAAAAATATCGAGGGGTGAAGCTAAAGAGATTTTGGATTCTTTAATAGTTGTTAATAATGAAATAGTATTTTCTGATAAAGAAGCCGCAAAGAATTTTGCTTGGCTTTATTTCTTTCTCAACAAAAATTATTATTGCTGCCCAATGCAAGCAACCCTTTTTAAATTGATTTCAGACGCAGTCAAAATTGGAATAAAGAAAGGTATCCTTACGCAGAGAGATTTATTCGAGACAGATTATACGATTTATCGCAAACTTAAAAATTCGGGAGATCAAGAAATAGAGGAGTTACTAGAAACTATAAGACATCTTGAAGTAAAAGAAGTCGAAAGAGATTATGATATGATATTAAAGACTAAGGTTAGATGGGTGGACCCCAAAGTTTTAGTTAAAGGCAAGCTTTTAAGGATTTCTGAGTTCGATAAAAAATACACGAAAGAAGTTAAAAGATGGATTAGAAAAGCTAAAAGAGGATTTAAAGTGAAAATTTTAAAAAAGATTTAAGAAAGTAGCTCCAAAGCTTCTTGTAATTTTTCTTTTACTTTTCTGATCTTTTCTTCAACTTCTTTCTTTTCGAGAAATTGAAGGACTTCCTCTCCTCTTGCTAGTCTTTCATAGGTCTCGTAAACTAACTTTCCTGCTTCAGTTTTTTGAGTTAAGTGATTTCTAATAGTCTGCTCACTCCTTCCTAATTCATCAGCTATTTGCGGGATCGTTTTTCCTGCTTTGCTCCTGGCCAGAGCAGCAGCTGCTACAGCTAACGAATCAACCCAAGTTAATCTTTCTGAAGATTCCCTTATCTTCTCTAAAACATCTTCTCTGAATAGAGTTCCTAGCAACAAAACTGTTTCTAACTTATGTATTTCATCCTTACCTAAAGGCTTTAAGCTTATCTCCATCCTCCCAACCTAAAAATTTCTTTAGGATTTACAATTATACCTTTATCTGTTATTTCAAAAGGATGCCTATACATGCTATGACTTGTCCCTCTCATCTTCCAGATTATTAGGCTTCTTTTAAGTTCGCCTCTTATTTCATCTAGATCTAACCTTATAATACCATCTACTGCATGCTCGACTCCTGGACCTCCAAAGCCTCTTTCGCCAACGCTTATTTGAGATACTAATATACTTGTACATCCTAAGCCAGAAAGCAGTCTTTTTAATTTATGGACTATTACTCTACCTAAAGCTGGTCTTAGCATGAAAAGCGTTGTTACAGAATCAACTACTACTCTTTTTGCCTGTATATCAAGGATTGCTTGCTTTAGCACATCTATCAAAATATCAACATTTTCTGGATCAGAAACTACATATTTTTCTCTTTTTGCTGCCTTTCCTATGCCAGCTGTAAAAGCGTCAACTATAGCAAATCTTCCTTGTTCTTCGAATAAACTCACGTCCCAACCAAATTGCTGCATATTAATCCTAACTTGGACTGGGTGTTCCTCTAGAGTTACATAAATTCCTGGTTGGTTTTCCCGAGAAACTCCGTAATAGAGGAATTGTTGAGAAAATATAGTCTTACCAGTTCCTGGACCTCCTGATAGCAATACAACATTCCTTTCTGGAATACCTCCTTTTAACAATTCATCCATTCCAGGAATTCCAGTTTTTACCCTTTCCATGGAATTAAATTTTAAAATTGTTTGATATAAAAACTACCTTTGCCGAAAGATTTTTTACTTAAAATGATGCTAGAATTTTCCGTGAGAGGTAACCACTTAAAAGTAATAAATAAAATAAGGAAAAATTATATTTATGAGTATTGAAATCCTGTTAAAAGTCAGCCCAGAAGACCATTTAGAAGGAAATAAAATCTATCAACTGGAAAGAAGACTTCTTGAACTTTTATTTCCCATCGTTAGGTCGGCCGCTGGAGCTTGTATTATAAAAAGGGAAGGGGAGAAAATCTACATTCTTTTGGGGAAAAGAAAGCACGAGCCTTATAAGGAAAAATTAAGCTTTCCTTTAGGACGTAAACTGCCTGAAGAGGATGTTTATCTTACTCTTCCTCGCGAGGTAGAAGAAGAAACAGGGCTTTCCTTGGCCATTTACTCTGGCCTTCCAAACAATAAAAACAAATTATTTATCCATGGGTTTGGGCCTTCCTATATTCTGCTTGATAAAGAAACAGGTTATTTAATAGCTGTTGAAGTATACGAAGTTTATCCTTATTATAAACCTAACTTCAAGGGGCATGGAGATCTTGCTGAGTTAAAGTTCTATGAGATTAGCGAAACAAGAAGAGAAAAATTAGCTCCTGTAACCGAAGCTGTGCTAAAAGATCTCGGACTTCTTGTTCAATCATGAAAATCCTAGTTGCTGACAAGCATTTGGATTTGGATAGATTGGATGAATCTAGAATAATAAGTGCTTTAGAGTTAGATTTCGTTGACATAGTAGAGAATGAAGAAAGTTATTTGGTGTCGCTCTATCCGCGTTTAACAAGACCTAGCCATTGTATGGTTTACCCGACCGGATTGAAAAGAGATAAAAGAGAAGAAAGCATTTTAGGTTATAGAAGTTTACCTGAGATATACGTAACTGGCTGCGAATACGAAGTTGATCCTGCTAATTTTTCTCTAAACGTTAGGATTGGTTTAGTAAAAAATACAGATAGAGTCGATATAGATGCAGATTGTTTGAGTAAAGAATGCCTAGAAGAATTAGTTGGCTATAAAGTGGATTTTAGTCCTGCATACGACGGAAGCTTTGGTTATGTTAATATGGAAGAGTTAGAGGAAATTCTTTATGCATCTGAACGTTGTAACATAATAAACATAACTGAAATTTTAAGCTGCTACAACAAGTTTGTTTTAATAAATCCTCTCCTTTCTATAAAAATCGCAACTGATTTTATTTTAAAATTGCTCGAGGGTGTTTATAAAGAAAAAATAATTTTTGTTTACCAAGCTTATAGACCGATACAAAGAAACGAAGTTTATGTAGCAAGCTTTGTTAAACTTGCAGAAAACGTAAATGAAAGGTTTGATGCTTCATTCATTTTGCTTGATAACACTAAAGCTAGGATAAATTTTTACGTTCAATCTAAACAATTAAAGGATTGCATAATAATTTCTAACGACCACTCGGTCTGTAACCTTCAATTAGATAAAGTTGGCATTTTAGTTAGGAAAGATCTTATAGACGAATTTTTCTCTGCTTAAAATAATCAAGATCCTCTATTAAATAAAATTGCTCAACATGTTTAACTAGCAATTCTAATAAATTTTTATGGATACTAATAAGCTGATTATTTTAGCATTCTTTATTTTGTTAATACCATCCATAGTTTCTGCAAATAGAGGAGTAATAGGACCAAGAGAAGTTAGTATAGAAGAATCTGGACAAAATGCCATCGTTGCATGGAATGGTAAAGAAGAAGTTATAATTCTCTCGATAGATATAAAAAGTTCAAAGGATGCACAAGTTCTGGAAATCTTACCTTTACCGTCGCAGCCTTCAAAAGTCGAAGGGGGCAGTTTTGATTCGTTCAAAAAATTAGCCGAAATAGTTAACAAAAAGATCGGAGCTATAAGAGAGCGAACATATAAAGGAATTGCCAAAACTGGTGTAGAAATAACGTTTCATAAGAAAATAGACGTTCATGACATAACTATTATAAAAATTAATGACTTGGATTATTTTATAAGCTGGATGAAAAATTTTACTCTAAGCAAAGGTTTAAGAAACATTGAAATTAATACCTTGTTTAAAGACACTATAGCAAATTATCTAGAGAGTGGCATAAAGTTCTTTGTACTTGATATAATTAAGACTAGCAAAAATAGAAAAAGCGTTAAGCCCTTAGTTTATAGATTCGAAGCAAATTTCCTTTACTATCCCCTCAAGATAACCGCCGCCTCGGATGTTGGTTGGTCGATCTCAAAAGTTAATGTATTCCTCATTACAAAGGGAGTTATAAATGAAGACACGGTTAGAAAAATTAACCTTCAGCCAGGAATTGGCTTTAAGTCTAAAGCTCTTTTTCAGTATTATATTAAGCTAAGCAAAAAGGAATTGAAGGAAATTAACTCAGAAATTGCCGACTTATTTACCTCGGCATATGTAATGAGTACTCACTACTATGGTCCTTTGGAAAAATTAAATAAGGATCTGATAGTTTATAAACAAAGTATTTACATCCCAACGTTTTTCGACACAATTTCACAAAAAATTTTAATTTTTCAATACATCTCTCCAATTTGGAAAATGATCTTTAGAACATCTACTCCAATTGGGTTGAAAGTTTTTTGGTCAATCATTTTATTCTCGTTTATGGTAGGGATCCCTTCTCTTATAGTTGTCATATCTAAGCTAATTAAAAAACTACTCAAAAACTATAAGCTTAAATCATTAAGTTATAGTTCGCTTGCTTATATCGTTTCAACAACAATTACTATTTATTTACTTTTGTCCAATGTTATTTGGTTAGCAATTTCAATCTTCACGATCGCAGGATTCCTAACGCTACTTTTCCTAACCCTAAAACTGCTAATAAAATCGATAAGGTCTTTGAGAGGAAAGTCTGAAACTTACTAAAAGATAAGTAAAAAATTAAAATTAATTTATAATTCTTCAACAAAACTGAGTTCCCTCTCCGCCGTCAAATAAGTAATGTATATTTCTTCTTCCCAAAATATAATTCAAACTCTTGATTTGCTAAAAGGTAGAAATGTTTTGTATAGTAGAAGATTATAGGAAATAGAAGAATCTTTAAGTAAACCATTTACCTAAATAAAGAGGTACTACTTTTTTAGCTTTCTTAAACCCAAACTTTTTATAAAATCTCATTGCTTTACGATTATCCTCATGAACATAAACGAGAAATCTCTTTATTCCTTGTTTCTTTAATCTTTTTAACAACTCTTTAAAGAAAAACTTTCCATAACCTTTACCTCTTTCTTCCTTAATTATCGCAAAAGATAAAATAGTCGCTGTATCCTTATCTACCGAAGTCATAGAAAATCCAATCGGTTTCCCACTCAATTCTAAAATTAGTAGTTCATTTCTAACTGGTCTTTAACCCATTCTTTAAGTCTTTTCTTGTTAAATGGAAATCTAACCTTATTGTCCATCCAAAGCTCTTTATTTTTGTTTGCCAATTCAAGCACAAAATTTATATCAGTAACATCCATCCTCCTAATTCTAAGCCTCCTCATAAATTAAAGTGTATATATTTAGTTAATATTGTGAGAGTTGAAAGAAAAATAAAGAATTTCATTAAAAGTTTAAAAGTTTGCACTTTAGCTACTTGTAAAAATAATAGACCGAGAGCTTCTACCGTAAACTACGTTTCTGAAGGTTTTACGCTTTACATACGAACTTCAAGGAAGTCTACGAAGGTAAGAAATATAAAAGCTAATCCAAGAGTTAGCGTTGCAATAGACGATTGCGGAAAAACAAGATTGTGCATACAAGCAGAAGGAATAGCAAGGATATTAGGTAAAGAAGAGGCAGAAAAAGTTGTTAATAGATACTTTAAAAAAGGTAGAAAGCATAAAAAAGAACTTGTGGACACTATCATAAGAATAGATTTGAAAAGGATAATGTTCTCTGATTATACAACAAAGAAACTTAAAGTTTACAAGTTTAAAGTAAAGAATAACCGATTGCTCCTTACTTCGATTAAAGTAATTTAAGATTCTTTTTTGTTTAGAGGCGAAGTAACGTACAGATGCCAATGTGTTGATTGAAGTACTGCTTTATAAACTGCGCCGCAGCGAGGGCATGTAATTCCTGATTTTAAATCTTCGAGTGAAAATTTGTAACCTTTTTCACTCGAGATATAATTTCCGCAGAAGATACAATGGATTTCTATACCAGTATCATAAAGTGGTTTTACCTCTTCTACTTCATAGTCTCTTAAAACCACTTCATCGCCCCTAGCTTCCTTTATCAACGAATTTAAGAATTGTTTGGTCCATTCTAAAAACTCCCTTTCTTCCCGTGGTAAATCTTCTTGTTGTAATCTCTTTTCTATTCGTTCAAGCTCGGCTTCTGCAGCCCATTTAGGAATTTTGACTACTTCTCTAACTGTTCTTTTTGTAAAATAAGGGAGTCTGAAAGACATAGATAGTAAGAAAAACCTTAACTTTAAAAAGCTAACGTAATTAAATTTTCCAACTAGGTTTAAAGTTTGGTTTAAATTTAGTTAAACTTTTATTTAAGAATGGTTAAAATCTGGTAAGATGCT
>CAZGBT010000016.1:0-12689 GCA_964524025.1 uncultured archaeon | reverse complement strand
TATTTTCTTGCTGCAAATTCTCCAGCTTTCCCATTAAGCCAAGCTGCAGCACAAGCTGCTGTAAAGCAATCGACACCTCTAGCTAGAAAAGCACCACAAATTCCAGCTAAAGTATCTCCAGTTCCTCCCTTGGTCATGTAAACGCTCCCTGTCTCGTTTATAGCGATTCTTTCTTTGCAAGCTATAACATCTATATGACCTTTAAGCAAAATGGTACAATTCAATTCGCTCGCTATTTTTTTAGCCTTTTTTATTCTATCTTCTAAATTTTCTTTAACCCTTTCTCCGCTTAATATAAAAAATTCGTACGCATGAGGTGTTATTATAACTTCCTTACCTTTAATACATTTCTTGTTTTCGGCAATAGCGTATATTGCGTCAGCATCTATAACGCATGGTATTTCAACCTTCTCTATAACTTTTGTTATAAATTCCTTAACTTCCTCTTTTCTTAACATACCTCCTCCTATAACTAATGCATCTTTTTTATGGAAAAACTCAAGAACATCATCAATTTTTGATGGCGTAAAGTAATCGCATTCTACAGGGTAAGCTATCAAGTCTGGTTTGAAAGAAGCTATTATGTCAGCTGCTCTTTTTGGCGCTATTATCGTAACCAAATCTACACCAGCTCTTAAAGCTGCTAGAGCAGCTAGAGCTGGAGAGCCAGAGTAATGGATTGAACCACCTATGATAAGTAAATGACCAAAATTGAACTTTCTGCACCATTTATCCCTTTTCCTATAAACTTTCTTTAAAACCCTAAAAGTGATGGTTTCAACTTTCTCCATACTATTAAGTCAGATTTTGCTATTTTCTTTCTATTTTGTTACCCGAAGGTGAAATTAACAGAAAAATTTATAAAAATGAATGCCAATATTTTATTGCTCTTTTTGGATAACCATTGTTTTATAGCTTCTAAAACATGATGCAGAAAAGATGTAACGTAAAGTGGCTAGTAGAAGAAAGGATTTTAGGTAGTCTTTATTCTGCTGATCCATTTCCCTACATTTCTTCTAATCAAAATTGCTTTTATGTTTCAAATGTTATAGAAATGGCCTTAGAAAATCTCGATAGAATTATAAGTCCTATAGTAGTTGGAAGTTGCGATTATGGCCAGTATATCCTTGAAAAATATGGAATTAAAGTTACGTGTATAGAGAAGAGTCCGGAAGCAATAGTTTCATGGTTTTATAAAATTTCTCTATGCAAAGAAGAAAGCAGCAAAAGGGAAGTTGAATTCTATCTAGGATTAAAACCTTTCCAGACTAATGAATCTTTAAGAAAGTGGTATGTAGATTATCTAATAGTTCCGTCAATAGGTGGGGTCTCTTTTATAGGAAGCGATTTAGATAGGCTTTATTCAAGAGATGAGTTATATTCTGTAATGGAAAGGTTTAAAGAATTTTTAAGCAGTTATGATGTAAAAGAAAGTAGGGCTGACCTAGTTTTTAACATTCTGTTTCCTGCTGTAAGACACATAGAAGAAGATGTTTATTTGATTATGCTAAATCCATGGATGGAAACTAACCCAAGATGGATATCTTTACTTTTACAATTAGACCTTTACGAAATTCCAGACATAATTTGCGAAGATTTTTTGAAATGGAATGGCAAAAGTAACTTAATAATAAGCAATAATGTTATAGAGAAATGTAACGTAAAAGATTTTGAGAAAAAAGTAAATGAAGTTGTTGTTAGAGGAGGCATAGTAGAAACAACAAACCTGCCTCTTAACCATAAACGTTTTAAACAAGTAGGTGAGAGAGGAAAAATTATTGGAAAGATGATGGAATTCGATTTAATACTTGGAGTTAATTGCTTTATTCATTTAAAGGAAAATTAATTCATGTATTTTATTCTTAGGCATTCAGAAAATTCAAATTATAAAGATATTTTTGGTGAAATTTACCATTACACAGAAAGAAGCCCAAATTCTAAAAAATTAAAAGAAGGTAGTAAGGTTTTGCTTTACAAAAAAGAGAATAATTCAATAATTGCATTTGGGAAGGTTGTTAAAATTGAGGTAAAAAATGTTAATAATCAAAAACACTTTTTTGCATACCTTAAATGTAAGAGATTTAAAGAACCCATATTTTGCGATTATAGAATTCTAAAACTTGCTGGAATAAAATTCCAACTTGATTCTGCTTTACCTGGAATAATTCCTATTTCAAGAGCTTCTTTCCAAAAAATTCTTAAGCTCTTTGAGTAAAGGAATTTCTTTTAATAAATTTTCTTCAATAAACTCCCATAAGATACCTCTTGGCCTTTTAAGTTTTGTATAAGTTCTTATGATCCTTTTAGGTGTAACTATAAGATCTACTGGAACATCCCATGGATCTAGTTCAATTTCATCTTTAACGATTTGAATCTCATGAACAGTGGTAGCTATTGGAGTTTTTTCGTTAACTAGGTCCATTTCTCTTAAAATTGCGTATTCAAGCTCTCCATAACCATGACCTTTGCCAATCCTAGCCCCATATTCTGTTACTGCAACAGAACCCTCTACTATTAAATCTACTTTTGGAATTTCATGGAGCTTCAATAATTTTCCAAATCTAAAAGCACCTTTTATAGTAGAAGCTTTTCTTACATCTTTTACATTCTTAAGCAAAATAAAACCTTTTCTTAAGCGAGGTGTAGCTATTATCAAGACCTTACCTTCCTTGAGAGCCAATTCTCTTACTTTCCTTTGAGGAGAATCTGGATTTATTTTTATAACTTCTGCATTTTTCCATTCTTCTGTTTTAATCAAATTTAATGCAGCTTTTTCTGCTCCTACAAAATTAGGAATTCTTCCGTAGCAGGGTAATGGAAAAGTAGCTATTTTCCTTTTTTCCATTTCTGTCCATATTTTTTCTCTTACCTTTTGTTTATCCATTAATTTAATTAGCAGGGTCTTGAAAATTTTATTTAATGGTTGTTAGGGTTGCTGTTAATGGGATTGGAACTATAGGAAAGAGAGTAGCTCATGCAGTAAAATTGCAAAAAGATATGAAGCTAGTAGCAATTTGCACAAGATCTCCCTCTCCAGTAATAAAAACTGTTTTAGAACCAAAAGGCCCTCTTTATGGAACTGACCTCTACGCTAGCGACAAAGAGCATTTTCAAAAAATGAAAGAAGCTGGAATGATAGTAAACGGGACTCTGGAAGATATGCTTGGAAGAGGAGATATAGACGTAATAATAGATTGTACTCCTGCAGGAATTGGCGAGAAAAACAAGAAAATTTATGAAAAATTTAAAGTAAAGCAAATCTATCAAGGCGGTGAAAAAGCTTCTGTAGCAGATGTTAGCTTTGTTGCAGTAGCAAATTACGAAAAGGCTATAGGAGTTAATTCGGTCAGAGTCGTAAGCTGTAATACAACTTCTCTTGTAAGAACTTTATGGACAATAAACGAAAATTTTGGAATAAAAGAGGCTTTTGCTGCTTTAACTAGAAGAGCTGCAGACCCTTGGGAAGATTCTAAAGGTCCTATAAATGCTATTGTGCCAGATCTTAAAGTGCCTTCTCATCATGCTCCAGATGTGAAAACAGTAATGCCAGATCTTAACATAATGAGCCTTGCAGTAAAAGTACCTACAACTTTAGCACATGTTCATATGGTAAAGATCAAGGTAAACAAAAAAGTTTCTAAAGAAGACGTTATAAATGCATTCGAAAAAGCAACTAGAATAATTTTACTAAGCGGAAAGGAAGGATACTCCTCTACAGCAAGAATAATAGAAAAATTTAGAGATCTATGCAGACCTCGTTACGATATGTATGAAGTTGCAATTTGGAAAGAAACTGTAGATGTAAGGAACTCCAACGTTTATTGGATTCATATGGTTCATCAAGAGGCCATAGTAATACCAGAAAACATAGATGCTATAAGAGCTATAACAGGAGAGGTAACAGACAAATGGAAATCCATCGAACTAACCAACAAATCTTTAGGAATAATCAAATGAAAGAATTTTTCACTTTGGACGACTTTAATTTTGAAGGAAAAAGAGTAGCTGTTAGAGTAGATTTAAATTCTCCTTACAACGAAGAAACTAAAAGCATAGAAGATAATCAAAGATTTGAAGCATGTAAAGATACTATTCTTGAGTTAGCAGAAAAGGGAGCAAAAGTAATACTCTTAGCTCATCAGGGTAGAAAAGGAGAAAAGGATTTCTTACCTTTAGAACAACATGCTCAAATACTATCAATTCATTTAGGTAAAGAAGTAAAATTTTGCAGAGAGATTATAGGAGAAAATGCAAAAAAAGAAATAGAAAAGTTAGAAAATTCAGAAATTTTATTGCTGAATAACGTAAGATTTCTTAAAGATGAAGTCCTAAAGAAGAATCCTGAAGAACATAAAAATTCATCTCTAGTTAAATTTTTAGCTCCATTAATAGATTTTTACGTTTTAGATGCATTTTCTGTCGCTCATAGGCCACATGCTTCGGTAGTAGGATTTGCATTAGTAAAACCTATGATCGCTGGTAGATTGCTAGAAAAAGAAATTAGATCGAAAGAGAAAGCGCTCGAATGTCTAGGAATAAATACATGGGTAATGGGTGGTGCAAAAATAGAAGACTGCATAGAAGTTTTGGAATTTATGTTTGAAAATAAACCGGAATCTATAGAAAGGGTTTTAACAGGAGGTATGCTTGCAAATCTATTTTTATTAGTAAAAGGGTTTGAAATAGGAAGCAAGTCCTTCTTACTTTTAGAAAGAAAGGGTCATCTACAACTTTTTGAAAGAGCAAAAAGACTAATATTAAAATATTCGAAGGAAATTTTACTGCCAGTAGATGTAGCTGTTGAAGTAGATGGGAAAAGGAAAGAATTCGATATAGAAAATATACCTCCGGATGGCTTGATACTAGATATAGGAAAGAAAACTATAAAGGAGTATTCAGAAATAATAAAAGGTTCTAGAACTGTCATTTTTAAAGGACCCCTTGGTATGTACGAGAAAAAAGGTTTTGAAAAAGGAACTAAAGAAATTTTGAAAGTAATAGCTGAAAGTGATTGTTTCTCTTTAATAGGAGGTGGGGATACAGGCTTAGCTATAGATAGGTTAGGTTTAGATAGAAGCAAGTTTTCATACGTAAGCATTGGTGGAGGCGCTTTAATAACGTTTCTTTCTGGAAAACCGATGCCAGGCTTAGAAGCCTTAAAATTATCTTACAAAACTTTTTCTAAGATAGTTTAGGATAGATTATTTCTATTACTCCTCTTTTAAACAAAATTTCAGCATTCTCGATCGGAATTATAGCTTCCTCCCCTTTTCTAAAAGGTCCATAAGTTTTTCCATCTATTCCTATAAAACTATCCAAATCTTGTTTAACCAAAATTTTTGCATAACCTTCTTCTATTTTTTCCTCTTTTTCTTCCTCTTTTTCCTTAACTCTTAGCAATTCTTTCCTCCTCTTTTCTAACAATTCTACCAATTTTTCAAAAAACTTTTCTTCTTCTTCAGTCAGATTTTCTGGAGGAATTTTTGTTTTAAGATAGACAAAAGCAAAGTTTAATATTTTCCTCTCCCTTCTGCTGAAAATATCTTCAACCATCCTTTCAATATTCCTAACTTCTAATTCCTCCCTAGCTGTTCTTACCATTTTCCTTTTCTTTTCCAAATATCTGGCAACATTCTCGAAAAAATTTGGGGGTAGCTTAGTCAATTTTGGAGAATTTTTCTCTTCTCTCTGTATTTGCCTTATAAGCTCGAAAGTTATAGTTTCTTCTTCCATAATTAATTCTCTACTTTATTTTTTTCCTCCTTAACGCCATTTTCTTAAAAGGATAGTTCAATGGATTTTTTATACCACTTAAACAAATCTCATCAGGTTGACAAACTCCAAAATCTTTAAAAAAGGTTGGATTATCGCAGTTTGGAGGTAGTAAATTTCTTTCCTGCCTAAAATGCCATCTTAGTTGACATCTTATAAAACTTTCCCTTAAAGGTGGTAAATTTTTTTCGTTCCATTCCCAAATTTTCTCTTCTATCTCCTCATTTTTCCATCCCATATTCCTCAAGAAAGTTACTAAAATAAAAACACTCCTCTTCCTTCCGTCATCTAAGCCACTTAATATCTTCTTTATGCATGGTGGAAAATACTTTTCTCCGATTTTCCTAACCCTTCTTGGTAAGGGTTTAGCTTTTACTTCTTCGTAAACCATTTTTGCTCTTTTTAGATTGCGAGAAGCCCAGTCTAAGGCCTCTACAACCAAACTCTCTGCATCTTTTAATTTAAACTTCCATTGAAGGAATTTCTTTTCTACCTTAACTATTTCTGGATTTGCATCTTCTCTCTCAAATTTTTCCAGATCTTTTAAATCTAAAGGTAAACTAACCAAAAGCGTTGATTCGTGCAAAGAATAAGGAAGTCTAAAGAGATGTCTAGAACCAAAAACATCTAAGTTTACTATCTTAAAAGGATCTAAACCATCCTCGCTTATCGTTTCAGAAAGTGATTTGCCTGCCCTTTTTGCTAAATTTATTGGAGTATCTATGGAAAGAAGTTCTTCTCTAAGCCTTTCCTTACAAAAATCCTTAAGGTAAAAAATTATTTTTTCAAAAAGGTCTGGATACAATTTTCTGGTTTCCACATAGTTTATCCTTTCCGGAAAAGATTCAAAGGGAACAGAGATGTGAAACCCCTTTCCTCCAGTAAACTTAATAGAAAAATTCTTAATTCCATGTTCCTTTAAAGCCTCAACTATGACTTTTGTTGCTATTTTTGCTATTTCAAAATCTTCAACATCAGGATCTATTAGCAAATCCCATCCTATCCTTAATTCATCCAATTGCTCCTTAGTTAAAGTTACGTCTAATCTCATAGGGTCTTTCCATCTTTCAACACTGCCATGAAAAGCAACTGCCCCTTCAGCAACAGCTTGCAATATATCTGCAGGATATTGAATAGTATCGGGCCTTTTTCCAAAGGATTTATCTTCGTAAACGCAAACAACTTCTCTATTCTTAGCTATTTCTAGTAAAGCTTTTTGGACGCTTTCTCTAGAATACCATTCAACAACCCTTCTAAACTCCATCAATTAAGAAACTAACATTTATTTATTAAAAACAACCGCTTGTTTTTTAAGTTTTTAATTTGTAACGTTGATTCGATGCTACTAGGTCAAGAATAACTACTCTAACTCTATCTTAAACTTTTGCAAACCCAATAAAGAAACTGCATTTATACCCAATTTTTTCCTTATACTATGAGCAAGTTCTTTAGCATATCCATGGATACAAATAACTTTTTTAGGACAAACTAGTTCAACAAATTCTAGAAGCTGATTAAAATCTGCATGATCTGAAAGAGGGAATCCAAAAGTGTTAAAAAAACCAAAGTTGACCCAACCTGTCATCACACAAGCTTCTTCATTCTTTCTAATTAATTGAATTGGTTTTATTAAAACATCAGATTCTTCAGAAGTAAACTCTAGTTTTACTCCATTTTTCTTATAAACTTCTGAATATCTTCTGATAGTTTCTGTGACCTTAGGAACTATACCTTCTTCGTTTAAAATTTTAATGACCTCCTGAGATTTTCCTATTTGATAAGCTCCTATAATTACTCTTTTCCCCTCAAACAATCTTTTCCTTACCCATTTCAAAAATTTTTCTACAACCTCTTCTTTTCTTGGTAATATAAAATTTGGATTTCCGTAGGTAGCTTCAACTATTAAAATATCTGCTTGCTCTATTCCTATAGGCCTACAAGTCGGATTGGACTCAAGCGAAATATCTCCGCTATAAAGTATGGATTTTCCTTCTATTTCAACTAAGATTTGAGAAGAACCAAGTATATGGCCTGCGCTTAAAAATTTTACCCTAAAATCATCAAAATCGTACCATTTATTCAATTTAACTTCTTTAGCATCAAGAAATGGATCTGCAACCCTTAGCAAATCTATAGTTTCTTTTGTAGCGTAGATTGGCGAGAAAACATGATAGGGAGAGTGATCTATGTGACTATGCGAAACAAAAGAGAAAAAATCTGCAACTTTTGGGTCAAATAAAATTATCGAATTTTTTAACCTAACTGCAACCCTATTTCCTAAAACAACCTCAAATCCCACATTTAATATTGGTTAAACCTTAAGAAACCATTTTGTACCTTCTTTTGTATCCATAACTTCTATTCCAGCCTGATTAAGGATATCTCTTATTTCATCTGCTATTTCAAATTTTTTCTCCTTCCTAAGTTTATCCCTTAAATCGATTAATTTCCTTACAAGCTTTTCAAATCTTTCGCTTTCTTTCGGAACAAATTGGAATAAACCAAAAATTTTGCCAAGTTCTTCGAAAATAGACAAAACTTTTTCAGCTGCTTTTTTACTTTTATTTTCAGCAAAATATTTGTTAATTTCTTTACACATTTGTAAATAGGCAGATAAAGCTAGAGGTGTATTAAAATCGTCGCACATAGCTTCTATAAACTTTTCCTTTAAATCTTCAATTTTTCTTATGAATTTTTCATCTTCCTCAGTAAACTCTTCTGAGCCTGTCTCTTTAATTTCATTAAGCAAACGTCTTGCTGAATATATTTTTTCCAAATTTTCTTTAGCTTGTTGCATAGCTTCATCGCTATAATCAAGGTCGCTCCTATAATGGGCTGATAAAACAAAAATCCTAAAAATCTCTGGATTCTTCCATTTTTCAAGCATTTGCCTAATAGTAATAAAGTTCCCTTTTGATTTGCTCATTTTTTCTCCGTTAATAGTAAGAAAACCTGTGTGCATCCAATATTTTACAAAAGGCTTTTTACCTGTATAAGCCTCACTTTGAGCTATTTCGTTCTCATGATGCGGAAATATTAGGTCTTTAGCTCCTCCGTGAATATCTATTTGTTCACCTAAAAATTTCATTGCCATAACGCTGCACTCCAAATGCCAACCAGGAAATCCTTCCATCCAAGGAGTTTTCCATCTTAAAGGATAGTTCGGTGGTGCTTTTTTCCATAAAGCAAAATCTGCTGGATTTCTTTTTGTTGGATCAGGTTCTATCCTATGTTTTATCAATTCTTCCTTTTTAATTCCAGAAAGTTTTCCATAACCTTCAAATTTTGAAACATCATAATAAATTCCAGTTTCAGTCATGTAAGCAAAACCTTTTTCTAGCAACTTTTTAATCACCTCTATCATTTCAGGAATCATCTGAGAAGCTTTTGGTTGGTAGGATGGCCTTTTCAAACCTAAAGCATCCATCATATCGAAAAATTCCATCATATATTTTTCTGCAACTTCCCAAGGTGTCTTTCTCTCTCTTTTAGCTCCTATAAGCAACTTATCTTCTCCTTCCAAAGCTTCTCCCCATAAATGGCCTACGTCCGTTATATTTCTTACATATTTTACTGTATAACCAAGGTACTCAAGGAATCTTATCACGATATCAAAAAACATATAAGTTCTTGCATGACCTATGTGAGGAGAGTCATAAACAGTAGGGCCGCAAACATAAATTTTAACTATTCCACTCTCTAAAGGTTCGAAAACCTCTTTTTTTCTGGTTAAGGTATTTTTTATCAAAAGCTTAGCCATAAATTAAATTAGAAATATTCTAAAATACATTTTCGATTGTGGCAAATTTTTAAAAAATCTAAAAGCAAACAGCAGAGTGGGTCTTGAAGAAACTAGAAATCTATTGTCATGTAAGAAAAAAGTTGGTCAAAGTAAAAATAGAGGGAAAGTTTTATTCCTGTAAATTGCACAAAGAGTGTGAAGGTATTCTTACTCTGGATGCAGATAAGCTTTGCCCAGTTGAATATTATAACATAAAAACTCAGTAAGAAGATAGAAGAGAAGAAAAGAAAAATGGAGAGGTATTTCTCCTTCCTAAGCCGGGGGCGGGATTTGAACCCGCGTAAACACGCTCTGCAGGCGTGCGCCTCAACCTGGCTCGGCCACCCCGGCCTATATTATTTTTGGTAATTTAAAAAAGAAATAAGAAAGATGACCATTTCTGCTAAAAATCCCTAAAGCCTTCTTAAGGCTAGGAAAAGGATTAGCTAATCCTTTGCTTTTTGGCTTTTTATTAAATCTGTAGCGCTTCCAGCAAAAGTAGAAGGTAAAGTTAGAATCATTATTTTTCTTAAGATTAAATCTAAACTTTCGGAAAACGTTATGCTTCCAAAAATATACAGGACTAAAAAGCTAGTAAAAAAGGAGAATGAAACATGAATCCAACATCTTATCGGAATATACAAAAATTTTCTCTTTTTCTTTTCTCCTAATTCTCTTACTCCTATTGAATAAGAAGTTGCATAGGAAGTTATAAAGCTGAGCGTTATAATAATCGGAAAGTGGAAGAAAGTAATTCTCAAAGCCAATTGATCTACTGGAGAACCAAAAAAGAAAGTCAGAGAACCTATTAAAGAGCCAACAAAAATTTGAGTTATATCTCTCTTATTAAATCTTTCAAGTCTTACTTTCTCCATTAAATAAGATTTAGATAAAGGAAATAAATTCGTCTCCGAGTTAGATTACGTTTTTTCTTACTTTAAAGGAATTATAATATATAAAAGTATGGCAATTCTTGTATGGAAGGATGAAAAGGGTGAGGAAAAAAGGGTTGAACTAAAGGAAGGATATACCTATGTTATGGAATTAAGGAAAATACCTGAGGGGAAATTTAAACTTTATCTTTTAAACAAAACGACTGGGGAGGAATTTTTCATGAGAGAGTTTCCTTACAATCCATTTCTTGAACCAAGAGAAGGAGAATTTATTGCTATTAGAAAAAGGTCTACTTCCATAGTACTAACTACAGAATATAAAGAGCAGTTTTACGAGCCTCGTATACTTGTCCTTAACAGACGTTATAGGCAACTAGCATTAGAATTATTGGCTGACGATCCCGGCATGAAGCTTCCGATAGAAATAGATTGGGAATATCTCAAACTCTATGGAGGTGATGTTGACATAAACATCTATGCTGGTAAAGCAAATTATCGTAATCTAATTGCGAAAATTCTAATCGATGTGGGCGAATTGTACGAAGAGAAAGATTGATATATCACGAAAAGTAGTTTGATTAAAATGGCTTAGAAGATTTAAAGAGGTAAAACTCAGATTTTTTATCGTAATTTTAGATAATGACATGTGAATTATTAGCAGATTAACCACCTGTTTTTATGCGTTTTGAATTATAAAACTACATCAAAAAGTCTTTTATCGCTATGTCAATTTGCTTTAAACAGCATGATGAGGATAAATTATCAAACCTTTTACCAATTGTAGGACCGCTTAGTTAAAGCACCCATCCTTATTGTATCAGCAATTCTTAATCCAAGCTCTCTCCCAGCTCTTCTAAACTGCGACCAACCGTAACCAAGTATTAAATGCTGATCTTCTCTTAAGTTAGTTCTTAAAATTGCTAATTTGACTAGAGCTTCTTCTACAGATACTGGCTTGAATAAACCACTAGGTAAATATCTTGTTTCTAAAACGTTTGTGGAAACCCAAGGAATATCCATTTCATTAAAAAACCTAGCCATAACTCTTACGTCAGCTAGAGTTTCTCCTAAACCTATTAATATACCACTACCTACTTCAATACCATACCGTCTTGCTAACTCTATCATTTTTACCTTTCTCCAAAACCTAGCTTCAGATTTCCCTACTGCAGTAGGATAGAGATGAGGAAGTGTTTCGAGGTTGTTATGGTAAACATCTAGTACCTCTGCCAGAATTTGCATATCATTTTCACTTACAAAACCTATATCAGCCCTGCTTCTTAAACCTCGCTGCCTAATTCCTTTTACTATTTCTGCTATTTCGTAAACTTGGTAACTAGACGGTCCCCACCAACAACCAACAAGCTCTATAAAAGCATTACCAAGCTTTCTCAATTCTTCCATAGCATTTCTAACATCTTCTCGAAAGCCTTCTCTTAATCTTCCATCATTGCTTTTGCCTACATATTGAGAAGATATAGAACAAAACTTGCAATTTACTGAGCAGCCAGGTTCTGTTAGAGCAATGCTTCTTATAACACCAGTCTCTTCTCCAAAATACCTTTCTCTAATTCTTTGGGCTTCCTTGAAAATTCTATATCCTTCTATTTCCATGAAACTAGTTTCTGGCAAAAATTTTTATAATTTTCGTAAAAACTACTATTTTTTTCGTAAAAAATTCCTTACTTCATTACAAAAAACGTAACAGTTTTTAAAACACCTTTTATCCTTCTTATTTTCTCTACTATTTCGTTTACTTTTTCCATCTCTTCCCCGCAAATCATACAAATTATATCGTACTCCCCGCTTATCTCATAAACCCATCTTACTCCGGGGAACTGGATTATTTTGGAAGATACTAACGAAGTTGGAATTTGCGGCTTAACGCTAACCATGACTATGCACTTAAATTTTTCTTCCATCCCAAGCTCTATAGTGAACTTTTTTATGATACCTCTTTCTATCAGATTCTTAACTCTTCTTCTAACAGCACCCTCTGTTAGCCCAACCTCCTTTGCTATATCGACATAAAAAAGCCTTGAATTTTCTTTAAGTAAATTCAATATTTTCTGATCTATCTCGTCCATAAATAAGATTTTCCTAATTTTCTTTTTATTCTAAAGTGCAACAAAATATTTGCTCCTCATATCCTTCAAATTTGGCAATTCTCTAACTTTACCAAGTTCTTTTAGCTTCTTTAATTTATAACGTAAAGTTCTTTCAGGCAATTTAGTTAGAGAAAG
>CAZGBT010000015.1:0-18222 GCA_964524025.1 uncultured archaeon | reverse complement strand
TCTTTAAAATAAAAAATTAAGCAAGCTACTGCTAGAAATATTAGAAGTATTTGGAGATTTTTGATAATGGTGAAGTTTAGCATTGTTAAAGGTTTTTTAGAAACGCCAAAAGATGACAATATCTAGCAATTGCCTCCTTTAAAAACTTTCTCTCATTTAATATTTCTCTTATGAATTCTTTCCAATTTTTCCATTTCTTATGTCTCAGAAAAACTACTAAGGGGTAGATGCATGGCAAACCTACACAGTTAGGCTCTATTATACTTAGCGTATTCTCAAGCTGAGCTATATAATTTGCGTAGGGAGTTTTAACTTTCTTTATAATTTTCTTGTAGGGATCTTCGCGAGCAATAAATTTAACAATTAATTCGGTTACAGACTCATTTATTTCTTTGGGCAACTTCAAATACCTTTCATTGCTTGGGAAACAGCCTTCCTTGAAATTACCTTTTTCTACTTCAGGTAGAGGCTCTAAAACTGCTAGATGTAGAAAAGCGTGAACATGCTCGTGCAACCTTACAAGCTCTCTTAAAATGTAAAAATCAACCCCAAGTTTTTCAGCCTCTCTTTTGATCTTTTCTTCATCAATAACAATGATCCTTGCTATTGGGTCATATATTCCTAGCGTATCCCAAATACTTTCCTCTTTACCATCAGGCAAGTTTGATATAACTTCATGTGCAGGAAAATATTTTACAAAAGGCAACCTTAATACTCTTAGCAGTAAAGTCATTTTATCAAGCATTCTCAACTATCAACTCATAATCCTCTTCAGGTATTTCTCTCATAGCTTTACCCATTAAATGGCCCGACCACTTCCTCTTATTAATAATAAACTTCAATTTTGGAATCAGTGGTTTAAATTCAACAGGTTTCTTGAAAATTTTAATGGGCTTAATTTTAACCCGTAAAGGAAATGTTTCATTACCCATACCCTTAGGTGTTTTGAAAATTCTCGTTGAATCTTTAAAAACATCCGAAACGACTTCATAGATAGCGACAATTCTTGGTTCCTTAATAACATCTTTTTCTCTTTCCTGCTTTACGTAAATTAGCAATTTGTCTCCTTTCCTGACCTTTGCAATTGTATTTTTATGTCTTTCGGGAACTCCCCAAATATTTTTGGCTTTGATAACCTTCCAATTATCTTCGGTTGTTATACAAAGCCAATAAGTCATCATTATCTTGTTCTTGATTTAGATATCTTAACTATATTTTGGTATTTTGATCTACAAAAGCATTTATATCTACTTAGTAGAAACATAAAGTTTTATGTACCAAATTGAGCATTATAATTTTTGGTGGTACTAGTGTGGGAACAGCTCTCCGATGTTGAAAATTGGGTAAAACAAAGATATATAGTTCTTGCTAGAGAGTTCGAAAATAAACCCTTCAGATTGGAAGATGCGGAGAAGGTTTTGAGAAAAGCAGGAATAGAAACAGGGAGCGTGAAGGAATTGCTTTCTATTCTAAGAAAAAAGGGTTTACTTAAGGTAGAAAAAGATCCTAAAGATTTTAGAAGAAGCATTTACAGGCTTTCATTCGCAGAGAAAGCTGTAAGTACTACGAGAGATAAACTTTTTAGAAGTCTAAAAGCAGGGGCTGATCTAATAAGAGGAGGAGTTGATTACAAAGTTCTGCTGTTGTTCCTCTTCTATAAAGCTTTAAGCGATAAATGGAATGCGCTTGTAGAGAAATTTATTGCAGAAGGACGCACAAAAACGCAAGCTTACTTGCTCGCGAACAGGAAATACTATACTCTTTATGATGAAAATGAGCAGAAGCTCTTGACTTGGCATGAAGTTGCAAAAAGCAGAGAAACCATTGCGGAACTTGCAAATGCCTTAACGCGTATTTCAAGATTAAATGAAAAGCTTGCAGACCTCGAAAAACTTGTTGAAATTCTTGGATTCAAAGGATTCGTAAGTGAGGACAATCTACATACAATTGAAAGTATCATACAGATTTTCAACAGCCTTGACTTCTCTAAGATTCCGTATGATGTTATAGGCGATGCTTACATGTGGATACTCAATTATTTTGCTCCACAGAAAGCGAAAGAAGGAGAAAACTACACTCCGATAGAGATAGTGAGGCTTATTGTTAACCTTCTTGACATAGAAATAGATGAAGAAAAGGGAATAGTGACTGTTCTCGATCCGGCTCTCGGTTCCGGAAGCATGCTTATAGTTTCACGGGATTATGTAAGAGAGAAATATGGCAAAGAAGGTGAAGAAGTTCTCATGCTTTATGGACAGGAGAGAAATGAAATAATGGGTGTTATAGCAAAGATGAACCTGATTCTACATGACATAAAGAACTATGAAATTTTTATTGGCGACAGTTTGGCAAATCCGAGATTTCCACAGTGCGATTACGTTGTGGCAAATCCGCCTTGGAATCAGGATTACAACGTAAACGGGATTATAGAGAATCCCAAGGTTAAGAGAATCTATACGCAGTTCACGAGCACGCTCCCACCAAGGAACTCGATGGACTGGGGATGGATTCAGCTCATGCTTCACTTTGCAAGGAAAAAGGTTGGGATAATACTCGATAACGGAGCTTTGTTTAGAGGAGGGAGCGAAAAGAGGATTAGAAAAGCTATAGTTAAAAAGGATCTCATTGAAGCGATTGTTTTACTGCCAGAAAAGCTCTTCTACAACACTGGAGCTCCTGGAATTGTTATAATTTTCAACAAGGAGAAGCCTGAGGAGAGAAAGGGGAAGATTTTGTTCATAAATGCAAGCAATGAATACGAGAAACATCCAGAGGTTAGGAGGTTAAACAGACTTGGAGAAAAGAATATCGAGAAAATTGTGAATGCTTACAGAGAGTTCAAGAATATTGAAGGTTTTGCAAAAGTTGTTAGCATCGAGGAGATTGCAAAGAACGATTACAATCTAAACGTTACGCTCTACGTTGTGCCGATTGAAGAAGGGGAAAAGATAGACCTTGCTAAGGAGTTCAGAGAACTGAAAAAGATCGAAACAGAACGGCAAGATGTTGGGAGAAAGTCAGAAAGATATATCTCTCAAATAATTCAAGTCTTGGGTGGAACTTATGAGTGAGCATTTAGAATACGCTAAAAACTTGATTGATAAAGCAAAGAAACTTATCTCAGAATCAGAAGAAGAGCTAAAAGAATATTTCCCAAGTTATTCAAATATAATAGCTAACTGCCAAGCCGCTATAGAACTAAGTGGTAAAGCCGTATTTAAGATAATGGGTTTGGATTTTCCTAGAGAACACCAATTGTTGTTTGAACGAGGAAAGAGAGGAGAAGAGGTAATGAAAGTAACTAAAGAGCTTCTTTCTAAAGATTTTCCAGAGAACTTTGTTTATAAGGATGAATTACCGAGACTGATCTTCTTAACTTACTTTTGGCACAGATTTTATACCATCGCAAAATATGGAATTGATGAGCTAAATGTTCCGCCTGACAAGTTATTTAAGAAAGAAGATGCAGAACTTGCGGTAAAGCACGCAAAATTTTGCGTAACTGTAGCTGATAATTTACTTATCTATAAGAAGATCGAAGAAGGAGGTTGATGTTTATGCAGTTTTACATGGAAACGAATTTCAAGGATACGGAGATAGGGAAAATTCCTGAGGACTGGGAGGTTGTTAGGCTGGGAGATAAAGAAATCGCAGAAATTCGAAAAAACAAATCAATAAATAGTGTTGATGAAGTAGCCTTCATTTCTATGGAACTTATACCTGACTCTGAGATGTATGTTAAGTTTGAAATTCGTAAATTAGAAGACGTAAGAAGTTTCACGTATTGCGAGGCTGGCGATCTTCTTTTAGCAAAAATTACTCCATGCTTTGAAAATGGCAAACAAGGAATAGTCCCAGATGACATACCTAACGGATTCGCTCTTGCCACAACAGAAGTATTTCCAATTACTTGCAGGAGAATAGATAGGCTCTTCTTATTTTATGTGCTTAAACATCCCAGATTCAGAAAGATCTTAGAATACTCCATGAGAGGAACAACTGGCAGGAAAAGAGTTCCAAAAGAGGCTGTGGAGAATTTAATAATTCCTTATCCACCTCTCCCAGAACAACGCAAAATCGCCGAAATCTTAAGCACGGTTGACCAAGCAATTCAAAAAACCGACGAAATCATCGCAAAAACCGAACGGCTGAAGAAAGGGCTGATGCAGGAGCTTCTCAGCGGAAGGGTGAGAGTTAAGGTTGAAAACGGTAAAGTCAGCTTTTATCGGGAAACAAGGTTTAGAGATACGGAAATTGGGAAAGTGCCGGAAGATTGGGAGGTTGTTAGGCTTGGGGACAAAGATGTTGCTGAAATAATCATGGGACAGTCTCCACCCTCATCAACATACAACAATACTGGAGAGGGTTTACCTTTTTTGCAGGGCAAGACGGAATTTGGGGAAATCTATCCATCGCCCTCAATCTACTGCTCTAAACCAATAAAAATAGCCGAACCAAACGATATTTTACTCTCAGTAAGGGCGCCTGTGGGAGACGTTAATATCGCTCCGTTTAGATGTTGTATTGGGAGAGGATTAGCGGCAATTAGACCTAAAAATAATAAACTGAATTATCTATTTCTGTTTTACTATTTGAAATTCAATGGGCGGAAATTCGAAATCATCTCATCTGGCTCTACTTTTAAGGCAATACGAAAAGAAGACATTGAGAACTATTTAATCCCACTCCCACCACTCGATGAACAAAAGATAATCGCCGAAATTCTCCAGACAGTTGACAAAAAACTTGAAATCGAAAGGAAAGAGAAAGAAAAGCTTGAGAGAATTAAGAAGGGTTTGATGGATGTTCTTCTGACGGGTAAGGTGAGGGTGAAGGTTAATGAGCAATCAGGAACTTGAAGAGAAGCTTCGAAAAAAGATTTCGGAAATAGCTGAGAATCTAGGCGGTGATTTAGATTACAAGGTTTTACTCACCTTGATATTTTACAAAGTATTAAGCGACAAGTGGATGGAAAAGGTTAAGGAGTATTCCGAGAAGTTTACGGAAACCCAAGCATACATTCTTGCAAACAGGAGCTACTACGTTCTTTATGATGAGAGTGAGAAGAAGCTTCTGACTTGGCACGAATCCGTAAAAGAAAGAGAAAGTTCAGCAAAAATAATATCTAACCTTTCAAGGATTATCAAGCTGAATCCTGAGTTTGACCGCATGGACGTTTTAGTAGAGAACTTGAAGATATTTACAGCTCCAGAATACATTGAAAGATTTGAGAAAATTATCGATGGTTTTAGCACTGTAGACTTTTCCAAAATTTCACCAGAAGTTTTGAACTCAATATTCATGTGGATACTCAGCAGTTATGTGCCTGAAGAAAAATCTCAAAAGAAATCTGGTGAAAAAGGAGAAGAGTTTAGAGTTACGCCTCCAGAGGTTGGAAAGCTTCTTATAGAGCTCCTTGATATCGAGCCAAATTCCACAGTTCTCGATCCAGCTCTGGGTTCGGGGAGCTTTCTCGTTTACGCTTACAGGCATGCAGAAAGTAAAGAGCCCGATCCTCAGATTATGCTTTACGGGCAGGAAATAAGACCCTACATCGCGGCGATAGCTAAAATCAACATGATACTGAACGGTATAAAGAATTATCAAATATTTATTGGTGATAGCTTAGCAAATCCTCAGTTTTCAAACTTAGAGATAGATTACGCGCTAACAGATCCGAGATGGAACCAAAAATATGATGTGGATAACCTCAAAACAAAACCCGAAGTTAAAAAGATTTACACGACTTACGCAACAAACGGTTTTCCGCCAAAGAAATCTATGGATTGGGCGTGGATCCAATTACTGCTTTATTTCTCCAAAAAGAAAGCAGGAATAGTAATTGATAACGGAGTTTTGTTTAGAGGAAAGAGCGAAAAAAGGATTAGAAAAGAAATTGTAGAAAAAGACTTAATCGAAGCTGTAATTCAACTCCCTCCAATATTTGGTAAGGAAAAAAGAGCTGGTGCAATAATAATTTTCAACAAAAACAAACCAGAAGGTAGAAAAGGTAAAGTCTTGTTCATAAATGCAAGTGAAGAATACGAAAAACATCCTGAAATTTCTGCTATGAACAGGATTGGAGAGAAACACATCGAAAAAATTCTGAACGTTTATAGAGAATTCAAAGATATCGAAGGTTTTGCAAGAGTAGTTACCCTTGAAGAAATTGCAAAGAATGATTACAATTTAAATGTTAGCCTTTACGTAACACCTGTTGAAGAAGAGGAAAAAATCGACTTGGAAAAGGAAGTGGAAGAACTTATAAGTCTAGAAAATAAAAGAAGCGAAATTACTTTAAAAATAGCCGAACTAACAAAAAATATTGTATCAGCACTAAAAGGAGGATAATGTATGACCCTTCAGCCTGAAGATGTTGTTCACAAAGAAATAAGGAACAGGCTGATTGAAATAGGCTGGAGAGACGGGAATTCAGAGCTTAAAATATCCGAGCACACTTTGATTGAACATTATTATTTGCCAGACGTTCTTGAGAAAAAGGTTGTAGAAATTAACCAAGAAAAATTTTTCAAGTTACGGGAAGAGGAAAGAAGAAAAGTAATTGAGAAAATTTTCGACGATTTGAATTCGGAAGAAAAAAGGATTTTAGATTATTTGAAATATGGCATTAAAGTTAAAGTCGATAGAGAAATCTGGACATTTCATTTAATAGACCATCAAAAACCAGAAAGAAATTACTTCTTCTTTCTTCATGAAGCTAAGTTTAGAGGTTCGCCAGACAATAGCGAACCAGATTTCACACTTTTCATAAATGGCATACCTATTGTTATAATAGAAGCAAAACCAGAATCTATTCCATTTTCTCATACACAAGCATTGAAAGATATAAGAAGTTACGAAATGAAGTCTCCGGATCTTTTCAGATTTGTACAATTTGCAATTGCTTATGGTGATGAAAAACGTTACACTCCCACATTGCCTAACTGGGAGAAAAAGAAGAGAGAGGAAAATTCCTTTAACTGGAAAGATGATATTTTTGATCTCTTAAAACCGTCAAGGCTTGTAGAATTTATAAAGTACTTCACATTTTTCTGGATTCCTGAAGAAGGTCTCAAGAAAAAGTTGATTGCGAGATGGAACCAATACAGAGCAACGAAAAGAGCTATGAAAAGGATAGAGGAACACTTGAATAATGGAAAGAGCAAAGGGCTAATATGGCACTGGCAGGGAAGTGGCAAGACTTTTACAATGTTCTTTATAGCAAACTACTTCTTTGATCGCTATTATTCCCAAAATCCTGTAGTGTTTTTTGTAGTTGATCGGCAAGATCTCGAAAGACAGCATGATGAGGTTCTAAAATCAGTTCAGGAGGAGAAGTTTAGAAATTATTATAAGAAAATAGAAAGCATTTCTGAGCTATGCAAAGTAATTGAAACTCTAAAAGAAAGCGAATTCTCAAAAAATGTAATTTCTCGCGGCATTTACTTAACAACAATCCAAAAATTCCAGAGAGGAAGGCAAACCAATTTTGAAGGTTTAAGTGAGAAGGAAGATCAGGAATCTACACAGAGAATATATTCTCTGCTTCACAAACTTGCAAAGAGATATTTAGAGTATCTTGAGAAAAGCGATCAGGAAGAATATCGCAAAGTTGTGGAAAAACTGTCATCTCTAAAGGGAAAAGACAAAGAAAAATATATTCTCGACTTGGGTGGTGTTAAAAATAAATTTGTTCTATTTTTAATAGACGAAGCCCATAGAAGTCATTACAGCACTCTTGGAGCGATGAGAAAGGCTAGTTTTCCGAATTGCATAACTTTCGGTTTTACAGGAACTCCTATTTTCAAGCATGAAAGAAACACATTTCTGGAATTCTCATATCCTGCTGAGGGAGAGTATTATCTTGATGTTTACTTCATTGGCGACTCTATAAGAGACGGCTTCACGCTACCCCTTGTTTATGATGTAGTTAAGGAAGGAGATATAGAAGCTGAAGGGATACAAATAAAACTGACCGAAAATGAGATAGCGGATTTTATAAAAGAATATATGAAAAAACATGGTGAAATAGATAAACTTTTGGAAGCAAAGATAACTAAAAAGGATATTCGGGACAATATTACAAAAGCAAAAGTGATTCTGCTTAACCCTGAGAGAATTGACAAGCTTGCAAAATACATTGTTGATAGGATCGAAGAAGACACTAGGAACTTCAAGTTTAAAGCTATGGTTGTAGCTGTAAATAGGCTTGGATGCGTGAGATACAAAAGAGCGCTAGATAAATATCTTGTGAAGAAATTTGGAGAAAAAGCGAGAAAATGGGCTGAAATTGTGATGACATATAGCTACAAAGAGACTGAGGGAGAAATTCTTGAATATATGGAGGAACTTAGAAAGAGATGGAGAAACAAAGATTATGATGAGATAAACAAGGAAATACAAGACGAATTTAAAAATAAGGATAATCCTAGAATTCTGATAGTTACTGATATGCTTCTTACTGGCTTTGATGCTCCTAAGCTTAGGGTTATGTATCTTGATAAACCGCTCTACGAACACAGGCTTCTTCAAGCAATAGCTAGAGTTAACAGACCATATAAGGATAAAGAATACGGGCTTATTGTCGATTCCGTTGGGCTTATGGAGCATCTTACAAAGACTATGGCGATCTATAACCTCCTTGCTGATGAGGATGCCATAATCCGTCAAGATTTGAAGCTTAATCTCATGAGTTCAATTAAGCAGAAGTTCTCGGAGTTTGAATACAAGTTTAACAGACTGAAGGAAGAATTGAAAACGCTCAAAGTTGGAAAGGAGGAAATAGAAATAGATCTAGATGCAGCAAAGAATGCCTTAAAGACTGGAGAAGGAAAAGAAGAATTGATTGCCAAGATAAAGACGCTTGCAATGCTCTACACGGAAGATGTAGATCTATCAGTCAAACTTATAAAACTAGTAAATGATATGAAAAGTATTTTGAAACTCTACAAAGCTCTTGGAGCATATCGGGAGAAAATAGTTTATGTTGAGGATATCCAAACTCTCGCATACATTTATTACAAGCTGAAAGTAATAATATCCCCAAAAACTAAAAAACTTGGAAAAGATTTCTGGGATGAGCTTAGATCCTACATCCATAAGAAAACGATTGTTGAAGAATTCAAAGAAATCGGAAAGGTCAAGCTCGAACCTGAGAAAATAGAAAAGCTCGCTTCTGAGCTTGCTGAAAGATTTGGAGAGGAAGAACTTAGAAAAAAGATGATTAATCAGCTAGCAGACTACTTCTTCTATATCAGAAATTTTGTAAGAGAGAAAATGCACGATCCTGTTTATAGACAAATAGCTGAGAAAATCGAGAGGCTAAGAATAGAGTGGATAACAAGAACTATTAATACAAAGACATTCCTTGCTAGAATTAGAGCAATTGAAAGTGAGCTGGAGGAGTATAGAGAAAGGATAGAAAACAAATCACTTGAAGAAAGATTAAAGGAAAGCATGAGGTACTACGTAAGGCAGAAAACCACTAAAAGCGTTGATTTTACAAATACCGAGAAATATCTTAGGAAGCTAGCTTCGCGGAGCGCGAAGATGCTTCCTGCACACGAAGATGAACTTGCAGCAAAAATTTTGGAAGATCTATTCTTAGCTGACATAAAAGAAAATGAGGCTACAAAACTGGCTGATGAGCTTGTAGAGTACGTAAAGAAGGAGTTAGAGAAAGTATGGAGCGAAAGGAAGTAATAAGGCTCTTCAGAAAGATTGTCGGAGAATTAGGATTGAAAGATGTCAAAATTAGAATTATTCCTATGAAAAGAAAAATAGCATCTTTCTCTTTTAAAACCAAGACTTTGAGAGTGAATCGCAATGTTATTGAATTTTTTGATGAGAAGCTCATGAGATTTATTCTTCTTCATGAGCTTGCACATTTTAAAGTAAATGATGTAAATCATGGGGAAAGGTTCTTCAAGGAACTGGAGAAATATTACCCAAATAATATGGAAAACTTAGAAATTGAAATAATTAAAAGAATTTTCCCTACTTTAAATAAAGGGAGCACATAAAATAACAGTAACATCTATCTTCATCCTTCTCTGTTTTTCGATTCTAAAAAATGCACTAATAATTATTTAAAAGATTTAAAACAAAATAACAAAATAGCATCATAAAATATCGAAGGCCATTTGAGGAAGTTGAAAAAATACCTCATCAACTTAAAACTTTGTTAAATAGGATGGCAAAAGTCTTAACTTTATGTAGACGAGTTCTCAAGTTGCTTACTCAAGAGGTTAGTCTTGAGGTAAAGGCAAGCAAAAAAGTAGTTAGGTTTGACAACCTAAATCTACTTAAAAAATATGAAGAGTACACTAACAAGCATGAAATTCCTGTTCAGCCTTACTGGTTTATCGAAGGGGATATAACCATAAAAGATAGAGAAATAGAATTAGATCTGCCAGTTTTAAGTGAAAAGGAGTTGAAGAGACTTAGAAGATTTAATTTAAAGTTCACAGAAATCCATAATCACGAAGTTGGATTCAGGTGCGTACATCTTCATTTCATTACAAACATAAGAAATTTGAGGAAAACAAGAGCTGTGTTAAGAAAATTTGTTAAGATCAAATGGAAATAGAGTTGCTTGCTTTATGTTCCTAATTATTTTTAAATTTTTCTAAAGTGAACCAAATCCTGATGTTCCTTCTTATTCAAATTATTTCCTAAGGTGTAATAGTGGCAATCTGGTCTTTGTGTACTTTTTTAATTTACCAAATGTATCAAAAATATTAACAATGATCAAAAAAGTTGCTATAACCTTTGTTGTTGATAAAGAGTCAAAAATTGAAGATGTAACAAAAATTATCGATAAAATTTCAGAATGCTTAGGAAAAGATACAGAGATTTACTACAATGTTGAAACTGAGAATTTAGAGCAATTGTCATCCTCATACTCTGCTTTATTTTCAATTTCCGATAAAATAGAAGTTTTAAGTTTCTTCACAGGATTAACTAAAGAAATGATTGTTACTCTAGCTTTGAAGGCTATGGAGGAAAATAAAAATATTCCAACATTCAACGAAGCTTTGGATTTTGCAATCATTGATTATTATGCTGAACTGATGAAAGAATTGAATAAATGTGAAAGTGAAATAGGTAAAAGAGTGCTTTACAAAAATCTTGGTAGTTTTAAGGAACTTTTCGATTTTTACCTTCAAGGAAAATTCTCAAATCTTAAGGAAAAATATAAGAAAGAGGTTGAGAAAATTCTTAAAAATTCTTGTATCTCACTCAAATTTTAATGAGAAAGAAAAACTTTAAAACCCAAATTTTGGAAGACTTACTATTCTTATTTTTTAAGGCACTTCTAATCTTTATCCTTGCTATTGTTATTTCCATTATTCTTCGAAATCTAGTACCCTTAATACCTTTAATCGGTTTAATAATTGATTTGACAGAACAAGTAAACATCTTTATAGCCAAATTATTTTGTGCTACCTTTCTTATTGCTATTTTACTTAGTATATATGCTTTTTCACCAAAAAAATTCCATAGACCTCGCCACTTAGCTGCTGTAGGCGTTCTCTGCGTATTTATTTTTTATTATTGCTTGTATTTAGCTATAACTAAGATAGGTTTGCTTAAGCAATATACTGAAGTTCAAATGGGATTAATGGCTAACTCAACTGAAGGAGTCTTTCTCCAAATGAATATTAATAATATAGCAGATCAAGAAGGTATAGAAATAGAAATTAGAGGATTTCGGCAAAATAAGAGTATACCTTTTGAGGTTTATCTAGGCAATTTCACTTTAGCTATCTTTGAGGATTATATTCCCTTTCTTGTTGAGAAGAAGTTTAGTAAAGACCCTCTCAAAGATATATGGCCTAAAGGTATCAAAAATCTAGAGTGTAAAGAAAATAAAGGAGACAACAACTGGACTATTTGCTCCTATGCAGAAGCTTCGGGACTTAATGTAACTTTAGAATTTTATGGTTCTGTTAAGAATGTGAAAGCTAAGATAAATTTCACAAAAATGGACTTAAATAAGGGAAGTGGATATGCTTTCACGGTACTTTTTAACGAAAATGTTAAAATAAATGCTAGTAATGACTGTGCTTTTAGAATTTACATGGCCATACCAAAACTAAAAAAGGTACTAGAAAATAGCAGAAAACTTCATTTCTCCATTCAACCATATAACAACTCCAATTTTGATGTGGCTCTTGATTTACTTCTAAAAAATCTAAGAGCAGCAAGTCTTAGCTCATATCCTGAAGAAATTTGCCATTTGAGGTCAGATACTACCAAAATTTCTAGCTATACTGTCATTAGTTGTAATATGAGACCTTATCTTTTTATAGACATAACCAACTATCCCAAAATAGAGCAGGATTTTGAGGAGAGTGTTGATGAGGCTCTTATGGTATTTGTGGCTGCCATAATACCAATTTTAGCAGCAGCTATAGCAACTAGAAAATGAAATCAAAACGATTACTCAGATATTGCCTTATAATTATTGCTAAACATCTCAATTATTGCTAATATAAAGTTTTGTAAATTATTTTGATCCATTAACTTTCCTGCTCTTTCTTCAAGACCCTGATAGTTATAAGATGCTGATTTCATCCTTATGCTTTGACAAATTCTGTTAAGAAATCTAGGACTATTAAATGACTCGTCCATAAGTATTCTTAAGCAAATATAATCAAAATTTTGCTCAATTCTTTTTAAAACACTTAGCACTACAGATCTAAGCTCCAGTAAGGTATTAGAAGTTTGTAGCTTTTCATACGCACTCTTTAATCTTTCTATAAGTTCTCTCCTCCTTTTTCCTTTTAATTTTGGATATAAGACTCCAATTTTTTGTTTAATTGTTTCAAAATCATAGATAAGTAAAGAAAATATGTTTTTGGGATCTATTCTTAGCAAAGCAAGAGAAAATTCTCTTATGCTAAGAAAAATATCTTTGATATCCTCACCATTAACATAACTTTCATAACCATCACTTAATTCTCTAACTAAGATATCGGCTAATCTATCAACATAATGATGCAAAGCTAAATAATGTAAACCTTTTTCACCATATTTCTCCTTCACCTCTTTAACAATCTTTTCAAGTTCTCCTATATCATATCTTGAGGCGTCATGAAGCTCTGGCTTGTCTATAAGTTTATCAATTTCACTGCTATAGAAATTGCAAATTAATTTACCAATCTCTCTATGAGCTTTCCATGAAGGCATTTATTTGAATCCAAGCTCCTTACATAAATCTTCAAATCTTCGTAAACGTTCAGGTCTATAGATACCTTTAGGATTTAAAAATGGTTCTACAGTTTCCTCTCTCACTTTTGTTATAACTTGACGAATTTCTTGTGAAGGTATTCCGTATTTCGTGGACACTGTCTTTATGTATTTAGCTACCTTATGGAGAGATTCTTTTCCTTGTGCAACATACGATCTTATTTTTCCTTCAATTTGCTTTAAGAAAAATTCTTTAGGAGAAAATTCCATCTTACCTAAAGATTGGGATTGCTTATTTAAATTTTTTATGCCTTCCACTCAAGCGCTTCACGCAAAGCCCACCTATGTGGCACAACCTTTTCTCCTTTTAGAATTTTTTCTGCCCACCATTTTAGCTGGCATTTAACTTGAGAAAAGTAATATTTCCTTCCATCTGATGGATAAGCCTTCTTATTTCTTTCAAACCACGCCCACCATTCCTTTGCTTTTCTTTCTATCCATTCATCTTTATTCTTTAAAATTTCTTCCTTTCCCAAGATAGCTTCTGCTGGAGCAATAAAGTAGAAAAATAGCCTTTTTCTATAATCCTTAAAAATGCTTGCTTTTATATCTTGCAAAATTTCACCTAGCTTATTCAAATCAATTTTACATGTTTTATTATACCCTTTATACCCTTCTAATTTTATGGGCTTACGTATATAATGCCAATATGCCATGTAAATCAATGATTTGAAAAATTCCGGCTCTGGTTTCCAAGTTTTTATCTCATCAGGAAACTTAACATTCCATGAACAAACAACTTTAGGTTTTTCAGCTGGAATTTCCTCTACATAGGTCTTATAACCTACAACCTTTCCATCCTTAATATTAAAGCTTCCTTCTGCCCTTATTTGGTGCATAGATGCTCTTAAAAGGCTTTTATCAAGACATTTTAGCTTTAAGCCTTCAAGAATAAGAAAAGCAATCGAGTTGATAATTCTAGAAATTAATCTTTCCAAATCATCCTCATTAAAATAACTATCATAATAATGCTTAGCAATTTTCTTGAAATGACTCATGTGTTGCTTAATCAATGAATAATCAATGAAAATGTGAATATGCAGACTTTTACCTCCTGAGAACCATATGTAATAAGGAATTCCGAATTCCTCAAGCCTTCTTATAACCAAGCTTGCTTCATTAACAACATCTTCCCAATTTTCACTCTCTATTTCAATAACAATTTCATTTGGTAAAATTTCTCTGTGCAAATTCAGTAAGCTGGCAAGCTCATCTTCTTCATAGGCATTAGCGGGGTTGAATCGCGTTGTTGGATCTCCTATGTTTTCTTTATCCTCAGCAACGTAAAAGAATCGCTCAGGATAGATTTGGCGCAATTTTTCGAAATATAATTTCCTTTGCAATATAAATTTCTCAATTTTCTCTCTTTTCATTGCAATAAGGACAAACTTCGTTATCTGCGGAAAAATATCGGTTGCAATTCTTGCAGGGCTTTAAATCTATGATTTGTGGATATTCCTCATTAGAGTTAACTTGTTCACTAGTGTTCTCAACTTCACCACGCTTCACTACTTCACCGCTCAATAAGCTACCCTCATATTTAGTGTTGCCTTCATGTTGGGAGGAGGTATCCTTCTCGGGCGGTGAAGCGGTGAAAGGTAGTGAAGTTAAGGTAACTTTTTTACTTTTTAACTTTCTTAAAAATTTCACACCTTTCCTGGTTAGACGCGCGCCAAATCCAGGAGATGTGATTATTAATTCAAATTTCTTTAATAATTTGAATTTTTCCTTTACAGTTCGATCAGAAATGTCAAGCAAGGTACTAAGCTTGCTAGCGGACTTTGCTCCGTCCTTTAAAGCTTCTAAAATTTGCAAGTGGATCTCATCCAGACCCCCATAAATTTCTTCAAACTCCTTATCACTAAGCTCCTCTTTGCCTGCTTTTTCCTTGTAAAGCTCAAAAAACTCCAAATTTTCAAGCATCTGCATTATAAACTCAAATGCTTTTCTTACGTGATCTTCTCTTACTATAACAAATTCTTTACCATCTTCAAGTTCAACAGAATGCAACAAACAGGCATACGCTGCTGATAAACGTAAAAGTTTTTCCCTTGCGTCATCAGCAATGACAGGAAGCTCAGAAAGCTTCCACTTAAGCACTTCCCGCGAATATTTTATTATAGCTGTTTTTGCTTTTTCAGTGAAGCGAATTTGCTCGGCTCTTAGGCGCCAAGACCAGAATACGTGCCTTCTGAACACCTCAGGTGGAATAGGTCTTTCATCCGCTTTTGCTTCAGCAATGACATTGGATGGGACATCTTTGTCTGAGAAAGAGATAATAATATCGAATCTCCTTAGATCCGGCTCATGGAGTGCTGTATCCTTCAAAGCCAAAGCTTTGAAAACGTAAGAGTCCATTGAGCTCCTAGGGTTAAGTGTTGCAATAATGCGTACTCTACATGGTCTTTCTCCCTTTACCATGCGAGTTACAATGACTTTTTGCTGACTTAAAGCCTCTCTTAGCTCTGCGATTTCTGCTGAGCTCAATGAGTGCATACCATCAATAAAAACGCACTTAGAATCATTCAATACTAAAGTACCCCATTCTATCATCCTTTCCTCAGGATCTATAGTGTAGGTTAAGCCAGCGCGGCTGGCAGACTCTCCAATGACATACTTAGCCAGTTTATAAAATTTTGAGCCTAAATCCTCACCAATTGTTGATTTCCCTGTGCCAGTGTCTCCAAACCAGAGTGCGTAAAGTGTGCCACGCATAACTTTCCCAGTAAAGGGATCAACAATCTCCCTTGGTGAATGTAAAACAAGCAAAGCGCTTTCTTTTGCTAAGGAGCGTTGCTTAATTTCTGGGGCAATCTGCTTTTCTACAACTTCTTTAAGCTTATCTTCGCAAAAATATTCCTTGAATTTCTCATGATCTTCTTCATTTATCTCTACTACTTCAAATTCTTCCTCTATTGGGTTTATTTCCAAAACTACGAATTCAATTTCATTATTTTTAAAATTCCTGAAAGGAACCGCAGCAATCTCCGCACGTTTGTAGTCAGGAGCAATGCCTAAAAGGAAAGATTTCCATGTTTTCTCGGAGAGAGCTTTTGAACCTCTTGATTGGCTAGGCTCTTCGCTATCTCTAATAAGCAAGAGGGAGGCATCTACATATTCATCTTCGGCGAAGACAATTTTAAGGTTATGACCTTGGCTACTGGTGCATTCTGCATGCTCAATTTCTTTAAAATCTGATACATTTACCTTTTCTTTTCTTAAAATTTTATAGAAAATCCTGAAATTCTTCAAAACATCGATTTTGCTAAGAATGTGGCTACATCTTGTGCATATGAGGTGCACATAGCGCGGTATAGCCATCCCTGCTTTTTCTCCAACAATTTCCGCTTTGAATTTAATTTTTTTGCCAATCAAGGATGCTGAGACGCTTGAAAGTTTAGTTTCAATAAACCCTTTCTCTTTTAGCTCCAATTCTTCTCCAAGCCGCTTTTCTATTTCCTTTGCTTCTCTTTTGATGTTTTCCATCATCTTATCAAGTTTAGCTTTATTTTACCATTCTTGATGATAATAAGGCCTTCTTTTTGCCATTTTCTAAGGAGGAGGTTAATCTCCCCTTTCTCAAGCTTCTTTTTCTTGCAACGTGGTTTTCTAAGTCCAGAAAGAAGATGCCTTGCTTCCTTTAGCGAAACTTCTTTGCTTTCTTTCAAGCACAAAATAAGGTAGCCAAGTGCCCGAGCCTCGGTTTGCTTGTCGTTTTTAAATACCTTTTTCCCTTTTTCTTCTATAATGCTCCTTCCTTTCATCTTGCCCCACCTTTTTTAACCTCTCCCTAGGGAATCGGAGTAGTTCCTTCCACACTTCCATGTTCTAAGTTAACTTATCGCTTTGGTTATATATCACTTTTTTTATAAAGCGACTATAATGAGAAAATGCAAAAAGGCAGATTCCGCCAGAAATAAAAAAGCACATCAAAATAATGCATGCTAACTGTAAATGCAGAAATTTTCTCAGCTAATTTAGGCTTATTACTCCTCTTGCAAATTAGTACATAGCTTTTAAATACTTGGAAAAGCACAACCTTAATAAAAATGACCGTGAAAGCGTCATTAAAACATCATCCTCAACCCGTGAGTTTGCCAATACCTCACCAGTTAGAGCTTGCCATACGCAGGATTCAAGTTAATAAAGAACTAACGTGGGAAGGTGCTTGCTTAGAAGCAGCTAAAATACTGGAAAACTTTGATAGAAAAGTTAAGGCTGAGGCTGAAAGGCTTTATAAAGCGAAGTTCTTTGAACAGATGAACAAAGCTAGAAAATCAATTTACGAATCTGGATACAAAAAAGGATATGACGAGGGATATAAGGATGGTTACAACGATGCGATGCAAATTGAGCATTTCAGCATCCCCTGTCCTATTTGTGGCGAACCAATGATCTTTAAGTCAGATGAAGATATTTGGGAAACTGAAATAAAGCCAAAGCTGATAGAGGCGTTTAGCAGGTGGCGTCATAAGGAATGTTTAGAAATTGAAAGGGAAGGAATTTAAATTTAGTTTTGAGCGTTATCTTTCCTCAATTCCTTGACTAGGAGCTTATCCCAAACTTTTATCAAAACTAGAAACTCCTCAGCGGAAACAATATCATCTGTCTCTAAAATCACCTCCTTTGTAAGTGGAGGGAAGCTTCTACCAGCAACAAACCTTTTTAGAGGCCTTATATCAACTAAGTTAACTTTGCACTTCATTAACTAAACTATAAAGCCCTATATTTAAAAATCTATTTCTAGCTAAGTAGATTAGTTAAAAAGCAAAAATAAAGAATATGCTTTCTCTAGAGTTAATTTTAATGGAAATTCTTTAGATTTTCAATCAGAATAATTTCTAAACCCAAATCGCTCTGAAAAACCCTCGGGCCCATGCATTAAAAGCTTAAAATGTTTCTCATTGCTGTATTTCACTTCTTTTTCCTTCCAAAGCTTTCTAATCCAAAGAAAAGCAATTGCTTTCT
>CAZGBT010000014.1:0-18460 GCA_964524025.1 uncultured archaeon | reverse complement strand
GCTATTATTCTTTTTCCCATATTATCAACTAAAGCTTGGAGGCGCTAAATTTAAAGTTAACCTGCCCGATAGCTACTTAAAGTTTTCTACTTAAAATCAGTTGGTGGACGTCTTTAGGAAAAATATTGATGTATACCCAAGACATTGGTCTATTGTAAGTAAAGCTCTAGAGAAACAACTCGATGAAATAAAATTATTTTGTGAAGATTTGAAAGATTGCAAAAATTCTGGTAAATTTTATATTACCGATGGTGTTGGGAGAAGTGGGATAATAGCAAAAACAGCTGCATATGATCTTAGACATGGGTTAGGTATAAATGCATTTTACCAGGGTTGGCATAAGACTCCACACTGGAAGAGTGGTGAGTATTTAGAAAGTTTTAGCGCATCAGGCAGTACAAAACCCGTGGTCCGTAGAGCTATTATGGCGAGGAAGGATGGTTTAAAAATTAGATGTTTAACGTCTAATCCTAAATCCAAGCTAGCTGAGATAGCAGAACTAGTAATCTACATACCTGGAAGAGAAAAATCTGTAGTTGAAGCAGAAAGAGGAAAATGGATTAGCCCGATGGGCAACCTTTCAGAATTTTCATTTTATGGTGTTTCTATGTGCAGGGAAATAGCTTTTGCTCAAACAAAAAGAGGTTGCAATTTTGAAGACGAATTCCTTCAGTATGCTGGTGAACTTGAGGATTACTTAGAGGAATGCAGAGACGAGCTTTTTGCCCAGGAGGATAAAATAGACCACCTTATTGAAGACATTCGTGATAAGCGGTTATTATTAGTTTGCGGTGTAGGCCCACATTCTGGTGGGGTAGGACAATGTTTCGAAATGAGAATGACGCACGCTGGTTATAGCGAACGGGAAAAGGAAAGAGAAGTTTTGTTCGTTGATAGCGAAAATTTTCCCTTAGTACAACTTAAATTGCATCAGCTTAAAAAAGAGGATGTGAGAGTTTTTCTCGTTTCCCATGAATACGAAGAAAAAATATCTAAAAGCTTTTTTGAACAACTATTCTTTGAGTGGAATTTACTAGAAGTTTCTTACATATTAACGAGCTCGCCGAGAGCTATGAAAGAGTTTGGCGAGAGAGCTATTTACATCCCTTCAAGAACCTTTAAACTAAGTTCGGATTATGAAGTCTCCTTCTTTTACCCAGTGGCCCTTCTTACTGCAGATTCGATTGCTTGTTCATGCGCTAAATTAAATAACGTAATAATGGAAGAAAGACACAAGGTAGAGTGATATCACAAGATTCCCAATTTTGTAGCTACATCCCTCGCAGAATATTCTTTCTTAAGTTTAATATAAGCCTTCTTCAAACCTTTTGGGGTTATCAAAGTATTCACTTTTTCGACTTTAACCTTAAAAAGCTTTTCAAACGCTTCTTTAATCTGCTGCTTGTTAGCTTTTCTATCGACTACAAAAGTTATCTTATTCTCTTTATCTATTAAAGATACCGCTTTTTCTGTCGCAAGCGGATATTTCAAAATCTTAAATGGATCTACCATGTTAAAACCATTTAGCGAATAATTTATCTAACTTTAGAATAGCTCCTTTGCTCCAAATAGTTAATCTACCTGGCATGGCACCTGGAGCTAGGATATAAGTTCCTAGATTTTCTACTCTACAAACATCAACCCCAGGTATGTTTCTTGCAGCTTTGCCTATTCCCTCGTCTTTAGAAACTACTATTAAGGGTCCTATCTTCTTCTTATACCTTCTCCCTCTTATTTTCCCTTTACCAGCTCTTATTTTCTTTTTCTTAACCCTTTTTAGCTCATCTTCTAATCCTAAATTTTTCATTATTTCAACTAATTGCTTAGTTTTAGAAACCTTTTCTATTTCATCGCAAACAACTAATGGCAATTCTTTTACTTTATCAACTTTATGCCCTCTCTCTTTCACAATTTCCTTTTTAGCAGTTGCAGCTATTGCAGACATAACAGCTTTCTTTCTCTCTTTTTTATTTATCTTTTCTTCCCAGATCTTTTCAACTTTAGGAGGATGGGCCCTTCTACCTTTCCTAGCTTGAGGAACAAACCTGGCTTCTAAATATAGCCAAGGAACTGTATGTCCATGCAACCTTGGCATTCTTGCTAAGCCAATATTCATCATGCTATACCTTGTTCTTCTCCTTCCATGATAATGGGCTGCAGTCCTTTTTCCAGCATAAATATTAGTTCCGTAAGGCTGTCTTTTTTTGCTTAAGGTACTTAAAACATCTCTCCAAATTAAATCAACCCTAATAGGAACAGAAAAAACTTTCGGTAAATCTATTTTCTCAATAGGATTTCCATTCAAATCGTAAACATTAATTTTCATATTATTATCTCCCTAACTTCTACTGGCATTATTCTTACTTTTGGAGGTCTTATAGCAGCCCTTACCATAATCAATCTCTTTTTAGGTCCTGGTACAGATCCTTCAAGAACCAAATATTCTGAACTTATTACTCCATATCTTATGAAACCACCTTTTGGTGTTATTTCTCTTCCATCTTTTCCTATTTTCAAAATCCTTTTGTTTAGCTCAGTTCTCCTTTGATAACCAAGTTGGCCAGCTTGAGGTACTGTCCACAAAACTTTTCCTAAACCTTCTGCACCCAAAGTACCTACATGCCTTCTTTTTTGAGTAGCTTTCCTTCTTTGTATTTTAACTCCAAATCTTTTAACTGGCCCTGCAGTTCCTTTTCCTTTAGTAACTCCAATAACATCAACGTATTCACCTTCTCTGAAAATTTCGCTAACCCTAATTTCCTTACCTAAAACTTTCTTTGCATATTCAAACTTTTGCTTTACGTCTTTTCCTCCAATTTCGACCTCAAAAACTTCTGGTTTCTTCTTTTTCAATCCAGATAACCTAGGTTGAGTACAAACTATTAATCTAATTTTTTCTATTTCATTTAGTTTCTTCTCTAATTCTTCAAGTTTTTTCTCATGATTTGTTATTTTTAAGTTCTTAATTTTCCTCTTCAAGTCCTTTGGTAAATCTTTAATCCAAACTTCTGTAAGTACTCTTAAACCTTTTACAGTTTTTTTGTAAAATCTTATTCCTAAAACTTTTAAAGGAGGGCAATCTAGAATCGTAACTGGAACAACAATTTCTTTGTTAAAAGTTGGTGAACCTTTAACATTATCCACTATTACAGCCCTTCCCATTCCAGCTTTATAGCCAGCAAAAAGTAAAGGTAAAACTCTATCCAATTGCGGATAGGTTTTAACAACTGGGTAAATCCTTTTAGCTCTTTTCCTCGGATAAAATGCTAACGATCCTGCTCTAGGTTTCGACACCTCTGGCATAGTTAGAATATAAAACTTCAATCCTTTTTAATGTTGGTTTGATTGTCGTTTCTAATTCTATAACACCGTTATAAGCTTGAAAGTTGTATTACTTAAGTAAAGAAAAATTCAAGTAAAAATTGTGGAGTGTATATTCTGCAAAATCATTAAAAAAGAAATTCCTGCAAAAATAGTTTACGAAGATAATTTTGCTTTGGCTTTTCTTGATATAAATCCTAGAAGTAAAGGTATGACTATAGTAGTTCCAAAAAAACATTATCAAAATTTTGATCAAGATTTGCAAACTTCCTTAAAAACTTATGAAGCAGCGCAGAAAGTTGCTTTAAAAATAAAGAAAGCCTTAAATCCAAAAGCCATTCTATTTTCCATTTTGCCTTCTCAAATTCCCCATTTTCACATAAGAATTTATCCTATTACCTCCGAAAAAGAGATACCTTTAATAGAAAACAGACCGATACCAATAAAACCAGAAGAATTGGATTCTTTAGCTTCAAAAATAAAAAGCGTTCGACTTCCAGAAGAAATTTCGATTATTCCCAAAAAAGAAGAAAAAAAGATAAAGGAAGAGAAAGAAAAAGAAGAAAAAAGAAGCGAAGAAGAAATTTTTTGGGTTAAAAGAGAGTTGGAAATTACTTAAGCTAATGAAATTTCTGTTTTTTCGAGTTGCTTACTTACGTTTTTGCTTATTATTTTTCCTTCGAGGCAAGATAAGCCAGGAAACCGGTTATGCCACCAGCCAGACCGACTCCAAATTCCACCCAATCTCTAGCTGAGTAAGTCGAATAACTTGGTAGGCTTTTCATTCCAAAGACATGATATCCTATTTCTATAGCAGCTGTAGCAATCCAGAAACCTATTCCCACTAGAGTTGCAGCTCTTGGATATTTATCACAAAACCAACCAGCGAATGCCCCAGCAGCAACACCAGCTATGTAATAGGCTAGCAGACGCGATGGGTCTACTATAACACCTGTAAGTAGCATAGCTTTGTCTATTTCATCAAGCATATATCTAGCCCCTTCTGCGGCTCTTTTGACATGTGTTCTTAGATAGTTGCCTAAAGCTCCTCTTAATCCTTTCCTTTTTATGGCTTTTGCAGCGTTTCCGACGAACTCTCTTATTTTCCTAAGATTCAAAGGAGGTTTATTATACAATTCCCCTTCTAACTTTGCAAAGTTAGGTTTATACATCAAATTTTTGTTATTACATGGTAATAAATACTTTGTGCTTCTAGAATATCTACTTTATAGTAGTTAAATTAAACATTATTAATGTTTTTTTGTTAAATCTTTGGTATGAGGATCGAGTTTAAAAAGATAAAGATAAAAGTCCCTGAAGGTTGTAACGTAATAATAGGAAAGTCTCATTTTATTAAAACTGTAGAAGACATTCATGAATTGCTAGTAAACTGTGTTCCAAACATTAAATTTGGTTTGGCTTTTGTAGAGGCTTCTGGAAAATGCCTAATAAGACATAGCGGCAACGACGAAGAATTAGAAAAGTTAGCTGTAGAGAAAGCTTTAGAAATAGGGGCTGGCCATAGTTTTATAATTTTCATCAAAAATGCGTATCCTATCAACATACTACCAAGGCTCAAACAAGTCCCAGAAGTAGTAACGATTTATTGTGCCACAGCGAATCCGATAGAAGTTTTAATAGCTGAAACAGAGCAGGGTAAAGCTATAGTTGGAATAGTGGATGGTTTTAAGCCTAAAGGTGTTGAAAAAGAAGAGGATATAAGGGAAAGGAAGGAATTTCTGAGAAAAGTAGGCTATAAACTCTGTTAGTTGAAAATATAGGCTTTGCCACAAAAAATTTTTTATTACCTAAGAGTAACAAGTAATTATGGATACTATTAAGGATTATATAAATCGCATAGAAGAGCTTGATACAGAGTTGTATGATGTAATTTTACTGAGAAGTCGAGAGAGCGTAACAGCTCTTGTTAAAAATGCTAAAGGAATTCCCACAGTTGAAATAAATGGAACGAACTGGGGTGTTGTGGAGGGAAAGGACGATAAGGAAATTTATAAGATGTTAGTCCAAATAGGAGCAACCCTACAACATAGGAAAGGGAAGTTTCTCTACGGAATAAATTCGACGATGGTAGGAATTGTTGGGGCAATTATCGGTATCTTAACAGGAAATCCTTTGCTCTTAGCCTTTTCAGTCGGTGTAGGAGCAACTGGATTTTTTGGATTAATGGATAGGTACGCTGAGACGATAAACCGACGGAATTTATATGAAAGAATTTACGTTGTAGATCTAAACTCAGAAAAGGGGCAAGAAGGTTAAAAATTTTTATTGATACTTAAAGTTATGTACGATGTGAAGCTAAAACTAGAGGAATTATGTAAAAGAAGATGGTATGGTAAAAAAGTTGAGGTTTGCCTGAGAGATAGGAGATCAGCAAGGGGGCAACTTTATGGAATAGACGAATATTTAAATATAGCCCTCATAGATGCGGAATTTGAGGGAAGAAGATATAGATGGCTTCTCATAAGAGGTTCCTCCGTTCAGTGCGTTAAGGAATTAAAATATAAATAAAAAAATTTAAAAAAATTTAAGTAAACTAAGCTGCTACTTCTTCTTTTTTATTTTGAGATGAGAATTCTAACTACTTCGGCCTATGGAGATCGAAACTCGTTAATATATTGAAAATAAAATATAGGTTTTATCACAATAATCCTTTTATTACTTAAGAGTAACAATTAACTATGAGAACGAGGGATTATATTCACGAGTGTGAAGATCATTTGGGAGAGCTTGAAAGACGACTTTACACGGCTATTAAAAGAAAAATGGTAGAGGCCAAAGCTTTAGCTCTTTATGCTAGAGAATTAGTACACCTAGTACTCGATTTTGTGAATAAGATTGCAACAATGGAAATGGAAAACATAGCGCTTCGTTATAGGCCAGCGATAGCTCGTAGGAGACGGCAAGCTTTAAAACGATGTAAAGAAAAGGTTGTGGAAGATGTTACGAGAAGAATAAGCAAGTACAACAAAATTATAAGACTTTTGAATACGGGCAAATTTGAAGAAGCGCTATATATTCTTTTACCTCCAGATACAGATAGAGATGGCTTACAAGACCCAGAAGAAATAATTTACAACAAGTAAACTTCGGAAAGACTAAAAACCAATTAGTTGGCACAACCATCCTCATCAGCAAAATCTAAATTCCAGACTTAAAATTTTGGCTTAACTGAAGTTTTTAAGAATATAAGCATCAAAGCTAGCTTTAACCTTATGAGAATTTTAACTCATTTTGACCCTTGGAAATCAAAATTATGTACATGCCCACCGAAATTAACGTTTAATCCATATACTGGTTGCAATCATAGATGCGTTTACTGTTATGCCTCTAGCTACATCAAGGATTTTTTTAATTGCAGACCAAAAAAGAACCTGCTTAGGAAACTAGCTTTAGATGCTAAAGAACTTAAAGGAGAGCTCATTTCTATGTCAAATTCTTCAGACCCATATCCTACTATAGAAAAAAGGTTTAAGCTAACTAGAAAGTGCCTTGAAATTTTATCAAAAGCTGATTGTAAACTTCAGATTATAACTAAGTCTGATTTGGTTATAAGGGATTTAGATATTTTAAAAAAGATGAGATGTACAGTTTCTTTTACTATAACGACGCTTGACGAAAAAATAGCTAAAAAATTAGAGCCAAACGCTCCGCTCCCAGAAAATAGGATAAAAGCTGCTATAAAATTAATTGGAAACGAAATTCCTGTATCGGTTAGAATAGATCCTATAATACCTTTTTTAAACGATAAGCCGTGCAAGCTTATAAAAGAATTGTCTGAAATTGGAGTAAAACATATAACTACTTCAACTTTAAAAATAAAGCGGGATAGCTGGCAAAGGTTTAAATTGGTTTTTCCAAAAATAGCAAAAAAATTAGAACCGCTTTATTTTAAGAGAGGAGAAAGGATTGGAAGGGCTTTTTACTTACCAAAAAATTTGAGGCTTAAGTTAATGCTTAAAATTAAAAGGGAAGTAGAGAAATATGGCATGAAATTTGGATGCTGTAGAGAAGGTTTTCCTCAACTCAATTCAGCTACTTGCGATGGCTCTTGGTTAATCAGATAACTTTTTCTTTTTCCTAATAAATTCGATTTCCTCTTTAAGCGGTATCAATTCCCTTTCCAAACCTTCTACCTCTTTTCCAAAAATTTCTTTAAGCCTTTTTAATGCTTTTTTAAGATAAATTTCGACTCTCATAAAATCTTTTTAGATTCAGAATTAATTATGGAAAGCAAATTTATCTTGGTTGGGAAGGCAATAATTCATAAAGGCAATAAAATATTGCTTGGATTGAAAAAAGAAGGCCCGCATCCAGCAGATTTAGGAGGAAAATGGCATTTTCCCGGAGGAAGAATAGAAAAGGGAGAAAGTTTGGAAGAAGGATTAAAAAGAGAAATTTTAGAAGAACTTTCTATCTCAATAAAGCCAGTAAAGATAGTTGATGTAAGAATTCATCATAATAAATGGAAAGGTAAAGATCATTGGGCAGTTTTAGTTCTAGTTTATTGCAAGACTGACGAAGAAAAATTTAAGGTGGGAAGCGATTTAGTAGATGCTAGATGGGTTAAAACTTCTGAAGTTGAAAGTTACTTTGATAAGGCTTATAAGGAATTAGTAGGCGATAAAGTTTTGAAATTTGTAAGAAATTTATAACAAGATTGCAGAAAAGAAAATTAGGCGCCGGTCGTCTAGCCTGGTAGGACACTGGCCTTCCAACAGGAAGGTTTGAATGGATGAAAGCCAGAGGCCCGGGTTCAAATCCCGGCCGGCGCATTTAAATTTTTTGAGCGAATCAATAGAATAGATGACAAGAAAGATTCTGTACTTGGATAGACATGAGGATACATGTGACCTAATCAAGTATTTTAAAAACGAGCCTTTACCAGAGTGTTTAAGTTTTGGCAGAGAAGTTCTTTTAAGACTAATACCACCTTCACTCTATCAGCTTGATAGCGGATCCGTTTATCTCAAGATCTATAGAAGAAGGTACAAAAAATTAGAAATTAAAAATTGCAATTTAGCTTTTTATTTAACCGACGAAACGAAGGACGAAGATGTTTGTTGTTGGAAGCCTGTTGATTGGAAAGGTTTGGATGATCTAGCCACTTCGAAATTTAAGGTCGATCTTCATATCGACTTGGATGTATTTTCAAAAGAAGCTATTTTAAGAGGATTTAAAAATTACGATTCAAGTACAACTCTTACTAGAAGGTTTGCGGCGGGTTTCGAGTCGCCATTCTATTATGGTTTCGGAAGACTAACTCTAGAAAACTTTGAGAAACTACTTGAATCCTTAGAATTTTCCTTGTTCTTTATGGGAGAACTCTTCAATCAAATTTTCTACTCTGACCAAGCAATAATCGAGGTGGGATTGGGTTTTATAGCTTATTTAATCGAAAGAATTGCAGAAAAAATGCGGTGCAAAATAAAACTTTACCTACTAAATTCGCATACATTTCAAGATAAAGAATGGGAATCTGAAGTTAAACCAAAATTTTTAAATTCCATTTCAACATGGCCAGTTTCTTTTGAAGGTTATATAAATACAAAATCGCTTTCGATAAAAGAAAGGCTTGATTTTAGAGACGAATTGTTAAAAAGGGTTTATAGAGAAGTTGCTATAATACTCGGATCTACGCATGCTGCTGCTTGTTTTTGTATGGATGACTATATTTTAGTTATGGATAAGAGCGACCTAAAGTTTTTAAAATTTTTAGCAAAAAATATTTTTTAAAAAATATTTTTTTCATAAGATATTTAAAGTTCTAGTGGAAATTTGTATCATGAGATACCTCATTTACGGATTGTTGTTGGCAATTTGTGTTGCAATAAAAGAGATAAGGAAATTGGAAAAGTTATTTAAAGTTAGGATTTACTTTAAATGGACAATTTTTTGCTTTATTTTAGGTTACTTATTAAGGATCGCTGGTTCAGAATTTTCCCTTCAAGAAATGGTAGATACAGGCTTTTTCTTAACTGATTTTTCCTTTTTCCTTACTTACTTTTATTTCTCTTACTTTTTATTTCTAGGGCAACTTAAATATTGGAAGTTTCATAAAAGTAAAATGGTGAAGAAACAGGCTGAGCGCTGATTAATGATGAATAAAAAGCCCACTGATTTCAAAATCATTGGAATAGATCTTATAGGTACTTTAACGGAGAATTCTCATATCGTAAGAGATATATTAGCACCCTTAGTAAAAAAGGAATACCCCCTTGTGAAAGAACTCTATAAGTTATACACGCTAGGAAAAATGAGCAGGGAAGAATTCTGGAAAAAGATAGGAGTAGAGAATTATGGAGGGCTAGAAGAAAAGTTTCTTTCGTTAATAAAATTTGAGCAAGGTTTTATTATTGTTTTAGAAAATTTAAGTAGGAAGTTCAAACTTGTGCTTCTAACAAATTTTTCTAGAGAATGGTTGGAAATGTTAAGCAAGATGAATGGAAAGTTTCTTTCTTATTTTGATGAAATTTTTGTTAGTTCCGAAATTGGATTTAGGAAGCCCGATTTAAGGTTTTACAAAAAGTTACTTTCTACTTTAAACGTGGAACCTCAATATGTCCTTATAGTAGATGATAAGCCGAAAAATCTATTAGCTGCACACCAACTAGGTTTTATAACTTGTTTAGTAAGGAGGGAAAATTATAGGGAAGACATCAAGGTAGATTTTTCTATTAAAAAGTTTGGGGAATTGCTGGATATCCTAAATTAAAGTCTAATCCTTCTACTTTAGCATGATGTCTTAAGAAAGTTTTAAATAATTGTACGAAAATTTTCTTTTCAGGTGATTTTTGTTGTTAACTTTAAGGAAATAGAGAGGAAATGGCAAGAAAGATGGGAAAAAGCTAAAATTTTCTTTGCTAATGTTAACAAATCAAAACCAAAATTTTTCATAACCTTTCCTTATCCTTACGTTAATGGATCTCCTCATATAGGTCACATGTTTTCGGCTTATAGAGTAGATTCCTATGCAAGGTTTAAAAGAATGCGAGGTTTTAACGTTCTCTTTCCGCAAGGTTTTCATGCAACTGGAGAACCGATTTTAGGAGCGATTAAAAGGCTAAGGGAAGGGGAGAAACTTCAAATTAATACTCTTAAATTTTTTGGAGCGACTGACGAAGATATAAAGGAATTTTGCGAAAAAGGTCCAGAATTTTTTGCTAGATTTTGGATGAAGAAATGGATAGAGAATTTGAAGAGAGCTGGTTTCTCTATAGATTGGAGAAGGACCTTCTTAACTATAGACGATACCTATAAGAAATTTGTTGAATGGCAATACAAAAGACTTAAGAAACTTGGTTATGTAACCCAAGGGACCCATCCAGTAATCTGGTGCCCAAGCTGTAAATCTCCTACTGGCGATCATGATAGGTTAAAAGGGGAAGGGGAAACTCCAATAGAATTTATCCTCATAAAGTTTGAGCTAAACGGTAAGATATTGCCATGTGCTACTTTAAGGCCAGAAACAGTTTTTGGAGTTACTAATCTATGGGTAAATCCAAGTGCTGAATATGTTTTAGCTAAGGTTGATGAAGAAGAATGGATTGTCGCTAAGGAATGTATCATAAAGTTGAAAGAGCAGTTGAAGAGGGTAGAAGTTGTAAAAGAAATAAAAGTGGAAGAGTTAATAGGTAAGAAAGTAAAAAATCCTGTCTTAAATAATTATGTCTTAATTCTACCCGCAAGTTTTGTAGATCCTAATGTTGGAACTGGAATAGTTATGTCAGTACCTTCGCATGCTCCTTACGATTACGCTGCTTTAAAGGAGATCAAAGAAAAACCTGAATTGCTGGCTAAGTTTAGAATTGACGAAGAAGAAATTAAAAGGATAAAACCAATTTCAATAATAAAAGTTAAAGGTTTTGGTGAACATCCGGCTATAGAGATTTGCGAGAGACTTGGAATAAAAAGTCAAGATGAAAAAGATAAGCTAGACGAAGCTACTGAAGAGATTTACAAGAAGGAATTCCATCTTGGGGTTTTAAAGGAAAATTGTGGAAAATATGCTGGCTATAAAGTTAGTGAAATCAAAGAGAAACTTATTGAAGAATTAAAATCAAGCAAAATTGCAGATAGTTTGTGGGAACCTTCTGGCGAAGTTATTTGTAGATGCAAAACAAGGTGTTTTGTAAAAATACTCGAAAACCAATGGTTCATAAAATATTCTGACGAAAAGTGGAAAGAAAAAACTAAAGAATGGGTTAGAAAAATGAAGTTTTATCCTGAAGTTATAAGAGAGCAATTCATTAAAACGATAGATTGGCTTAAAGATAAAGCATGTACAAGAAAAAGTGGCTTGGGTACAAGATTACCTTGGGATAAAGAATGGATAATCGAACCACTAAGCGATTCAACCATTTACATGGCTTATTATACGATAGCTAGAATAATTAATGAAAAGAGAATAGATGCTGAAAAGTTAATACCAGAAGTTTTTGATTTTGTATTTTTAGGAGAAGGTTCGTTAGAGGAAGTTTCTAGAAAATCTGGAATTGAAAAAGAAGTCTTAAAAGAGATGAGAGAAGAATTTGAATATTTTTATCCAGTTGACCTAAGAAGCTCTGGAAAGGATCTAATCCAAAATCATCTAACTTTCTTCCTCTTTCAGCATATTGCTATTTGGGACAACGAAAAATATTGGCCTAGAGCAATTGCAGCTAACGGATTTGTTCAGGTTAGAGGGGAGAAGATGTCAAAATCAAAAGGGAATGTAATACCTCTTTACAAATTGTTAGAGCAATTTGGTTCTGACTTAACTAGAATAAATATAATAGGATCTAACGAAAACTTAGATGATGCTGATTGGAGAGAAGAAAACATAAAACCAATAGTTTCTAGAATAAACTTTATTTTCGATTTATGCGAGAAATTGAATAACGCAAAAAGAGAGGAGGTAAACATAATTGACAAGCTGCTTGAAAGTAAGTTAAATGGTATAATAAAAGAATCTACAGAGTTATATGAAGAATTAAGGTTTAGGTCTGCAACCCAACTTTTGTTATTTAATGCAACAAACTTCTTAAAAAGCTATATAGAAATTTGCGGAGGAATAGAAAATTGCAACAAAAAATTGCTTAGAAACTTTTTAGAAAAACTCGTCTTAATGCTTACCCCTCTGTTACCGCATATTTGCGAAGAGCTTTGGGAAAGGTTGGGAAAAGAAGGATTTATAGCCTTGGCTGATTGGCCTACTCATAACGAAGAAAAAATAAGGAAAGATTTGGAACAAATTTACGAAATTTTTGAGGAAACGAAGAACGATATAAGAGAGATCCTTAAGTTAATAGAGAAGCAACCGGCTGAAATAAGAATATTTATAGCTAAAGATTGGAAATTTTTAGTCTTTGAAAAAATTAAGGAAGAAAAAGCGACTTTGGATAAAATATTCGAAATTTTAGGAAGAAAGGATGAAGAAATAACCAAATACTACCAGAGAGCCATTAGAAAATCTAAAGAAATGAGTTTTTTCGATAAGAGATTGATGAAAAACTTCTTTGAGATAGCAAAAACTTATCTCGAAAATTTGTTCAAGTGTAAAGTTTCGATAATAGATGCAGATGAATCTGAGCATGAAAAGGCTAGGCTAGCTGATATAGATAAACCTGGAATTCTTATTGTTTAGCGGATAAAAATAGGTTATGGATATTAAAACAGGAGAGTGGATCGTTAAATTTGCAAGAAAGGTTATAGAGCAAGCCGTTGAAAAGAAAAGAGTTAAAATTCCGGACGAATACCCAAATGAGCTTAATGAAAAAAGAGGAGTTTTTGTAACCTTACTTAAATATCCTTCTCACGAATTAAGAGGGTGTATAGGATTACCATACCCTACCCATAAGCTTGTAGAAGGAATTGCGGAAGCAGCCTTTTCAGCATGCTTTGATCCAAGATTTCCGCCTCTAAAAAAGAAAGAACTTGATAAAATTATAGTTGAAGTTTCTATTCTGACAGAACCTAAGCCAATAAAAGTCAATAAACCAGAAGATTACCTAAAAGAAATAGAAATTGGAAGGGATGGCCTAATAATAGTAAATGGTCCTTTTTCTGGTTTGCTATTACCTCAAGTACCCGTTGAATTTGGGTGGACAATCGAAGAATTTTTAAGAAATCTATGTTTAAAGGCCAATTTACCACCAGATGCTTGGAAATACTCTAGTAGCATAATACTAAAATTTCAAGCCGAAATATTTGCAGAAGAAAAACCTTATGGTAAAGTTTATAGAAAGGTCTTAAAATGAATGCATTGGATGCAATTTGTTGCATTTCAGCTTCATTGCTTGTAGGATTTTTGCTAAGTGCTGATTTGTTCGGTGCATTTTCGCCTTTTTTCTATCCGATAGCTTCTGCAATTCTAGTTAAGACAATTTCCAAAGGATTTCATCCGTTTTACTTTGCCATTCTTTTCGGACTGGGCGGCACCTTGGGAGAGTTGATTACATATTTTATAGCTTATTCCTCAAGGCTAATTTTAGAGAGAAAAATTAGGTTAAAGAGAAAAATAAGAAAGAAACTCGATTCACTTAAGAAAAAACTTGGCTCGTGGATCGAATTTACAGCTGAAATTCTAGTATTCATATTCGCTGCTACTCCTCTACCGGATGACCTGGTTTTCTTCTACCTAGGTTTTCAGAAGTTTCCAGTTACAAAGCTTTTCTTACCATGCTGGGCAGGTAAATTTTTGCTAGGTTTTGCTTATGGTGGCCTTATAAAGAAAGCGATGGCATATCTTGCTATAGAGAAGATATTTCTAATAGGGATAGGAATCGGTTTAATACCGCTTCTTTTGGTTTTCCTCAAGCTCAAACTTAAATAGGTTAAGTTAATTATTCGTTTTTATGAGGCACGATTTGCTAGCTGATGCATTGAGCAGCATAAAGAATGCTGAAAGAGTTGGAAAAAAGGAGTGCATAATAAAAGCTTCAAATCTTATCAAGAACGTTTTAAAAGTTATGCAGGAAAATGGTTACATAGGAAATTTTGAGTATATAGAAGATGGAAGAGGAGGTAAATTTAGGGTTGAACTAAAAGGGAAGATTTTAAATACAAATGTAATAAAACCAAGATACTCTGTAAAAGCTGATGAATTTGAGAAGTGGGAGAAAAGGTACTTACCTGCTAGAGATGTTGGAATTTTAATTTTGACTACTTCGAAAGGTGTTATGGATCACAAAAAAGCAAAAGAGATGAAGATAGGAGGGAAGTTATTAGCTTTTTGCTATTAGTATGATAGAAAGGAAAATAGAGATTCCAGAGGGAGTTCAAATCGAGGTTTCAGGCTATAAGGTAAAGGTTAAAGGCCCAAAAGGTGAGATAGAAAGGGAGTTCAAGATTTGGAAGAAAAACGTTGAGATTAAATTGGAAGGTAAAGAGGTTAAGATAGTAGGAAAAGATGAAAGGAGGAAAACAAAAGCTATGGTAGGAACCGTTTGGGCTCATATAAGAAATATGATAAAAGGCGTTCAGGAAGGTTTTACTTACAAACTAAGAATAGTCTATTCTCATTTTCCGATGAAAATAGAAATAAAAGATGGAAAAGTTTATATTCACAACTTTTTGGGAGAAAGGGTTCCAAGAGTTGCTGATATAGTTGGAAATGTAAAAGTTGAGGTTAAAGGTGCTGATGTAATAGTAAAAGGAATAAATAAGGAAGAAGTAGCACAGACAGCAGCTAATATAGAGCAAGCTTGCAGGATAGTTGGAAAGGATAGGAGGAGATTTATAGATGGGATTTACATTTATTCAAAAGAAATAGGAATGTAAAAATATGGTCAATCCTAGGAAAAAGCCAGAGTTCAAAAGGCCTGTACCAGCTCATCTAAGCAGGGTAAAAGAAAGCTGGAGAAGACCAAGAGGTTTGCAATCTAAAGTAAGGTTGAAACTTAAAAGTAAACCAAAAATGCCAAGCATAAGTTGGGGTGCCCATAAAGAGTTAAGGTATTTACACCCTTCTGGTTACAGGGAAGTTTTGGTGAGAAACCTTAAAGATTTAGAAAAGATAGATCCTAAAAAGGAAGCTGCTAGAATTGCAGCTGCTGTTGGTAGGAAAAAGAGAATTAAAATTCTAGAAAAAGCTAAGGAATTAGGAATAAAGGTATTAAATCCGCGGCTATAAAACTTCTGTTATAGCCTTTACTAAATCGGTTTTCGTTATTATCCCTACTAATTTTCCCCCATCTATAATCGGTATGCCGCTTATATCATTTTCTAGCATGACTTTTACAGCTTTTGAAATTGTGTCTTTAGGGCTTAAAGTTATTGGGTTTACTCTCATAACATCCTTAACCAATATCCTTCTCATCTTTTCATCCCATTGTTTGCCTTCGGCAACCTTTCTAAAAAGACCCAAAGCTTTTGCTATATCACCTTCTGTTATTATACCAATTAAATTTTCACCCCTCATTATCGGAATTCTTTTAATATTTTTGTAAAGCATCAATTTTCTGGCTTCCAAAATTCTCGAATCCTCTTGCAAAGTAGTCACTTTTTTTGTCATAAATTTTTCGATAGGTTCTTTGCATTCTTTTAAAGCTTTTATCAAATCTGTTTTCGTTATTATCCCTACTATATTTCCATCGTCCTTTACCACAAGGCTTGAAATTCCTTTTTGCAGCATTAATTTTGCTGCTTTTTTAATGTCTTCATCTTTTCCTATGCAAATTAAATCTTTTGAATAGCAAGAAGAGACATATATGTGGGCATCTGAAATTTTCCTTTCAGTCTCTTTCCCCAACCTTCTTGCTAAATCCCTTTCTGTAACTATTCCAACTATCTTTCCTTTTTTTGTTACTAAAAGTCTGGAAACTTTACGTTTTTTCATAAGTTTTATAGCATTTCTTACTGGAGAGTTTGCATCTATAGTAATCAAATCTTTGCTCATCAATTCTTCAACTTTCATAAAATTTGTTTTGAAGTTTGTTCCATTTAAACTTCAACTACTTTCTCAATTCTTTTTAAAGCTTCCATCTTTTCCTTTTTTCCAATTTCAGCCTGTTCTATGACTTCTGTTAAAATTTTGATGGAAGTATCATAAGTTTTTCTATCAACAGGATAAGGAGTTCTATCCTTTCCGCCATGGGCAAAAGAAAAAGTAACGGGATCTTTCCAGCTTATTTCGGTGCCGAAGATGATTTTGCTTAAAAGGGCTAACGCCCTTATAGTTTTTAAACCTATCCCCTTTATTCCTATTAATTCCTCGAAATCTTTTGGTTGTTTTTCATAAGCTAAATACAAAGCTTTCATAAGTCCTTTATAATTCTTTATCTCAATCCTATGCTTAACCGGAAGTTTAAGGTATTTTAGAATTCCGCAAGCAAAATATTTCCTTAAATGTATTGGATTATCCTTTACCAAATCGACACAAGCTTTTCTAGTTTCTTTACTTTCCTTAGCTACTAAATTCAAAGCTTTTCCTACAAAATCACTTGCTATTCCAGAATGAGGTTCGTTAACAAAAGACTCAATTTTCTCCGAAAACCAATGATACCTTCTAGCATATCTTTTAGTTTCATTCATACCCTGCTGAATTACTACAAACTTTCCATCTTCGCTTACTATAAAAGAATGATGATATAGTTGGAAGCCGTCTTGCAAAACGCAATTATCAACTTTTGCACAAATTCTGCTCGCATATTTTAATTCTTCTATTTTTCTAGTTGAGAAAGAGAATTTTTCTGCCAAATTTTCTATTTCTTCTGGAGTCTTTCTGCTAGCTTTTCCTTTTCCTCCTAATACAGCTATTCCTAAATTTTCTTTGTTTAGAGCTTCTTTCAAAGCAGCGCAAGTAACTGTAGTTGCTCCGCTCGAATGAAAGTCCCAACCTAACACGCAGGAGAGAGATTGAAAGAAAAAGGGATCTGAGAGCCTTTCTAAGAATTCCTTTCTTCCATATTCGAGAATAACAATTTTACTTATGCATCTTCCCAGTTTTACCATTCGTTCAAATAGCCACCTTGGTGCAAAACCCCAATGAAGAGGGAGGTCAGCTACCCCACTTCTCCTCAATTTTCCTCACCAAATTTTCTAATTTATTTAGTTTATTTATATGACTAGAGCAGATATATCTAAAAAATTTTAGAATTTCTCGTTTTTTCCTTATCTGGATGGTATACCAAGTTCCTAGTTTCGTTTTGTGAAAATATGGCCCTTTAAATTCGATACCAATTTGTTTGCATAACGAAATGACTTTACGCAGAAACTTCTTACTAGCTTGAGATATAACTATCTTAGAATTCAAATAGGAATCGTCAACATAACCCTCAGAGTCGAAAATACCTCTAATAAAGCATACTTTATTAGTTTTGTCTATTAGTTCAATTATTTTTGGGGTCTTACCTACTTTTAACTTCAAAACTCTTTTGAAAAACTTAAATACGGGTTTCGAACCGAACTGAATGGCGAATCCTTTTGCGGACTTTTTGAAGATGGGCACGTCAACGCCAAATAAATCTTTTATTAAAGGTTTCAGAACCTTTACTAATTGATCTCGCGATTTCTCGCTAATTTTGATGTAATATCTATTAGAACTAAAACTTCCATCTCCGCATAGCCAACCAATTAGATAAGATAATTTTGGTGTAATAAATCGTGGTAAATCGCTTCCTGCGATTTTTTGCAAACAGTAAAGCGAATGTTGTTGCTTTTAAAAATCTCATACCATTTCCTTTTAAGGTCTCTTTCGCTTTTATTACATAGTCTTCTCCATAAGTTAAGTAACTTATAAAAAAACTTCAATAGGAATAGACTTTTTGCCATTCTTGTAAGCATAAAAGACACTAATGGAGACTTTTAGTTTTTCTCGTATTAAACTTCTCACACTCAATTTTCTCTGTTGGTTGCTTACAATTTCGTTCCACAATTCTTTAACGAAGCAATCTGCACACTTAAGATATATAGAACCTCTTTTTCTTTCTGTCTTATCGATCAAGATAACAAATAGTTTTTTTAGTGGAATTTTTTGGTTCATCTTGTGGAATTAGTTTACAACGGGTCATCTAACACAAAATCTTAAACGTGCTACTTAAATCTTACGCCAGCTTATTTCAAATAATTCGACCCCTAGCATTTTAGAACCATAATTCACTTAAACTTAACTTTTCTAGATTTATTAAAATGGTAGTGATAG
>CAZGBT010000013.1:0-18915 GCA_964524025.1 uncultured archaeon | reverse complement strand
CCATAACCGCAAGCGGCACAATATTTTTTATCAGGTCTATAAGCTCTTCTTCCACATCTTCTACACCTTATATGAGTTATTTTTCTCTTCAAACCCATCGAAGGAGTCCCTTTTACCATAAAATCACCTAAACTTCAGAAGGTAGAGCATAAAGTATCGTATCTCCTCTTATCAAAATCCTTCCAACTTTTATTCTATTATTACCATTATTAATTTCAGCATCATCTAACCAAAGATTAAGATGCAAATCCAAAGCTCTAAGTATTCCAGTAATCTCTTCTCCATTCTTCAGCTTAACCAAAACTCTTTTTCCTTTCGCCTTATCCAAAGCATCTATTGGTCTATCCATGACAATTATAAACTGATGATTAGCGAATAAATATTTAAAATTAACCCATTTTGCAAATTCCTAAATACAATTATGAAGATTGAAAGGTTGATCGAATCAAATATTAAGAAAAGAATAAAGGATGTAAAGATTTTGATAATTTTTGGATCTTATGCCAGAGGTGATTTCAAGAAAAGTAGCGATATAGATGTTTTGTTAATAACCGAAAAGAAAAGAGGTGTAAAAAGATTAGAAAGAAAATTATCAGTAAGCTGAAAAGAAATGTTGAAAATTTTAACCTAATAGAAAAAAACAATTTTTGGAAAAGATAGAAGAAGGTGAACCTATTTTGCTACATATTTTCAAATTTGGCAAAGTATTAAAAGGAAAGAGGGATTTTGAGAGATACAAGAATTTATTTTTCGTAATGCATAAGGATAAAAACTAAAACTTATTACGAGAAAAGAGAAAATCGAAATTGAAGATTATGGTAAAGTTAATTAAATTAGTAAAGGTTTAGATCGAAAGCGAAGCTGATCTTAAGAGTGCTGAAGCTTGTTTAAGAGTTGGGACTTATGCAGACTGTGTTTATCATGCAGAACAGGCAGTACAAAAAGCCATAAAGGCTGTATTAGTCCTTTTTGGAAAGAAGGGAAATTTTGGAACAGAGAGTCGCGAGTTTGTTTGATGATTTAGTAGTTTCAAAGTATCCTGAACTAGAAAAATTAGCAAAAATAGCTTATGAGTTAGAAAGACATTGGCTTAAACCGAGATATCCTTTAATAACTAAAAGAGGAATTTTCAACCCAATAAAATATTAGTAAGAAAAGAATTGTACAAAAAGCTTTGGCTAATGCAAAAAATTTGTAAATGGAATTAAAAAGTTTTTAAAAGAGAATTTCAACTTAAATTTTAGCTTCCCTTAACTCCCAAAGCTTATTAACAAGATTCTCTATTTTTACTCTTATTTGCTGGGTTGTATCCCTAAACCTAATGGTAACTGTATTATCTTCTAAAGTTTGGTAATCTATGGTAATGCAGAAAGGTACCCCAATTTCGTCGCATCTTGCATACCTTTTCCCTATGCTATCCTTTTCATCGTAAATTATATCATCACTATAACACTTTCTTAACATTTCATAAACTTCTCTTGCTTTTTCTGGCAATCCATCTTTTTTAACTAAAGGGAATACAGCAGCTAGATAAGGAGCTATTTTTGGTGGAAATGAAAACCAGCTCCATCCTCTATTATCTTCCCTAAAATTGTAAAGCAAAATTGCAAAAAATGGTCTTTCTATACCAAAAGAAGGTTCAACTACATGCGGTATAACTTTTCTACCATCTTCTGTAGTTACGGATAAATCTTCTTTAGAAAATTCCGAATGTCTTGATAAATCATAATCGCTTCTCATCGCATTTCCTATGCATTCCTTCCAGCCAAAATCAAACTTTATTTCCAAATCAAAATTTCCTTTTGAGTAATGTGGAGTTTCTTCTGGCAACATGTGTCTAAACCTCATAGCGTTTTCTGGAATCCCTAAAGATTTTAACCATAGCCATTCTTTTGCCATAAAGTAAAGCATCCACTTATTAGGAACTATACCTTTTTCAAAAGCTTCTTTAACTGTAATTTCGATCTCTTTTTCTCCCTTCTTTTGAGCCTCTCTCGTCAAAATCCTTATTTTAACATTCTCGACTTCCTTAAATCTTGGGCAATCGTTAAGCTTTTCTGGATCTAGAAACATTTCTATTTCCATTTGCTGGAAACCTCTTAATCTTATTAAAAACCTTCTAGGAGAAATTTCGTTTCTAAAAGAATAGCCAACTTGGGCTATTCCAAAAGGTAATTTACCTCTCATAGCCCTAAAAACTCTTTTAAAATCGATAAAAATAGTTTGAGCTGTTTCTGGCCTTAAATAAGCGATTTTACCTTCAACTGGACCGATTTGAGTTTTTAATAAAAGATTAAACAACCTAACTTCGCTAAGCTCGCCCTTACAGTTAGGACATCTTATTCCTTCTTTTTTAATTATTTTAGTAAGCTCTTCGCAACTTAAACCTTCTACAAATTTTCCAGTTTTATCTTCAATCAGATGGTCTGCCCTAAACAAACTCTTACACTTTTTGCATTGAGTTATAGGGTCTACAAAAGATTTTACATGACCACTCGCTTCTAAGACTTTTTCAGGCAAAACGATACTACCTTCTATTTCGAATATATTCTCCTCTCTGCTTACGAAAAACTCTCTCCAATAATTTACTAACTTTCTCTTTATCCTTAATCCTACAGGCCCGTAATCAAAAAATCCCGCCAATCCACCATAAATCTCTGCTGTAGGAAAGATAATTGCTCGTCTCTTACAAATTTCTATAACCTTTTGAACTAACTCTTTCGAAACCTGCATATTAAAGTTTTGAGCTTCTTCTTTCTTTTGTTTTTCCATAGTCTCAAAACCAAAGTAATTCAAATAAATTTATCTATATTTCTGCTAATTTTATGGAAAAATTCCAAAATTTTTTTTAATTTTTAGGAAAAAATACAAAATATGGAGGAAAAGTTGGACAAAATAGATTGGATGATACTAGAAGAACTAAGGAGAAACTGCAAACAAAGGATTAGTAAGCTTTCTTCTAAGCTAAAACTCCCCCGCTCAACTATTCATAATAGAATTAAAAAAATGGAAAAATCAGGCATAATAAAATATTATATCGCCGTACCTGCTTACGAAAAAATAGGTTTTCCTTTAACAGCTTATGTTCACATAATAATAACATCTAAAGAAAGTGCCAAAGAAATTGCAAAACGTTTAGCTAAAGTTCCTAATGTCGAAGAAGTTTCTGTAGTAACCGGACAATTCGATCTAATAGCAAAAGTTAGGTTTAGAAACACAAAAGAATTAGGTGAGTTTATATTTGGTGAAAAGGAAGGTTTGAGAAGTTGGGAAGGCGTAGAAAGAACCGAAACTATGGTCGTACTAGACATGAAAAAGGAGTATTTCCATTAAACCCAAATTATGAAATTCACTTTAGATAAATTTTCCAAAACTTCCTTAACAACTTTTTCTAAAGGTTCCTTTGGCAATCCAGTTTTTCTAACTAAAATTTCAACTATTTCCCCTACAGTTTTTTTACCATCGCACAACTCCATTATCTTATAAGCTACTTTATCCAAACTCCACAGCCTCTGGCCATCGAAAGTCGCATATAGCGAATCTTTATGCTGAATAACTTTTAACTTTGGGTTTTTCTTAGGCTTCTTCTGCATGCGCTCTAATTGATAATTGTAAAATATATAAAAAAGAGATATCAATAGAGTTTTTAGTATGGCAATTTGGCATGGTGATGCTGGAAGGAAAGTAACTGGTGGTAGAATAAGACCTCATAGGAAGAAAAGAAAGAGAGAATTGGGAAGAGAACCAGTTTTAACAAAAATTGGCGAGGAAGAAAGAAAAAAAGTAAGAACTAAAGGTGGTGGCCTTAAAGTTAAAGTTGTAAAAGCGCTATTCGCTAATGTTTACAATCCTAAGGAAAAGAAAACTAAGAAGGTTAAAATTCTCGATGTAGTAAAAAATGAGGCAAATCCTCAGTTTACAAGGAGCAAGATAATAACAAAAGGTTGTATAATAAAAACGGAAATCGGACTAGCAAAAGTAACTTCAAGACCCGGTCAAGATGGTGTGATCAACGCAAGACTAATTCTAGAGTAGATTACGCGACCCACCTTCTTCTCATATAATCCCTAGCTGCCCTTTCTGGATCAGTAGCTTCTAGTATCCAATCATCTGTACTGCTGCGGGACGAAGACGAAGATCTTCTGCTGCCATATATTTTTCTTGTACAATGATGACAGATAATTATTCGTTCCCCAGTTCCGGCATATTCTACTATTAGTGCACCCGTAAGTCGTTTGCCGCAATAGGGGCATTTATCCTTCATATTTTTTATGAAAGCCTTAATCTTTAAAAGGATTTTTTAAATTGAGTTATTTTAAGGAAAGGGTATTTTTATTTATGAGAGTCTTTGAGTATAAGGGAATAAAAATAGAATGGCTTGGTCATGCTTCTTTTAAAATATCAAATAAGGTCAAGATATACGTAGACCCTTTTATTCTGCCACCAACTCCAGAGAAGGCAGATATAATTTTAGTAACTCATGAGCATTACGATCACTGCGCTGTCGATAATATCAAAAAGCTGTTCGGAAAGGGAACTGTAATAGTAGCGACTGAAGATTGCATTTCTAAGTTAAAAGAATTTGAAATAAAAGCTGTAAAGCCTGGTGATAAAATTGAGGTAAAAGGAATTAAAATAGAAGCTGTACCAGCTTATAACATTAATAAAAGCTTTCACACAAAAGCAAGCAATTGGGTTGGCTATGTAATAGAGATTGAAGGGGTAAGGATATACCATGCGGGAGATACAGATTTTATACCAGAGATGAAAGAACTCAAAGATATAGATATAGCTTTAATGCCAGTAGGCGGCACCTATACTATGAATGCAGAAGAAGCCGCAGAAGCTGTAAATACTTTTAAACCTAAAATAGCGATTCCAATGCATTATGGAAGCATAGTGGGCAGTAGAGAAGATGCAGAAAAATTTAAGCAGCTAGTAAAAGAAAGTGAAGTAATAATACTTGGTTAGCGCTTTCTTTTAACTTTTTTTAGCAAGTATCTTTTAGCCATTTGTGAAACTGCATCTTTCAATCCTAAACCAATCGCTATGGCAAATCCCGCCCCCAAAGAACCGAGCAAAATTATTAATATTGCGTTAACCAAGAATGGATCTATTCCGATTAATGGTAATGCAAGAGCTACAGATATGTAAACTATTAGGAAAAATAAGAAGCTTGAAATTATATCTGCGTACATAACTTTGCTTTTAATTATCTGGTCTCTAACATAAGCTCCTATGGCATAACCTGCTATTACAAGAATTATCGCTTCTATTAATTTTGGTAAAAATGCTAGAAGGCTTTTGAAGAAATCTATTAAAGCCTTTATACCCAAAACTTCAACTGCTGCTTGCAAAAAAACTATATAAATTACCCATTCAAATAAAATTCCAAAAATTTCGCTAACTCTAAAAGGAATCCTTCTCTTTCCCGCAATTCTTTGATCTATTCTTAACTTTCTTAAAATTTCTCTAGTAATTTTTCCGACTATAGAACCTACTATCCAACCTATTAATACTAAAACCAAGCAGCCAAGCAAATTTGGGATGAAATTAACGAATGAAGTAAATAAGGAAGTTAAAATCTGCCACACATCCATACTAATAACTTAGTATGTCTTTTTAAATGCTTTGCTAAAATAAGTTTAATGATAGATGTTCATTGTCATCTTGAGCAAAAAGATTTTGATAAAGATAGAGAGGAATTGATAGAAATTTGTAAGACACATTTAAAAGCTATTATAACTTGTTGCGCACATCCTAAAGATTTCGATTTAACGATCAATTTAGCAAAAAAGTTTAAAGGATTTTTATTTGCAACAGTTAGCTTGCACCCTGAGTATGTAAATGAATTAGAAAAAATCGATCTTGACTCTTATTTTGATAGAATAAAAAGAGAAAAAGACCTAATAGTTGGAATAGGAGAAACTGGGCTTGATTATTACTGGATTAAAGATGAAAAATTAAGAGAAAAGCAGAAAGAATTGTTTAAAAAACATATAGAATTGGCAAGAGAGCTTAATTTACCGCTAGTAATCCATGCAAGAGATGCTTTTGAAGATTGTATTGAAATTTTAGAAGAATTTGGATGTAAAGAAGTTTTGATGCATATGTTTGGAGCAAGAAATTTGTTAGATAGAGTTATTAAAAATGGGTGGTACATTTCTGTTAATACCATGATTCTAAAAAGCAAGAATTATAGGAAGATAGCGAAAAAATGCCCTCTAGATTTCATTATGACAGAAACGGATTCTCCTTGGCTTGGTTTTGGAAAAAGGAATGATCCTTTAGCTATAAAAAAGGTTGTGGAAAAGATCGCTGAGATAAAGAAAATACCGGTTGAAGAAGTAGATAGAGTAACAACCAAAAACGCTATAGAATTTTTCAATCTAAACCTTAAACCTTAAGAAAGCTCCTATCCCTCCTAAAGAAAAGAATTGCTTTCCTTCGTTAGTATCTCTCGATATTATCTCTATTTTAGTAGAAAATTTTTTTGCAAGTTTTTCTATCTCATCTATTAATTCAACTTTCTCTAAAATTTCCATCTCCCTTCCACATTTCTTACATTTTCTAACTTTTTCCAAATCTTCTCTTTTAACCCAATCTTCTTCTTCGTGTCCGCTCTGACATTTAAACTTCACTTTATAAACTTCTAAACCTTCTGAAATGAGCAAAGTTTCGACAGCACCAAAATTTAGCGCTTTTAAAGTATTTTCTAAACCATAAACCACATTCCCTCCCTTCCCTAATTCCTCGAAGAATCTATTAAGCAATCTCTTTTCCTTCATCACAGAAGCTTTTTCTAACAAATCTTCAGACCTTTTTACCAATTCTTCTAAACCATATTCGTCTGAGTAACCAATATCTTTAACGCCTAAAACTAGTTTCTTTATCCTATAATCTAAGTAATCACCATCGAAAAACTTCTCCTTAACAGGTCCAGGACCTCCTATTATTACTCCTTTCAACTCTTGTTCTAAAAACAATTTAGAAGCGATTTCTCCGACTTTTGTAAGGAATTGGTTTAAGGCATCTTCTCTTATCCTATCATATCTGCGCTGTGACATCCCACCTTTTATAGTTTTAGCTGGAACGAAAGATTCTATCCTTTTTAGATGAATAATTTTCTTTCCTTTTAACAAGCCTATGTTTGCTTCGCTTGCATCCAAAACTATTAAGCCATAAATTTCTTTTTCAGCAATCATCTCTTTTAAAGGATTTAGAACGAAAACTTGATCACACCAATAAATTTTTGTATCCAATTTTTCTGGCGGTTCTATAGCCCATAATCTTATATCAGTTCTTCCCTCTACAGGCGATACATTACCACAAAAAATTACTAACCCATTTTCTGGCAATTTTTTGAGCAATCTTAAGTAGTGCAAAATTTTTTCTAATGCAGCTAAAACGTTTTTCCTCGTAGTTTTTGATTTTATGTTCATAGCAGTTGATCTTTCTGCTTCTAACATGTTTATCATTTCAACAAGGTTGTAACCAGAAGGAATGTAAACGCTAACTAATTCTGTATGCCTTCCTTTAATCTTTTCTAGTTCTTTAATCAACTTCTTAAGCTTAACTTTTTCCTCTTCTTTCATGTTAAAACAAATTTTTGGATAAAGCTTTTTATATTAAGCCAATCCTGCTTTAAAATTTCTTTATATTTTGGATTATAAAGGGCTACAGCTGGATGGAACATAGGAATTATAAACTTTTCACCTTTTAACGTAAAAACTTTGAATATTTTACCATGAATTTTTGTAATTGAAGACTTTGGCAGATTAAACTTTCTAAATATGTAGGAAGTTGCAACATCTCCTAAGGTTATGATTACTTTTGGATCTATTATTTCAATCTGCTTTTCTAAATAGAGAGAAGTACAGATCTTAGCCTGTTCTTCCGTAATTTTATTTTGTGGTAAGAAGCATTTTGCAACGTTAGTTATAAAGACTTCTTTCCTTTCTATTCCAACCAACTCAAGCAATTCATCCAAAAACTTTCCCGCTCTACCAACAAAAGGTCTTCCCTGCTGGTCTTCAGATTTTCCTGGACCCAAACCTATTAGCATTACTTTTGCGTTTGGGTTACCTTCTCCAGGAACTGCTTTATTCCTATTTTTCCATAAATCACAGGCTTTACATTTTCTAATCCTTTCAGCGAGTTCTTCCAAAAGTTTAGCCTTATCTATCCCATATAGTTTAAAATTTTCTTTTGCTATTTCTAAAAGTTTTAACGGGTGTTATAAATAAAAAGCTATTTGATTTTATGCATGGCTTTCAGGTCTTTTTCAAAATCTTTTAATTCCTCAGGAATTTCAGTTTTTATAGAAGTTTTTAAACTCAACCCTTTACTCCTTTTTTCGTTCCAAATTCTTGAATTAAATTCCATAAGCTTCTTTCCAATTTCTAAAAGACTTTTATCTAAAAATTCTTTCTCGACCGAACCAAATTCTTCTAGATGAACAGACTTTCCATAAATTTTTCTGTAAAGAAAATCTGTGGTAGCAGGTATTATAGGAGCTAATAACTTTAAAATTTCTTTTAAGCAATAATGGCATGCAAACCATGCAGATTTAGCTTCCTCTTCGCTAAATCCGTTAAGCAAAGCTCTGCATTTTATTAATTCTAAATAATGAGAAGCAAAAATATCCCAAGCAAATTTGTACAGAGATTGAGCTGCCAAATGAAAATCCATATCTTCATAATACTTCAAAACCTTTTGTTTTAAGTTCATAAGCTCAGCTAATATCCATCTATCAGAAGGTTGCAATTTTGCTTTTTCAACAATTGGAAATTGAGAAATAAATCTTGCAATATTAAGCAACTTAGTAAGAAACTTTATAGTTCCTTTAATTTTCTCTTTAGAAATTCTATAATCAGAACCTACAGTACATTCCATAGCAACCCATAATCTTAAAGGATCTGCACCATAATTTTCTAAAATTTCCTCTGGATAAATAACGTTTCCTAAACTTTTGGACATCTTTCTTCCCTTTTCATCTAAACCCATTCCATGTATTAACACATGCTCGAAAGCTTTTCTTCCAGTAAGCTGAAAAACTCTTAGCAATGAATAATAAAGCCATGTCCTTACTATATCATAACCTTGAGGTCTTAATTTTATTCCGTTAAGGAAAGTTTTTTCAAAAAATTCTTTATCTTTAAGGTATTTCGTTATAAGCAAAACAGAAACCGAACTATCAAACCATGTATCAAAAATTCTTGTTTCACCTTCCCATTCTTTGGATTTACATTTTGGGCATTCTATTTCTAACTTTTCTTTCCAAGGCCTGTAATATCTTCCTGGCTTTGGAACATAAATAAAACCGCATTTCTTACATTTCCACAAGGGAATTTCAGTTCCATAATACCTTCTTCTAGAAATTGGCCAATCCGTTATTACGGAATTTATCCAATCAAGCAATTTTTGCTTATGATGCTCAGGATGCCATTTTATTTGGTCAGCAATCTTTCTTAAGTCATCCAAAAATTCTAATTGCTTTAAGTAATATTCTTTCATCGTAATTATTTCGACAGGATTTTTACATTTGTCATGAACTGGAATGCTTTGCTGAATCTTTTCTTCTTTTACTATCAAACCTTTTTCTTTAAGCATTTCGATTACTTTCTCCCTAGCTTCCTTAACGCTTAAACCTTCAAAACCTTTTAACTTAAACTTTCCGTTTTGGTCTATTAGGATTGTTGGTTTGATTTTTAACTCTCTTAATATTCTTACATCAGTAAGGTCTCCGTAAGAGCATATCATAACTAAACCGGTACCAAATTCAGGATTTGCTTCATTCCTTTCCATTATAGGAACTTCGAAATCAAACAAAGGTACTTTTGCCTTCTTCCCTTTTAACCATTTATACCTTTCATCGCTGGGATTGTAAATAACTAACTTGCAGGCAGCTAATAACTCTGGCCTTGTAGTTGCTATAATTACTTCTCTACCTTCAACTTCAAACTTAATGTAATAAAGAGTTCCTAAAAATTGCTTATGCTCAACTTCGTTATGAGCAATTGGAGTTCTACATCTTGGACAAATTATGGTAGGCCTTTCAGCTTCGTAAATTAAACCTTTTTTCCATGCTTCTATAAAAGTTGCTTGAGTAAGAATTCTATATTCTTCCGAATCTGTAAAATAAACGTTTTCAAAATCTCCTGAAATCAAAAGTCTTTTCATTATGTTAAGCATCTTTTGAGTATAATTATCTAAAATTGTGGAGCATTTTTTGACAAATTCTTCTCTAGGGAAATCCCAAATGCTTATACCTTCATATTTTTCAACATACCATTCAACAGGAATTCCATTCCTATCTATTCCAATAGGAAATAGAACTTCAAAACCCAGCATTCTAAAAGCTCTTGCTACTATATCTTGAAATGCATAGCTAACTGCAGCTCCTATATGCCAAAAAGGTCCAGGATAGGGTGGAGGTGTATCTATAACAAAAATCTTTTTATTTGTTTTTAAGTTAAAGCCATAAAGTTCTTTCCATTCTTTTTCCCATTTCTTAAGGATTTCTTTCTCAATTTGTAAGTCCCAAACTTTTAAATCGATTTTCGGCTTAAATTCCATATTTTTCAAGTGTTGGCAAACAATTTATTGTTTTAATTCGTAAAGAGTTTCCTTTTTTCCTCCTTTTATAATTGCATCTACTCTTCTTGGAGGCATATCGAATTCTCTGCCACATCTTGGACATTTATAATCAAACATTTCCAAAACCTCATCGACTGGTTTTATGTCATCTTTTACTTCAAGCAAAACGTGCCCGCATCTTGAGCAAACATATATTACACCTCCAACGAATTTTTCTTTCTTTTTCCTTGGCTCCATCAATTTATCTTTAAACTTTTAATTTATGAATTAATGCTGAATTATGTTAGAATTGCTGTTAAAAAAGCAATACTTTTGAAAAAAGATGAAAGCGTCCTTATAATTTGCGATAGGTTTAGGGAAGATATAGCAAAACTTTTCTTTGAAGCTTGCGAGAAAATTACACCAAAAGTTGTTCTTACGTTAATAAAACAAAAAGGAGAAACGGAAAGAGAACCTCCTAAGCAAATTGCAAAACTTATGAAAGAATTTGATGTTATACTTGCTATAACTTCTATTTCGTTAACTCATACAGAAGCTGTTAGGAAAGCTTTAAGAGCTGGGGCAAGAGTAGCTACGATGCCTGGAATTACTAAAGAAATGCTGCCTGCTTTAGCTATAGATTACAAGAAAATGAGGAAAATAGGAGAGAAAATTGCTAGAAAATTTGAGAAATGCAAAAGGATTTTCATCAAGGATAGGAATGGAACGAGAATAGAAGTAAGAAAAGATGGAAGGAAAGTACAGATCCAAGATGGGATTTTGGATAAGCCAGGTAGTTTGCATAACTTGCCTGCTGGTGAAGTTGGAATAGCTCCCTTAGAGAATTTTTCTAACGGAATTGTAGTATTCGATACTTGCTTAGCAGGAATCGGAAAGTTAAAAAGATTCGTTAAAGTTTTAGTGGAAAATGGCAAAATAGTAAAAATCTCTGGTGGGAGAGAAGCTAAAAAGTTTGAAGATTTAATAGAAAAAGCTGATAAAAATGCAAAAATACTTTGTGAGTTTTCTATAGGGATAAACTGGAAAGCAAAATTAATAGGAAATGTTTTGAACGATGAAAAAGCCTATGGAACTTGCCATTTTGCGTTCGGAGACAATCTATCAATAGGAGGTAAAAATAGGAGTAAAATTCATCTAGATGGAGTCATAAGCAAACCAGTTATTTGGTTTAACGGTGAAAAAATCGTTGAGAAAAGGAATATAACGGTGTTATAGAATAGACTTTAAAAAAACTTTTGAATAAATTAGCATCGTGAAACCAAAATTTTCAGGAGAAATTGTTATCTTAGAAGGAGATATTAATTCTAGTTTCAAGTACGAAATTGATGGAAGTTTACTTTCTTGCCTAACTTTAGAAGAACTTGCTAAGTACCTTCCAACTTATGTTTTGCTCAACGAATACCTTGAAAAAGGTCTCCTTACTTTCGATGATTTTAAAAAAGTATGGACAGAGTTTGAGATTTATTCGACTGGAGAACGCGCAGCAATTTCGAAGAGATTGAACAACGAGCTTAAGAAACGCAGAATTCCAACGCTTATTACTAACCAAAACTTTTATATTTCGCCGAAAATCGTTGAGCGATATTTAAGGGCTAAATCGATCAAAATCGTACCAGTTCCAACGTTAATAAAAGAAATAGGAAAGGTAGGAATAGGCAATGGGTGCATAGTAAAGGCGGTAGTTTGTGAAGAATATTTATTAAAAATTGAACAGAAAGAAATAGCAAAAGCTCTTGTAGAAGTTATAACTGGGAAGAGAGTTGGGAGCCCTCCTAAAAATTTCTTCGTAAGTCCTGAATTAAAAGACAGGCTTGAAGAAGTAGTTATGGAATCGAACCAAGAACCGAACTACCTAGAAAAGTTAAGGAAGGTCCTATCAGAATTGTGACAACCTATTGCTTATAAAAACTAAAACAAGATTTGATCATAGAGCATTTTTATATAACAATGTTATAAATCAAATTTTAAATTTTTCTAAGAAATTTAGCATCGTGAAGTTAAAATTTTCAGGAACTCTTATCTTACGAGGAAGGTTCAACTCTACTTGTGAATATGAAATCGATGGAAACTCTATACCCGAATGCACTTTAGAAGAACTTGCTGAAGACCTCCCAGTTTATCTTCTGGTCGATTGGTATAGAAAGAAAGGTTTTCTTAATTACGACGACTTTAGGAAAGTTTGGTCAGAATTTGGTATCGAAGGTGGAAAGCGTAAATCCCTTTCTAGAAAATTAAACCTTGAACTAGAAAGACGCGGAATTCCGACTTTCGTAATAGAAGGTCAAAACTATATATCGCCGAAAATTGTTAAAAGATATTTGAAGGAGAGGTCTATTAAAATAGTATCCGTTCCTACCTTGGTAAAAGGATTGAAGGGAAAAAGTTATAAGTATGATGTAAGGTCGATAGCTTGTGACGTTTGTGAGTCCTATTTGCTTAGAGTTGAAGAAGAAGCGGCAAGAATTTTGTTAGAAATTGCTGAAGGAAGAAATGTGAAGAATCCTCCTCGGAACTTTTTTGTAGATCCCAAATTGAAAAGCAGATTAGAGGAGTATATTAAAGATCCAAACGTTAACTTAAAGGAATTAACTAAAATTCTATCTTAACTACATCATGCCTTTCCTAGTAGAAAATGAACTAAAATTTCAGCTTAAATATAACAGTGTTATATTTCTAAAGAAAAAAAGTTTGGATCCCTCAGAGAGTCCTCTCCTCGCGTATATAGGGCTTCCCCAGCGCTGCCGGAGCTCGCATCCTCTTCCTGAATCTCTCGCTCGCGGTCACGAGCATGGCTAATATGGTGGCTACGTAGGGTATCATGCCCAGCAGGGGAGGTGACAACCCCAGGGTGGTCTGGAAGAAGTATTGGAGCGCTTCTGTAGCTCCGAAGAGGTAAGCACCTACTATGGCCTTCAGAGGGTCCCAGAAGGCGAAGATCACGAGAGCAAAGGCTATCCAGCCTCGGCCGGCCGTCATGCCCTCTATCCAGGCTGGTGTGTAGACTAGCGATAGGTAAGCACCGGCTAATCCAGACATAGCGCCCCCGAAGGCCACGCAGGCGTAGCGAACGAGATAGATGTTCACGCCCATGGCGTCTGCAGCGGCTGGGTCATCTCCTACGGCTCTTATCATTATGCCCCACTTCGTCCTGTAGAGCACGAACCAGGCTACGAGGGCGATAGCAAGGGCCATGTAGACGAGTGGATCTTGGTCGAAGAACGCTGCCCCAACAACAGGAAGCTCGGCTAGACCTGGCACAGGCGTCGGTAGAAGCCTGTAAGGCATGGGTTGGCCCACATAGTTTCGACCCAGAAGGCTGCTGAGTCCGAGACCTAGCATAGCTAATGCTAGGCCTGAGACTACCTGGTTGGCGCAGAGGCTTATGGATGCAAAGGCGTGTACGAGTGCCATAGCCAGACCGGTCAGGCAAGCGGCGACGAAGCCTAGCCAGACTTGGCCAGTGGCAAGCGCGGTAGCGAAGCCCGTGATGGCACCTACTAGCATGATGCCCTCTATGCCTAGGTTCATCACACCCGAGCGCTCGGCGTAAATTTCGCCTACCGCAGCCAGGAGAAGGGGTGTCCCGCTGCGAATGGCCATGTGCAGAATATGACCAGCTACTTCCCAACTCATGGGCTAACACCTCCTCCACGCCCGTAGAAGACTAACTTAACGCGGTAACGGAGTAGAACCTCGCCTGCCACGAGGCAGAGGAGGGTGAGACCATTGAAGATGTTCACCGAGGCGTAGGGGACGTCAAAGGAAGTCCTCATCATGCTGCCCGCGACCAAGAGAGTACCCATGAGGAACGAGGTAAGTATGCAAGCAAGCGGGTTTAGCCTGGCCAGCCAGGCAACTATGATAGCTGTGTAACCGTAACCAGCAGCTATAGACCATGGGTACATTAATCTCCCATGAACGCCTGCAACCTCTCCTACGCCTGCTATACCAGCTAAACCACCGCTCAGCAACATACACAGGACAATTACCTTACCGGATCTTACGCCGGCTGCTCGGGCGAGGTCAGGGTTGCTACCGAAGACTTTGACTTCGTAGCCGAACTTTGTTTTTTCTATGACGAAGGCTATAGCGATAGCGGAAGTTACGGCCACTAAGAGCGTTGGATAGTGGATGGATGTCCCTGGTATGGTAGGAAGCTTAACAGGCAAGACATCGGTGATAGGGAACCCCCAAGCTCTCTTGCCACGCCAAGGACCGTAGATCAGGTACTCGACTAATTTATAGGCTATGTAGTTCATCATCAGCGTCGTTATGACCTCGTTCACGTTCAACTTGACTTTCAGGATAGCTGGTATAAGCGCCCAAACAGCGCCAGCTAAGAAGCCGGCTAGGAACATCGTCGGTATAAGCAAAAGAGTTGGAGCGTTAGGCAGGACGAAGAGCGCTAAACCAGTTGCAGCAATGCTTCCAAGGAGCAGCTGACCCTCTGCACCTATGTTCCACACTTGAGCCTTGAACACGAGCGTTAATCCTATAGCGCATAGGAGAAGGGGTATCAGTTTTAGAACAACAAAGCTAAGCCCTGCTTCAGTTGCAACCACCCTGGGGAGAATAGCTCCGTAGACAGCGATAGGGTCTATGCCTTGCGCTACGAAGACGATCGCAGCTATTATCAGAGCCAAGCATAGAGATAAAAACGGCACTGCAATGCTCAGCCACATCGGCACCTCGAGTCTTCTTTCAACTACGATGTGAGCCATCTCTTCCTCACCTCTCCCCTGTTTCAGCCTGAAGTCTCGACAATGAGACTTCAGGCTCTGGCCGGGGAGGCCAGCCCCTGCGCGTCGCCGCCCAGGGGATATCGAAGAAGAATATGACATTCAAACAAGCATCCTTTCTTAATAACATCGTTATATTCTATTGGAAAAAAATATAAGGGCTTCCTGGAGCAGCGAGTAGCGAACTACGGTCAGCTTGGTATCGTTCCGACGACCCACTCCACGAACCACATCATCGTCCAAAGAGCGTCATGACCAAGCCTATCGCCTTCGGCAACCTGGAGTGTGCCATCCTGGTCGTACAGCGGCCCTGTGAATGGATCGAAGGGCACATCGGGCGTTATCCAGACCAGGTTACCATTCTCATCGGTTATCTGCAGATGTGCTGGATACCTGCTCATCTGCTCAAGCCTCTCGAACACAAGGTCATAGACAGTCATCTCCTCGCCAGAGACTCTATCTATCACCTTAACAGCCTTAAGTGGCTCTTCGAACTTCGGGTTGATAGGCATACCGTAGTCACAGCCTAGTTCTACTGCACCCTCGTGGAGCATCCACCAGTAGTCAACGTTCCTGAGGTTCTTGGGCGTGTAAATGCCTAGGGCTATCTTCGTAACTATGTCTTCGTAGATGACCTCCCAGTGCACGAGTTGGCCGCTCACCACTACGTCAGGACCATAGACGTACATGGGGCTGTAGTGAGCGAAGGAGTAGATCGGCTGACCCTTTTCGTAGTATTCTTGACAGACCTCTACAACAGTTGGGCTGTCCTCTGTGAAGGCAAGGACATCACAACCCCTGCCTATTAGAGTCTCAGCAGCCTGCCTTGCGGCTGTGGGGTTATACCAGGCATGCAGCCAAACAACGTGGACCTCGGGCGGATTGGGGAGCTCGCCCCGCTCATACCTCTGCTCAGCCACTTCAGCGAATCCTATTGCGAAGGCATTGATGTGCCTTATGACCTCCGGTATTGGGTGAGCAGCTACGTAGCCAGCCTTACCGGTCTTCGTGAGAGCACCAGCCATGAGACCGTTAAGGTAGTAGAGCTGGTAGAATTCAGCAAAGTACGTGCCCATGTTGTCCCAGCGCTTGTAGCCGGAGCAGTGGAAGAAGATGACGTTTGGATACCTCTTAGCGGCTTCGAGCGTCGGATCCATGAAGCCAAATGAGGTTGTGAAGATGAGCGTGTAACCCTGAGCAACGAGCTGGTCTATGACACTTGGGCAATCACCCTCGCTCACGCTTTCGATGCAGTGCGTCTTAAGCCATGGATAAAGGGCGTCAACATACCTGCGGCCTATATCATGTGCGTGAGTCCAACCATAGTCGCCTATAGGACCGACGTATATCCAAGCTGCCTTTTCGAGCTCGTACTCTGGTGCTGCTGGTGGTGGCGGTGGTACAACGTACCGGAAGATAGCGGCGCCTAGGGCGAATCCTATCAGGAGAGTAAGGATAGAGATAGCAAGAAACCTACTCCTAGACGAGGCAACCACCCCCTTCTCCTACCAACAAGTCGCTACCCTCCGGGCCGGGGGTCCTGCCTTGCAGGACCGATCTTCCTTCCCTCGCCGTCCGGAGGGTCCTCCCATTTCATTCCCCAGTCTCGGCGAGACTGGGGAATCTGGCGGGAGGAAACCAGCCCTTCCAGGTCGCCCTGGAAGGGATATCGAAGAAATTCTGTGAAATTGTTACAAACTAAGAAGAAATACAACTACTGTTGTTTTTCTTTCTCCGCCAATCTTTTATTTTTATTTCTCAAAACGAAAGATACACCTATCAGCTGTTTTTTGATACAATTTTAGCTATTTTTCTAGATTTTTAACTTTATTTTAACAAAAAATTGTAAATTAAATCTCCCCAACCAATGCTTTCTCTAAATCTTCCATTTTTATTTCTCTTGCATCGAATTCTTTTACTAGTTTGCCTTCGTATAGAGCGGCTATTCTATCGCATATGCCAAGCACTTCTTCTATATCGTAAGAAATTAGGACTACACAACCCTTCCTAGCTTGTTCTTCTAACTTTCTATCTATAAAATCACATGTTCTTGCGTCTAATCCTACTTTTGGAGAGTAAGCTATTAAGATTAATCTTCTACCTACTTCCCTTGCCAAAATTAACCTCTGAATGTTTCCTCCTGAGAGGCAAACTGCGGGGAAGTCTAAATTTGGTGTGGCTATTTCGTATTCACTTACTAGTCTTTCACATTTCCTCTTTACTTCATCCCAGTCTATGAAAAAACCGCCTTCTAAAAATTCTCCTAAGTAAAGATTTTCAAATAGAGAACCTCCAAATATTCCGTATTTCATACGATCTTCAGGTATAAATCCTATATACTTTCTTCTTTTGCGAGTTGAGTATTTTGTTATATCTTCTCCATTTGCAACTATTTTGCCTTTAGCTTTTCTTAAACCGATTAAAGCTTCCACTAATATTCTTTGTCCCCCCATTCCAGGCAAGCCCAAAATTCCATAAATTTCTCCTTCCCTTACTGCAAAACTAACATCTTTCACTCTTATTTCTCCGTAATCGTCTCTTACGGTTAAATTTCTAACCTCAAAAATGATCTTATCTTTAACCTCTCTTTTTCTCTTTCTTTGCTTTGGAACGTATCCTCCAAACATATCCCTATAAATTCTTTCTTTCTCAAAATCTTCCTTTTCGTAAACTCCTACAACCTTTCCCTTTCTAAGAACTGTTGTTCTATCAGCAATTTCTAAAGCCTTTGGTATGTTATGTGTTATAAAAATTACGGATTTCCCTTCCTCTCTCATCCTTTCCATAGAATCTACTATTTTCTTCTTCTCTTTTGGAGAAAGAAAAGTAAGGGGTTCGTCGTATATCAAGACTTTTATGCCATAAAGCTTATCCACAATTTTTGCTTGAACTACATTAAGCATCCTTCTTTGGGCAAGTCCATAAGTCCATACAGGTTTATCCAAATCTAAATTAAAACCGTAATCTTCGCAAATTTCTAAAGCCATTTGCTTGATCTTCTTAAACCTTATCCGTTCTCTTCCAAGGGGGGCGAGATTTTCTAAACCCGTTAAAGTTGAAACAAGCTGAGGAAATTGTGGTACCATATAAATTCCAGCTTTAATAGCGTCTTTAGGCGATTTAAAATTAACTTCCCTACCTTCAATTCTTACAATTCCGGAATCTGGTTTGTAACGACCATAAAGTATGTTCATTAGAGTAGTTTTTCCTGCTGCATTTTCACCTAGCAAGGCATGAATTTCTCCTTCTCTAACGTAAAAATCTACGTTATCCAACGCTTGGACTATACCAAACCTTTTGCTTATACCTTCCATTTCAACTAAGTATTCCATTACAATTGCAAGTTTAATTTTAAAATTGCTTAAGTCTTTTTTTACAAAAATTTGTTAAAAAATAAGTTTTTCCTCAAGGATGGAAGCTTTTCCTCCAATTTCCCTTATCTTCAAAGCAATTTTTATCAAAAACTCGAGATTTTCATGCTTCCAAAAAGAATCTTGTATTCTTTTAGCACCTCTCCTATGGAGTTCTCTGTTGATCCTAACTCTTTCGACAGCCATGCTTCTTGGTATATCAAAAA
>CAZGBT010000012.1:7490-24932 GCA_964524025.1 uncultured archaeon | reverse complement strand
TATGTGGAAATAACAGGAAAGGATAAAGAAATCTGCCTTTCATAAAATTTTTAGTTGGGAGGTTTATCCTTATTACCTTAATTCCGTTGATTTCTTCCCTTTGGCTCGTAGATGGGAGTTTTGTAGTTAGGTGTGTCACCTCAAACCCCCTACTAGTCAGACCTTTCTCTAGATTGAGCAAATAAACCTCACCACCTCCAATAAAAGGATAGAATAAATCAGAGAGAATCCCCACTTTCATTTTATAATACCAGCTACTAGGTTATTTAATTTTTCCAACTCTAAGATTTGTGAAAACAAGGATTTTATACAAGTTTCAATATGTCTTTTTTCATTTAGTGTTGTCATTATAGCATCAATTCTAACTTTCATCTAATAATTTATGAAACTTAAGAAGAAAATTTCTTTTCTCGAATTTTCTTGTATGTCTTATACAACTTTGTTTGTTAAGATAAATGCTTTCAGTAATTTTGCCGGTCTTGTCTTAGAAAGACTAGCGCTTGTACTAGCTATTATGCTTAGATTCTCAAATTCCTTATAGGTTTTCGTTCGGTCGTAAAAGCATGTTACGATAGGTGCCTTTAAGAAAAGTTGGCAAGGCTAACACTATTCTTTCTCCACCACCTCTTTCTATTAGAAAATCATGAAGGATTACGACGTTTTGTTTCTTGTGTACTTTGCCGGATTTGAACGAATTTTTCATAAATTTTGATTGAATTTTAGCTATTTCTTTTCTTAATAAGGTAAATTGGTTAAAATTTGCTAAAGATTAGAAGAGTTAGGATTGATACAAAAACTTCTAAAAGGATTAAAATTCTTGTAACGTCTTTTTCTTTAAATCTTCCAACATTCATTACCAAATGGGTTAAAGAATAAATCTTTTTTCCATAAGGTGGTTTAAGGGTTCCATCTTTTCTCAGTTTTCCTAAGCATGATGCTTTAAATTTGCTCCTAGCTTTTAAGAAAAATTCTAAGATAAAAGGAGATAAAACCATTATTCCAACCCTTTCCATATTTCCTAGTATTACGCCATTCGCAACTATGATTCCTAGCAAATAAGTTAAACTATCTCCTGGCAAGATTTTTGCAGGATACCAATTATACCTAATAAATGCTAAAAGTGCTATTGCTGTTATTAAAAATAGGATAAAAATTTGGTTTTTCATTAAAATTGCTATAATGGCTAGAGTTAGAGTATAAACTATCCCCATTCCTGCTTCAACTCCGTTAAAACCTCCAAGCAAATTTATTAAATTACTAGCTCCAACAACTCCTAAAGGAATTAGGACTAAAGGATAAAAAATTCCAAAATCTATTGAGCCAAGAAATGGTATGGTCATAGTGCTTGTACCTGCTTTAATTACCATTAAAGGTATGGCAGCAGGTAAAGTTAATAAAGGTTTTAGCCATTGGGGCAATCCTATTCTTATATCTTTAAATCCCTTCTTCGTTCTTACAGTTTTTTTTCTAACGTTTAAATCATCAAAAAATCCTACAAAAGTTACTAGAAGAATTGAAGATAGAGCTGCTAGCAAGTGTAAAGTAAATTCTTCTATTCCTTCTAAGAAAGTCTTTAAACCTATAAAAGTTAATAAACCTGCTACAATTCCAAAAGCAACTGGTACACCTCCTGCAGAAGGCAAAATAGGTTTTTTCTTTTTATGGAAATCTATTGCAACTATGTTGTTTCTTTTAAAAAAATCTTGAAGTTTTTTAGTTAGAAAATCTGTAAGGAAGAAAGTTATTAAAGCAGGAATTGCATAAAAGATTAAAAATTTTGCCATAAAATTCTTTAGCTTTCTAATTTTAAGGTTATATTGGAACTAAAGATCTATTTTAAGGAAAGGAACGATTCTTACATATTTGTTAGTAGTTATTGGTCCGTGGAAATATTCATTGTACTCTCCAAAGGCTTCGCCATGATCTGACGTTATAACAACTATCTTCTTTTCAGGGCAATTTCTCTTTATAAAGAGAAGCAGTTCGATTACATGTTCACAAACCCAATTTAAGTTATCCCTATAAAGTTGTCTTAATTCCTTTATAGTGAACAGCCGAAGGTAAGCATCTTCTAAAAAATGTTCAGTTCGTTTGATTCCTAATAATCTCAGGATGAATTTCTTAAATTTAAAGTAGCCAAAATCTAGGTATCTTATTTTATAGAGAATTGTACTTATTATTTTTCTAGCAGCAAATGCTAAAGGATGTGGAAGTTTTTCTTTTATTTTTTCTGACAAAAAATAAGCCTTTCGGTAAGGTGCATGAGGTTGAATGTAATGAATTATTACTCTTTTATTCTTGTACTTCTTTAAAACTCGTTTGCTTATTTTATTCACGGTAGAAGGGAGGCATGTATTTAGCCTTTCATCCCATTCTCTCCAAGCTTCGATTATCTTAAAGAACTTTTGTGAAAGATGAAGAGAAAATATTGGGATACTTGCTCTTTTTCCTATAAACGGATTAGCTGAAATGTAAATTATATCTTCATAGGTTTTTTTAAATACACGTACTAACCATTCGACAGTTGTTGAGGCTCCAATAACTGGTTTTAATTCATAAGTTTTACATATTTTCTTAAACTTTTTAACTATTTTCTTAAATTCATTATACCTGCATGCATCTAGTATTATAGCAACGTCCCATTTTTCTTTAAATAAGCATAGACACATAATTTATTTTTTTGAATTACTTTGTTGTTTTAATTCTTTTCCAAACTTCCTTTAGTTTTTTTCTTCTAATTAAAATCCAATAAGCCTTCACCCAGGCAATTAAGTAAAGTAAGAGAATTGCTATCAACTTAAACAACTTTTTTGTTCCATAGAATTTTCTGCAATATTTTAAGAATTTTAGCTCGCTAAAAACAGTTCTCCCTTTAAATTTGAACCATTTTTTTAGTTGTAGGAAACCAGCTCTCGTTCTTGCTTTTTGGTTTATAAAATCCTTTATGCTTCTCGGAAATTTTACGTAAACTTTTGCTTTAGGTTCGTATTTTATCAAATAGCCTTTTTTCTTTATTAAATAGCCTATAAAAGCATCATCTGATAAAGCATTTGGATTTATTTTTTTAACAATTCCTTTTCTTATTGCGTAAAGATATCCAGTTGGATGCCAAAGTTTATTTTGTTTATCTTGCGACTTTCTCCACTCATCAAAAATTCTTTCGCTTATTTTAGCCCACTCGAAGAAAAAATTATTTTTTGGTATCTTATAAACAACTTTTCCAGAAACAGCTCCTACTTTTTTATTCTTAAAGTGTTTCAAAAGAGCCTTAATAGAGTTTCTATCTAAAATAACGTCGCCATCTGTTAAAACTAATATATCACCTTTTGCTACCTTAAACGCTAAGTTTAAAGCTGTTGGTTTTCCTACTCCTGGGTCTTTTATCGTTTTAATATTTTTATTTTTCCTTTGATACTCTTTTACTATAGAAATGGTTTTTTCGTCAGGTGCTACTACCAGGATTTCACAATTTTCTGGCAAATTTTGCGAAAAGATAGAATCAAGGCATTTATTTAAATGTGGTTCTTTATACGCTGTTACTATTATGGATAGCATCTTCATAAACTTTAATTAGTTTGTCTACTATCTTATCCCAAACGTATTTTTCTTTTACTATTTCTTTATAGTTGAGAGACTTTCTCAACTTACCTTCATAAAACAGCTTTATCTTTCTTGCTAAATCGACTACAGAGTTGAATAAGAATTGCTTTTCCGGTACTACCCACTTTTGGCCACCTGTGTTTCTTGCCATTACTGGTTTGTCTTTTGCCATGGCCTCTAGAAGTGTTATTCCAAATCCCTCCCAATAGGATGGCAGAATAAATAAATCACATGCTTCATAGGCTGAAAGCTTAACTTTTTCGCTGACTTTTCCCGTAAAAAACACTTTATCCGTTAGACCATAAATCCTTCTAAGAATTTTTAGCCTTCCTAAGAATCCTGCATCAGGGCCTATTATATAAGCAACTATATTTTCTTTAATCTTATTGGGTAAGATGTGGATCGCTTTTAAAAGGTCCTGAAACCCTTTAGATTTATGAACTCTTCCAACGGAGATTATTAGAAACTTTTCTTTATTTACCCCGAATTTGTTCATAAATAAGTTTGGATTGTGCCTTTTAAGATAGTGTTTTGAAATTCCATTGGGAATTATCTCAACCTTACTTTTCCTTATCTTAAACCTTTTTAAAATCCATATTTTTTCACCCTTTGTTAAGGCTATGATCTTTTCGTATTTTTTAAGCAATTTCTTTCCGACTAAATTATCAAAAAGGAATGTTAACATTCTTCTTTTGATTGAAGAGGATGGATAAACTGGAAAATGTAAGGTTATTACGTATTTTCTTCTGTAAAAAAGAGGAAGGAAATTGTGGGGGTGTCTGAAAGCGTGTACATGTATTACATCCGAATCTAAATTCTTTATTTCATTGAAGATTCCAGGAAAATAAGTTACAAATTCAGAAAGCCTAAGAATTGTTTTAAATCTCTTTACAAGTACTTTACCTATTTTTTGGTAGGTTGGCAATCTTTTTCCTTCCCTATCCACGTCTGACGTAAAAACTGTTACTTCGTGCTTCTTTGAAAGTCTCTTTGAGATTTCAAACACATGGGTTTCCACACCTCCTATTACTGGATAAAAAAAAGGGGTTACTTGGATTATTTTCATAGATATTAATTAATTCATAGTCTATTCAAAACTAATTAACATGGAAAGACTCAATGTACTTCTCCTATATCCTTGGAAATTTCCAGATTCCCCTTACTATAAGTACCTGGTTGAATTTCCTCCAAAAGGTGTCAATTATTTATCCTTGGAAAAGCTTGGTGTTTTATCACCTAGTAAGAAAGCAAAGGTTTTGTTTTTAAAGAGATTAATCTATAAGTTTAGAAATATTATTCAGATTCCAAACTTGAAATTAAGATATGTTAAAAACGTTGATTTAGTTCATTGTGCACATTGCGAGAATCTAATGCGGATACCATGGGTTGTTGACGTAGAAAATTATGAAACATTTGGACCACCTGCTGTTAAAAAATATTTTGGTCGTTTTTTTCTAAGAAAAATACTCGAGAGTAAATGGTGTAAGAAGATTTTGCCGTGGAGTTTAACTGCAAAGAGAGAAATTGAAAGGATGCTTAAGAGTCCAGAGATTTCTAAAAAAATAGAAGTTCTATATCCAGCTGTCCCTTCGAAGAATGTTGATTTAAAAGTTAGAAAGAAAGAAGAAGTAAACTTGCTCTTTGTTGCAAGATACTTTTTTGATAAAGGAGGTTTAATCGTTTTAAAAGTTTTTGATTTTTTAACAAGAAAGTACGAAAATGTCAACTGCTTTGTCCGTTCTAACCCACCGTTTGTCTTATTAAAAAAATATAAGAGAAATAAGAGAATTCGATTTATTAGATGGTTAAGTGAAAATGGGTTAGCAAAACTGTACAAGAATTCAGACATCTTTGTATACCCAGGATTTACCGATACTTTTGGTTTTTCAATTTTAGAAGCGATGTCATTCGGAATTCCTATAGTGACTGTGGACGGATATGCAAGAAAAGAAATAGTAAACGAAAAAGTAGGGTTTGTCGTACCTAGACCATCTTCAATTAATTTTTATAGAATTGGAAAGAATGAGAGATGGTTAATTAAACAAATTTGTGAAAAAGCTTCAATCTTGATAGAAGACGAAAAATTAAGAAGAAAATTAGGTAGAAACGCAAAGATTGAAATAGATGAGGGAAAGTTTTCAGTAAAAAAGAGAAATAAAAAAATAAGAATGATATACGAGGAGGCAATAGGATGAACAAAAAACTTACAAATTACGAAATAGCTGGAAGGATTAGTATCAAAACAAATGTAAAACCATATTTTCTTCCTAAGACCTTAATCAAAAGAGGGAAAAAATATGCGGAGAGGAATGTTATAATTTTTAAGAAAGCAAGAAATATCCCAGTAAAAAAGGAAAGATTAGTCAAGATAATTGGGCCTTACTCTAGTGCTTCAAGGAATATTTTATTTTCTCAATCACTTCTCTCTTGGGTAGTTGTAAGAAATCTGATGGAAAGATGTGAAATAATTTTTAATAAAAACGCCCTTAAAAATTTAAAGATAGATGGATTTACCTTGGAAAATTTGCTAGAAGATACTCTTCATATAAAATTGATAACCAATAAATTTGCGATTTTACACGCAGCAGCTGTTTCTGGAGAAAAGTCGGCAATGGTATTAGCAGGATGGGCAGGTGCAGGAAAAACTCCTCTTTTGATAAAAATACTAAAGGAAACTAATTTGAACTACGTTTCGAACGAAATAACAATCGTTTCAGAAAAAGGAAAAGTTTGGCCTTTTCCGAGTACAGTAAGATACGAGACTCCTACTAGATTTAGAATACCCAGAAGGCTGCATCCAATCCTGCCAAAAATCCCTGGATTAAAGAAATTAAATAAAATCGTTTTTAAGCCGTTTACTAGCTATTCAACAGAAAGGAAAGATAAAAAAGTTAAATATTGCGTAATTCTCCAACTATCTAAAGTTGAATATTCTAAAAAATTAAGCAAAAAAGATGCTTTAAGGAAAATAATTCAAATAGTAAACCAAGTATTGAGAATTGATAGACATCCTTTACTGAAAGAGTACTTTTACTTGAATGATATCGATGTAGAGAAGTTGTATCGCAAAAGGGAACTAGTTTTGAGACGATTTCTTTCAAAAGTTAAGCTAATAATAGAAGTTGGAGGGATTAATGAGAACATTTACTTTAATCAGTTAAGAGAGTATTTAGGTGACATAAGTGTTTAGGTATGATGTTTACGGAATTATAGGTGTAAAATCTAATATACCTATTTTGCCCTCTTATCTTAAGAGAAAGAAATTGCAACATGTAGACCTGATAATAAAAAAAGGAAAAATAAAGTTCAAAATCAAAAAAAATGAGGAGTATTTCTTAACGAAAACTTTGAAAGAAAGAGTTTATGCAATAAATGATGGAATTTACGTTGAACAAAAAATTAAAGGAATAACACTCTCAAGATTTTTTCTTAAAGATTTAGAAGGTAAAACATTTTTGGTTTTTGAAGAGCGAATACCTAGAATATTAATTTCAAAATTACCTTCATCCCTCTTTCATGTAAAGCAATTGATAGAGCCTTTGATTCAGCTGAAACTTTTACAGAAAAATCATACATTAATACACGCAGGGGTTGTAGTTGACGAAGAAAAAAGAGCTTATGCATTAGCAGGATGGTCTCAGGTAGGTAAATCTACTACCATCTTTGAACTTAAAAATTTAGGCTTAAAGGTGCTTTCGGACAGCTTGCCAATCCTATCTCCAAATGGCAAAATTTATTCCATTGGCGAAAAAGGAGAATTCGTTGATGAAAGTGGTAAAAGGATTTTTTTTGATTATACAACTCATGAAGGTAAGTTGCATAAACTTTTTGTTCTTATGAAATCCTCAAAGGTGTTTGTAAGAAAAGTTAATTATAAGGAGATTTTAAATAAACTTGTGGTATCTCTACATAAAGGGATAGAAAGTGTTCTCTCAAGAAGAGTATTTCTTTTATATTCATACGTTTATGATTATCCATTTATTGCTAATTTAGATTTCAAAATAGTAAAAATATTAAAGCGTGCATTAAAGCCTATCGACTGTTTTATAGTGGGCGGTTCTAGACGGAATTTCTATAAAACAATCTACACCCTAATTAAGGATGAGGATTGGTATTGCAATAGATAAATTAGCAAAATTCCATGGCATACAAAGAGTTGTTTTCGAATTAGCAAGAATGTTAAGAAGAAGGAATAAAATTACCTTAATCACTTTCGAAGATAGATGTAGCGAAGAACTTATTCGAAGATTTAAAAAAATTAGAGTTGAATTTCTTTTTTTTAAATATAAAAACTTTATCTCCTCTAGAAAGTATTCTTTAAAAGAATATGCTAAAGAAATTTCAAAAAGCAATTTGGACATCATAAACTCCCATGGACCAATCTTAGGCACAGCATCTTCTCTTTCAAATATACCAACAGTTTTAACTTATCATGGAATAACAAAACCATTTAATTTTTTTAATTATTTTTGGTGGTTGTCAATGTATTTAAACTACCTTCCATCCGTTTACTTAGCTGATAAGGTTGTTGCCATTTCTCGTTATATTAAAAAAGAATTGGAAACCTATTATAGAAGAAAAGATTGCATAGTAATATATAACGGTATAGACACTAGGAAATTTAAACCTTCTAAAAAGTTAGGAAGAAAGTTTAGAGAAAAGTTTTCGATTAAAGAAGACGAAGTGTTAGTTGGTTATGTTGGAAGAGAAGCTCCCCATAAAAACCATGAGTTCCTTATAAAATTGACAAAAAAATTAGGAGTAAAATTAGTCCTAGTTGGTCCAACTTCCTTGAAGGGCGACAAGGATGTTTATATAATTCCTAAATTATCAGAAAAAGAACTGGTAGGATTTTATAACACAATCAAAATTTACGCTCATCCTTCCTTATGGGAAGGTTTTGGACTCCCTCTTCTCGAGGCACAAGCATGTGGCAAACCTGTCGTGGCATTTAATAAATGTGCAATGAGGGAAGTCGTGATACATGGAAAAACTGGCTACTTGGCGAATAATAGTAGAGAATTTAAATTCTATCTAAAAAAACTTTTAAGTAATGTGGAATTAAGGGCAAAATTTGGGATTAATGCTTTAAGATTTGTTCAGAAATTTAAAGTAGAAGATTTCTCTTCTTTATACGAAAAAGTTTTTTATTTTTATAAGACCTTAAGAACAAAAGAACATAAGTGAAGTTTATTATGAGAATACTACTTTCTGTTAAGAATTTCTACCCTCCACGGGGAGGAGCGGCTTTAACTATCTATACACTAATACGGTATTTAAGTAAAAAACATGAAGTAATCGTAGTTCAAAGGGGTAAAAGTAATTCTACTTTGAGGGTAAACGGAATAAGGATTTTCTTTCGAAGGCTTTTTACCACTGGAGATTTCAGGTATGCTAGCGTTTTTTTTGAAAACAAAAGATGGTTAAGAATATTAAAAAAAATTGTTTCCAGAATTGATCCAGATGTTATTCTAACCCAGCTTGACTTGGTACCTTCAACTATCGAGGTAGCAAGACTGTATAAAATACCGTCGATAATATTTATTCATGATTATCGGCATATTTGTCCTTTTCAGTTTTTCGATTTGGATCCATTTTCCTGTGACAAGAAATGCTGGTTGTGTAAGTTAAAAACTAAATCAAAAGCTATTTATACATTGAAGTATATAAGACACCTCTTGGAGTATCGTTTTGTAGAATATATGCAAAAGTGGAATAAAAAATCTATTGAAAATGCTGATGTTGTAATAGCTAATAGTAGATTTATGTCTAACGTATTAACTCACTGGTTTGATGCTAATGTAAAAGTTGTTTACCCTTTCATTGACTATTTTTCTGTAAGGTCCCGTTTAAGCAGAAAAGAACAACAGTATATAACGTTTATAAATCCTATACCGTTGAAAGGTGTCGAGATTTTTATAAGAATATGTCAAAGAATGAGAAACAGATGGTTCATATGTTTAGGAAAAACTCCTAGACTTTTTGAATACAAAAGGATTTTTGCAAAATTAAATAACATATGTCACCTTAACTGGGTGAAAGATATCAGAGTTATTTACTCGAAAACGAGGATTCTATTAGTACCATCGGTTTGGCCAGAGCCTTTTGGAAGAGTTTGTGTAGAGGCTATGATTAATTCAATTCCTCCATTGGTGAGCAACAGGGGGGCTCTACCAGAAATTGTTAAGAATTATGGCATTATCATAGAAAATTTATTCGACATAAACGAGTGGATTGAAAAAATTCAAATGCTAGATGACGAGAGTGTTTATAAAAAGTTTAAGAAAAAGGCAGAAAGGCGGGCCAACTTTTTCAAACCAGAGAAAGCATATAAAAAATTTGAAAAGATTGTTAAAAAATTTGTTTAGTAAAATTTATTGTGAATATACGATTATTGCTGGAAGAGATAAGATGGTTAAAGAGACGCAAGCTATATCTTTTTCTGTTTGTCACGATTGTTAGATTATTTCTCTCGTTTTTTGGAAGAAGGATTAAATGGTGGCTATTTAGGAAATTAAAACTAAATAAAGTTAAACAAATTTTAAAACTCGATAGCAGAAAGATTTTACTCCGGATTATGGATGTCAATAACGTGAAGGAGATATGGGAATGGAAAGTTTATGATGCGTTCACTCTAAATAAAAAGTCTATTGTGGTAGATATAGGTGCGCATATTGGTTTATTTACGATCAAAGTTGCACCGTTTTGTAAAAAAATAATCGCTGTAGAACCTGAACCTGAAAATTTTGAATTGCTAACCACAAACGTCTATTTAAATAGAATTTATAATGTAAAGTTATTAAATAAAGCAGTTGGAGCTAAAAGAGGCACAGAGAAGCTGTATGGTTGTGGAAGTGGAGCTAGTATGATACGAAAATCATATGATGTTAAGGTAGTTAAAGTGGTTAAATTAGAGGATATTCTTAAAAACCTTAAAAAAATAGATCTTTTAAAAATAGACGTGGAGGGTGCAGAGCACCTGATAATCCAAGCCTCAAAGACTAAATTATTAAAAATTTCACAAATTGTTATCGAAATACATCCCTCTCTAACGGACGAGGAAAGCATTAAATTCATTCTTTTAAAGAACGGATTCAAACTCGAAAAATACCCCTCTACGTCGAAGGACACATATATACTTTACGCGCATAAAAAATAACAGGGCTTCTATCTTTATGAGTTTTTAGTTATTACTAGCCAAGGTACTTTTACTAATTCCTCCGTTCTTAAGTGGGGAGGGTGCCCATAAATATTTGCCTCTCCAAAATGGTTCCCATGGTCCGAAGTTAGAATTATTTTTCCCTCTATCATTTTTTCTACTTTTTGAATCAACCTTTTGACTTCTTTCATTACCAGGTCAAGATTATAATAGTAGGCTTCCCAAACTTCCTCTTTGGTAAGTTTTCCATATTCTAGGTCGTTCCAAATACTTCCAACCTTTTTTCCGTAAATCACCTCCCTCGAAACACCTTTCCTTATTAACTTCTTCTTGCCAATAAATGGTTCATGAGGTTGAAGGTAATGGATTATAATCCTCTTCCCAGGATATTGTTTTATCATAGAAAGTGCTGCTTTTGTAACTTTATAAGGAGGAACAGTTTTTAATTTTTCATCCCAGCCATATCTCCATACTTCTTCGAGCCTAAAAAATGGGTTCTTACCTAAAAGTTTTCTCAATATAAAGTTAGAAACGAACGGATTTGCTGAAACATAAATTATATTACTGCAATTCTTTCCATAGAAAGTTTTCTTAATCCATTCCGGGGTACTAGAGGCTACCGAAATTATATAGTCACATTCTTTACCAAGCCAAGTTGTAAATAAATCATACCTACAACCATCAAGAATTATTAATGTTTTCCACTCCTTCTCCAGTACGTTTGTCCCAAATGGATAGCGTTTAAGCGAGAGTGAGGCCAAAAAACGTAAAATAGCTCCAATTTTCCCACTTCCCTTTATATGTTGGACCCTAGGATAAATTTTTATCCTATAAACCCGATAAATAGTAGGAAAAAGTTTCATAATTAGGGTTTCAAAAAATTAATAAAAAAGTTAACAAACCTTTTATCTAAGTTCGAGGTCTCAACAACCTATCATTTCATCTTTTGGATAAGAGAGAAGAAAGCAAGTATGTGGTAGCCTTTTCTAAAGGGAAGAAAATTACTCGACCAAAACCCATAGTTACTGTGATCTCCATACCTTCCAATAGCTTTCATACCATGATCAGAAACTATTAAAACTTTCTCAGCAATTTTTCTAACTTTCTCAGCAATTCTATCCAATTCTTTATAAATTAATTTCATTTTGGGTTTAATACCAAAACTTAAATGGCCTATAGCATCTGCCAAATCAAAATAACCCATAACTATATCAAAATCTTTTTCCAAAGCCTCAAAAAATTCTTTCTTATTTTCCTTATGTATCTCAAAAACTATTTTATCATAATCCTTAACTTTAACTTTTCCATCAAAATAATCCTTTAAAGCTTTTCTTTCTCTTTCATGTTTTTCTAGCTTATAAGTTAAAGCTGGCACATCTATAGCTTTCCATTTTTCAAAAAATCTGAAGAAAGTTTGCTCAGGTTTTAGCTTAAACTTCCACAAATTTTTTCCTAATTTTAAAATTTCCTTTTCTAAGTTTTTTCCAGTCAAGAAAGCAGACCAAATAACTATAGTTCTTGGCTCTGAAAATTCGCTAATATCAGTTTTTCCAAAATTTTCTTGCATAAGATTTTTGCAATTAAATTCTATAACGTAGTTATATTCTAGGCCATCTAAGCCAAGAATTACTATCATAATTCTTATTACATTCCAGTAATTATTCTTTTTGAAAGATTAGTTCTCAACCAGAACTTAAAATTAAAAGATTAGTTCCATTAGAGAACTAAGGTCAAGACAAACTTAACTACTAGCATGAAGTAAATTAAATTTTAGGTCCCTATCGCCATCTTTTCAAATATTTTTCGAAGAATTCCTTTCCTTCCTTTCCAATAAACCAAACTTTGCTGAATTCACCGTTCGTTAAAATTCTTTCTGTGTACCCCTTTGGCGTTATTATTCTTTTACAAATGGACTCTGCGTAAATAGCTGCCTTTCCTAAGCTATGAAGTGCAACGTATCTTTTTTCATAAGCAACTCTTGAATTTCTTCTCCTATCCTGAATAACTTTTCTACCTCTTCTCTTTCCATCTTTCGAAAGCCTATTCTGTGGTCAAAAACATTAAAAAAACGTATGACCTTTTTAATTTTTAAGATCAATTCTCTAAGGGAACTAATCACACTACTAATAAAGATGAAAAGTTATTAGTATTTCAGAACTTTTTGTCACTTTAGGCGATAGACAATAACCACTTCCATAAAGGTATTAACCTTATCTTCTTTCCTTCAAATTTTATTTCATCCTCAAAATCCCAGCTTATTATCAATAATTCAGGTTTGTCTTTCTTGAATAAATCGTAAGCTTTCACTAAACTCTTCAACTCCCTTCTTTCTATTTCATCTAGGCCAGAGGTATAAGTAACTTGAATAAGTTTTTTTATTCTTAACCCTTCTTTCACTAAAAAGTCAACTTCCCTTTGCTGATAATCCTTCCAATAATAGATTTCGAGCAAAGGATTTTCATTCGTTTTTCTTAGCAATTCCAAGAATACTGTATTTTCCATCCTTTTTCCAAAATCTTTTGAGAAAGAAACTATGTCTGCCAATCCTAAATCGCAAATGTAAACCTTTCTTGGCCAAAGCCTCTTGTAGATACTTTTTTCAGCTCTTTCGACAAAGAAAACGTTCAAAGTTTCAGGTAATTTCTCGACATAATTGTAAATCGTATTTTTACCGAACCTAATTCCTTGAGACTTTAAGAAATTTGCAATTTTATTTATACTAAACTCTTTGGAAAAATTTTGGAGGAAGAAGTTAAAAATAAATTTTGCTAATTCTACGCTTTTCAATCCAAATCTTTCGACAAAATCTCTGTAAAAGATGGTAGTATAATATTCGTTTAGCAATCTTTTATTTCCTGTAATTAAGATCTCTGGGTAAGAAGTGAAGAATAGGTAATCCCTTAAGTTCTTTTTTATCTTAGCTTCTTCAGAAAGAGAGAAAAATCTCTTTATTCTTACTCTTTTAAATTCAAACAAATACTCTCTAAAACTAAAAGGAAGAAGTAAATAGCTTAGGGTTCTTCCTCTTAGTTGGGTTGCAATTTCTCTGCTTAGAAGTTTAGAAGAAGATCCTGTAATTATTGGTATATAGCCACGATCAATTAAGCTCCTTACAACGCTTTGCCATTCCTTTAAGTTTTGGATCTCGTCTAAGAATAAAATTTTTGGTTTTTCTCCTGTAACTTCTGTGTAAAGTGCTAGAATCTCAAAAATTTCTAAAGGTTCGATTTTCCTAAAAATTATATTTTCGAAGTCTACATAGAAAAAGGAAGAAAATTTTTTTGCTAAAAATTTGAGATAGTAAGTCTTTCCAGCCCTCCTTGGGCCGACTATGGAAGTTGCCTTATTTTCTATAAGAGTTATCTTCAACTCCCTCTTAAGTATTTTTGTTTTTTCTATGTTTTCCCTAAGCTCAGCGAAAAAATCCATAACCAACTTTCTCTTTAGCATAATTTAATTGTTATTGAGAAAATATTTAAAAAATTTTTCTCAGTAACTGAGAAATTTTTTTAAAAGGTTATTTTACTAAATATCCAGAAGTTTAATTGCTCTCGAATGTTACTCTTTATTTTAAATTAGTTAAAATACCACCAGCTATTATTTTACCTTTTTCTATAAGAACAAACCTACCCATTTCAGGCAAATCTTTAAAGTTCTCGAATGCTAATGGCTTATCCAAAGATATTAAAACCCTTCCAATTTCTATTTCCCTTATTCTTTTACCTTCTTTCCTTTCTAGATTTTCAACATCTATTTTCTCAAAAACTTTCTCTATTTTGCATAAACTTTCCTGAGTCATACATTTAAGCAAATATTCATTACCTTCTTTAATCTCATTAAGCAAGCAAAAAACTAGTGCTTCAATTTTTTTCCTTACTTTAGCTTCACCTTTTGCCAAAACGTTCCCTCTTCTCAATTTTTTATCAGCAATTATTCCAACAGCTAAAGGCTCTTTTGCTTTTTCTACTCCCTTTTCTCCATAAAATATTTTTTTAATTAGCACTTCATCCCCTTCAGGAAACCTTTTAACGATTTCACCTCTTTTTACTTTTCCTGCTATTACATTTCCTAAGTATATAGTTTCTCCGTCTAACCTAAACTCATCCTGAACTATAAACCTAAAATCAAAACCTTTGCTCCTTTTTTCAAGCCTATCCAATGCTTCTAATAAAGTTAGGCCTTTATACCAGTCCATTTTTTCAGATTTTTTAGCTACGTTATCTCCGTAATAAGCTGAAATAGGTATTACAAATTTCGCTTTCAAGCCTATTTTTCTTAAATAATCCAAAACTTCTTCCCTAACTCTTTCAAAAGCATTCCTATCATAATTTACCAAGTCCATTTTGTTTATTGCAACTATTACTTCACCAATTCCTAATAGCTTAGCTAAATATGCATGCCTTTTAGTTTGCTCTTTTACTCCTTCTTTTACATCTACTATTAATATTGCTGCATCAGCTTGGGAAACACCTGTTACCATGTTTTTAATGAATTCCTTATGGCCAGGGGCATCTATTATTGCATAATCCCTTTTCTTACTCCTAAAAAATACTTGAGAAGTTTCTATGGTCATTCTATTCTTTCTTTCTTCTTCTAAAGCATCTATAACGTAAGCAAATTCCATTTCAACTCCAAGCTCTTCGCAAGTCCTTTTAATTTCTTCTAACTTTTCCTTTGGCAAAGAATTTGTATCGTAAAGCAATCTTCCTATCAAAGTTGATTTTCCATGATCTACATGCCCTATAATTGCTATGTTCAACATTTCCTCAACCTGTATATTTTAACCACTTTGGGTTTCTATGCTTTATTACAGATTTTACATATGTAAAAAATTTCTTAGTTGAGATAGCACTTATGTATACTCTATCTTTATGAACTGTATTTGAGACGCCTAACTTCGTTAATAGCCTGCTGATAAACTTATTTTTTTCGATATCATATCCACAAATAATCGGTGAACCACTAGGTGTTAAATACCCGTCCGAGTCGTATAACCCATTAAGATATTCCCAAGCAACCTTATTCTTAATCAGCCAGGAAAGTTTCTTATCATTACTTAACGAGAGGTACCACTGGACTAAAAGTTTAGAAGATGCCCACACCATCCACTTCTTTCTTTTGTTGTTAAACTTCATATTGGCATTTAATCCTAACTTCCTCAATGATTTAGTGAACTTTTCAGCAAATTCTTTTGTTACAGTCTCTAAACCTATAGTCCACTTCTTGTCGGTATACCCATCTCCGTCAAGAACACCCAGGACATATGCTAACTCCTTCTTTCTTTCAAATTTTGGTTTTATCATCCTAGAGGCTGCTAATTTTCTTAATCTTTCTATAACCTCTTTACTTCTTCTCACTTCTTCTTTCTTTCTTGCTACTCCAAGTTGAAGAGCTTTTAGTTTTATTGCCTCCCAACTCCTGTTTGGCAATAAAGCAAGAAGTTGCTCCTTTGGAATTTTCAAATAATATTTTTTCACGATTTCTTCCTCCTTTTGAGTCCACTTCTTGTATGCCCTGGTAGGGATACCATATTCTTTCATTAATTGTGAAATTCCAGATTGAGTCCACCCAAATTTTTCTCCTATCTCTCTTTGCGTCAAACCCATCATATACAGCTTTGCAATTTCATCTTTAGGTGGTCTTCTTTTCTTCATGTCTTATTGTTTAGTAATTTCATAATATAAACATTATGGTTATTAGAGGAAAGATTAAATATCCTAATGCTCTCAACTTTGCCATCATGTAAGCCCTTTCTTTATCTTGAACTCTTCCTGCACGCTCAGCGATTTTAGTAGTTTTTAATTCTTCTATAATTTCATCTATAGTTTTTGCGTTAGAAGGAATTGGTACGCAACAAGGTTCACATCCAAGACTTCTAAATCTATACCCTGGCCTTCTAGTTCCGCTTAAATACAAAGGATTGAATGGAATATTTTCCCTTTTAATATAAAGCCAGATGTCTATCTCACGCCAATGAAGCATCGGATGTATTCTGAAATGGGTTTGGGTTTCGTCCAACTCAATATTAAACTGCTCCCAGAGCTCTGGAGGTTGATGCAGATAATCCCATTTGAAATCTTTATCCCTAGGAGATGCAATCCTTTCCTTTGCTCTTATAGCATGTTCGTCCCTTCTTATAGCTACTAGCAAAGCTTTAAGATCGTATTTTTTAATAGCTTGTTTTAATGCTTCTGTTTTCAATGCAGTACAACACTCAAACCTACCTTTCCAAGGCCCCATCCCTTTTTTTAAGGCTTCTTCATTCTTTGCTATTAGAAGCTTAAACTTCCAAAGTTTTTGCAACTTATCCCTGAATTCATAAATTTCTTTCATTTTAAAGCTTGTATCTATGTGCAAAACCGGTATTGGAATTTTACCGAAGAAAGCTTTTCTAACTAGATAAAGCATGGTTACTGAATCCTTGCCAAATGACACAAGAGCAGCTATGTGATTTTTGAAATGTTTATAAGCTTCTCTTATTATGTAAATAGATTTTGCTTCTAATTCATCAAGCCTTGTACTCAAATTTGAGTCTATTTCCATTAATTTTAAATTAGAATTACTATTTAAATAGGCTCAAATTTGAGCCTATAAGTATCCTAGTTTCTTTAATCTCCTTTTTATCTCTTTAATTTCCTTTTTGGCATATTTTCCTTTTTTAGAAATTTTCCCACCCATCGCTA
>CAZGBT010000012.1:0-7390 GCA_964524025.1 uncultured archaeon | reverse complement strand
TTAATTTCCTTTTTGGCATATTTTCCTTTTTTAGAAATTTTCCCACCCATCGCTATAGCGCGCATAGTAAAAACTATAAATTCTGTAACGCTTGAAAATCCAGTTCCTTTTATTATTTTTTTAAGCTTTAAGTAAAGCTCTTTCGGAATTTTAATAGTAACCCTTTCCATAATTAAAATTAATTTACTTTCTTAAGTAACGCTAATTGCTATTAAATATAACCTAAAGCTCTAAGCCTTTCTTTAATCAGCTCTTCCTCACTTTTCTTTCTTTTCTTTTTCTTCTTCTTTTTCTTCAATTTTTTTAGTAAATTCTTAAGCATTATTTATTTTTGTTTTAGCTTAAGAAATTTTTGCCTAGCCTTTTTAACAATTAGTTCTAGTACCCTTTCATCCTCTCTTGTTAAAACAAATGTTTTAGATAAAAATAGATAAACTAGAGAAGAAGCTAGAAAGAGCAAGAATTTTAAAATGATGTTTAATTTTGCTTGATCTATTAAAAAGAGAAGGAAGGAAAAGATAATAAAAATTGGTAGGAGTTTTGTTAAGTTTATTTTTCCAATTTTTATTCTTACCTTTTTATTAACCAGGTAAAATGAACTGAAGAAATATATAAGGGAAAGGAGTGCATAAGAAATTGCCAGGCCCATACCAGCATAAAAATGGGTAAAGGTTAAAGCTGTTAGGAAATAGAGGATTGCAATAAAAATGCGAAGATTCCTAAAGACTTTTGGGTATCCTAATGCAAGCAAATTTACGCAAAGCAAATTAGCTATGCCAAAAGTAAGAGCTGAAGGTGCTAATAGTGCAAAATATCTAGAAGCTTCTAAGTATTCTTTCCTAGCCATAAACAAAACTATGAAATTCCTGAAAAAGTAAAGTATTGCAATAGAAGGTAAACCTATTAATAAGCTATACTTTAAGGCATAAGTTAAAAGTTTTGATTGTGTCTCTTTTTGCTTTTTTTCTGATAAGATCGATATAAGTGGGAACAAAGCTCGTGAAAAAGTCATAGGGATTATTGCCAGTTGGCTACAAATTGTAAAAGCTAGGGAATAAATTCCTGTCTCCTTTACACTTTTTAAAATAGTTAGGATTATGTATTGGGTATTTCCAACTAAAATCCAGCCTAAAGCTCCGAGGTATATAGGAAAAGATAACTCTTTTAAAATTCTTTTGAAATTTATCTTCTTCGGCTTTTCTATAAAAGATGGGTTAAAATAAAGTAAAATTCCTGCAAGAAAGCAAAAAACTAAAGCAGCTATTGGGCCAAAATGTTTAAGGCCTAAGTAAATTAGCATAGCGCTACTTATTACTTTTATAAGCTGAATTGCAAACGAAACTTTTGCCATTTTATCCATTCTTTGCAAACCATACCAAGTTATCGAAAAAATTGAATGAATTCTAGCAGATAAGATGCCGAGAAAAATTAGAAAGTAGGTGAAAAAATCCAATTTTAGATAAGGTGAAGTAAAGGGATAAGATAAAAGGAATAAAATTCCTGCCAAAAAAGCTGCTGTAAAACTAAATTTTAAGCAATTTCTAACTAACGAGCTTATCTTTCCAAATTCTTTTTTAGAAGCATAAACAGGTACTAGTTTAGAAATGGTTCCTCCTAACCCAAAAGCTGTTAATAAATTAATAAGGTTTATTAGTTGGAATGCTGTACTAACTTTTCCGTAATCAGAAGGAAGTAATAATTTTCCTGCTATAAGCCAGTAAATGAAAGAGAAAAATGTGACTATTATCCATTGCATAAAGAGATATACGGTATTGCTAATAGCTTTTTCTGCAACTCTCATAATCCTAATATGCTTCTTAAAATCCTTACTATTCTTGAGAAGAAATTAAAGAAAGGTCTTGAAGCAAACCTTCCTGTAATCCTTTTAAACATTTTAGCTTTTCCTTCTGAAATTTCGTAATAGCAAGAATCTAACATCTTATCCTTATATAAAAGCGTAAATGAATTTTTCTTTAAAACTTTAAAATTCAGCGTGGTTTTATTATTTTTTTCTAAAATTAATGGAAAAGTTTTGTTGTGAAAGATTGCTACCAAAACAACCTTAATCCTTTCTCCATTATTTTTAATTTCAAGCCCTAAAGTTTTGTTTTCAAGTTTGCATTTTAAGCTTACATTTGCAGCTGGAAGAACTGTTATGGGAAAAGTAAAATCTTTAACACCTTTAATTCTTATCCTAAGCTTATACTTACCAGGCTTAACACTTTCTTTTATCCTATTAGTAAGAACTACAGTTTTTTTCTCACCCTTGCTAAGAGAAATAATTTGCTTGTTTGCATCCCATCCTTTTTTCCATTTTCCATTTCTTAAACCTTCAGAAAACAATTTTCTTCCTTTAAAGACGTAAGAGTAAATGGTGAAATTCTTTTGTTTTTCTTGCAAATTTTGGAGCATTACTATAATGTTTAACTCATCGCCAACTCTAACTTCTTTATCGAAATAAAAAACCTTGCAACATTCTTTCTTTATGCTTACATTTTCTTTTACAAATTTTACTATAGTTTTTATTTCTTGCTTAGGACATAACTTTTCGTTTTTTCCGCTTATCTTAAGTTTAAAAGTATACTCTAAAAATTTTTCCCATGCTGGTCTGCAAACTCTTAATGCAATTTCATAAGTACCTTCTTTATAGTAATTGTCGCAGTTTGGATAAATGAAGAAAGGAATGGAAAAGAAGTATGTTTTATTTTTGGTTACATTACTTTCAACGCTTAAATCTCCAGAACAATCTGCAAATTTAGTTATTTTTTTAAACTTAAGGTCTGAAACAACCCTTTTTCTTTTTCCATAAACCAAAAACCTGATTTTTTCTTCTTTGTAATAGCTTGTATTAAAAACTATTTTAATGAATTTGAGATCGCCAAATCTAGCCGAATCGGGTTTTTCTAGAATGCTTAAAATTCTAACTACAGTTATATTCTTACAAACATAATTATCGAATTTCCAAGCTTCTTTAACGCTTGTATTTGCTATTTCTGCGCATATTAGATAAATTCCTTCTCTTTCTGGTATCCAACTTTCTGCATATGCTCTGCAACCAACTTCTTTCTCAAAGTTACTTTTTATAGTTTCATTATCAAAACTTATGTTATACCTAACAAAAACATAATCTTTAATACTGCAATTTTCCTTTTCTATAGTTATTCTAAAAATTTTTTGCTCAACTCCTAAGGGTATTATATTGTCTAGGCGAACTTCTATTTTTACATTCCTGAAAAGTTTATTTGGTTTTCCAGGAGTTGGTAATAATTTTTTGTTCCATTCTAAGCCATCTGGGTATCTTCCCTGAGATATATTCTCTTTAGAAGAATTCCATTCATACTTATCTATAAGTCTTCCACTTTCATCGAATAGATATACTGCATCACCGCCATTAGCAAGCTTTAGGTTTTTTGCCTTACTTCCATACTCGATGCAATCGCTTACGTTTACAAAACTTTTGTTATAAGCTAAAACTAGAAACTCTTTAGGTTCTAAAGTTATATTAGGTAAGGTAAAATTATCTTGGTTATCTCCAATTTTCCAGTTAGCTAGTTCAACCGAAATGCTTCCGTTGTTGAACAATTCTATCCACTCTCCATATTCGTCTCGAATATAAGGCGAATCTATTAAAATTTCGTTCAAAATTACTTGAGCAGTAGAAATTTTTGGTAGCATTAAGAGAAAGAAAATAAATATCAAAATTTTTTTCATCTATTGAATTTAAAATGGGTATTTTTAATTGTTATTAATGATAGCAGAAATTTTTTGCTTTATTTTAGGAGTTTTAGTTGCATCTTTTATCTTTAAAATATTCCTTAACTTTTTAGTCAGAAAAAAGGTTGAGGAAGAATTAAGCAAAGTTAAGAAAAAAATTCTGGAAAGGAGCAGGGCTGTTATTAAAGGAAAAATTGCAGAGCAATTAGTTACTATTTTACCAGAATTTCCTTTTAACCCTGCTGATGCTAGGTTTATTGGAAATCCTGTAGATTACATAATTTTTGATGGTTATACAAGAGTTAAGGATGAAGGTGAAGGTAATATAAGAATAGTTTTTATGGAAGTTAAAAAAGGCTCTGGCAAATTATCAAGAATAGAGAAAAAAATTAAGGAGGCTGTTGAAAGAAAAAGAGTCGATTGGGTTACTTTAAAATTATGATTTTTGGATACGATTTTGGTTATAAGGATTCTGAAATAGTTTTTTATAGCATAAATTTGGGAAAAAATGCAAGAAAAATTTTAGAAAATTTAAGAGAAACTTCTGAATACATTCAGCCATTTGATTTGGAAAAGAGAGTGAATTTGCTAGAAAACGTAAAATTTACAGATTTAGGCATAATTAATTTGAAAAAATTGAAGGAAGTAGAAAATCTAGTTAAAAATATAGTTAAAGATGGAAAAATTCCGTTTGGCTTAAACTTTTGTCATTTACCTGCTTTTTTCTCTGTAAAAGCATGCAAACCTGATACTTTGATAATTTTTGATGCGCATGCCGACTGCTACTCAAGTTACGATTTCAGAAAATTGGAAGACGAAAAAATTTATAAACTGAATTTTTCCAGAAAAATAAAAGTAACAAAATTCCTTAACGATGCAACATGGCTTAGAAGGCTGTTAGAAAAAACTAAGATTAAAACTTTTATTTTAGGTTTAAGATCTTGCTGCGAAGAAGAATTTTTATTTTTGAAGAAAAAAGGGATTTGCTATTCTAAAACTTGCAAGTTGAAAGGGAGGAGAGTTTATATATCTGTTGATATGGATGTTTTCGACCCCTCAATAGCAAATACGCTCCACCCAGAACCAGCTGGTTTAACTTTTGATTCATTTAAAAAGATAATTTCTTCGATTAGAGGTAATATAGTAGGATGTGATGTTTGTTGTTTTCTTGATGATGAGAAAACCTTGTTTTTAACTTCTGCTGTAATCCTTCAGCTTATTTACAAAATAAGAAGTAAGAAGGGAAAGTAAATTTATGAAAGAAGTTGAAGAAATGCTTGAGGAAAGAGCGAATAAGTTTTTAAAAGAAGCCGAAGACGATTTGAGAAAGGGCTTTTTTGACCTGGCATCTTTCCATGCTGAACAAGCTTTGCAACTCAAACTAAAAGCATTCCTTGCAAAAAAGATAGGTTATTTCTCTAAGACACATAGGATCTCTGAATTATTGGCTGAAATTAAAAAACTTAGTCCTACTTTAAGCAAAAGATTACTTAAGAAAAGAAAAATTATAGAAGAGTTAGAACTTTCTTATCTTGCTAGTCGTTATTTTCCAATACCTTATTCTAAAGAAACTGCTAATAAACTCGTGAGTTTTGTAAAGAATGCTTTTAAACTCATAGAAAAGCATGCAAAGAGCTAAGCCAATCGATCTAGCAATGGAAACCGCAAGAAGGAGAAATAAGTATTTTAAGAACTATAAGAAAGTTTGCAGAAAAATAAAAGAGATAGCAAAAAAGGTACTTTCAGATAAGCATCTAAAAGTGTTGGCTTTTGGCTCTGTGGTAAGGAAAAATTTTGGCCCATTAAGTGATTTAGACGTTCTGATAATAAGTAAGAAAGTAAAGATGTCTGTAGAGGAGCTTGCTAAGATTAGGTTAAAAATAAAAGAGGAAATTAAAGATTATTTTGCGCCCTTAGATATACATTTAGTAACACCAGAGATTTACGAAAACTGGTATAAAAAGTTTATCGATGTTTTTGAGGAAATTTAAGTTTTAAAACAATAATGAACTTCTAAAAAGTTTTTTCTAAATTCTATAACATCTTCCTTTACTTTCTCTGGATCTTCTTTATCTATTAGAACTCTTTTATAAAACTCCGCAACTTCTTCCATCTCTTTCTGTTTCATTCCAAATCTTGTTAATTCTTGCAAGCCAATTCTAATTCCAGAAGGGTTTCGAGTAGCGTCTATATCTCTATCCCAAGGTAATGCCATTTTATTTATTATTATGTTAGCCTTTTCCATAAGCTCAGCAACTGGTTTTCCACCACCAAATTCTCTTACATCTATTAAAACTTGATGAGATTCTGTAAAACCATAAGGCTCGCACAAAACTTTAAACCCTCTTTCGAACATAGCTTGAGCAAAAGCTTTTGCATTCTTAATGATTTGCTTTGCATAAGCTTCGCCAAATTCGTTCATTTCTAATGCTGTAATAGCTAAAGATGGTAATCTATGGATATGATGGTTGCTTATTATTCCAGGAAAAATAGCCCTTTGGATTTTATTCCATATCTTTTCTTCCAAATCGTTTCTTGCTATTATAATTCCGCCTTGTGGCCCAGGGAATGTTTTGTGAGTGCTTGCCGTTATTATATCAGCGCCTTCTTCTAAAGGTTGTTGGAACTGCTTTCCATAGATTAATCCAAAAACATGTGCAGCATCGTAAACTATCCAGATATCACCCAAAGCATTTCTTAACTCTTTTATAGGTTCTGGAAATAGGAACATAGACCTTCCTAACATTATAAGTTTTGGTTTGACCTTTTCGGCTAGCTGAACAGTTTTATCAACATCTAACCTAAACCTTTCAACATCAAAGAATGCATCTACGCTTATTAAACCCTTTACACCAGCTATTCCGTAGCGAGTTGAAGAAACGTGTGCTCCGTAAACTAGGCCTGGGCATATGAATACATCACCAGCTTTTAACAAGGCATGATAAACGCACAAGTTTGCAATAGCTCCTGCTATAGGTCTGCAATCAACGAATTTTGTGTTAAACCTTTCCCCAAAAATTTCGTTCGTAAACTTTTCTATTTCTAAAGAATATTTAGTGCCTTGGTAATGAGCTTCTACATCATGCTCGTTATATCTTCCTTCAAAATCAGATACAAAAAACTTTTCGGCCAGAGGCGACATTACGTTTTCGCTTGCTATCATGTTTAAACATTCCTGCCTTCTCCATTTGTTATGCTTGCTTACTATCTCGAAAACTCTATCTACCCCTTTCATGTATACCAACCTTAATTTTCCTTTTTTCCTTTATAATTAATGCAGTTGGGATTGCAAGTTCAGCTATGCTTTTTAAACAAGCAGTAATGCTTAAATAACTTACCATTATACCAAATGCTATTAACAACCTTTCTACTATGGTTAACGGAATCGCTTGAATCCAAAATTTTGCAGGGATATTCAGGAAATATAAATACATAACGCTTCCTACTGCATGATCTACAAAAGCCGCGCCAAGAGAGTAAGCATAGAGTACCAAGAATTTATGTTTGAATAAAATATCGTGCTTTTTCTTATAAGTTGCTATAAAAATTGGAATTGTCCAGAATAGCGAGTAGAACCAGACTTTTCTACCTATGGGATGCAAAACGAATAATAGAATTGCCAAAATGCAAGGTATTACCATTTTTCTATCTCTTTTGAAAACTCTTGCAAAATAAA
>CAZGBT010000011.1:0-31721 GCA_964524025.1 uncultured archaeon | reverse complement strand
CCTCCGAAATTTACAAATACAAAAAAGAGTTTTAGATTAGTTGTGCCCATGAAAAAGCTCAAGCGATCGCCACAAGCTACTTCCTGAGGTTGACATCTTTCCAGAAGCTCTGTTTTATTGCAGGCTTTTTCGACGCAGACGGAACGGTTGCTCCAAAAGAAATTGCAATATATGATGGCAACAAGTTGTTGCTTACAGAGATTTCAAGATTTCTGTCGAGATTTAAGATAAAATCGAAAGTTACCCCTCACAAGAAAATTTTTAGATTAAGAATAAGGAGTAGTCGTTCTATCAAGAGATTTATTACTCTTATGAAAAATTTTTCTTTCAGGCTAGTGGTGTCAAATCCCGTAGGGGAAGGGAGGAGGGGAGAGTCCCAGGTATCCTGAGTACCGTTGCCTGGTTTGGCAGCGGGAATCTGGGTGGCACCAACATCCAACCCTAAATACGTCCCGAGACCGATAGCGCACTAGTATCGCGAGAGAAAGCTGAAAAGCACCGCGGGAGCGGGGTGAAAAGAGCCTGAAACCAGGCGGCTATAGTCTGGTGCGGCCCGAAAGGTCCTCTCCCGAAGGAACTCCCCGCGAGGGGGTAGTACGAGGGAGAGGTTACAGGGTCGCACCGTCCGTTTGGAAGAACGGGCCAGGGAGTTCGCCTCGGTGGCGAGCCTAAGGGGGTTAAACCCCGGAGGCGCAGCGAAAGCGACATGCCCGCAGCTGGCTTATGCCAGCGAGGGGCGGGGTGTGAAAAGCGCCTGGAGTCACCGGGGCGAGACCCGAATCCGGGCGATCTATCCCGGGGCAGGGTGAAGCGGTGCGAAAGCACCGTGGAGGCCCGATACCGGTGGTGAGATGCCAATCCCTCGGGTGACCCTGGGATAGGGGTGAAAAGCCCATCGAGCCCGGGGATAGCTGGTTCCTCCCGAAATATCCCGCAGGATAGCCTGGCCGGAGGTAGCCAGCGGGGTAGAGCTACTGATTGGGCGGTCAAGGCCCGAGAGGGTCAGCCGCCCTGTCAAACTCCGAATCCGCTGGCGCCTGAGAAGGCTGGAGTTTGGGCCTGGGGGTAAGCTCTGGGTCCGAGAGGGAAACAACCCAGACCGGGGTTAAGGCCCCTAAATCCTGGCTAAGTGCTGAAGGGAGTCCACCCCCTTAGACAGCGGGGCCGTTGGCCTAAAAGTAGCTACCGGCTAAGGAGTGTGTAACAACTCACCCGCCGAGGGGGTGGGCCCCGAAAATGGAAGGGACTAAGCCAGGTGCCGAGACCCCGGGCCTCCGAGAGGGGGCGGTAGGGAGGCGTCCTGCGTGGGCAGAAGTCGGGGCGTGAGCTCCGATGGACCACGCAGGAACGAAAATCCTGGCGTAAGTAGCAGCAAAGAGGGGTGAGAATCCCCTCCGCCTGAACCCTAAGGGTTTGCCAGCAATGATCGTCAGCTGGCAGTTAGCCGGTCCTAAGGGCACCCTTAATCGAGGTGCCCGAAAGGGAAGCAGGTTAATATTCCTGCGCCTGGGGGGTACGTGCGGCAACGCAAGCCGGGCTCCAGACGCTTCGGGGTAGGCCGACGCAAGCTAAGCGTGTAAGCCTGGGGAGTCTCGTAATGAGGAGAACCAGGTGAAAACGCGATGGGCTGCCCGTATGGGCAGTTCGGCCGATCCCTGGAGCCCGTGAAAATGGAGCCCGGAAGGATCTCCCCAGACCGTACTGAGATCCGGAACAGGTAGGGTCGCTGAGAAGGCGACGGCGTGTCGGGATAACCCTCCCCAAGGAACTCGGCAAATGGATTGAGGTGGTAGAATGGGTTATTTAAAGGATGCTGTATTAGCTGGGGTAATAGGGGCAGTAATTTCAGCGATTTGTTTTTACGTAGTACACTATGCAGGAGTAGGGTTTACGAATTTTGACGAAGCTTTAACAGGAGGTATAATTGCTGGATTTTTTGCTGCCTTAGGAGCTTTCGTAGGAACTTCAAGAAAAGTCGAAAGGAAAAAGAAAAAGGTCAGAAAGAAAAAGAGGAAGAAGCGAAAGTAGTTTCATATTTTTGTTTTTTCCTTATCACCTCAATCCAGCCGATATTAGCCCCGTAACTTCGGGAGAGGTCGTGGACAGATTTTTGAAATGAAGTTTCGTAAGACATAAGAAAAGGAACTTCCAGTAAACTACTTGTGGACCCGCAATTGGCTGGATTTCTTGTTGGGGATGGGTTTTGTTTGCGCAAAGCCAATCTAGTGGGCTTTCATCAATCTTCGCTAGAGCAGGCAGAATTTATTTCCACTCGGGATGTTACGAGCTACATATTTTCTCACGTAATAAAAAGTGGTTGGAACAACTCTGTAAAGAATTTTCTTTTAAACTGTCCACGACCCTCGAGAAGGGGTGCCTGCGGTCCTGAAGGGTGAGTCCTGCTCAGCAGGGCGAACCTGGAGGGACCGCAGGTCGCAGTGACAAGGCCCTGGGGACTGTTTAACAAAAACGCAGGTGGCTGCGAGTCCGAAAGGATGTGTACAGCCACTGAGGCCTGCCCAGCACGGGTGTGTGAAAGCCCCTTCCAAGGGGCCTAAGCCACCCGTAAGCGGCGGCGGTAACTCTGACCGTCGTAAAGTAGCGTAATCCCTTGCCGCTTAAATGGCGGCCGGCTTGAACGGCTTAACCACTGGGGCACTGTCTCGGGGAGGGACCCGGCGAAGTCGCCTTCCTGGTGAATAGGCCAGGGACCCCCGGTGGGAAGGAGAGACCCCGTAGAGCTTTACTGCAGCCTGGTGTTGTGGTGGGGTTGGGGGTGCATAGAGTAGCTGGGACCGATGGGGGTAGGCTTCGGCCAAACCTGAGGGCAAGTGTAACACCAGCCATCTCCAACTCCACTGCTTACCTCCCGCAAGGGAGGGACAGCACCAGGTGGGCAGTTTGGCTGGGGCAGGGGTGGAGTTAGGTTTTTAAAACTTTATTACCTAAATTTAAATGGGGAATATCAACCTTGAAAAATTCGCGTGGCTAGCTGGATTAGTGGCTAGTGATGGCCATATAGAGAAAGATAGGAATAGGGTGACTATCTATTCGAAAAACAAACAATTTATCGAGAAAATCAAGAGGAAGATAGAAGAGCTGGTAAATGAATCTCCTTACGTGGAGTTCACTAATAATACCTATAGAATTAGAATAACATCACATAACTTGGTGAAAGTACTGACAGAAAGATTTAATATACCCCCAGGGAAAAAATGCGATAAAATTTCACTCCCTCCTATCTTCCAGAAAAAATTCCTAGAGGGTTTTATTGATGGTGACGGTTCTGTTCATTTAATAAGAGAGAAGCATAGATACAAGTGCAGAATATATACCTACATTGTGCCGGAATTTTCTTTGCGAGTAAAGAGTAAGAAATTTCTAGAGGGGTTTGTTAACTTTTGCAAGAAAAGATGCGTGACAACTTCAAAGATTTATTTGAAAAAAGATGGATGTTACGAGGTAAGAGTCAGAGGATGGAAAGAATTTTTAAAATTTATAAGGATTTTTCATTTTTCTCATCCTCAAAAAGTCAAAAAAATTAGAGAGATTCTTAACTCCACCCCCCCGAAGGTACGCCCTTGAAAAGATATCAAGGGCGCCCAAAGCTCGGCTCACCCGGGTCTTGGAAGGGACTCTATGAAGTAATCGCTCCAGATTGATCTTTTTGATGAGAAGCGAGGTAGCTACTAAGAGTTCCTTCCACCCGAAAGAAATCCGGGGTAGAGTGTAAGGGCAAAAGCCGGGTTGACTGGACCCCGCAGAGCGAGGGGTCCAGCCGGGAAACCGTGGCCTAGCGAGACAGCGGCCCCTATTGGTGGGGGCCGCTGGTGACAGAAAAGCTACCTCGGGGGTAATGGTCTCGTGGCCGGCGAAAGCCCACAGCCGGGCTCTATGGGGTCTGCTTGCTGCCAAAAAGGCAGCAGGCGGGCAAATTGACCCGGCGCGTTGGTGCGTCGCTGTCGGCTCCCCCCCTCCTGGCCGTGCAGCAGCGGCCAAGGGTACAGGGGTCCACTGGTTAAAGGGGGACGTTAGCTGGGTAAAAGTTGGAGCCGAGGCACGATCCGACGACTTGGCATTTTCGCCTGGGATGACTCGGATCTCACGCTGGGTCGCACATGGCTCCAACTTTCCAGAATCAGAACGTCGTGAGACAGTTCGGTCCTTATCTACCGGGGGTGCTGGCCGTCTGACCGGAACGAGGGGTTAGTACGAAAGGAACACTCCTCGGGGGCCTCTGGTGTACCGGTTGTTCATTGCATCGCCGGGCAGCCACGCCCCACGTGGTTAACCCCTGAAGGCATCTAAGGGGGAAACCACCCGGGAAAATAGACGGCCATTCGGTTGGCTGGGGTTACCCGGCCAACCGACGAGGGCCCTCGTAGACGACGAGGTTGATGGGGTGGGGGTGTAAGCACCGAGGGTTCGCCCGAGGTGCGAGCCCGCCACTCCCAATAGCCCGAGGTTGTTGGGCCAGACTAAACCAGCCCTATGGCAGTCGAGTGTAAATTAGTTGAGAAAATACGTATGTAATTTTAAAGTTTGGAATTTAATTATTATCTGGTGGTACAATTGGATAGGGATTATTTTAAATTCAAAATTAGAATAAACCTTCCGTTAGAATTGGCTGGTAGTTTTGTTTCAAACATTGCTGAAGATTGCTATCAGATACTCCGCGGTAAAAAACCTCCTTATTTTTCAGACATATTTAGGCAAATTCGTAATTCTTATGCTAATCTTAGGAGGAAAAATTTTAGAGTAGAACTGCATCCAATAGAAGTATGTCCTATTTCCGACGAAGTTGAAATAAGACTTTCAAGTTTCTACTTAGACGCCTCTATAGGAATGCCGTTAAAGGTAACTATTATACCAAAAAGAGTCTATATACATCTAACTGTTGAACCTTCATTACCTTATATACCACCTAGAGCAGAGGACATGAACGTAGAAGATTTAGATATGCAAATAGAATTTAGAGGGACTTCGCAACTACTTTTCGACGAATTTGAAAGAGGTCATAACTTCTTAACGATTTGCGGCGCTAGAGGAATTGGTAAAACGTTTGATGTACTTAAGGCATCGCGGAGAATTGTAAGAAAGACCTACGATGGAATTCCGTTAATAGTAAATTGTCCAGACGATTGCAAGATTTTGGGTTTTGAAAAATATGCAACTAGGCTTGAATTGGGAGATAGACTAAAAATTTTAGAAAAAGTTAAAGGAGAAAGGTTTATCGACAAGATAGATTCTTTAAAGGGAAAAGGAAGATGTTTTGTGGTCCTTAACGATATTCATTATTTGTTTGATAAAGTTTTTGATGGAAGTTGGGACCTAAGGAAGGTTTGCGAGATTCTTTCTGCTTCAAAAGAGATTGACGGAACTAGAGTTATTGTAATGGATCAAGCTCCTTTGTGGTATGTGTATAAATTTGAGAATTATTCATACGGAGCTCGTTTTAAACATCTAATGAAAAGATTCGGGATTTTAACTGCAACGGAAGAAGCTGCTCTTATAAAAGAAGGCAAATGGGGAGAGTTGTATGATACAGGAAAAAAAGTTATTTGGGTAGAACCACCTTCCAGTATCGAGATAGGAAGATATCTTGAAGCGTATAAAGTAAATTTTAATCTAACGATACCTTATGCAACAAGGCATCTTCACGAGAGGATCATAGCGCACCGTAAAGGAATTGCTGAGAAAACGGAGTTGGTTTGGTTAATAAAAGCATGTGAGAAGAAAATTACTACAGAAGATGCTTATATCAATAGTTGGAGAAGAGTTGTTAATTTGGTCAATCTAATTGAAAGAAAAAGAAAGGGTCTAGGAAATGTAAACCTTACTACGAAAGATTATGTAGAGATGTTAATACCATTTTTAGATGAGGAAAAAGAGTATTTAGTTCGGAAAAAACTTTTAGAAATAGAAAACCTTTCAGCACAGATCAAGGAATTAGATGGAAAGCCTTTAGAGGGGAACGAAAAATTATTGAGGAAGCTTTTAAGTAAATTAAGAAAGGCTTGGGACGATATATTTTATGAGTTAGCATTAACGCTTGATACTATTTGATTTTTTTTAGCGTTTTAATCCCAACAACTTCAAAATAATCTATTTCTTCGCCTTCCTTTATTTCATCTTTTCTTTCTTCAGGAATTTCTAGCTCAAGAGTTTCATAAGTTTCTAAATCCATTATTTGAGCTTTATTGCCAATAATAGCTAGAACCTGGGCTTTTTTTCTTTCTACAATAGGAACTTCTATTTCTTCATCAGCAGGCTTTACTATACTTCTTCTCCTACCATCGAACAAACCAATAGCTTCTAATCTTGCTTTTGCAGAGCCATGTTTACCCGCTACGCTTACAGAAACTTTTTCAACTCTGCAAGGAACACCATCTATGAGAACAAAATTTCCAGGTTTTAAGTCTTTTATAGTTGCTGTTGTTTTTTCCATAAAATTAATACAAATCAATCCAAAATAAATCGCTTTTTGCTTGCTAACTCAACATCTTCTTCTTTTACCGTTTTTCTTTTTGCATGTTTTGCTAAAAGAATAGACTCTTGAGCTAACTTAGTTGCGTATTCTATTAAAATTTTTTTAAATTCCTCAACTGCTTCTTTAGAAATTCTTTTACACCCAACGCTTTTGAACAATCTTTTAATGGTATGGGTGTGAAAAAGTTTCTTTCGCATAGAATTTTTTTGTAGCGAAGCGATAATCAAATTAATGCTTTCTCAGCAAGAAGTTTTAAGAAGGATATGCGAAATAGCAAGAAATAAAGTTAATGAGAAGTTGAGTAAAGTTTTGATTAAAAGTTTTATGGGAGGTCTTTACATAGCAATCGGAGCTTCTTTAGCAACTATCTGCAGTTTAGGTGTTGTCGATAGGCTTGGAATTGGTATTAAGCAATTAATAGCTGGTAGCGTTTTTCCTATAGGATTGATAGCAATAGTATTAACAGGAGTTGAGTTATTTACTGGGGATTGTATGTTATTACCTGTAGCCGCTCTTAGTAAAAGGATTAAATGGAGGGAAGTTTTCAAGTTATGGTCGCTTGTTTACATTGGGAACTTCATAGGATCAATTTTTTGGGCGTTCCTCATTTCAAATTCGATGGGCGGCGAATTCTTAAACTATGCTATTCAAATAGGGGAGCAAAAGGTCTTTAGTTATGTTGGTTTAGAAGGATTTTGGAAGGCTTTTCTAAAAGGTGTTGGATGTAATCTCTTAGTAAATCTCGCTATACTTCTTTCTGTATTTTCGACAGAATTTGCAGGCAAAATAATTGGGATTTGGTTCCCTATAATGGCTTTTGTAGCCTTAGGTTTTGAACACTCTGTAGCTAACATGTATTTTATACCAGTTGCAATTTTTACAGGTTCTCATATAAGCTGGTTTGAATTTCTGTTCTATAACCTATTTCCTGTAACTTTTGGTAATATCCTCGGGGGCTTTGTATTTATAGGGCTAGTTTACTGGTATCTTTATTCTAAAGACTAACCTTAGGTGGTAACTTGAACCGTTAAATTTAAATATCTTTCGGTTTAAAATTAATAAGCTTATCTGATAAAGAGTCTACCTTAGAGTGATAAAATGGGAAGGAGAAAGAAAGCTGCAAAAGTTGAGAAAACTGAAGGAGGGTTGGTTTGTCCTGAATGTGGTAGCAGAAGTTTTATAGAAGATGCGAGAAGAGGCGAGTTAGTTTGTGCTAAGTGCGGACTTGTTTTAGAAGAAGGTTTGATAGACTTATCACAAGAATGGAGGGCTTTTGATTCTGAGCAAATGTTAAGAAGGGCGAGAGCAGGAGCTCCAATAACTTTTACTAAGCATGATAAGGGTATGACAACAGAGATAGGTAAAGGTTTAGGAGAATTGTATAAAGTACCTACTGCAAAGAGAGCTCAGTATTATAGGCTAACTAAATGGCATAAAAGATTAATAAGATCTAAGGACAGGAATTTGAGTTTTGCTTTTTCAGAATTGCAGAGAATCGCATCTTTCCTAAATCTTTCTAAATCTATTCACGAAAGGATTGCAAGATATTACGAAGAAGCTGTAAATAAAGGGCTTGTAAGAGGTAGAAGTATAGAAGCTGTAATAGCGGCTTTAACTTATGCCGTTTGTAGACAAATGGGATCTCCTAGAACTTTAGACGAAATAGTAGAAGCTTCTGGTGTTAGTAAAAGAGAAATTGGGAGGACTTATCGTTATATAGCGAGGGAGCTTAAGATTAGAATTTTGCCAGCAGATCCTATTAGTTATGTTCCAAGATTTGCTACGATGCTTGGATTAAGCGATAAAGTTCAAGCTAAGGCTATTGAAATATTGAAAAAAGCTAAGAAGCTTGATATAATAAGTGGAAAAGGACCAACTGGAGTTGCTGCTGCCGCAATTTATATTGCTAGCGTTTTATGCGGTGAAAAAAGAACGCAAAGAGAAGTGGCTGACATTTGTGATATAACCGAAGTAACTATAAGGAATAGGTACTCGGAACTCGTTAAAAAGCTCAAACTGGAAAAAGAAATAGAAAAAGCTTTAGAAAAAGAAGAGTAAAATTAGAGCTCTTCAGAGATTTTTTAGTCTAGCAAATTTTCTAGCTTTTTTATCACACCATACTACATAACCCATCTTTATGTTAATTTCTTTATTTTTCAGCTTATGCTCTTGCTGTCTTTTCTCGTCAAATACATGAATAACCTTAAATCCTAGCTCGACAAGTTTTTGGGCTATAAATTTTCTATGACACCTGAACCAAAGAAGTTCACTGCACATTATAACTGAAGTCTTTTTAGAAATTATTTGAATTAATTCCTGAATAGCATTCTTAAATTCTTTTGTCTTAGTAAAGTTTAGATAACCCTCTTTCCTATAGCCTCCCAACTTTTCAAAATGAATGTATTCGATATTGTTTGCCCGCAACGCCTTAGAAAGGATTTCCTTATTAAACCAGGGAAATTTTTTGCTAGAAGGAAATCTCCTTACGTCTATCACAACTTCTATCCTGAATTTTTTTAAAATTTTTAAAAAATCTTCTAAACTTCTTGTTGAGTGACCAATCGTATAAACTTTCATACAAATATTTGAGTGAAATTAAATTTATGGAGTTTAATGTAAAAAAATACCAAACAGTTTGCCCATTTTGTGGCAAAACAACACTTTCATTTAAATTGCTTGAGAAGGAAGTAGCATATCTTGGAAGGATAGCCATTTTTTCTTCGGTTTGCAGTTTCTGCGGATTTAAACATAACGATGTTTTTTGTCTTGAAGTAAAAGAGCCTGTTAAATTTGTGTTAAAAGTAGAAAGTGAGGAAGATTTAATGTGTAGGGTTGTAAGATCTTCTTCTGGAACTATTATAATACCAGAGCTTGGTGTAAAAATCGAACCTGGGCCTAAATGTCAAGGTTTTATAACTAATGTAGAAGGGATATTAAGAAGAATAGAAGATGTTTTGATAGCTCAGGAAAAGGTGTTAAAAGGGAAAAGACTAGAGAAAGTAAAAGAGTTGCTTAAAAAAATTTCTTTAATGATAGAAGGAAAATTGCCCTTTAAACTTATCATAAAAGATCCGTTAGGAAATTCTGCAATTTTATCAGAAAAAGCAAAAAGAAAGAAGTTAACAAAAAGAGAAATGCAAAAACTTAAGGTTGGTCTTTCTTTTCTTTTTTAGCTTCTTCTTTTTTCAAAACTTTTGCTAAATCTCTTATTAATTTCCTTACATGCTCCCTAAGTTCGTAAACCTCTCTATCTGGTATTTCCTTAAATCTTTTTTGATCCAATAATTTCTTAAGTTCTTCTACCCTTTTCCAAACCTTCCAATAATAGCCATCTATTAAGCCAGAATCTATGAAAACTTCTTTAAATTTAGTTGGTATTTCTTCTTTCTTTTCAGGCTCTTTTTTTAAACTTTTTAATGCAGTTAAAGCCGCTTTATACATAACTTCGTGAGTTCTTTCTAAAATTTTTTGCCTTTTCCTAATTTCTAGAGCTCCTAATAAGCTAACCATTTTCTTTACAAACTTTTCAGCTTTTTCTAACCATTCATCTACAAAGCTACCACTTACTTCTCTAAGTTCTTTGTGCTCTATTTTTTTCCTTATTTCAACTATTTCTTTTAGCCATTCAGCATATTGTGGTTCTAGTATGCCAGGTTTTACTAAAGTCTCTACAACGACTTCGTAAGCTCTGCTCGGTACAGGCGGTGAAATACCTAAAAACATTAACACAGCTTGTGCTGAGTTTAGGATTGCATAATAGCAATCTTCGGCTAGCATTAAGAGTTTAACTGTTTTCGCTCTCATCAATTTCTTTGGAGCGTCTTCTAAGTATCTTTCTATGGCTTCTCTTGTTGCGGTGATCCTTCCAGTTTCTAATAATCTTTTTATCGGCCGGAAAAATCCAGTATCGTAAACGGCCTTTCCCTCTTTAATGAAATTGTAAATTATTGGATGACCAACTTTAGCATAATCCCAGAATTCAGTAAGAGTATAGGAAGGCTGAACCGATAAACGAGAAGAGATTTTAGACGCGATTCTTTCTAGATCATCATTAATTCTCTCTATAGCATCCAACTTCATTTTAACAAGCTCTGATTTAACAAATTCCTTATCTACTTTTCCTAATTCTTTAACACTTCTTTTTTCAGCCTCCTCTCTTAGCTTATCTTCTAGCAAAAAATCATCTATTATAACGAAAACGTCTATATCGCTTTTTGGTTTAAATTCTCCTCTTGCAGCTGATCCCATCATTACAATACTTTTAACAAGATCTTTGTACTTCTTCAGAACCTCATCAGCAAATTTTTTTGCTACTTCCTCAGGTCTTTCCACCTTCTTCACCGGGTACAAACTTTTTAAACTCTTTAACTATCTCCTCTGCTATTTCTAAAGCTCTCTTAAGATGTTCGGGATTTGGTTTTACAATTTTATGATCTATATCTTTCCATAATTTATCCAATTCTTTAAAAAGGGCTATGTATTTTTCATCAATTTTACCTTCATTTTTCATTTTTTCTAAAAACGATGGAATGGCTTTTGCGTCAGGTTGCTGCTTATAGAGATGCATAACCGCTGCTTGAATGGCATCCATTGCAGCATATCTTAAATCAAAAATCATAGCTCCTATATCCAGCTTTATTCTCTTTAGCCTAGCCTCTGCTGTTCTTGCTTTTAATTTTATGGCTTCTTCACTTGGTGGTATCAAGCCTAATTGCAGCATTCTTTGGACTGGCTTAATAAAGCCAACATCATAAATGGGCAGGCCATATCTCAAAAAATTTACTAACTCTGGAGAGCCTTCTCTTATCCATTTCCAGAATTCTGTTAGAGGAGTTGTTTGGACATGCAAATCTTTAAGTTCACTTGCTACTAGATGAATGCTTGAAATTAATTTGTTCAAATCTTCACTCGATTTAGTTGCTGTATCATCTAGAATGACCCACACATCTACATCGCTAGTTTTCTTCATATCTCCTCTAACAAAAGAGCCAAAAATAAGCACGGATTTTATCAAATCACCAAACTGCTTCCTTATGGTATTTGTAAATTTGACGACTTTTGAATAAAGTTCCTTTTTTCTTTCGCTCCATTTTTCTTCTTTAGCTTCGAGTTCCTTTTCCAGTTTTTCTAGTTCTTCCATAATCCACCATTAGTTTTTATTTATTTTAATTCTTCTTTTTTCCAAACTTCAGCTTTTCCTTTTTCTACAGCAGCTTTTCCAAAAACTCCATGTTCTTCTTCGGGAAACATTAGTAAACCTTTAAGCGGGTCAAAGGCATGCTGGAATATTATTTCCCATTGCCTTTCTGGGGAGGCTATTTCATCCAAAGATATTCCATAGAAATCCAAAGGCAATTTATCAGGCGGTACATCTTTTTCCAAATATTCCACAATTTTTCTTAAAGCTATTATGGATTGCTTAATAGGGTCTACGCCGCCACCTCTTTCAAATATTATATAATAATCCTTTTCATCCTTACCAAAACCTTTTTGTCTTAGCTTAAATAATATTTGATAAAGCCATTTTTGCTGTTCAGAACCTAAAGGAATTGGTATATGGGCTGGAACAAGTGGAGAAGGATAACCGATATGGATGCATCTAACATACTTTCCCCAACCTTCTGGCAAGCATTCAATTACCTTCTCTGGATCTAATCTTAGACTTAGCATATGCTCAAAATCCATAGCAACAGCTAAACATTCAAAACCTACTTCTTCATTTACAACTTTTGCTAATACACAAAATTGAAGAGGATTGGGAAATCTTAGCCATTCCTCTATTCCTGGGTGGGCCATAGGGCTTTCTAAAAGAAGCGGCATATTATATTTTTTTATCGGTTCTTTCCAATCAGGATAAATATCTTTATATTTCTTCCTTTCAGGATTTTTGTCTTGCATAAGATGTCCATAAATATACTTTGCAGCTACGCAAGGAACCCATAAATAGTGTAATTCTCTGAAATTATCGTCGTCGATAGAAAATCTCTCTATACCTTTTTCTTTTAGCCATTCCTCTGGACTTTTTCCTTCTACATAAGCAAAATACTTAACAGTTATATCAATAATGGGTTTCCATAAGGGATCCTCGTTCAACTCCATCCATTTGGCAATAATCCAATAAGCAAACCTTTCTGGGCCGTAATGAAGATGCCTAGATTGGATGAAATCTAGGAAGCGCTTTAACAGATCTTCAATCGTTCTTTCAATTTCCACCTTAACTCTTGTATCAACTGCTATCTTTCGGTTTTCTTCTAACCTTTCATAAGAAGGCCTTTCTGTTGGTTCAGAGAATCTCATAACCCAACCTCTAACCTCTTCTCTTATTATATCAGCAAGTATTCTGCTGAAATTTCTTCCACCGAATAACTCTCTCCAAATATAATCAGGTGGTTTAATGTTCCTTTTTTTAAAATTTTCGCTGATGAGCTTTTCAAGCGCTATTGCATCTTCTTTTTTTTCTGTATTATCATATGCATCCTTAAGTGCCAGGATTACCTCTTCTTTTCTTCCGCCTAATAGCCAATTTAAAAGCTCTTTATTCTCTTCTAAGAATTTAGTTAAGGGCCTTCCCCAAAAATCTACTAGGATAGCTGGTTGGAGATGCCTTTCTAAATATAGGAACGGTACTGATTCTGAGGCGTGGATAAGTAAGTATTCACTTCCCAATTTCCCGGCATTTTCTAGAATTTGATATAATCTTTTATGTCCAAATTTATAATTCATTTCTATAGCCGAATCGGGTTCAGCAACTTCTATTCCGAAAGCTTTCGTTTCAGAATGAAAAGCAAATCTTACACCTAATTTTTCCCTAATTTTTCTCATATCTTCTTCTAAATTAGGAGTTTCGAATTCAGCGATGTTCTCTAAATCTATTTGAACAAATTGCACACCTTTTGTTATACAATAATGAGCTTTCTTGGCTGGTCCTACAAACTGAATTTTCTCTTCTTCTCTCACAGCCCTAAAAATCCCGCTTGAAACTCCTATTACATAAACCATACTAAGGAACCTTGAAAATTTTGCATAGGAATTTTTGAACTTTGAACATCTCTTTAGCAGCAACGTTAATGTAATATTTGGTGAATCTATCAAAAAAAGCTAATTCATAAGGACCTTTGCCCCTTACTAACCAAACTTCCCATCCAAAAAATTTAAGTAATTTATTAATAGCTTCTCCTAATTCAAATTTCTTTTTAGGTTTTTTCTTTTCCTTCTTTTCAGGTTCTCCATAAATAACAGGGAATTCCTCTTTCAAAATTTGCTGAACTTTAACCCATCTTTCATCTTTAGCTGCTAATTCTCCAAGCAATTTATTAATTTCCATTTCAAGCAATTTCTCTTTTACATGCAATTCAATAATCCTTCCCAAAATTATGTTTTGGGTGTTAACAGCTGTTCTTACGGGGTTGCAATCCAAATCTTCGAATTCAGACCCATCTGGAAACCTATAAACTAACCTTCCCATAGTTATATCCAAAAATACAAAGTAAGGAGTGAAAAACCAAGCTTCTCCTAATCTTGTACCTTCTCTGGCTTTTTCGAATTCAGTAGCTAATTCTTCTATGGCCTTATAAACATCGTAGGGGGTAATAGTTATTTTATACTTTTTTTCTAAGTTTGAAACTATTACTCTTAAAACTCTATCATAAGCTTTTGGAATAGGCAGAGCAGGCACTAAAACCTTTTCACCTTCTTCAAGTTTTCCTTCTTTTACTAACATTTTTTGGATAAACATTTCCTCTTCTCTTGTAAAACCAGCTTCTCTTGCAGGTATTTTTTCTATGACATCAAAACCAACTTTATATTTTTCTCTAGGAGCAAAAGGTTTCCATGCCCATAAACGAGTAACATCTAAAGTAAAAGCTTGTGTATTGGGTTTTAAAAAGCCAGTTAAAATAGTTGCTCTTCCTTTTTTAGTTTGTAAAGCTTCTCTAAGAATTTTATATCTAGCAATAAGGGGTTTAACCATTTCTTTATATTCTATTACCGAATTCCTTCTTGCTTCGACTAATTTTACCAAGGTTTCATACCTTTCTTTAACAACTCTTTTAAACATCTCCCTCCAATCTAGGTAAAGTTTATTCTTAGTTGCTAGAACAACACCTTCAGCTTCGGATACTTTTAACTTTTTAGCAATTTGAGAAGGATCCTTATCTTCGTCTGTTAACTTCATGAAATCTGAAATTATAGTTGGCCATCTAATTACTATAGATCTTAAAGAAATTCCTTCTCCCGTATGAACATCAACTTGATCGATAAAAATTGCTCTTAAAGTTTGGTCGCCTTCCCTTCTTAATTTTTCTCCTTCTTCTTTTTTTCCTTCTTTAATCAGCTTCTCCCCTTTTTCTATCCTTTCTATATGCTTCATAAATTCTTTATACTTTCTTAAATCATGCTTTGCTAACTCAAGATCATTTATTGCAGTTGCTATGCTTGCTAGATGTCTTTTTATTTTTTCCTCCAAAGCCTCCTTTTCGTGTGCAAGTCTTTCATAAACAGGGGAATGTAAAGGAGTTACAAACATGTATTCGTCGTATTTTTTTACTGTATAGCCTAAGTCTATTAAGTGTATTGAAAGAGAAAGATAGGCTTTTGAAGCTAAACCAACCGGCCCTGTAAAATCCCATCTGGTTACACCTTCTAGGGGTCTTATATTCATCCCTTCCCCTGGAAAGATTTCCTTTCCAGCTGGTGGCGGGCCTACAGGATAAATTCCGTCTTCCATACTAAGATTTCATAAGGTAAATTCCTAGGAAGAAGGATAGGAGACCTATTAATATACCTGCCTTACTCATTTCTTCAGGTTGATACTTACTTGATGAACGTTTGCTAATCCCTGGAAAATGGACTAAAGAAAAAATACCGAACAAAACTAATCCTAACCCAGCTAATTTTCTGAGCAAATTCATCCAATAATTAATTTAGATGCCAGGAATAAGAAAATTGGAGTTAAAATAAATTGTAAGTAATAAGCTTTAGGATCTTCTGTCCAAAAAATTCCTAGCATGAAGAAAGATGCTAAAAAAAGTAACAGGAATCCTGCTACTCTTTTCATAATTTTTTCATGAATCAAAACAAATTTATATTATGCCTGTTTTTGCGAGGGCAAAATTAGTTATACACGATTATTGTACGATAAAAATTCCAGGAAGTCCACTGCCAGGTAAAAGGTATGTAACTTTTCACTATGTTGGTCCTAATCCTCAGAGGATATATCCTGCTATTAAAAAGATGATGGCAGAGATTTTTGGAGCGGATGAAAAAGATGTAGTAGAAAGTAAATTTTATTGGGATAGAAGTGCTGGTAAGGAAGAATTCTCCATTTCGTTAGATTTGATTATAGATCTTGATAAATTCACTTTTATACATGTGAGCGTTGATATAGATGGGCATGCTAAGCCGAGTGAAAAATTTGGAAAAGAAGGAGAAGTTTTTTTAAAAATAACTGGCAGGTTAAGAACAGAATATCCCCAAGATACGGTTTGGCAAAGAAGCATAATTTACGAATACTTCCGGATGTTCTTCCATAACTTGATTTACAAAAGTACTAGGCAAAAATATTTGGAAATGTGTGTTGCTTTGATGAATAGGTTTTATGAAGAACTTAGAAAGTTTCTTAATATAATGGCTTCTGGATAACATGCCAAAATGGAGATTCGAAGACGAATGTCTTGCTCCAGAACCTTATATTGTTATCGAATATAAAGGACCGAACCCATTTAAAGTTGTCAAACAAGCAGAACCAATTTTAAGAACTACTTTAGAACTTGGAGCGCCAGATTATTGGCCTAGAGATTTTAAATGGGATGTAACCTCCGATCCTAGATCCTTTTTTACAAGAATTTATTGTGATAAAGGAATAGATGCAAGAAGCACCATAAGGTTTGAAGTTATAATGAAGGGAAAACAACCAGCAGACCCAAATAAAGAAGGAACTTTAACTATTAAGATAGGAGGAAGGCTTATAACGGAGTTCCCTCAAGATACACCTTTCCAAAAATCTGCTCTTTACAGAGGCCTTATTACTATGTATAGAATTTTATGGTACGACAGGGTTAGGAGAGGTTATTTAAGAATGTGTGAAGAATTAATAAACAAAGTCGCAAACGTTTTTAGACAATTGCTTAAAATTCCTGCTGAGAAATAAAGTTTTTATTTCTTATTTCTAACTTAAATTTAATGTACCTGGGTGACTTGTTAAAAAGGCCTGATGTAGTAATTAAAAAGGTTGGAAAAGAAAAGAAAAAAACTTTGTATTCACTGATTGTCCTCGAATGGATTTTGCTAGGAATAGCAGTGTTTATAGGGATGTTTCAAACAGTAGCTTTAGATAAGCTAGCAATAGCAACGATAGCTTTAATAATAGTAGGAATACTAGGTACTTTATTTGCAGCAGTACTGATAGGATTGACTTATTCAATACTTGGAGGAAAAGGTGGTTATAGAGAAGCTTTGAATGCAGTAGCTCTTGGAATGTTTGCTCCATCTGTAGCTTCTATAATAACTTCGATATTTTCTTTAGCAGGAGTTGCAGGAATTTTCGTAGGATTCTTGGTTAGCATCTTCCTAGGAGTACTAGGAATGGCAACCTTAGTCAGAAGCTTAAAGGAATATTTCAGATTGGACTACCTAACGATTTTCATAGGTTTAGTCTTAGTGCTTCTTCCTGCATTAAGCTTAGCAGCTACCCTTCCGTCCCTCTTTGGAGTAACACCAATAATTAAAACAACTCAACTACCTTCCCTCTTTTCACAATTTTTTCAGAAATTACTCCAAGTAGTTAAGTAACTTCATGGTAACAATCGGTTTAGTAGGAAAGCCATCTAGTGGTAAGAGTAGTTTTTTTAAAGCAGCTACGTTAAAAGACGTTGAAATAAGTGAGGTTCCGTTTACGACTATTAAACCAAACGTCGGGATCGCTTTTGTTTCTTTTAATTGTGTTGAAAAAGAGTTTGGTGTGAAATGTAATCCAAGATTAGGATTTTGTAAAAATGGAAAAAGGTTCGTCCCTGTTAAGTTAATAGATGTTGGCGGTCTAATACCTGGTTCGCATGCTGGAAGAGGAATTGGTAATAAATTTTTAGACGATTTAAGGCAGGCTGATGTATTAATCCAAGTTATAGACATGTCAGGACTTACAGACGAAGAGGGAAAACCTACCGATAATTTTGATCCTGAAATTGAGATAAAATTTCTAGAAGAAGAGATAAACCTTTGGTTTGAGAGTATTGTAAAAAGAGGTATAGAAAAGATAAAAAAAGAAAAAGACCCTGTGGAAGCTTTAGCAAAACAGTTCAGCGGTTTAGGAGCTTCTAAAAAGGATATAGAGGAGGTCCTCTCAAAAGTTTCTTATACCAACGTAAAAAAATTTGCTGAAGAGTTGAGAAAAAAGGTTAAGCCAATTTTGTTGGCTGCAAACAAAATAGATATAAAGAAGGCCCAAGATAATTTTGTAAAGCTCTCTAAAAAATATCAAAATTTAGTCCCAACTAGCGCTCTTGCCGAAATTATACTTAAGGAATTAGACAAAAAAGGAGTCATAGAATATTTACCAGGTAACGGCTTTACTGTAATTTCTGAAGAAAAACTAAATGAGAGAGAAAAAAGAGCTTTAAGTCTTATAAAAGAACTAATAGAAAAGTTTGGATCAACAGGGGTTCAAACTTGTTTAAACAAAGCTGTTTTTGATTTAGCAAACTACATACCTGTTTATCCAGTTGCTGATTCAAAAAGACTAACTGATAAGGAAGGAAACATTTTGCCAGACGTATTTTTAGTTAAAAGAGGTACAAAACTTAAAGAGTTTGCTTATAAAATTCATACCGATATAGGTAAGGGGTTTATTTGTGGAATTGATGCTAAGACTGGTAAGAAGTTATCTGCAGATTATGTCTTAAAGCCAAACGATGTTGTAGAAATAAAATTTAGGAAATAAAATAATTGTGGCATATTCAGCTAAAATAGAAAAAATTTTTAAATCGAAAGGGATAAATGTAGGCGATTTTATAAGGATTGTTAAGGGAGACCAAATTTTTGAAGGTATTTTAATGCCAAGAGTCGAGTTTGGCGAGAGAGATGTAATAATAATTAAGCTTAAGAATGGGTATAACATTGGTATAAAATTCGATGAAAATACTAAGATAGAAAAATTGGGAAAAGGTAGGAAACCTGGGAAGATACCTGCTTTAAAGATAAAAGGAAAAGGTCCGCCGATTTGTTTTATAGCAACAGGTGGTACTATAGCGACTCATGTTGACTATTTAACCGGTGGGGTTTATATGTGCAGGAAACCTGAAGAGATTTTGGTAACCACACCAGAACTTTCAGAAATAGTAGAAATTAAAAGTATGCTAAATCCGTTTACTCTTGCTAGCGAAGACTTAACTCCTAGAGAATGGATTAAACTCGCTAAAATTGTAGCTAAAGAATTGAATAAAGAAATTTTTGGAGCAATTATAACGCATGGCACAGATACTATGCACTTTACCGCAGCTGCACTTTCCTTTATGTTAAAAAATTTAACTAAACCAGTTGCATTAGTCGGTGCTCAAAGAAGTCCAGATAGAGGTAGTTTTGACGGAAGGCTAAATTTGATATGCGCAGCTCATTACGCTAAAAGTGAAATAGCGGAAGTATCTATAGTTATGCACGCCAGTACTAATGATGATTTTTGCTTTGCTTTAAGAGGAACTAAAGTAAGAAAAATGCATACATCTCGAAGAGACGCTTTTAAGCCTGTCAATGATAAACCGTTAGCTAAAATCTGGCCTAATGGAAAAATAGAAATAGTTAATGAAAACTTTAGGAAAAGAAAAGAGGGAAAAGTAAAAGCAGATGCAAGATTTGAAGAAAAGGTCGCTTTAATTAAAGTTTATCCTGGTTCAGATCCTTCTATCATGGATTGGTTTATTCAAAATAAATACAAAGGGATTGTAATAGAAGGGACTGGTTTAGGCCATGTTCCTACAAATCCTCTTTGGAAAGATAAGTCTTGGATACCTTTTATAAAAAAAGCAATAGATAGCAATATAATAGTATGCATAACTTCTCAATGCTTATTTGGAAGAACCCATCCATACGTTTATAGAAATTTAAGAATATTGAATTTGTTGGGTGTAATCTTTTGCGAGGATATGCTACCAGAAGTTGCTTATGTAAAGCTAGGTTGGGTTTTAGCTCATACTAACAAATACGAGAAAGTTAAAGAAATGATGCTTACTAGTTATGCAGGTGAAATTTCAGCATGTCTAATTTGAAATTCGGAATTATTTCATGGTTTTTTAATAAACCATTAAACAAGTATTTTAACCTGTTAAAAAAATTTGGATTCTACTTTTCAGAAATATCATTAGATTATCCTTGGTCAGAAAAATTTGACCAAAAAGTAAAGAATTTTCAAATTGCATTCCATGCACCTTGGGAAGGGATTTATATAGCCCATCCAAACAAGCTTATTAAAGATGCCTCTTTAAAGGTTATTGAAAATTGCATGGAAAATATTAGAAAATACAATCCAATTTATTTCAATTTGCATTTGAATTCGGAAGCAGCTTTGTTGCATTATAAGAAAAAGAATGCTGTTGTAGAGAGAATAAGAAAAATAATAAAAAAGCATGCAAGCGATTCTCTAAAACGTTTAGCAAAAATAGCTAAAGAATTGGAAATTTTAATTACAATAGAAAACGCTTCGCATATTTTTGTAAAACCAGAAGATTTTAGGATGATTAAAAAATTGAAATTAAAATTATGTTTTGACGTAGGCCATGCTGTTAAACATGCATTTTTAATTTCGAAGAAAATAAATTGGAGAAAGTTATTAAAAAGATGGGTTAAAATTTACAGAAATCAAATTTTAACGGTTCATTTGCATGACTTTAAATTTTTTGAACAAAAATGTATAGATCATTTAATATTAGGACAGGGCGAATTGGATTTAAATTGGTTTTTTAATTTACTAAAGCGTACTAATTGCAAGTATATAGTGCTTGAATGTCATAGGAAAATGAATGGCAAAAAAACTAAAGAGGGAGTTACTTTTAAAGAAATTGTTGATTGCTTAAGAATTTGTAAAGAATATGAAAGAGTTTTATCGTAGAGTTGGGCTAAAAGTTGGACTTGAAATACATCAGCAATTAAATACTAAGCATAAACTTTTCTGCAATTGCTTAACTACTATGAAAGAAAAAGAGCCTATAATGATAGTAAAAAGGAAATTATTCCCTGTAGTAAGCGAATTAGGCGAATACGACCCGGCAGCTAAATTTGAATGGCTAAGAGATAGGACGTTTTTCTATAAAGTTTACAAAAAGGAAAGCTGTGCTGTTGAGTTGGACGAAGAACCACCTAGACCTTTAAATAAAGAGGCCTTAGAAATAGCGATGGAAATTGCTTTGCTTTTAAATTGTAAGCTAGTTAATGAAGTTCATGTAATGCGGAAGACTGTTATAGATGGAAGTAACACAACAGGCTTCCAGAGAACTGCAGTAATAGGTTTTGATGGCTGGATAGATGTTGATGGAAGGAAAGTAAAAATAGAACAAATATGTTTAGAGGAGGATTCATGCTCGTTAGAAAAAGAAGAAAACGGAAACGTTTACTTTAGGTTAAATAGACTAGGAATACCTCTAGTAGAAATTTCTACAGGAATACTCGAAAATATCACGCCAGATGAGGTAGAAAAAATTGCTTTAAGAATCGGTTCTCTCTTAAGATTAACGGGAAAAGTTAAGAGAGGATTAGGAAGCATAAGACAAGACATTAATGTTTCAATCGAAAAAGGAGCTAGAGTTGAAATAAAGGGTATTCAAAGATTGGAGCTTATTTCAAGAGTTATCGAGCTAGAGGTCAAAAGACAACTTTCTTTGCTCAAAATTATAGAGGAAATAAGAAAAAGGAATGCAAAGGTTGAAGAAAAAATTTATGAAGTTACCAGGATATTTAGAGGTACTTCTTGTAAATTTTTGAATGAATTGATAAAAAACGGATATAAAGTATATGCCATTAAGTTAAAAGGATTTTCAAATCTCTTAAAATTTCAATTACATGAGAAGAAGAGTTTAGGTAAAGAATTTGCTCAGATAGTAGAAACTTTTGGCGTAAAAGGAATATTACATACGGATGAAAATTTAGAGAAATATGGAATTGAAAAGGAGAGAATAAGTAAATTAAAAGAAAGGCTTGGAGCTACTGAAAAAGACTGTATAATAATAGTGGCTGAAAAAAGGAGTAAAGGTAGAGCTATAAAGTTTCTTCAAGAAAAAATTAAGAGATTATGTGAAGGAAAGTTAGAAGGGGAAACTAGAGTAGCGAAGGAAGACGGATCAACAAAATTTGCTAGACCTTTGCCAGGGGCTGCTAGAATGTATCCAGAAACGGACGTTCCACCTATCTCTATAAAACAAGAAATGATAGAGAAAATAAGGAAAAAAGTTCCAAATTGGAATAGAATTAGGAATGAAATAGAACAAATGGATTTGCCAAAAGAATTTAAAGAAAGAATTTTACTTTCAAAATATCTCTTTGACTTTCTTTCTATAGTGAGAACTTATAAAATAAAACCAAAACTAGTTGCAAATTTTTTCCTTTCAACTGTAAGAGAGTTAAAGAGGGAAGGATTTAATATAGAAGAAATCGGTATTAAAAAAGTTTATAGAGTTTTTGAGTTGCTTGCTGAAAAGAAGATAACTAAAGAAGCTATTTTTGATATAGTGGCTAAAATTGTAAAGGAAAAAGATAAAAGTGTCGAAGAAGTAATAGACGAACTCTCCCTTTGGAGGCTTCCATATGAGCAAGTTTTGCAAAAAGTTAGAGAAATTATTGAAAAAAATCGTTGTATGAAGAAAAACAAATTATTCGGTGTAATCATGAAGCAATTAAGAGGAAAAGCCTCTGTGAATGATGTGAAAAAAGCTTTTGAAATTTTACTCAAGGAATAGACAATCATCTATTAATCCGTCAGAATCTTTGTCGATACCTTTTACAACTTTTGCTGTAACCAATCTTTTAAACAAGTTCCCTTTTAGAATTTCTTTTGGGTACTTCATTAAACCAATAACAGCTGCTCGTGTTCCTATAAATCTCTTTCCAGCAAGGATTACTAATTGTTTTTCCGGATTAAAAGGATTTTTTATTTTTTCGATTACTCCTATATAATCTTCTGAATAACTTTTTTTTGATAGGCTAGAGAATATATCCCATTCCTTTTTTCTATCGAAACGAATTGGAAGATTTCTGTTAATTTTATCGACTATTATATTTGATTTTGGCCCCCCAACGAGTATTAAATTATCCCTTAAATCCTCCTCTTTGATTTGTGTATCAAGTTTTATTTTAATGCTTCCCTGAGACAGATTTCCTAGCAAAAACATAAGATCAAGAATTGCATATCCATCAAAGCCTTGAGAAGCATATTTGCCATGAGGTTCTGGTGAACTTATGATTATTGTGCATTTAAACTTTCCGTTTTCAAAAAAATCTTCAAAGAATTCTCTTAAATGGAATGGTACTGTAACTTTTTCTGTTTTTATGCATCTTTCTCCAATCTTTATAGCAAGGAATGGATAAGCTAAAGAGTATATTTTAGCTATCCCCCCACTTCTCTCTTCTTTTCTTACAAGTTTTATTATCTTTAGCTTTTCAAATTTTCTTAAATGATAGTAAACGATTTGCTCATGTAAGTGAAGCTTTCTAGCAATATCTTTTGCGCATAAACTTTCTTTTGATAAAAGTTTGAGTATTTTAATTGCAGTCTTTGAAGTAAGCAAAGACAAGACTTCTGGCTTTACTATCTTTATTCTGTAAACTTTTTTTACGTTACCCTTCTCTTCAACAAAGTATTGCATAAATTGAATTTTAGTGGTAAAAATTTATTTTTAATGCTTGAAGAAAAAATTTCTTAATCTCTTAGTAAAAAAGAATACCAACAAAAAGGCGCTTTTAGCAGCATTTTTATAGAATATTGCTCATTTCTCTTTATGAGATGTCCAAAGTGTGGATCAGAAAAAATAGAAATTGTAGATTGTAGCTATCCATACTCCTGTGAATGCAAAAATTGCGGGCATCAGTTCATAAAACCGCCACAAGCTTTGATAGACGAATAATGTGCGGAATTTTCGGTTATATAGGATTTAGGAAAGCTTCAGGAATTCTTCTCAGAGGACTTAAAAGACTAGAGTATAGAGGTTACGATTCGTGCGGAATGGCAACTATAAGTAAAAATTTGGTCGTTAAAAAAGGTGCCGGAAAAATAGACGAGGTAAATAAAAGGTTAAACTTTACTGAAATGGGGGGGCATATAGGTATTGCTCATACAAGATGGGCAACTCACGGAAAAGTTAATGATATAAATGCACATCCACATGTCGATTGTTCGGGTAAAATAAGTGTTGTTCATAATGGTATAATTGAAAATTATCAAGAGCTAAGGAATGAATTGCAAAGAAAAGGTCATAAGTTCATTAGCGAAACTGACACTGAAGTAATAGCTCACCTAGTAGAAGAATTTTCCAAAACTTGTAGTTTTGAAGAAGCTTGCAAAAAAGCCTTTAAGAAATTAAAGGGGAGTTTTGCTTGCCTTATCATAAAAGAAGGGGAGGAGAAGATAATTGCAATAAGAAAAGATTCTCCATTAGTTCTAGGAGTTGGTGAAAATGAGATCTTTATTTCTAGCGATATACCAGCTTTGCTTGAATTTACGAAGAAGGTGGTTTATCTTTCTAATTGGGATTTTGTTGTAGCAGAAAAAGGGAAGTTTAAAATCGAGAATCTAGAGAAAGGGCCTGTAGAAAGAAGAATAGAAGTTATAACGACAGAAATATCAGAAATAGAAAAAGGAGAGTATCCGCACTACATGTTAAAGGAAATTTTAGAGCAAATTAAGACTATTAAAAGGTCTATCGAGCAACCTTTTGACAAAGTTAATGAATTTGTTGAAGCCATAAAGAGGTCAAAAAAGGTTTATTTAATAGGGGCAGGAACTTCTTATCATGCTTGTTTGGCAGGTTCGTATTTCTTCTCCAAAATGGGAATTCCAGCAACTGCTATTTTGGCTTCTGAATTCCCTCATTTTATAGATTCGATTTCGAAAGATGATTTGATAATTGCTGTATCCCAAAGTGGCGAAACTGCTGATGTGCTGGAAGCTGTAAGATTAGCTAAAGGAAAAGGAATAAAAGTTTATTCGATAGTTAATGTTCCAAACTCCTCCCTAACTAGAGAGTGCGATAGGTATCTTTTAATTAATGCTGGCATTGAGATAGGAGTAGCAGCAACTAAAACATATACTTCACAGCTTTCCCTCCTAGCTCTTCTAGCTTATTCAGTTAATGGTAATTACAAAGATGCTATTAAGTTAATCGAAAAGGCAGCAAATATAGCTTACGATTTAACAGCAAAATCAACTAGAGATTTTATAAGGAAGGTTGCTGAAAAGCTTGCAAAAAGGGAACATATTTTTCTTATAGGAAGAGGTTTAGATTATGTTACAGCCTTGGAGGGAGCTTTAAAGATAAAGGAAATATCTTACATCCATGCTGAAGCTTTCGCAGGAGGAGAGATAAAGCATGGTACTATAGCTTTAATAGAAGAAGGTACTCCATGCATAGTATTTGTAAGTAGGGATGTTAAGGATGAAATACTATCAAATGCTATAGAATTAAAATCGAGAGGCGGCTTTATAGTTGGTGTTTCTCCAGAATGGAATGATGTTTTTGACATTTGGATAAAAGTTCCAGAATGCTATCCTTTAGATTGTATAATTCAAGTCATTCCAATGCAGCTATTAGCTTATGAGCTTGCAGTTTTAAGAGGATTCGACCCAGATAAACCCAGAAATTTAGCAAAATCTGTAACTGTAAAATAAATACTTGTTTAACAAATATTATGGAGTTTGCTTCTATTTTTAGGGCTTATGACATAAGAGGGATTTATGGCAAAACTTTGAATGAAGAGATTGCATGGAAAATTGGAGCAGCAATTGGGAGCTTACTTAAAGAAGGAGAAAAAGTAATTGTTGGGAGAGACGGAAGATTATCCAGCGAGGTTTTAGAAAAGAAATTGATAGAAGGAATTTTATCTACAGGTGTTAATGTTGTAGATATAGGAATGGTTCCAACTCCAGTCCTTTATTTTGCTTCAGCTTTTCTTAAAGGAAATTTAGGAGTTATGGTAACGGCTAGTCATAATCCTCCAGAATGGAATGGTTTTAAGATTTGTGATGGAAATGGTTTTGTTATAGAGAGCGAAAAAATTCAAGAGATAAGAAAGTTAGTTTCAAAAGGGGAATTTAAAAAGGGTGAGGGATCTTTGGAGGAATATAAGAAGATTTTGGACGATTATTCAAATTTTGTTTTAAGTTTGATTGATGTAAGTAAAAAATTAAAAGTTGCTATAGATTGCGGAAATGGCATGGCTTCTACTCTAGTTCCGAGGCTTTTTAAAAAACTTGGATTCAAGACTATAGTAATAAATGAAAAAATAGATGGAAATTTTCCAGGAAGAGGGCCTGACCCGACTAAAGAAGGAGCTTTGGATGAGCTTGCAAAAAGGATAAGAGAGGAAAATGCGGATTTTGGCGTAGCTTTTGATGGAGATTCTGATAGAGTTGTTTTTGTAGACGAAAATGGTAATTTACCTAAATCTGGCGGAGACTTGATTATAATTTTTTCCGAGCATTACGTAAAAAGTGGAAAAGGGAGTAAGATAGTTTTTGACGTTGCATGCCCAAAAATTGTTGAACAAAAGATAAAAGAAATAGGTGGTATACCAATTGTTGAAAGAGTTGGGCATTCTTTCATAGTTAGAAGGATGAAAGAAGAAGATGCCGTTTTTGGGGGTGAATATAGTTTTCACTACTATTTTAAGGAAATACCTGGCTTTGACGATGCAATTTTTGCTAGTTTAAAATTTGCAGAAATATTATCGAAGGCAGACAAATCCTTTTCACAACTTCTTTCAGAAATACCTACTTATTACTATAAGTACGATATAGGATTTGAATGTCCCGATGAAAAAAAGTTCAAAGTAATCGAGAGACTAAGAGAAGCTCTTAAAAGAGAAGGTTTAAAAGTAATAGAAATAGATGGAGCAAAAGCATTTTTTGAAGATGGGTGGATTCTGTGGAGAGCTTCTAATACAAGACCAAAAATTTTAATTTTTGTAGAAGGTAAGAACGAAGAAAGTTTAAATAGACTTATTAAACTTGCAGAAGAAAAACTAATGCAATTTATGCAATGAAAGTTGTAATCCTTGCTGCAGGGAAGGGTAGAAGGGTAAAACCTTTGTGTACCACTAAACCTAAATGCATGTTTAAATTGTTAGGTAGACCAATCCTTAGCTATGTAATTGAAAATTTAAGATCGGCTGGTTTTAAAGATTTGGTAATAGTTACAGGATTTAAAGGTGAAGTCATCAAAGAGTATTTTAAAGATGGAAAAGAATTTGGCGTTAAAATAGAATATGTAGAGCAAAAACCTCCATTTAGAGGAATGGGAGAAGCTTTATTAGCTGCTAAAGATCTTGTTGAAGATAAATTTTTGGTCGTTAATTCTAACGATATTTACGAACAATCGGTTCTTGACGAAATTAAAAGGAAATTAAAGAAGGATTTTCTGCTTGTTTGCAGAGAAGTAGTTGAAACATGGAAGTATGGGATTGTAAAATTAGATGGAGAAAAAGTTTTGAGAATAGTTGAAAAACCACCAAAGGGTAAGGAGCCATCTAACTTAGCAGTTGTAGGAATTTACTTGTTAAACGAAATTATTTTTTCCTATCTGAAGAAGTTACCCCCTTCCGATCATCAGTATGAAGATGCTATCCAAGCTTTAATTAACGATGCTTTTGAAGTTTGTGCATTAAAGTACGATGGTTTCTTCGGCTCCTTTAAATATCCATGGGATTTGTTTTCTCTTAACAAGTTTCTTATGGATAAATTTATTAAAGAGCAGATAATAGAGGAGGATGTCAAAATTTCTGAAAAAGCTGATGTTATTGGTAACGTATGGATAAGAAAAGGTACTAAAATATTGGAAGGGGCTGTTATAAATGGGCCTTGCTTTATAGGCAAGGAGTGTCTTATAGGTAATAATTGTCTAATAAGAGATTACGTTTCTATTGGCGATGCTTGTATAGTTGGTTACGGGACCGAAATAAAGAATTCAATTATAGAAGAAAATTGTAGGTTTCATAGGAATTACATAGGAGATTCCATCATAGAGAGAAATTGCCTATTTGGTGCAGGAGCTGTTACTGCAAACTTTAGATTTGATGAGCAAAACATTAAGGTTATAGTTGATGAGAAAAAAATTGATACAGGATTAAAAAAACTTGGAGTTATAATGGGAGAAAATTGTAAAGTTGGTGTGAATGCTTGTATAATGCCAGGAAGAAAAGTTGGACCAAATAGCATAATTGGTCCAGGAGTTTGCTTAATGAAAAATTTAGGTGAAGGAAAATCTTTAATTTCCTATTAATTCGCCAATTAAGAAATTGCTCCTAGCATCTATTACTCTTACCCTTACAAATTTACCAAAAAGGTTTTTCTGCGATTTGACCACTATCGGTTTATAAGCAAAGTTTCTTCCTATCCAGCTTTTATCCTTTCCTCTTTCGTCTATAATGACCTCACCTTCCCATCCTATCCATTTTCTATTTTTTTCAAGAAACAATTCCCTGCATAGTTCATGTATTATTTTCGATCTTCTCTTTACAACTTTTTTATCCAACTGTTTTAACTTTGCTGCTTCTGTTAAGGGTCTTGCTTCGAATTTGGATAGATTAACGATATCAGGTTTGATTTTCTTCAACAAATTTATAGTCTTTTTAAAATCTTTTTCACTCTCTGTTGGATATCCTACTATAATATCTGTACTTAAAGTTATTTTAGGGAATTTCTTTCTAAATTTTCTGACTATTTCTAGAAAATCTATAACTTTATATCCTCTTCTCATATCTCTCAAGACTTTATCACTTCCAGACTGGACAGGCAGATGTATAAATTTAAATATTTTTTCAGATTCGTAAGATTCTACTAATTCTTCAACAAAAATCTTTACAAAAGTTGGATTCATCATACCTACTCTTACAAAAAATTTTCCTTCAAGTTTAGCTACCATTTCTAAAAGCTTTGCAAGATTTGTGTTTATGTCAAATCCGTAGCATCCGTTATCTTGGGAAGTAAGCCAAATTTCTCTACAACCTTCATTAATGGATTTCTTTATTTCATCTATAATCAAAGAAGGTTTATAACTAAAAAGCCTGCCTCTAGCAAATCTAACTATACAGAATGAACATCTGCAAAGACAACCAGAAGATATTGGCACTATAGAAATTATTCTGTTCCTCCTAACCCTTGGTAGACCTAACTTTGCTTTTTTAATATCTTCTAGAAAAACAAACTTTTTTCCTTTTAGCGTCACTTTCGCTGCTTCTACTATTTTAAAAATAGAATTAGGACCTAAAAGACTTGCTTTGGAGTTTATCCTTTCTATTTTTTCCCTTTCAGTTTTAGGCATGCAACCAGCTATTATTAATGGTTTTGATAGTTTAGTAAAAAAAGAAATTCTATATAACATTCTGTTAGACGTAGGGCCCTTAACGTTGCAAGTATTTAGAACAATAAGATCTGCTTCTTTAAAATCGTTAGTAATTTCGAAACCGGCATTCTTAAGCAATCCTTTCATAAATTCTTCATCTGCAAAATTAGAAGGACATCCGTAAGATTCGAAATAAACCTTTTCCATTATTTTTTTATTTTCTTTTTTAGAATTGCAAAAACTCTATCAGGGTATCTTATTTTTTCTATTAATATTTTTTCTCCGCTGCTGCTTACCACTTCTACGTTTCCAAAATTAAAGATTCTTCCTACTAAGCCTTTTTCAATTTTTAGATTTACTATGTTTTTGATTGGTATAACGCTTCTCTTCTTCCTTAAAATACCTTCTGTTTTTATTACGTACTTTTTATCTATGGTATAAAATTTTGATATCCTTTCAATCTCGGGTTCTTGAATAAGGAATATAAAAATTGCTACTATTATTGCAAAAATTACGAAAAACGATTTTTCGGAAAATTTAGGGCCAATTAAAATTAAAATAAGAATGCATAAGAAAGCGAGGAAATAATTATACAGGAAAGCTATTCTGCATGGTCTAATTTGCATATTATTGGTATTTCTTGAACCCAAGGCTCTTTGCTATTTCTCTAAAGCATTTTCTACAATACTGTAATCCATACTTTCTAATTACTCCTCTTGTAGACCCGCATCTTAAGCATGGATGCGTAGCCTTTCCCCATTTTTTTGCCATTATACCACCTTTACATTAAATTCTTTCTCTAACCACTCAATAGCTTCTTCCTTCGTTATTCGATGGGATTTTGGTATTTTTCTTTTTTGTATCCTTCTATATTTAATCCTATAGCCAGGCCTTTTTAAGGTTACGCAAACATCCATTCCGAGCATTCCGATGTCAGCCATGTATTTTACACCTGGTAGCTCAATGTATTTTTTAATACCAAAACTAAAATTGCCGAACTCGTCTATTTGCGATTTTTTTATGGTATAATTAAATGCCTGTAGAACTTTTTTGAAAAAATCTAAAGCTTCCTTCTTTCTCAAAGTTACTTTAACTCCAATTGGTTTTCCTTTTGCTATCCCAAAAGTAGACCTTTTTCTAGATTTTGTAACAACTGGCTTTCTTCCTGTAATCCTTTCTAACAATTTTTTCGCTTTCTCTATTTTCTCTAAATCTCCACCACATCCTATGTTCAAAACGACCTTTTCTATTTCAATTCTTCTCATAGGATTTTCTTTTTTCATGGTGTTACTCTAATTACTGGTTTTTCGTAACCAACTACACAACTATAACTCTTAAGTAATTCAATTCTCTCTTCCTTAGATTTTCCGATAATTTTTGCTGGTTGTTTAAATTTACCTTCCTTAATTTCTTCCACCTTAATAAGTTTCCCTGAATTCCTTCCTTTTATAGCTAAAACCAAACAGCCAACTTTTAGAGGAAGATGCTTAACTATTTTTTGAGTTGGTAATTCGATAACCAAAGAATCTCCGGTTTTGTAAATATCTTTATCAACTAAAATGTTCCTTCCATCATGAAGGTTTAGTTGTACTTTACCTCCTTTAACAGTAGTTTTATTATTTATCCTACAAATCTTTAGGTTTGCTTCTCTTTCCTCTATTTCTACCAACTCCAAGCCCTTCCTTGTTGGTACAATTCTGTAATTTTTTCCTATTCTTGGTATGCTTATGACATCAAACAAACCAGCAGGGTATGCATGATCCCTTCTAACTCTTCCATCAACATAAATTTCACCCATTTTTATTATTTTCTTAGCTTCCCTACCAGTTTCAGCTAATTTAAGTATATCTCTGACTATGATTGCTAAAGGTATGCATTCAAATTTGGGATGAGGACCAGCTCTAGGGCATACTACCCAATAGGCATGCTTTTTCTTTACTTTCCAAAAGCTAGGCGCCAACAACCTTTTTAACTTCATATTTTGATACCTTTTCTTTCAAAAATTTTTAATCTTTTCTTATCCTCAAGGTTTAGGTTTATAATTCTAACTTTAGACGGGTGAATGGGAACGTGAACGAGCTCTCCTGTTGTCTTTTTTCTAGTGACCCCTTCAACGTAGATTTTATAATTCTTAAGGTCTATTTTTATTACCTTTCCCTTCTTACCTCTAAATTTCCCTCTTAAAACTTCTACCTCGTCTCCTTTTCTAACTGGAATGCTTCTTATCTTATATTTTTCTCTTAATTCTTTTGATAAAGGTGCTGCCATCATCTTTCTTCTTAGGTGCAAAGGAGCATTATATAAGAACTTCCTTTGTTTTCTTGGTTTTTTTGATTTAGGTCTTTTCATACTATTATACTAGCAATTTTACCTATGGAAGAAAACCTTTCTACAACCTCTCTAGCTACAGGCCCTTTAATTTCTGTTCCTTTTGGTTCACCTTCTTCTGTAACCAAGACGGCTGCGTTATCCTCAAAAGCCACTCTAATTCCTTCCTTTCTTCTATATTCTTTCTTCTGCCTTATTATTACGGCTGTAAAAACTTGCTTTTTAAGTTTTACATCGCCCTCTTTAACCACAACTTTTACCATATCAGCTACTCCAGCTTTTGGATATCTTCTTCTCCTTCCTTTGTAACCGACTACTGAAATTATCTGCAGGATTTTAGCTCCAGTATTGTCTGCACAGTTTATATAGCTACC
>CAZGBT010000010.1:0-35599 GCA_964524025.1 uncultured archaeon | reverse complement strand
AGAAAATAAAGATCCCACTAAACATGTTTGGGTTAAAAGAATAAACTTAAGGATAATTAATGGAAAGTTCGAAAAATGTGTGCTTGGTTATTCTGGGTCTGAGTTTTGTTTTAACGAAGAAGTTTGTGATAAAAACATTACCGAAGACCAAGTTCGGTTTAACAAAGTACTTTCTAATTTAGTTAATTGTACAGTAAAAGTTGGAAGAGACGGTATTTTCAAATCTTACCCAATTTTTGTAAGAGTAGATTATGACTATATAGAAACTCATCAGTGGTTAATATTACCTCCCTAAAAGTTAGTAAGCACAACAAATTTATTTTTGCCCAAAGAATTATTAATTAAATGAAGGAATCTCTCGTTGCAGTAGTATTTTGTTTTTTTATATTTTCTTCGTCAGTTTTAGCTCAACCACCTGATTATTTAATTAGCCAACCACAGCTACCATCCTGGCTTCGTGGGGTTGCTTTTATACGTTTCATAACAGGGCTTTGGTACCTTTTTGTTTTGCTTGGTTTTTCTTTTATTGCTATTTCTTGGCTCTTTGTTAAGTTAAAGAAACCGTTAGGAGCAAAAACTTTCTTTGGCGCTAGTGTATTATCTTTTGCTATAGCTATCTTTGCATGCGAGTATGCATTTATAGTACCCCTCTTAACAAGGCAGCCTTTGTTCGATTATACTAGTTGCGAGAATCTGCAAGAATTAACATATGTCGATTGGGTTTTATGTGCAATGACAGGTTATACATTAGGTAAATGGGGAGGATTGTCATTGGCAACCTTTGTTTGTATGCTTTTCATAGTACCTTTGGCTTTGCTTTACAGCATTTTTTATCTTGGCGTTAGTGGAATGTTTAAGGGATGGGTCACGTATAGCAATTGGGCTGAGAGAATTATAGCATTTTGTTTAGCTATATTTGCTTATAGAGGTTTTTTGGTATCTGGTTTTGTGGAGTTTCTTTCTTTAGGAGCTTGGGGGATTGCACTTTTGGTAATTGATTTTATTTTGATAGGAGTCGGCCTTAGGTTTTTGAAAGGATTTCTAGGAATCGAAAAATTGGAAAGAATAATATTAAGGGTAAGAGAGGTAGGAAAGCTCGAACGAGATGTTTTGGCTTCTGAGAACGAAATTCTTAAGGCACTGTGGGATGCAAGGGGAGGTTCTGGGCCGTTGCGGAGGACAATTAACAGTTACTTGAGAAGTGAAAGTATACTTATGTCGGAAGATTTTAGACATAAATTGGAACAATGGGCAAATCGACTTAGAGAAGACCCAGCTGAGCACCCCAACATACTAAAGGAGATAGAGGAAGAGGCAAGAAGTCGTGGGATAAGGCTTTGAATTATTTTCAAAAACTTAGAAAGTAAAAATTTACTTATGAAGAAAATGTGCTTTTTCTTGCTGTCTTTTCTACTTTTACCAATATTAACTATAGCACAACAACCTTTCCTAGGTATAACCCCGTGGGAAGAAATTACAGCAGGATTATTTATTTTAGTTTTTATTTTAATTCTCCTGTCGATAGGAGGGGTTATAAGGTTGCCTACAGGTGCGAGTCGTTATCTAGGAAAAATAATATTTCTTATAATTCTAGTAGCACTTTTTGTAATTCCTAATTTTGTTCCATATCCTCAATTTATGGAAATACCAGAAAGTTTTAAAATTTATAGATTACCACCTTTTATTTCAAAATTATTTTCATTCCTCGGGATACCAGATGAGTGGCTTTATTTACCAGGATTTATTTATCTCTTTATTTTACCTTTTGCCGCTATTTATACTCTAGTTTGGGCCTTTATTTTAGAATTAGGTATTTTTAACTTACCAGAAAATTATAAAATAGCAAGAACGCTCGCTTTTATAATAACTTTTTTGACTATTCCAATTGGATGGTTTATAAAGATGGTTTGGGTGCTTTTTGCTTTTATGGGTGCGTATTCGGTTGCTATTTTCGTGGCAATGTTTATAATAGGCTTGTTCTTTAAGGGTTTTGGTGTAGCAAGAAGGTTCTATTGGGCCGCTATGACGATGGCACCTAGTGTGCAAGCTTATGGTAGAAAGATGATTGCAGACGATTTTTGGAGAGATAGTGACGTAAGAAGGATCTTTTCATCGCTCAGCGGGGACAACCAAAGACTATTGAGAGATACAATAGATGATTGGGTAAGGGGTGTTATAAATGACGATACAGCTAAAAGGCAGATAGAAGCTATCAGCAGCCAGCTTAAAGACAAATTTGAGCATTATTTAAGAAGATTACAAAGATATGCAGCCTATGCTTCAGGGGTTCCGCGTTTCTAATCCAAAAATTCTTTTTTTCTAATTTTTCTAGGTATGTATTTTTCGCTTATGAAAGTAATTCCTTTAGAAGCTAAAGCTTCTAATTCAGCTTTTGCTTTTAATTTCTTCATCAGTTTAAACTGCCTCTGCCATTGTTTATTATTCTTAAACCATTCATAATTCCTAATCTGTTCTAACCTTCTCAGATCTATCTCCTTAAGTTTAATCAAATGTTTCTTTAAGCCATATTCTTCTATATCATCAGCAGTTAATCCTAAAAATTTTGCATCAGGCACAGCTAACCTATCGCTTATATGAGCTAATGCCATAGACCCAAATTTTATAACCGAATAAATGTAAATTCCCCAAGGGTCGAAATCTGTTAAAACATAAACTGGTAAATTAAATTCATAATGTAACCTTTGCAATAGCCTTCTTATACCTCTAGTAGCTTGTCCCTGAGAAGCTATTATTACACAATTTAATTTTTTCCAAACTTTATCCTCGTGCAACCTTTCCCAAACAGCAGCTTTTTCTACGTACAAAACAAATTTTGCCTTAACTTTAACGAATTCTATATCTTCGACATTACTCGGAACAGACCAACCGCCAGATCCTAACTTAGACCAATCTATTAAATCTCCTCTATCTCTTATTACAACATTACCAGCTACAGCTCCTAATTTGTTTGCATTTATATGCAACTGCTCTCTTAAAGCGTTTATTATAAGTTCCATATCTTCGACAGCTTTATTAGATTCAGTTTGCTCATCAACTATGTTAATCTTAGTTCCAGGGATAGTTCTTTTCAATATATAAAAAGCCTCTCTTAGACTAACATGCTTATTCATCCTAATTAGCTCTTTCGCTAGAGCCGCTACTCCAATAGTTTGAGTAAACTTTCTTATCTGCGCTAAATGTAAAAAATATCTTTTTGAAACCAACTCTCCCAAATAAAGCTTCTTTTCCTTAGGATCAAACCTTATGTTTCTTAAAGTCCTCACAGGAACTTCTAAATAAGGATTTTTCCCGCTTTCTATTTCTTTAAGCAGTTTTTTTCCTAAAGAATTTAAAGTGGATAAAATTTCTTCCTTCTTTTTAGGTTTAATATACAATTTCATAATTCGATGATTTCAGTTTTTTCCTTCAGCTTTTTCTCTATTTTCTCAACCTCTACACCTTTCTTAATTAACTCATCTATTTTTTTCCTAATATAATCCTCTTTCTTTCCAGTTAAGGTAGAAAGAAATTCTGAAAAAACTTTTGCATAACTTTCAAAAATATTCCTTTTTGTTTTTAATCTAATAATCTTCCTTTTCCTGCTTAAATAAACAGAGAGTTTTCTTCCAATTTCTTGCAAAGCCAGCTTTATTTCTTTCATAATTTCAGGATATTGAGCGATCGCTTGTTTACCTTCGCTAGTATAAGGAATCCAAACAGAGATGAAATCAACTAGTAAAACTAAAGGCGCATTCGGTAAACATCCTTCACTTTGGCTTAATCCATAATTCCTCCAATTAATCTGCTGAGCAGCTTTGGTTATTGCGCATTCTCCAGCATTATAAAGTAAAGGAGTATGGTTTGCAAGCCTTATCAAAAGGCAGCCATTTAGGTTCAAATTTTCTCCATATGCTAAAGCTGCTTGAACTTGGAATGGAAAGCCTCGATAAACGCTTGGTTTTCTAACTACTGCAGCAAAGAATTCTCCTGGAAACTCTCTCTTTAAAGCTTCTATTAACATTTTTTCGTTTAGCGGAGACAAACATTTGGTTGGAGGACCTCTCAATTTAACCATCTGAGTAGCTCTGTACAATTTTTCTATTTCATCCTCACCAAGTTTCCTAGGACTTCTTGTAGGTTTTAATCTTGCTAGTTTACAAATTTTTATCGCTTTTTCCATAGAAATTCTGCAAAATTCATTCTTTAAGAAAGCAGCTATAGTTTTTTGTCTAGTTAATCTTAGCATCCTTTTAAATTTCCCCAACTCAACTCCATAAGGATGTGGCTTTATTTCTTTTGGAGGCGGCGGCAATTCTTTAGTAACTCTTTTGAAAGTAATCCTCCCATCTGGTGAGTCAAAAATAATTTCAACATAAGGATTTGCTATCGAGATGTACTTGAGATAAGTTGGTATTGACTGCTGCCCTTTTACGTATCTACCTTCTACTATTAACTCAATACTTAAACCATGCAAATTTTTACTTACCTTTTCTACTTTATGAGAAACTATTTTTGGTGTATTTTTTAAAACATCTATAAAAAGTTCAAAATAATGTTTTTCACCCTTATAATAGGTTTGGATTTTTGCTGGTTTTCCTGTAGTAAGTTGGGCATAAAGAATAGCACCTTTTACGCCAACCCCTAAAGTTCCTACACTTTGTTTTAATTTATGAAATTTACTTCCTACTAAGAATTTTCCAAAAGCGATAGGAATTTTTTTAGGCGGCAAACCTGGACCATTATCTTCTACTCTAACTCTAAACCTATTCGAACCTACAGGTTTAACTAAGACTTTTATGGTTGGTAAAATTCTTGCTTCGATGCAGGCATCGAGGGAATTGTCTACGCTCTCTTTAACTACGGTTAACAAACTTCTTGTTGGGTTTTCGTATCCTAATAAATGTCTGTTTTTTTCAAAAAATTCCGCTACGCTTATTTCCTTAATTTTCTTTCCAATTTCTTCTGCTGCTAAAAACTCCATGTTGCAAAACTATTTTTGTATTTGAACAATTTATTGTTGACAGCAAAAATAGCTCTTTTACGTTCAGCAATTTCCTTTTTTATAATAAAGTTCCCAGTTGTCAATCTTAATAGCTGATATTTTTCCTAGCATGTTAGTGTGTCCTATGCAATTCTAAAAATCTATAAACAGTTTGGTGCTGAGCTCCTCTTAAAATCATATCTATAGCTTGTCTTGCAAGCTCAACATCTTCCCATCTTCCTATTATGCTAATAGTTTTCCCGTGAACAGCAATTTTAGTTCCAGTAAATTCTTCTATTATTCTTTTAAATTTACCTTTAGTTCCTATGACCCTTCCCTTTAATTCGACCATTCTTTCCCTTGTCTTTGCATATTGTTTGACATTTATTATCTCAAGCCTATATTGTTCGTCTAATAAAAATAATGCATCATCTATATGGAAACCTCTTGCTAAAGCTTTTAAAACATTCTGAGCTCTATAAACATCCAAAGGTTCTCCTTCAACCTCTACTAATTCATTTATCTTTAATTTTACATTGCCCAATTCCTCTATTTTTCTAACCCATTCTTTTTTCCTTTTTAAAATCTCAATTCTGTCCTTTGGCATTACAATGCTCGCTCTCATTTTGTTAAATCTTCAAACAGCAATTCATTAACTTTAACGCCTTTCTTTTTAAAAAACTTGTTGATATTTTCTACATCTCTTTTCAAGAATTCGAAAGCTAAAGGATGATCAAAAGTTACTGCTTGGCTAAAATCTATTAAATAAGGGGTTTCGTTCAAAACCAAAATATTAAAAGCTGATAGGTCTGCATGAACCAATTTTGCTCTCGTAAGCTTTTTCATTTCGTTAACTGTTAATTCGTAAAGCTTATTCCAATTTGCATCTTCCAAGTCTACCATCCTAGGAGCAGCTTTTCCATCTTTTCCTATAAAGCTCATAACCAAAACGTTTTCATAAATCCCAAAAGGTTTTGGGCAATTTATTCCGGCTTCAAAGGCGATTTTTAAGTTTTTAAATTCCCTTCTAACCCAATTTATAACAACTTGCCTTCTTCTCTTCTTCACGTTAAAAAATCTTGGGTCGGCTATCAAATATTTCCACATGTTTCTAAAATCGCAATGGTAAGTTCTATAAACCTTAATAGCTATCCACCCCTCTTTTCCTAAGCCAGATAAGATAACGCTCTCTTTTCCTTCCTTTATTTTAGACTCAACACTTTTTATCAAACCCCTTTTCATAAGCTTGTAAATACAAAATAAAGTTCTTTCATCGAAAACCTTTGCTTCTATTTTAAAGTCCTTAAGCTCTTCAATCCTTATTTTCCTTCTCTCAAAAAAATCTATTTCCATCCTAAACCTCTAAAGTTTTTACATAGCCAAGTCTTTTTAGCCAATTAGCTTCTGTAGGTGTGTATCTATAAACAACATCCCCCCTTTTATCTCCTTGGATCTTCCATGGTTTAACTAGAATTAAATCTCCTGGTTTTATCCAAACCCTTTTCCTCAATTTCCCGGGTATTCTGCAGATTCTTTCTTTACCATCGTCGCAGATTACAAGCATTCTATCTCCTCCTAACATCTGCTCAACTATACCCAAAACTTCATTTTCTTTCGGTATCCTAACCCTCTCAAACTCTTCTTCCATAAATTCTCACCAAGACAGTATCTTTATAAAATCTTTTTCCTTCCTTAATTCCCCATAAACTTCTCGATACTTTTGTTTCAAAATTATATTGTTTCTTAAGGAATTTTAAAACAATTTTTGCAAGTTTTTTTGATGAAAGATAAATGTCATATCCTTCTTTTAACTTTTCAACCTTTGAAATGAAGAATTCATCTTTCCCAATACCTTTAATGAATCCTTCTATTACTTCTTTTGCTTCCTCAGAAAAATCTCCTCTGAGCTGCAATTTGCTTTCGAAATATCCCTGCAGTTTAAGCTTGCAAGTCTTGCAAATTATCTTTTCAGCTTTCAGTTCAATTTCTTTTCTTCCTATTTCTTTCTTTCTCCTATAAATTGTAAGGACAACTTTTGAATTAACGATCCTATAAGTTAACCTAAAATTTTCAGGTAAGGCAAATTTGCCTAACTTTTTTTCTAAAACTTTTTCTAAGCTAACAAGTTTTCCTCCAAATCTGATCCTACCACATTTACTGCATACCTTTATAACAATTTTAGAAGGAAGTTTGCCTAAAAATTTTAAAGCAAAACATTTTTCACAAAGCCCTTCAATTAACTCTTCTGTAATCTTACCACAAATAGGACAAAATTTTTCCTTTTTCATTTTTTTAACAAGACAACTACGCTATCTAAATCCATACCAGCTATTTTATAACCGCTATATTCAGCTAGCTTTTCAGCAAATTCTTTTATATCTTCAAACCTAGGCATGGCCTCTCTTGGAAGTCTCTTTTGAGCTTCACCTACATGCATAAAACCTTTAGCTTCGACAAAATTTGGATTTGCTTTAAGGATTAATTCAGCATATTTTTCTGGATCTTTTAAGTTTAATCCTTTTACTAAGGTTAACCTAATAACCCTTCTACAATCAAGATTTGAAAAGATTTCTAAACTTTTGTTTAACCTTTCCCAACCATCCTTTAATAAAGGTCTGCAAGTTTTTAAGTAAGTTTCCTTATCAGGGGCTGCTACAGTTATATAAAATTGCCAAGGCAAGTTTTCTAATTTTTCTATTGCTTCTGGTAAAGTTCCGTTAGAAACTAAAAAAGTTTTCAAACCCATTTCGTGGGCCACTTCTATTAATTCACTTAACCTAGGATATAAAGTAGGTTCTCCAGAAAGACTTATTGCAACATTAGTTGGTTTAATAGCTTCTTCCCATTTCTTCAGAGTAACATTTTTGTTTCCCTTAAAACCAGATAAAAGTTGCTTCCTTGCTTCAATAGCTTTCTCCAAAATTTCTCTAGGATCATCTCCTTTAAAAGGAAATGGATATTCTTTCCATTTTAATCCTCTATCTCCTGACTGGATTCTCCAACAAAACAAGCAATGCTGTGTGCACCATATTACGCTTGGTGTAAATTCCATGCATCTATGAGATTGAATACCATACCATTTTTGTTTATAACAAACCCTATTCCTTACTAAGCTTTGTTTAGTCCAATGGCATATCTTTACGGCTGAATGATTTCCTATAATTCTGTATTGCTGCTTCTCTAGCAATTTTCTTACTTCTTCTGGAATCATACTTAGTTATAAGAATAAAGCTTTAATTGAATTTTATGATTGGCATAATCTTTCCTGCTTATAACGAGGAAAAAAATATAAAAGGCGTAATAGAAGATGCTAAAAAATATTTACCAAATTCTTTCATTCTAGTAGTTGATGATGGTTCTACAGACAGAACTTACGAAATAGCTAAAAAATGTGGGGTAAAGGTAATTAGGCATAAGGTAAATAGAGGAAAAGCAGAAGCGATAAAGACCGGTTTAAATTTTTTGTTAAAAAAAGGGATAAAGATTTTTGTTTTAGCCGATGCAGATGGTCAATACAGATTAAATAAAGTATCAAATCTTATAAAGCCAATTTTGAAAGGGGAAGCAGATTTTGTTATGGGTTGTAGGAACTGGAAAGAAGTTCCTTATAGACATAGGCTTGGTAATTTAGTTTGGAGATCTACTTTCAATTTTCTGTTTGGAACAAAGTTTAGAGATACTAATTGTGGTTTCGTAGCTATGAATAGAAGAGCTGCAAGGATAATTAAAAAGAGAATATATGGCGGCTATATATTAGAAAATTCTATGCTTATTGCTTGTTTAAGAGAAGGATTGAGGATAAAACAAGTTCCTGTTGAAGTTCATTACAAAAGGAAGAGAGGCTTAGAAGGTATTAGAATAGTTTTGGGAGTTTTGATTTTTATAATAAGACAAGGAATTAAATTTAGGTGGGGCCGTAGCTCAGCCCGGGAGAGCGCCCGTTAGGGTAATTACTGCCCTAGGCGAAGCTGAAGACCGGGTTGTCGTGGGTTCAAATCCCACCGGCCCCACTACTCGGGCTTTATCCTTGTTTAAAGGAAACTTTTATGTTTAACTTCAAATCTATACTTATGATAGGTCTACCCGAAATACTACTAATTTTGTTCATACTTTTGCTTCTTCTCGGCCCAAAAAAATTGCCCGAATTAGCTAGGGCCTTGGGAGAAGCTGTAAAAGAATTTAAAAAGGCACTAGAGGGAGAAAGTAAAACTAGGAGAATTAAAAGGAGAAGGAGAGTGCTTAGAGGCTGATGAAAACAAAGTATTACAAAGGTTTTTCAGTTTACAATTTTGGGTCTCAAAATTTAGTTTTTGTAGCTTTACATCCTACAACTTCTTTAAGAATATTGCCTAGGGGAGATGTAGGAGCGGACTTGCTTTCTTTACGCTTGGCTAACGTTTTTGGAGGAACTTCGATAATTTCTTTCATTCCAAGAGATCAGGAATGGGGGTTGGATTTTAATAGATTAGCACCAAGCAGGAGGATCGCTTTTAGAGGCTATAAGTATTATAAAGATGGGATTGAGGAAGAATTTTTCAAATTTAAGAAGAGATATTCATGGATAGCTAGGAATGAAAATGAACATAGGCAAAAAGAATCTATTTACAGGAATTTTTGGAATTGCGTTGAGAAGTTTTCGAATAGGGATTCGCTTATCCTATTTATACACGTTCAAGACCTTTCTCTTAGGAATTATCCGAGCTTAGTGGATGTAATTCCTCTAAAAGGTTTTGCTGAGGAGAAGGTAAAAGATTTAATCGAAAATTTAAACAGGAGATTTTCCAGGATTTTTAAAGAAATAAAAAAAGATTTTTTAGAATGCCTTCTTTTTAATGAAAAACATTTGTTTAGGTCTTTTGTCCTGCAAAAAGCGAGACACTTTAAAAAGGGACTGTTTAGAGGTGATTTAAAAGAAATTTATATGAAAACGATGAAGAGACTTGAATACTTAGGTTTTGCTCCTTTACGAAGAGAGTTAGAATTAAAGTTCTCGCTGGAGAATTATCTGAAAGTTGTTAGAGAAGTTGTAAAAAGAGTTCCATTAAGAATTACTTATAAGTTGAATTTTGATGGAAGTCTTGCTTATGGCAGTAAAATGTTTCTAAGGAAAAGAAAATTTGGATTAGAGTTAGAGGTTTCAGTGTTTTTAAGTGAAATTTATACAAACTTAGGAGTTCTCATTTTAAGCGAATTAGTTAAAAGCATAAAAACTATTCTTTAAAAACTTGAGCCTGGTATTTTTTAATCCTTACGCCTTCTTCTTTCCAGCAATCGGGCAATAAGCCAGCTTTTATACATAGGTTTGAAAGAAATAGTTCCTTTTCTGGTAGTTGTTCCCAGACTTGTGGTAAATAAGTAGCGCTTCTACCTTCTTTAATCAAAATTATGCCATCTTTTCTTGTTATTTTTTCTAAAAGCTCTTTCCAATTTTTAAATTTAACTTCCTTTGCCTCTGTTAGGACAGAAATTTCTATTTTTATATCCTTTAGCTCGTTAAAACTTACTGGCTTAAATCTTATATCATGTAAAGCAGCGTTTATAGAGTTTCTGATTACACATCTATAAAGAGGTTCTAGAGGTAGAAGAGTTCCTATGCAACCCCTTAACTTTCCTTTTTTATAAAGCGTTACAAAGCAACCTTTTTTCTCTATTAATCTCTCAGGTAAAAATTCTTCCCTAATTATTGGCAAAGTTTTATTTTTTAGGTAAAACTCTAAAGTTTCTCTTGCTATTTTGAGCAGTATCTTTTGTTCTTTCGGATTTATTCCCTCGAAAAATCCTATAGAAGCATAACCTACAACGCTTTGTTTATTACCAGCTGTATCTCCTGAAGTCCTATAATCTAATAGATAACCGTACCATCCTAGTTTTTTAGCCAAGTGCATTAGCGTTAATATAGGAATTTTTCCGCATGCCTCACAATATCTCATCTTAGAAAAATTTAATGAAGGGATTGCTTCTAGACAATTCTTATCTATCTTGTAAGCTATTTCATAAGGATAGTAATGTGATAGGTCGCTGCTTGCTATTACCAAAGTTTCTTTATCTATTAGAGGGAGTAAAACATCAGCTAGCTTTTCTGGATCTACGTTTCCTGTCATTATCGGTATTAATTCGAAATCATTGCCTAACAAAACTTGCAAAAATGGGATTTCAACTTCGATGGAATGCTCTAGCTTATCGCTTACGTTAACGAAAATTTTATTTTTCCTCAAGCTATCAACTTTTTTACTAATCTTAACTTCGCCTAAAGGAGTTTTGAAATGTGTATAAGAAGGTAGGGAAGCACCTTTAAAATAAAAATGATGACTAGGTCCTATTACTATAACTGTTTTTATGTCTTTAGGTATTTGCTTAAAACCTTTTGCTGCAACAATTCCTGAAAAAATGTAGCCAGCATGAGGAACCACTAATCCTCTTAGCTTTCCGAAATTAACGTATTCAGCTTTTGAAAGATAATTTCTAATAAGATCTTCTAAAACTTCTTTTTCTTCAGGATAGAATTTGCCAGCAGCAACTGGCTCTCTAATTATTTTAACTTCCTTTTTTACAAAAAAGCCTGTAAACCTGAATAAAAAGAAGAAAATTAAGAGGCAAATTGGTATGAGAAGCAGCTTTTTCATAATTTCCAAACTCCAGCTATTTTTTCGCCGCAGAACTTGCAAGAGTCATTTACAATGTTGAATTGAGTAACTTTATATCCTTTTCTTTCGATCAAAAGTCTTCCACAATTGGGACAATAAGTATTTTGCGCAGGGTGTAAGGGTACGTTTCCTATATAAACAAATTTTAAACCTTCTTCCAATGCAATCTTTCTCGCTTCTTCTAAGGTCTTTATGGGAGTTGGTGGTAAGTGTTTTAGTTTATAATGCGGAAAGAATCTAGAGAAATGAAGTGGATAATCTCTGCCTATATTCTTAACTAACCATTTGCACATCTCTCTTATCATCTCTAAATCATCTGTCCAATTTGGTATAACAAGATTAGTTACCTCAAACCAAACACCTTCCTCTTTTAAAATTTTTAAAGTTCTTAAAACTGGTTTTAAAGAACCTCCGTTCAATCTTTCATAAATTTCTTCCTTGAAATTTTTTAAATCAACGTTTGCCGCATCTATGTATTTGCACAGTTCTCTCAATGGTTTTTCATTTATATAGCCATTAGTTATCCACAAGTTTTTTATTCCATTCTGTTTTGCTAGTTTTGCTGTATCAAACATATATTCGTAAAATGCTACTGGTTCTGAATAAGTATAAGCGATACTTTCGCACTTCCACTTTTTAGCTTCTCTTACAACAGCTTCTGGAGGGAGATCAAAATTTAAAGTATCTTCTGGTCTTACTTGAGAGATAGTCCAATTTTGGCAATTTCCAACACCGATAAAATTAGCTAAATAAGAATGTTTTTCCTTAACTTCAAGATTATACACATACCCTTTGTACTTTATCTTCATTATATCCTTCACAGGCACCAGATAGAAATTTTTAGTTTCTTTAATTAATCGAGGAAGTGAACAGTCTCCACTAGTAAACTTTTTTATCATACCTTTTGAGGAAAGCTTCACGTAATACAAACTTGGACTTTGCTTTACAATTCTCCCTTCTATTGTCTTAAATTTTTTCTGCCTTACTTCGTAGAAACTGGGTATGATACCAAGCCTAAGAAATAGGAAATATATACCCAAAGCCAATTGTTTGGAGACCGTGTTAGAAGATATAATGTTGCTTTTCACATATCCGTCCCCCTCTAGATAGGCATTCAAAAAGGCTTTTATAATGTTCTTTCTAGCTTGAAACAATATGTATGGTACTTTTTTTGTGACAGCATTGGTGCCGCAAAGCTCCTTAAACAAGAGGGCTATGGTTGTCTTTCCAACTCTTACAACTATACTCGTTTTGGTCTCTTTTATTTTCGGGTCTATTCCGAATACTTCTTTAACCAATCTCCTAACTTTTTCTACAAGATTTTTTTCTTTTTTTCCGAACGAAAACAGTAAACTAAAAGATTTTCTATTTTTGTATTTGTGTACACAACCTTCTGCGCAATAATAACCAAATAGTTGTGCCAACCTTTCATCTAACTTTATGAATCTTTTTATAAATGGTCTTTTTTCGCATAGATATTTAATTTTGCCATTCTTCTCTACAAGTTTTACTTTTTTAACTAAGCTGAATTTTTCGCCTTTTCTAATAAGGGCCAAAAGTTTTCTAACATAGGATGGATTAATTTTTAAAATCCTTCCTATTTTTGCTGAAGTATAACCTTTCTTCTTTAATTGGAGTATTCTTTTAACTGTCTCTATTGTATACTTCCTTCTTATTTTGAATTTTCCAATCCATTTAGGTAAAATTTTTCTTAAGTCTAAAATTATAGTTTTTCCTCTAATTCTGTCTAACTTTGGTACAAGTAAAAAATGTTTGTTAGTAATAAACCTTGCTTCTGCTTTCCTAATCTTTCCATTCTCATAAACAAATATTTCATGGTAAGGCGTGCAAATAAGAGGTGGCAGGTAAAATGGTTTAATAACTAACAAATCTCCTACATAAGGATGTCTAAAAACATGTAAAATTTTTCTTTTTGATCCATCGTGAGCATATGTCACGTGATTGATAGTATAAACTTCACATCCATCTGATTTTAACTCTTTAAATTCCGCATCTTTACATAAATCCTCTATCTTCAGGAGACCTCTGTCTGTAGGTATAAAAGTATCTGGAGGAAAGCAGTTTAGGCATCTAAAATTACATCCTGCTGTTGCTATTGAAAAAGTTTTAGTACCTGGCAAAAAATGGAATAAAGGTTTTTTCTCTATAGGATCTATGTGAACAGCACATGGATTGCCATAAGCTATTGTATAAAGCTTTCCGTTAAAATTTATTTTTGTTCTGCATCTTCCTCTTTCACCTTCTCTTAACAAGCATCTATTAGGACAAGTTTGACATTGGACTAGATTTCCTATTTTTATATAAAAATAGGCTTCCTTAGACCATTTCCATAATTTTTTCTTTTTTTCTTTAACGAACAGGCCTGTTAGGAAGTTTCTAGTTAGTAGATTTTTAAGGAAATAATAAGAAAAGCCAACAGCTAAACTTCCTAAAATTAATCTTTTTAGGAATTCCCTTCTAGTTATCTTTTCCTTAAGGAAATCTTTCATCTTTTCTTTAGCTTAAGATAAATCCTTGGTAGGCAATGGATTAGGAAAAGGATAAAAGTTGGTATATCAAGCATTGCATGCAAGATTGCTGCAATCTCTTTTGGTATTAATCTATCCATTCCAAATTTTCCTACCAAAGCCCATCCAGATAAGAATTCCATCAGGATTAAAATAAACAAAAACCATCTAGTAATCTTATCAACTTCAAGCAAGGCTTCGATTATTTCTGCCATCTTCTAAATAAAATTAGGAGAAGGAAAAAAGTAAAAAAGTTTGGTAAAGAAGCTAAAAAGAAAGAGTTTTTTAAACCTATTAAGGGCAAGGAGATTAAAAGGATTAAGCTCCCTAAAGAACCTCCAGCTAGGTCGGCAAAATACAACTTTCCTATTTTTCTTATTCTTTTTTTATAAAATTCGCTAGCTAAAGGGAATTCTAAACCAACTAGCATTCCTAGCATTAGTAGATAAAAATAATAGAAAAATTCTGGGACCTTTAGCAATTTTAAAAGTATTAGTGGGTAAAAGAAACAAAAAAGCTCTATGATTAAGATCTTTTTAAGGAAATTTTTTCTTTTCTTACTAGAAATATAGCTTCCTAAGGAAGTTCCCAGCATAAAAGAGGCTATTAAAAATCCTATCTTGCTATAAATGTAACCATAGATAATTTGAAAAGAAAAAATGATTAAAATTTCTAAGCAACTTCCTAGAAAGCCCGTTGTAAAAATAGAAAGAGGTATCGGCTCTTTAGTTAAAAGTAGAGATAAAATAGCAAAGAGAGTTATTAGGATTACTAGGAGCATAAACTTTATGCCAAAAAAGCTTAGCCAGTATTTTGAATAAAAAGCATAAGTTACTGGTTTAAAATCATAGTTTAAAGTTTTATTAATTAAACTCGAATATGTATACCCAATTCTTTCTTTCGTTAGTTTAGCGGATAAATAATATTCATTTACATACCTAGTTGTGATGTTTTTTTCTTTAAGGAGATTTGCTATTTTATAGCTAAGCCTTGAGTCTGAAGCTATTAAGTAGCAGGTATCTCCAGGGATTATTAGAACGTTTTTAAAAACTTCTTTTAAGGAAAAGTAAACAGAAGATAACAATTCCCTAATTTCAGGACTAAAATAATTTTCATGACAACTTAAACTAATAGAGATGACACCTTCTTTGCTTAAGATCCTTTTAGCTTCCTTAAAAAATTCGACCGTATAAAATCTGTTAAGCTGAAGCGAAGTTGGGTCTGGTAGGTCAACTATTATAGCATCGTATTTTTCTTTACTATTTTTTACAAAGAATCTTGCATCGCTTAGATAAATGTTAACATTACTCGGTATTCTCCTAAATTTTTTTCCAATCCTTATTATTTCTGAGTCTATTTCTACGTAATCTATAACTTTTGGATTATATTTGTTTACCTCACTTAAGGTGCTTGAAATTCCGCCAGAAAGCACTAACACTTTGCTAACATTTTTTAACTGCGACAAACCGTAATGTACAGTTTCTTCTTTCTCTGCAGTAGTTTGGGTTGAAAATAAAAGAATATTGTTTTCAAAAAAATTGAGTTGCCTACCAGTTTTTGTTACAACCAAATTTCCAAAAGGGGAATCTTTTTGATAAACAATCTGCTGATTTCTGTATAGTTGCCTAAGTGATAGCAAATTTAAGTCTACAAAGACAAACAAAAAAGTTAATAAGAGAAAGAATGGAAGCAAATACTTTATAAACTTTTTGTTAGAAATTGCAAGAAAGATAATTCCGATTAAAAAGAGAAGTTCTAAAATTTGAATTAGATTTAAAAAATAGATTAAAAGAAAACTGAAAGCAATACTTCCAACTAAATCTCCTATGCTGTCAACCCAATATACTTTTCCAACCTCTTTTTTTCTTAATCTACAAGCAAAATTAAACGAAAACCCCGATGCTATGCAGTAAGGCGCTAAGATGCAAGAAGAAAAAAGGAGCATAGAGAGAGGATCTACGACAGCTCCATACAAAAAAATTCTATTTCTTAGCGTTCTTGCTAGCAAAATTAGAAGTAATGGGAGGCATGAAATCAAAAATATTAAGAAATGAAACCTCTTTTTAGAAGCTCTTAAAAATTTTGCTAGATAAGATGAGACGCCGCTTATAAAAAGCCAACTAGCCAAAACAAATGTTATTGAAAGTTCATTTCCATAAAAAAGGTTGCAGATTTCTCTTAAGAATGATAGTTGAGTTATAAGAGAGGAAAAACCAATAAAAAATACTAATAAGTAAAACCTAAACATCAAACTTATTTTGTTTTAATAAATATTTGTGAGAAGAACCTTCCTAGAACATTGGGAAGAACTAAGTAAAAAATTAAGGGTTTGTTTTTTGCTATGGTTCGTCGTTTTTTTAATCTTCCTGTATTTTTCAAATAAAATAATTTCAATATCTTTAATTTTTTTGCCTAAAAACTGGCAAATTATCGTAGTCGAGCCTCTCGAAGTTTTAATAGTACAACTTTATCTTTCAGCAGTTCTTTCGTTTATAGCAATCTTGCCAATTTTTCTTTATTCCATTTATTCATTTGCAAAGCCTGGCCTGCTGAAGGGCGAACTAAAAATTGTGAGAAGAATTCTTCTACTTTTTCTAATCTTTTTCTTTTTAGGCATTATGTTTTCCATCTTTCTTTTCATTCCACTTACCTTTAAAATTATGGAATGGCTTACTGGAGGTATAAAAGCTAAGCCATTGATAAGTTTAAGAAAATACTTTGAATTTACGGTTTTTTCAACTTTGCTAATAGGTTTGCTTTTTAATTTTCCGCTCTTTTTGCTTTCCCTCTCGAGGCTTGGACTTATTTCCTCTAAAGATCTAGAAAGGAAAAGATCCATAGTTTTTTTAGTGCTTTTGATAATAGCTTCGATAATAACGCCAGACCCAACACCTTTAACTACTTTAATACTTATGGCTCCTATTTGGGTTCTTTATGAAGTTTCTATACTTTTAATGAAGAGAAAATTTATTTTTAGCTAATACTTTTATTTTTTACAAAAATTATAGAGTTTTAGATGGAGGAGGTACTTCTTTCTAAAACTAGAATAAGGATTTTAAAGCTTTTAAGAGAAAGAAAGATGATACTCTCTGAAATAGCAAAGAAGCTTAAATTATCTAAATCAACTGTTCATGAACATTTAAGGAAACTTGAAGAAGCAGGATTTATTAAAAGAATTGATGATGGCCATAAATGGATTTACTTTGAACTAACAGAAAAAGGTATTTCTTTGTTCCATCCAAGTACTAAACGAATGACGCTTCTTTTTACATTAGCTTTAATTTCTTTATGCATAGGTGTTTATCAAATTTCCTTTTTGTTTCGCCCAGAAGTTCCGCTAGCAAAAAGCATGGAAGGTAGAAGGTTTGTTCCAAATTTTATAACCATACTTTCAATAGTTATACCTATAGGAATTTCGGTTTTGCTCTTCTTCTTTTTCTTTAAATTGTTCGGAAAAACCGAACGATTTCGTTAAGATTTTAAGCATATGGGTTAAATTATAAGCATGGAATTTAAATTTAGCAAGAATCTCTTATTAATTTTAATATTTATACCAGTATCTTTAACTATTGCCCAGGAATCTAATTTGACTAGTAAGGTTGAAATTCGTCGCCTTATTACCTCTGGTTGCCTAAATTGGTCTTGTCCTTTGATAGAAGGAAGTGAATACCCAGAAGATTGCAAGGCTCTCGTTTGTGATTATGGTGGGTGTTCCTATCTTGAGTTCTCAAACGAAACTCTTCGCAAAATAGTTGAGTCTTATTACGATGAGAGTGTTAGGAGATGTATTAAGATAAGTGTTGTTGGCGATTTCAAAATAGAAAATGAAAAACCTACAGTTTATGTTACTATGATGAAAATAGAGAATAAAAGTTACGGAGTCCCGCCAAGACTACCTTCATGTATATCTAAAGAGGAGGCTGAAAGGATAGCTATAAAAGCTGGAGTAAAGCAACCGTTTTCTTGTTATCCAAGGTATAGAGTAGTTAAAGGTATATGGGTTGTTAATAAATGGATAGTCAGGAAGTTTGAGAAAGAGATTAAAGGTGGTTGCGGAAGATACGGTGACATGCGTATTGCAAAGGAGATTCATATAAGTTGTGATGGTAATGTTGTAGATATAAAAGAGAATTTAACTTTTTGCTGTATAAATAACGAATGTAGACGATTCTTAGAAAAATTTTTAAATAAAAGCGAAGAAGAGAAGGCTTGTATATCAGAAAAAGAAGCGGAAGAAATAGCAAGGAAAGAAGGATTTCCGCCTCCTTACAAGTTTTTTGAGCTAGTAACAAAGATAACAACGGGAGAAAAAAGTTGGCATGTCAAGAAAATTTTTGAAGGAAATGCCATATGTCCAAAGGGATTTGAAGGTTTTTTGGAAATAGATTGTAAAGGTAGTGTAATAAAGAAAGAAATAAAGTCTTTATGCGAAGAGACGAAGCAAGAGGAGTTCGTTAATTGTACTAAAGAAATAGCAATCGAAAAAGCTAATGAATTCTTGATAAGGTTAGTAGGAAAGGATTACTTTATTAACCATTTTAAGCTAAAAGAGATTAGACTAACTAATCCAGTTCCCGGTATAGTTAAGTACCAAGTTATTTATGATGTTGTTTTTCAAATAGGGAATGAGAGTTACGCTCTTCCAACAAGAGTAAAAGTTGTAGGGGCGCTTGGCACCCCTGCTAGTAAATTGAAAGAAACGTTTTCTACAACTGGAGTTATAAAGTATATTCCTATAGAAGGAGGTTTTTATGGGATTGTGAGCGATGAAAGGGAGAAATACTTACCGTTAAATTTGCCAGATGAATTTAAAAAAGAAGGATTAAGAGTTTGGTTTACAGCAAAACCAAAAAAAGAAATTGGCACAATTTACCAATGGGGCCTACCAATTGAGATTTTAGAGATAAAGAAAATTGAATGGAGTTTTAACTCTTCATCAGAGTTGTATGAAACGATGAGAACATGCAAAGTTAATGAGGTAGATGGTATATCCTTACCAATTGATCCATTCATAGATAAAGAAACTGCAATTAAGATTGTAAAGGAAAGCGGGTTTGAGCCTAAAAGTTCAGAAGAATTTCCACACGAGTTTAAGCTAAGATTATTGAGAGAAATTAAGCTTGATGGAGTAAAAGTATATTCCAAAGAGCCTCGCTGGTTTATTTATATTGGAAAGCAAAAACATACGATAAGGGTCCCTTGCTATAATAACACTTGGAGAGAAGTCGAATTTAAACTTCCATCAGCTGCTGTAGTTAATCCTATGACTGGAGAAATAGAAGATGTAGTTCCATTAACTCAACCACTCTCTATTTCTATAACTACTATGGAAGAGGGTGTAGAGATAGTAGAAAAACCACAACCAAAAAGAAAAGTTAGGTTAGTAAACGAAAGAGCTAGAAGAATTATAAGTAAGCTTAGAATAAAGAGAGTTAAATTAGAGAAAAGTGAAGGTAAGCTTTGTCTTTCTCTGCAAGCAAGAAAGACTGTTAGACTTTTGGGGATTATTCCGATAAGTGTGCCACTTAAAGTCGAAATTACTTCTGAAGCTTTTAGGCTAGAAAAACCATTATGGGTTAAGGTAATAGAGCTTTTCTCCGTAGGTTGATACCAAATTTATCTTTCTTATTAAACGGTAAATTATTCTTATGGTAAATATATTGATTTTAGGAAAATTGGATGAATGGATTATAGAAGAAGCTAAGAAATGTATAAGAGAAAAATTTCTTGTAGAACCAAGATTACTAGGTTTTGAAAAATTACCTTCTAGCTGTTTAAATAAAATCAGGAATCAGTACAATTCTACTTGCTTAATTTTCCTTTTAGATAAAAAAATTAAAGATAAAACTTTATGCTTAACTAACGTAGACCTTTATGCAGATGGTTTAAATTATGTGTTTGGCGAAGCCCAGCTTGATGGAAAAATAGCAATCCTATCTGTAGCAAGGCTTGATCCTACCTTTTACGGTTTAGATTTTAACAAAGAAACTTTTGTAAGTAGGTTTAGGAAGGAAATTATGCATGAGTTAGGTCATTTGTTCGGTTTACATCACTGCAGCAATTACTGTGTAATGCGTTTCTCCAATTCAATTTTAGAAGTTGATAAAAAGCCAGAAGATTTTTGTAAGAGTTGCAAAGAAAAGCTTAGAAGAAAGCTTAAGGAATTATTCTCTGAATTTTATAATAAGTAATGTTGTTCTCCTTATCAACAACAGCCCAAATAAAAGTTGCTCTAATACTATGAGCTAATCTTACAGCTCTTGCCATTTCTGGCAAGCTGAATGCTGATTCTTCGGAAACGCAATGTACAATCCATTTAGTATGCTCAAAAGGAGCTTTTGGGCCTTTCCTCAATTTAACACCTTTTTCGTAAACTCTGAAATGAGCTCCAAATTTAAAGCCAGTTTTAACTAAATAGCCCTTTTCTCTGAGATCCCTGTAAACTAAGAATTGGGGATGAAAATTAATCACTTTTTTCGAACAGTATTCTAAAAACTCTTTTAACTTAATTCTTTTCTTTTCTTTCTTAATATTCAAAATTCCTTTTTCTAAAAGATAAGCAGCCTCTATAAGATCTAGTTCTAGCCTATTAGGTTTTTTCTCAGGCATTAATTTTCCAAAACCCTTTTCTTCGTAAAGCTTAAAACTTTTTTTATCCCAAATTATAACTCTATTTTCCACAAGCTTTCCTATAAATTTCATAATTTAGTATATCGAATAAAAAGTTTTTACTTAAAATTTTCTTTTATGGGAAGAATAAGGACTAAGTTCATAAAAAATCTTGGCAGAGAGATTTATGAAAAATATAGGGATAGGTTTACTACTGATTTTGAAAAAAATAAGCAAATAATAAAGGAAATTCTTGCTCTACCTTCGAAAAGACTTAGGAATATACTCGCAGGTTATGTAACCTCTCTCAAGAAGATGGAAAGTTCCAAGTAGTTTTTATTGTCTAATCTAAATTATTTTTTGATGAAATCCCAAGCTAGAATAGACGAATTTGCTTTTATTTTGCTTGCTGGCCTTGTTTTTATAGCAGTCCTTGTTTGGTTTTACATGACCCCAGGCAAGATATCTGTATCCCCCTCTTCGATAACCCTTTCTTTAACGCCTGCCGATAATTTATTCTTTTATCTCAATTTAAGTGGAGAATCCGAAAACGTTAGCTTGAAAGCTGTTGGCGACATTTCTAGAATAATTTATTTTTCTGAAAATTATTTTCCTCTAGCCAATAGCAAAAGAGTTAAGGTTGGAATTTTACCACAAATAGGAGTTTATTCTGGAAGCATAATTGTGGAGGGAGAAGTAGATAGGATTGAAGTACCAGTTACTATAGAAATTACAGAAGCACCTTTACTTAAAAGAAGAGAAATAAAACCTTTTGGAGCTTTTAGATTAGAAAGCAAGGCCGAAGAAAAGATTTTTACTAAGAAAAAAGATTTTGAGGTAACTCCAGACAAAATTGTAAGCTTAAGTGCTGATTTATCGCAATACTTGCCTTTCATTAAAGATTTATATCTTTACCTAAAAGTTGAAGAAACTAACAAAGAATCTCCTCTTGTGGTTAGGGTTAATGGAAAAGAAGTTTTTAAGAAATTAGCAGCAGGAATTGTTAAAATAAAGCTAAATAAAACAGATGTTGTAAATATAGAATTTACAGCATCCCCTACATGGAAATTCTGGGTGAAACCCTATTATAAAATAGAAGAAGCCAGAGTAGAAGCTACAATCTCTGTATCTTCAAAAAAAGTATTCAACTTTAGTTTAAGCAGCGAAGAGGTTACTAATTTTAAAAAGATAGAGCTTGCAATGTTTATATCTAACTATTCTTTACCAATTCCCAAGTTACTAGTCAAACTTAACGACAAAATAATTTATTGGGAAAGACCTCCATTAAAATCCATAGTGTTAAACGTTTCTAGGGATATTCTAGGGATGCCACTTTATGTAGCTTTATCTAATTCGATAAGCTTTGAGATTACAGAAAAAGGCTTTATAGATTTTGCATCAGCTTCTTTAGCCGTATATTATTCGTGATAAAAAGCAAGATTAGAGCAGTTAGAATCATAGCTATTAGCGGCCTTTTATCTTTTTCTCCTTTCAATATTATTTCAAACCTTTTACATTCACCCTTTAAGCAAATATAGTAAATCAGCTTGCCATCTTCATAATAAGGTTCGGGACATTTGCATTCCTTTTTTGATAACTTAGTTTTCCTTTCTCCAGCTATTATAAAAGTGGAAAGATTTGGCATATAGCATTCAAAATATGCGTAAAAATCATCTTCTTTTATTAAATTAGGTAAAAACTTCTTCCAATCTTCGATTCTTAAGACAACTATTTTGCTAATGTTATTTTTCCTTATCCAATCTTTTTTGACTTTAAATTCTAAAGTTGCATTCTTTATTCTTTCAAGAGTGTGATTTATTATAAAAGAGGAATATGCAATTAGATTTGTTTGATTTAGGGTTAAGTTTATTCTTCTAATTGAAATTTTAACAAACGATTCTTTGCCTTCTGTTCCCACCTTTAGTTTTTCTACAGAAAAGTTACCTACCTTTAATTCTATCGATTTGTCAACGAAATTTATGAAAAAGTAAACCTCTTCTTTTCTATCTTTTCTTAAAATTCTCTGTTTTATAGCTATCGTTCTTGGTACTTCTGCATAATAAGTAAGTTTCCATAAGCACATATCTTTTAATTTAAGAGAAGAACCGTTTGCTATTAACAATATATAGTCTTTCATCGAAACTATTCTGATTTTATTAGAAGAGCAAAAAGAAGATGATTTGTTAAAAGAAATTCCCCAACTTTCTAACCTGGAAATTGGGATTTTATAATAAATCGTCAAATTTCTGATAGCATCGTTGAATACTTTTATCTTAGAAAGATAAGTATACTGGTACAAATTTCCAACAACTCTTTTTGAGAGTGTATAGCTTAATTCTTTTAAGGGAATAAGTGTTAGATTTATTCTTGTTTTATTCGAAGAAAGAGCTTTAACAAAAATTTTGATTTTTTTGTTAGAGCAAAACCAAGGATTATAAATAGAAAGATTTGGGTAAAAAGTCACAAAAAAATCTACATCTTCTGTATTATTGACGTAAAGTTCTGCATAGCCAGTTATGTTCTTTTTGAGATAATGTGTATTTACATATGCAACTTTTGATTCAACAGTTACTCCTTTGCTTTGCCAACCAAACACTACATTTTCTTTATGTAATTTAGCTTCAGTTATATTTTCTCCATTTGCTCCTAAAAAATCAACAGTCCAATTGCAAAAATCGCAAATCCAACCGGGAGGAGCATCATCAAAATAAACTTTGACTCTAGTAAAATTTGTTGACCCAACTCCATAATAAGATGACATATTGTTTTTGATTGTTATAGGAACTTTGACCCAGGCTGTTGCATTTTGAGTAGAATTAATTATCATTTCTTTTTCTAAATCTTGTTTCAGTTTTCCCTTATCTTTTGCTATTGGAATACCTAATTTGTTAAGGTCGTAATAGTAATATTCTCCGGCTATAATTCCGTCTGTTTGGTTCCAAGCTCTTTGGATAGAAAGGTAGATTACGTTTAAAAAGGTTGTATAATTTTGACCTTCTGAAGAATTATAGATAAAATAATAATCTCCACTTGAATATTGCCTTGTAATTTTGATAAAAGATCCACATTTTTCTAAAGAAGTTTCGTTATATAAGCAATAAATTATGTCCGAATCGCCGAGATTCGTCTCGTTTGCTATTATGGTAAAATTCTTTAACCATTTTGTTGCAAATATGACTTTAGATTCATAGTAACGAAGAGTTCCTGTAGTACTTGCGTTAATTTTTATCATTACTACTCCTTTAGGTAAGAGAAAATCGGAAGAAAGATTGGCTGTTATGGTTAAAGGTATATCAAAAGACGGAGACTCCTCTACATTTGCTATCAATGTCCACTTATTTTCCGAGAAATTATAAGCATAAATATTTATTTTGTGAAGAGCTGTAACGAATGCTGTGCTTCTTGATATCCAAAACTTTCCCTCATATTTTATTGGTTTTGTATCGGATGGCGCAGTATAATTTTCATAACTTGTAGCTTGGCTTGATGAAATTTCCGAAAAACTATCAAAATCGCTATCGCATGCTTCTTTTTCCCATCCTTCAAGTTTACATGATTTGAAAGGTAATTTTGGTGTTGATTTTTCTATGTTAAAACACCATCTATCAGTTTTATTCCATTCTCCGTTGCTGGCGTTAGCATAAGAACGCCAACAAAAAGTTCCTGCAGGCAAACTTATGTTGAAAGAATAAACTCCCTTTCTTTCTGTTGAATTTATAAAAGGGTCTATTAAAAACATTGTGTAGTTTTTAAAGCTTCCTGTAAAATTTAGCTCTATTAATACGGTATCTATAGATATTCCAGCAGAATCGTTCCAAGTTACGTTGAATACGGATTTTTTTAAGAAGTTATATACGCTTGGAGTAGAGCTTTTATTAAACAACCATTGAGGATTAGATTTTACTATTTTTGCCTCTGTAAGAAGTACAAAAATGAGGAATAAACTAAAGAGGACCTTCTTCATCCAATTGATTTTTTTCTTCCGCTCTAAATAAGCAAAAGTGCATGGGCCCGGCGGGATTTGAACCCGCGACCTACGGGTTAAGAGCCCGCCGCTCTACCAGACTGAGCTACGGGCCCTTTACACAAAAATTTTTAATTATTCAAATAAAAATTGGCACGATGAAAAAAGTAACAGTAGCAGCCTTCAATCTGAAAATAGATATAAAGGAAAGTAAGAGAAAAGAATTAATCTTGAATGCTATCAAGGAATTTGAATTTGATATTGCGGTCTTCCCCGAGTTATCCATAAACCTGACTTCTAGAACAGATTTATTTGTAAAAAAGATTCTTAGAGAGTGTAGAGAACAAGGAAAAACAATAATACTTGGAGCTAGATTTAGAAAATTTAATTCAGCCTTTATTTTTTCTGAGGGTAGGCTGTTTAGATACGACAAGATGCATTTGTCTAAAAATGAAAAGAATAAATACAAAGCTGGCAAGAAGATTTTAGTAGTGAAAAATGATCGTTGTGCAATCGGAGTAGGAATTTGCTATGATTTATGTTTTGCAGAATTTTGCAGATCGCTTGCACTAAAAGGAGCTGAAATTATAGCCTTTCCTTGTTTATGGCCAGTTTATGATTTAGATGGGTGGGATTATATTACGAAATGTAGATGTCGTGAAAATAGAGTTTTTGGTATTTTTTCGAATGGTGTTGGATTTTTTGGTAAGGTATATAGATTTGGTATGAGTAGAGTTATAAGTCCATTTGGTCGAGTAATTTCACAAGTTGACGATTTCACAAGTGATATAAGTTTCTGTAAGGCTGTTTTAAGACCCCAAATTTTTAAATTATCTAGAAAAAATGATAGAAACTACTTAAATAAGAGAAGGCCTAATTGCTACTATTATTTATAGTTTTGTGTCGTAGATGGTTTTAAAATTTAAGTTTGACGTCACCCTAAGTAATTTAAGTGCTAACCATTTTTCCTCGAGTGTTTTTGGTTCCACCTCGCTGTAAGAATTTATACTGATTTCGCTAATTTTGCTTAGCAGGAATCTCTTTCCAAAAGTGTTATCCAATTTGTATTGGTAAGCAAAAATTATTGGATCCTCGTTTGAATTTCTTTCTGCAACAGCTAGATAAATTTCTCGCCTATCAGAGTATTCCTTGGTAAGTCTAACTATTATATAGTCTTTATTTTCGTAAATTTCTAGTCTTTTTTTCATCAATTAGTTCGAAGAAAAAAACATTTTTAAATTTAATTACAAATTGAGTTACATAACTTTTGCTTAGAGCTTCGGATACACTTTCACTTTAAACCTTTTACAACTTTTCCTAAGTTCTGTATCGAACGAGACGAGCATTCTCTTCTTTCTAATACTTATGCTTAGGATTAGGTAGTCATTATAGTTTCTCAAATTTTTGGAGTTGCGGAGAGAGAAGGATATATCTTCTTCCAATATGGGTACAAATTCTGTTTTTTCGTTATTCAAAACACTTTCAGCTATTTTAGGGTCAAGGTTTTGAGATTTTAGAAACCAGACGAATTCATGGAAAACAATCCCAGGTATATACCACTTCTTCATTTTTTCTAAGATTGACCTAGCTTTTTTATGATTTACATCTTCCTTTACAATTGCTGAAACCAAAACATTTGTGTCTATTACTCCTTCCATAATTTTTCTATCTCTTTTTCCACAACTTTTTCTACAAATTTCCAGTTTATTCTTTTACCTATTGAAACGATAGGCAAACTTTTTTTTCTTTTTTGCTTGCTTAATTTTTCAGCAATTATTAATTTTTCGTTAATAATTTTTGAAAGGTGTTTTGTGGATCCATACTTAGCTATACTTTCTTCTACAAGCTTTTTATAAAGTTCGTCTTCTATGTATACAGTTGTTCTTGGCATATAGATTTTTTATGTTTTAGCATATAAATTTTTTATACAACTTGACAAGCTAGCAAATTTGACTAGCAGGATTTGAGCCACCACACTTAGATCTTTACAATTTATATAAGCTTGTACTACTTAGGTACGTTTTTTGCAAATCTTTAAGCAAGAAGCTTTATCGATAGGATATCCTAGTAATAGCTCTGGAGTTACAACGCGATATTTATTTAAAAACCATTTATCATAACAAACTATCATATCTGCATTAACTTTTCTTGCGCATCTTAAATGATACATATCCTCATTCTCTCCAGGCAAAGGAGCTCCTACCGAAACAAAATTTAAATTTGGTTTAATTTCCCAAATTTCCTTTAAAAGTAACACGGCGTTTCGTTTAATAGGGTTTTGCATACCGCTCAGCTGATCGAATGTAAATCTTGCAGTATAAATTTCGAAATTTCCGTCAAGGAGCAATCTTAATGAAAAATCCCACAGAGGAATACCTAAAGGGCAAGTCCTTTTCTCGGCTATCGCACCAATAACGCTTGCATCAACGTAAAGAGTCTTTCTATAGAAAGGGCGTATCTCTTCAACTTTAATGTTTATTCCAGTACAAGTACCCTGAGTTGGAGGAATTCTCCTTAAAGTTCTAAATAGCTCAACTTCCAAATCTCGTATTTCTTCTTCGTAAACTATTTCGTCCAAAGTTCTTTCGTTATTTATTAAAAGTTTAAGGTAAGCTTTAAGCCTTTCTTTTGTTTTTTCTTTAACATTCTCGCAAAAAGAAGGAAACTCAGATATATTTTCGTATAACTTCTCCAAACGCCAAGAAGACAATGAAGATAAGTCTATAGAGACATCAAAACCTAATCTACGTAACTTTTCTATCACTTTGCCTATAGATTTTCTCAAACTTTCTTTCTTCCTCTCTTCCTCCAGGAGTATTTTATATCTTCCCTCCAATTCGGAGAGAAGCTTTGGTAAGTCTGCAAGCCTTAACCTTTCTATAATTTCGCAAAATTCTTTTGTGTCATGTAGGTCAGTGTATTTTCGGACTACGTCCCAAAAAATCTCTTCTCGCCTCCTACTTCTGAAGCAAACTAAGTAAACTGCTAGTTTCCTTCTGAGCTCATCCTGTTTTTCTGTTAAAGACAAAAGTTCTGTATAGGTTTCATCTAATATTTTAAAAAGCCTTTCTTTAGTGGCTGGTCTCCAAACCTTGCACATCCTTTTAAGAGCTTCTAATCTCTTCTTTTTCGGTGCATTCTTCCCCACACCTTCCAAACGTCCTTGTAGAATTCGCCAAAATTCGTCTTCTTGGCCTAATTCGCTAAATTTTCTTAAATAGAATTTAAATTTCTCGAAATCATGAGAACTCATACTGAAAGTATACTTCGGAGAAACATTTTAAAATTAGTGGGCCCGCCCGGATTCGAACCGGGACCCCCACCGCGTGAGGGTGGTGTCCTAACCGTTAGACGACGGGCCCAATTAAAAATTGAATTACTTTAAAAAATCGCTTAAACTAGATTGAGGAGATTTCTGTTCTTTAAATTCCTCTACAATTTCTCCATAAACACCATCGTATCCAGGCCTTATTTTTATCTTCCCCTCTCTATTTTTCATAATTAAATCAACTAACCTTTTATCACCAAACTTTTCAAGCTCTTCTCTCTTAACTTCAAGCAGTATCCTAAGTTCATTACCAAATTTTTTAATTAAGCTGTCATGAATCCTAAGCACTTTTTCTGAATAAAGCTGTTTAATTCCAGTTACATGCGATATCAATTCGTACAAAGGTAATAGAGTTTTAAAATCTATTGAATTTTTAGGCCTAAAACCCTCTTCTCTATCTGCTAGTTCTTCAACTCTTTGAAGAACACCAATGGTTAATTTTTTCCCGCATACTGGGCATATGTTGTTTAATTTCATAGCTTCTTTTGGATGTAAACAAACACCACAATTTCTATGGCCAGTATAATGGTATTTGCCGTAATTAGGGTTAACTTCAAGTGTGAATAGAAACTTTTTTGGATCCTTTTTCTTTATAACTTTATGCAATTCCTTATAGTCTAATTTTTTTAACTCAAAGAAGTTTGCTTCTCTTCCAATCCTCCATGTATGCGGAGAATGGGAGTCCGAATTACTTATTAAAGTGTATTTATCTAGTTTGCTTAATCTCCAGTTCATAGGAGGGTCCGAGCTTAGCCCTGTTTCGAGTGCATATATGTATTTGGACATGTCTTGATAGCATTCTTCTATAGAAGAAAAACCAACTCTACTCCCAAATATTCCAAAATGTGGAGTCCAAGCATGAGCGGGATAGATAAATATATCTTTTGATATTTGCATAAGAATTTCAACTAGTTCTGGGGCACTAATCTTTAAAGTTGGTCTTCCATCTTTGGTTAAATCCCCAAATTTAGATAAAGCCTCATTTATTTGCTCAACTATTTCAAAAGATGGAGCATGAATTACGTGGTGAACTCTTCTAATTTTTCCTTCAAATTCAAAATCTGTATTAACTTCTGTTGTTAAAATGAAGTTTATTCCTTTATATTCATAAATTCCAAAATCTTTTTCCCTAAGCTTTGATTTTAATTCTTTAAGCCATAAAGGATGGGTAAAATCTCCAGTTCCTACTAAGTTTAAACCTTTTAATTTTGCCCCTCTAGAAATTCCGTCCAAATCCATTTTTTGACTAGTGGCTCTGCTATATTTTGAATGAATGTGAAAATCTGCTATTATTCTCATATAAGTAATACGAAAAGCAAAGCACAAGAAAGTATGAGCAAAGAAACCCAAATTGAATGGTCCCACATCAAAATTTTAGAGCCATCTAGAGGTGGAATTGGTATTAAGTTAAAAACTAAGATCCAGCAATTTGTTAAAGCTATTATTTTTGCAAAATTTGCTGGTATGAAGAAAAATAAGATCGTAAAAAATAGGTTAACGAGTAAGCCGCTTAAAGCTATTATTCCTTCTTCTCTTATCGTTAAATGTCTCCTTCTGAATCCCCATCTCGCAAATTTATAAGGGAAAATAGAGATATAGCCAGGGGCGGCACATTTTATTCCAAAAAACATTAGTAAAAAACCTGTAACTAAGCCTTGAGGCCAGATTTTAAAAAAAGCTTCGCACCCAAATCTAGAAGCCATATATTTGTGAGCTAGCTCATGAAGCAAAAATCCTGTTAAAACTGCTATTACATAAGCATAAAAATTTTCTAGGTCGAAACCCCCAGCTTGAAAGGAAAAGATTATTATTAAAGCTATTGTAGCTAGAAGAAGTTGTGCTATTTCTTTTAGAGTGAATTTCACAATCTAAAATTAATAAATGAAATATTTTAGAGCTTCTTCTATATTTGAAACTTCTTTAACTTCTATTCCAACCTCTTTTGAAATAGTAACTCTTTTTGGTTTATATTCTATTACGCAATAGGTCATAAAACCTATTTGTTCACATTGTTTTACAGGAACGTAGTTTATGTAGGTTCCTTGACCTTTTGGTACTAAAAACAATTTTGCACCTATATCTTTTGCAGCTGAAGCTTTGGCCATTATACCTCCTACAGGACCTATACTACCATCTGGATTTATAGTTCCGGTTATCATAACGCTTTTGTTCAAACTTTTGTTAAGTAAAGCTGCTATGGTTGCTATCGTAATCGCAGCTCCAGCAGATGGACCTTCGACTAGAGAAGCATTTGTTTCGATTGTATAGATTAAATCATACTTGCTTAAATCTATTTTTGTATATTTTTCAGCAACTCTTTTTGCTATTTGAATAGATTGTTGAGTATCAACCCAAAAGAGCAATTGGTTTATGTTTACTAAAACTTTCCCATCACCTGGCTTTACTTCTACTATGAGAGGGGTAACAACCCCTTTGCCTTGACTGCTTACAGCAGGTAAAAAAATTTCTGCTCTGTTTATTACTGAAACCGTTTCTATTACAGTCCTGTTTACTGGCAATATGCTTGTTTGGGTTTTATAGAAGAAAATTGATGGGTAGAAAATTAGGAATAGGAGAATTCCTACGCAAATTGCTGGTAGCATTTCGCTTTTCTCCATATTTAATAAATGCGGGGGGCCGCCCTTGGTGGATACTAGCCTAAACGTTGCTTTTTCCAAGCAACTTTCTCAACCCCGATACCCCCACAAGCGCCTTGCTACTAGCTTAGGGCTGCTCCTTCGAATGGGGAGTTTATTTCCATTTTCTCTCCCCACCTTCCGGGCCTAACCCGGTTCACTAGTAGCAAGACCCTGTGGGTCGAAGTTTCATCGTAGTTACTTGGGGCAACGTTTAGGCTAGTACCGCCCTCGGGCTATAGGTCGGCCATGTAGACCGTTTGCCACCTGTGCCTTTCGCACAGGTAGGGGAGGCCTAGCCCCCCGACCATGCCCCCCGCAATTATAAAATTGCAAGACTAAAATTAATGCTTATGCTATTGAGAGTTCTCGGTTTAATAGACGTTCTAGTTTTCATTTCCTTTTTTATTAAAACAAAAATATTCCTTATTTTTTGGTTTCTTTTATTAATAAAAGGTTTATGGACCCTTTTCTCTCAACTTTATTTTAAATCTTTTTTTTATGCAATCCTAAGCTTGGTTGATATAATTTGTTCTCTTTACCTAATCCTAAACTTTCAATCTAGTTCAGATCTTATATTTTTACCATTTTTAATACTCCTTTTTAAAGGAATATTTTCCCTTTTCTTCTAACCAAAAATTTTAAATATAGGTTAGGATAAGTAAGCAAAAGAGAATATGGAAGAGGAAGAATGGGAATTTGATGAAGAGGAGTTCGAGGAAGAATTTGAAGAAGAATAAAACTTTTCTTTTCTTTTTTTAATTTTTAATTAATGATATTCAGTCAAACTTTAGATTCCGGTCTGCTTTTACTAATTTCAGTAATATTCGCTCATTACATTGGAATAAGAAGAAAAACAGAAAAGAGCTGGAATTGGCTTTTAACTGCAGGAATCTTCTTAATATTTGGAGGAATTCCTGTTCTAGGTGGTGTAGAAATTGCAGGCGTTGATTTGTCAATAATTGCATCGATCTTTAGTTTGCTAGGATGGATATTTGCATTAATAGGAACTTTGTACGTCCTTTACGAACTTCAACTTTCCCGCTAACTTTTAAATTTTTAACTAAGATTAAAATAGGACCTTAAAATTCTCTCTAATTCGGATGATTTAGCTGCAAGGACAGTTGAAAGTTTTCTTAAATCTTCATCTTCGAAACTAGATGCATATTTTGAAATTATGTCGCATCTTCCCAGTATTCTTGCAGCTAATCTATGGGTGTAAGGGTCTATTTCTTTTCTCCTTTTCAAATCTCTAATTAACTTGTCAATTTCTTTATAAACTCTTGCGAATGTTGAAATGGCATCAGCTTTAACGTATGCATATAATTCGGGAATCTTCTCTATATCTCTTGCTTTTTCATACAGTAGCGAAGCTTGTAGAAGTAGTTTAAAGCCCTCTTCTGGGTTTTCTTTTCTCAACAAAGAAGCTTCTCTTTCTAATTCTTTCGCTTTTTTCCTATAAGGTTCAGGGCTTTCTCCCAACTTTCCTTCCAATTCTTTTAGATACCTTATTCTTCTTTCCAAATGAGAAAGGTCTAAAAGTATATCTTCTGGTTTTGTTTTCTTTCTTCTAAAAAATCCTAAGATTATGCAAATAGATCCAGGAATGGAGAAAAAGGGCTTAAACTTCAGGCTTTTTTCTGTTTTAAATCCTATAAAATAACCTGTTATAGGTCCTACAAAATCTAGGAGAATTAACATTAACCCAATAATAAGTAAGATAAGTTTAATCTTCACATTACTATTTTTGATTTTTGTTTGAAAAATGCAGGGGGTGGGATTTGAACCCACGAAGGCTCTACGCCACGGGGTTTCTCTTCATTAATCAGAGCTCAAGACCTTGAGCCCCGCCCCTTTGGCCAGGCTCGGGCACCCCTGCTTAAGCTAACCTGCTTTTTAAAGTTTGGATCTGTGATTTTAAATCTTTAATCAAAGTTTCCAATCCTTCTATTTCTTTTAGTTTCTTTTCTACTTTTGGTTTAAGAGCTGGTTTTAAGAAGTATCCTTCCAAATCAGAAATTCTTTCCTGAACTACTGTGGATATAGATTTAATAGTTCTTATTGTTTCCTTTCTTACCTCCTCTATTTCTTCAAGCAAACTTATGGAATTGACCAAAGTTTCTATAGCTTTTTTAGAGGAAGAAAGCAAATCAAGAATTTCGTTATATTTTTCAAGCTTAACAAAAACAGGGACTGGAGGTGCTGGCAATTTTTCTATTTCCTCCTTTGGAATTTCCTTAGGAATTTCTTCTGGAATCTCTTTTGGAATTGCTAAGATTTCTTTTGGTTTAGCTTCTTCTTGCTCTTTTCCAACAATTTTTTTCAACTCTTCTATAGTAGGTAAAGAAATAGGTTCTTCGATTTTTTTCTCTTCCTTCTTTTTCTTGAAAAAAACCATTAATTAAGTTTTTGTTTAAGTAAATAAGTTGTTTTGCGCCGGCCGGGATTTGAACCCGGGCCTCCAGCGTGGCAGGCTGGTGTCCTACCAGGCTAGACTACCGGCGCTTCTACTAAATTTTTATAAGCTTAAAATAAATTTCCTAAACCCTCTATTGCTACTTTTTCCTTTTCTCTTATTTTCTTTATTATCTCTTCGTCTTCGATTTCGGTTGCAAAATCTTTTATCAACTCTTTGACTCTTTTGCAGTATTCCTCTGGGCCAGAAACTAAGCATACATAACCTTCTACGCCAAATTCGTTGCCTTCTCTAAATGTTAAAGAAGCCTTAGAAGCTATTTCATCTTTTAAAAGCAATTCCCTAACTTTTTTATAATTTTCATTTTCTATCCTAAAAATAAGCTCCATAATCTTTAAGTAGATACTTAAATTTAATAATCAAATCCTTCGCCCATTTTGGAATATCATCTTTTTCATCTACCCAAACAGCTTTTAGAAATTTTTGATCCTTTTCTCTGCCAAGCTTTATTTTTCCGCTTTTTGGTTTGCATAAAAAATAAATTCCTACATTTTCGCTTCCAGAAGGATGTTTATATTTAGTTGCATGGATTACCCTTAAAGGTTCTATTTCTAAACCAATTTCCTCTTTTACTTCTCTTTTTAAAGCATCTTCCAAACTTTCAGTTTTCTCTACCAAGCCGCCTGGAAAGCTAAAATCTATCTTTCCATTCTTCTTTTTCTTAATCATCAGAAATTTTTTGTTTCTCGTTATCACGGCTTTTACACTAACAGGATATTTCGGTATCTTCATTCTGAAAAATTTAATTTTTACCGTTTTATTAACTTTGTGAAGGGCGGCCTAAAATATTTTAAAGGCCTGTATAGAGTTGTTAGAAGCCAAAAACCAACTTTTAAAGAAACCCCTCAATATTTATTATCTCCAATTCCATGTTATTATGAAATTTTAAGAGAAGTTTCAGTTCTTTTAGATTATTGCATTTTTGCAGCATTAGTTGAAAGGGCAAGCACTTATGTTGCTAACAGAGAATATGCACTTTGGAGAAGTATTATAAGAGCGATGGATACGCTTAAAGAAGATAGCGAGCTCTATATCCTTAGCGACTACCATAAAAAATGCTTGAAAAAATTTCATGGAGATGTAAAACGTGAGATGGTAATAAGAGAATTGGATAACTTAGTAGAAAGAGGTGTTATAAAAGAGTTAGAATTTAAAGTTTTGCATAAAGAATTCTTTCCTTTTGTTTTGAGCGATTCTAAAGAAGATTTTTTGCTTATTCAAAATGCCGTTCATTATGGTATTGATGTTATTCTAACTATAGATTCTAAGCTCATCCAAAGAAATAAGGGGCTTATTAAAGGTACTCCTATATGTGCAGCACCAGAAGCTATTCTGGAGCAAAGAAAATTGAATTCACCTTTCTGGAGAAGTAAGTTTAAATTTAAAATAGTAAGACCTCTTGAAGGAGTAAGGAGTAGTGTATTACCTTAGATTATCAGTTGGTTGTTATATTAATTTGTAGAATCGTTCAAAAATTTATCTTGTGAATAGGTTGACGAAAAAGGAAAAAGAGAAACTATTTAGGCTAATTAAACAAGGTAAAAGTTTGAATGAAATATGTAAAGAGATGAGGTTAAAGAAGACAACTGCCTATTATTATGTGCGGAAAATACGAGGTAGAAAAATAAAACCTGTAGTTATAGATACTTCTGATGAAGAAAAAATAGGTGAATTTATTGGGGTATTTGCTGGTGATGGTTCTTATTTTTACGATAAAAAAAGGTTTAAGCATGTGATATGTATATCTTTTAACAGAAAAGAAAGGTTTATAGCTGAATACTATGCTAATGTTATAGAAAAAATAGCAAAAAAACCTTATATCTATTATCGCAAAAACGTCGTTGTAGTAAGGGTTGTTTCAAAAGAAATTATAAGTTTTATAAAAAATTTTTTAGAGTGGAATGGAAAGAAAGCACATACTGTTTCTTTGAAGAAAAATGTAAATAAGCTTTCAACTAAGTTTTTAATCGGATTTTTAAGAGGATTGATAGATTCGGATGGGTATGTACGAAAGGGTAGAAAAGAAATATACTTCGGAAGTGTTTCAGAAAAATTGATCCACAATTTTACTAAGATTCTTGATTTGTTTCACTTTAAATATAAGGTATACAAGCAGACTAAAGGGATAAATAAACACTTTTATAAAGTAAGAATAGCTAATGAAGAAGTTGATAAATTCTGTAGACTTGTTAGGCCTCTTAAGTGGGCCTGTGGTGTAAGCCGGAAAGCACACCACCCTGCGATAGAAAGCAGAGAGGTGGTGGTCGGGGTTCGAATCCCCGCAGGCCCGTCTGTAAAATAAACCGCTTCGAGAAAAAATAATAATATAATTAATTAATCTAAAAAGTGATATGGTCTTTAGGTGTACAAGTTGCCAGGTAAACGTTTTTGGTAAGAAAAGTTTTGTTAAATTTTATTGTCCAAATTGTGGAG
>CAZGBT010000009.1:0-43434 GCA_964524025.1 uncultured archaeon | reverse complement strand
AAGTTACCAGGAAAAAACTGTAACAGCAGCACCAACTGCTGAGGTTACTGGTAAATCCTATGAGCTTTATTTTGGAGAATCGTTTGCAGATGAAAAAGCGACTTTAACAGCTACACACATACCTTACTTCTGGAGAGGCGACTTGACTTATGAAGAAGAAACTTATTACACCTATGAAAAGCTAACTTTTGCTACTGGTGACCTAAAAGCAACCAATGATATAAATAACGGAACTATGTATCTAACGATAACAAAAAACGACCCAATAAGTTACGAATATGTGTTCTCCCAAGCTTTTAACGAGACTGTTTCAGAGACAAAGCCTCTTGTAATTAAACTCTTCGGAAAAGAATACAACATAATTGGTTATGACGATAAATCTATTACAATATTAACAGGAGTCGTAGGTGTAGCCGATCCAACAACTCCCGTTAAATATGCTGGTTACGAATTTTACGCAGTAGACGGTGAAACCGGAAAGTGGGTTAAAGTCCAAGTGAAAGATGCAGAAGGCAATGTAGTAGCATCAGACATTTATGATATGGAAACAAAAGCTGCTATAGAATTCACATTAGACGGTAAAGTTATTAAAGTTAAAGCTTTGAGTATTTATGCATCACCAATAACTTCTACGGTAACAGCAAAGTTAGTAGTAGGCGAGGAAGTAGATAAGAAAATTTCAGAAGGTGATACATTCCCAGAAGAGCCATGGGTATTAAAAGACGTTAAGTATACAACTGCCAGCGGGCTAACTGGCATAGAGATTGTATATAGACCAGAGGAGGAAGTTAAGTTAAAGATAGATGAAAAAATAACATCTCCGAATGATTACTTTGAAATAGGAGTTTATGGGCTAGGAGTTACTACGTTTGCAACTTTAACGTTTGAGCCAGTTACAGGAATTGATGTGAAAGACGAAACAACGAATAAAGTAGTTGCAGAAGACTTATTTGGTTTAAAGATTTCAAGTGATATTCCTGTTTTCAGAAATGAAGAATCTAAAGCAGCTTACTACTTGCTAAATAGTAGTCACTATGTTATCGCTTACCAGATAGGTGACGAAATATATTACGACAAGATTGCTGAATTAAAAGCTACAACCGCAACAGGTTTTGCTGAAACGATAAATGTCAAATACGAAGAGACGAATTTTGATATAGTCTTTAACTCCTATAATACTACCGTAGATGGGCCACTTACACTAAGAAATGTAACCATAACAGAACCTATTACAGGTGGTAAGGTATTAGCATTTGCTTACCAAAATACCACGAGTTCTATTCAACTAGGTGCAGAGGCAGAAGAAGCAAAGGCATCTGATGTTAAATACGATACTACGACACTTGGAGAAAAGGACTTTACAGTTACTACAGATTACGGTTTTGAAATAGTAGATATAAAGACAAATGCTGATGCAGACAAAGTTGTGCTAAAAGTTCCAAGCGAAAGACAAAAATTGTTAGCGTATGCAGGTAAATTAGGTGCTGTAACAGAAGCTGGCGTAACTTACAAAGAATTAATCCCAATAACTACATCTTTAGCTAAGTTAGATACAGAAGTAACAGATGCAGATAAAACAACTTACAATTTAGTATTAGTTGGAGGACCATGCGTTAACACATTAGTACAAGACTTGGTAGATGCAGGCAAATTAGATGCAAATTACACTTGCGCTGGTGGTGTTCCAGGAGCAGCTTGGACAACCGATACTGCTTACATCTTAACAGTAGACGACGCATTCACAACTGGTAAGGTTGCATTAATAGTTGCAGGTTATGCAGGAAAAGATACAAGAGCTGCAGTCAGTGTATTACAGAATTATGCAACCAAGCTAAAAGATATAACAGCAGGAAGCGTCAAGATTGATACAAGCGTAATAACAGCTCCAGTAGTTACAGCTTTAGAGTAAAATAAAAAGCCATCAAGGCCGTTCGGGCTTGCTTTTCTTTTTTAATATTGTTAAACAAAAATTCTGATTGTGAAGTATAGATTTAGAAGGAAAAAAATTAAGCGAGAATTTTTTATTTTTATACTAATAGTGATTTTGACCTTAGCTTCTGCACTTGGCTTTATTTCTACTCTTAAACTAAAAGAAAAACAGCCACTTTTAGAAATCGAATACAACGGCAAAAAAATTAAGTTTAGAAGCGATTTAAGAGAAGCAGATCAAATTAAGGTTTTTAATGGAGAAAAAATTAAGGAAATACTTAATCCTAATGTAACTAAAATTTATATCGCTTACAAGCCTTCCACTAACGATAGTTTATACGTTATAGAAATTTTCGAGATAGTTCCTAAACTTTTGATTTACTATTTTTTTCCAAAAAATGTTAACCCAAAGTTCGAAGCTATGGAAGTAGAGGATTATTCAGAAGTCTTTGGAACTAAGAAAGAGCCTGTTATTGTGCTTGTCCATCCAGATTACGCAAACTCAACTTTTGTTAAGGCAGAAGATTTTAAGATAATAATAAGCGGCATTACAGCAAAAGACCTTGATTTGGCGACCATAAAGTTTTTGCTAATAGCTTTAGGTATTAAATTGAGTTGAGCAATTCAGTCTCGTTATGGAAACCCCTTAATACTTTATTTTCTATAAGAATTGATGGAACTTCTGTTATGTTGTAAACGCTTTTGATAACTTTAATAACAGGCTCTTCTAATTCGGCATCAACAGTAAAAACCATAGGAATAAAACCTTTGCTTTTTGCCAATAACTTAAACTTGTCCAAAGCTTCGCCTTGCTTTATGCATTCTTCACATTTTTTTGAGTAGAAATAAAGGACTGGCACCAAATTTTTGTTACATCTATCCTTTAACGAGACGCTGATTGACCAAGCTCTGATGGATAGCAGCATATAGTCTCTTTTTACTTCTTCATATTCTTTTGGTATACTCCCTTTTAATTCATATTCTTCAAGCCTTTTTGGTAGCTTTTTCCAAAAAGTCGAAAGCTCCTCTTCTATCTGCTCAAGAAGCAGAGACAAGAATTTGCAAGTTTCATTCTTTCCAAAAGTTACTAAAAGAAAATTTTCGAGTTGAAGATTTTCCATCCTTCTTCTTATCTCTTTAATTTTTTCTTTAGATCTTTCTATTTCCGATTTAGTTAGCAGGATAAACTTCTTTGTTATAAACCTTTCTGTAAAAATTCCAGTTATTATACCAGCTATGTAAACTATTAGTGTAAAAAAGAACGAAATCAAATAGGTTTTTTTCCCAAGTTTTTTCATACTTATAAGCTTAATTTGAGCTTATTAATTAAATATGGATTTTTACTCCATAGACTTATTCTTGTTCAACCTATCCTTAGTTCCAGTTATATTCTTTTCTCTAATCTATTATTTCATGTTTTTTTCAAACCTAAATCTTAAGTTTCCGAAGTTTAGGTTTAAAAAGCCAAAAAAATGGCCGAAAGTTACTATACAGATTCCAGTCTATAACGACCCGATAGCAATTAGATGCATAGAAGCTTGTTTAAGATTAGATTATCCGAAGAACAAGCTTCAAATTATAGTTGCAGACGATAGTACTGATGAAAAGACAATCAAGTTACTTTCTCGCTATAAAGATAAGGTTTTGATTTTGAGAAGGAAAAATAGGAAAGGATTTAAAGCTGGAGCTTTGAATAATGCTCTAAAGTATACCAAAGGAGATATTATAGTTATTTTTGATTCCGACTGGATCCCTCCAAAAAATTTTCTTAAAAAAATAATAAGACCATTCCTTGAAGATGAAAAAGTTGCGGCAGTCCAAACTAACATCGGTTATTTAAACTATGACTTAAATCTCATAACTAGGTTTGCATCTTATTTGCTAATGACTTATTATAACGTATGGGTTCCATTCAACCAAAAACTTGGAGTTGTTTTTTGTGGAGGAACAAGCTGTGCTATAAGAAAAAAAGCTTTGTTAGAAGTTGGTGGTTGGAATGAAAATAGTTTAACAGAAGATGCAGACCTTTCCGTTAAACTTTTATCAAAAGGTTATAAAATAGTTTACCTTAATAACACAAGGTCCAAAGGAGAGCTGCCTTATACTTTAGTTAGTTTTCTTAAGCAGCAAATGAGATGGGCGTACGGTCAAGTTAGAGTTTTTATAGAAAATTGGAGGGAGATATTTTTTAGCAGATTTCTTAAACTCAAACAAAAACTTGCTATTATGTTATTAAACTTAGGAAGCTCTGTAGCACCTTTTGTGGCTCTAATGACCATAACGGGTCAGCTAGGTTGGATATTAGGAGAGCCTAAGCCATTTTCTGTTATTGATGCCATAAGATTCTTTACAATTTTCGCTCTTACAGGAGGATACTTTACTATAGGAGCTCTTGGCCTTAAAAGAAATGGAAAGTTAAAAGAAATATTTTACTTTCTCTTTACCAGTCTCACTTTTGGCGTCTTACTCTCTTTTGCATCTTCGATAGCATTCTTCGAAGCATTAATAGGTAAAAAGAAGGAATGGTTTAGAACTCCTAAATGGGGCAGCCTAAAAATACTGTCGATTTTCAAACGTCTTTTTGGTAAAGAATAACTATCTAACAAACTTCTTTTCTTTAGATAAAATTATGTAAAAAGAGCTAAGGAAGAGTATGAAATTTAAGAAAAATGTGCCATAGATGGGGAAGATAAAAAGATAAAGAAGATTCTTACCTCTTGGATTTAAGCTTAGGAAGAGAAGTGTAAAGCTGACTAATCCTACTAAACAGCCGATAAGAATGTAGAATTCAAAACCCCATTGAGGAAGTTTAAAAAGACAGTAGAAGGGCCCTAGAAAAGTAAACCAATTTAGTAGATAAATAGATAAATCTAGCAAATTGTTTATCTTAAAAAGCCAGAAGAAAAAGAGGTAGAGGAGCAGTGGAAAATAGAGTAAGCCATAAATCGGCCAGAATGGGTATAAGAATAAAAAATAATTTCCATACTTAAGAGAAATGATGTCCTTATGCTTAATTCCAAGTTGGAACGTTCCTTTTAACCATCTAAGTCTCTGTTTTATTAACTCAGCAATTTTTGTTGGAACGTTTGTATAAGCTTTTGCTTTTGTGACAGCTATTTCATAACCAGCTTTAAGGATCCTTATCATAGCATCGTTATCTTCAGCCATAGTATCTGCTTCAAAACCACCAATCTCTTCTAAAACTTTCTTCCTAAAAGCTAAAAAGCAACCCCAGACATAGGGAAAGGGTATTCTGTTGCTTAAATGGGCATCCCTAATTTTATTAACAAATTTGTACTCTATTTCCTGAAATTTTGTCAACAAACTTGATTTATTGCTTACCAAGACATTTCCCTGTGATATTCCAACTTTTTTATCTGCAAATGGTTGAACCAATTTTTTTATAGAATCTTTTTCTAACCTTGTGTCAGCATCCATAAAAATTACGATTTCTCCCTTGGCTTTTTTTAAACCTTTGTTGCAGTTTATTGCTTTTCCCGCTTTCTTTACCTTTATGACTTTTGCACCTAACTTTTTTGCTATCTCTGCAGTTTTATCTTGTCCTTCATCTACTACTATAACCTCTAGCTTTTCTTTTGGATATTCTGAGTTAAATATCGAAGCTAGGCATTTGCCGATCTTGTCTTCTTCGTTAAAAGTAGGTATTATAATGGTAACTTTTGGATAATAGATTTTATTTTTTGAAGTCTTTCCTCTTCTGGCTAGTAAAAATAGCCAGAATGAAAATAAGAAAAGTAATGGAAGTTGAACTATCCCTAAGAAAGTTGTTAGTAACTTAAACATACTAAAACAACTTTAACTTTCCAGTAACCTTATCTATTAACTCTTCTCTTTCAGGCCCTATAGCTAGTGCAGTTACAGTTCCTTTTCTTAATTGAGTCCTTCCTGCATCACTTACCATACAACAAGGCAATCCTAATTTTTCTGCCTTCTCCTTTAGTCTCTTAAGTTGCTTTAGATTTTTTGCCTTTAAAACAACTTTTTTTGCCCCTTCTTTCACCCATTTTTTAACTATTCTTTTATTAGCTTTTTCCAAGGCTCCTAAAGAAGCATGAATCGCATGGGCTATTCTTTTCCCCTCGCTCCACTTCAAATCTTTTCTCAATATTATAACCTGCTTATACATAATCTTAGTTAAGTGCAGAGGGATAAAGTTTTAAAATCTTAACCTAAATTAAAAATAAGCCATGAGAAAGAGGAAAATTAAAAGATGGAGTAAAGTCAAAAGGAGAATAAAAGAAATAATCTCATGGCCTCTTATCATAATAGCTGCATTAGTTTTTAAGGTAGCTTCTTCTTTCGTAGGGTGGATAAAAGGAATATTGATTACCTGGGGTGTTATAGATGGAATGGCTTCCAATTATTTGTATAAAGAAGAGAAATTCTTCCCGTATCAGTTTTTAAGATATATGAGGATAGCTGCAAACCTTTCTGGTATCTTTAATCCAGTAATACCTATAGTGTGGAATGTTGGAGATGGTATCTACTCTTTATATCTTTACAGAAAAAAAGCAAAACCTATAGAAAACTTGTCGAGGTATGGTAGAATTCTAAACGGAACTTTACTCGCTCTTTTGAGTTAAAAATTTAAATCAAATTTTTAATATCCTTATAGCATAGCCCCGTCGTCTAGCGGTCAAGGATGCCGGGCTTTGGTCTCGCCAAAGCTCTGATTGATGAGGAAGAAACCCGGAGACCCCGGTTCGAATCCGGGCGGGGCTATTGATTAAAAAAGAAAAAGAAAAAATCGAAAAGAAAAATAATCAACTAAGTTTTACTTTTTCTTTTTCTTCTTCTTTTTGGCTTTCTTCTTCTTAGCTTTTTTCTTTTTCTTCTTAGCGGCCTTCTTTTTCTTCTTCTTTGCAGCCACAATTTCACCTAATTAAAATTGGGTTTTTTCAATTAAAAAGTTAGTAAGGATAATAGAGTTTTAGGTTAATAACGCAAGTTTCTAACATATCTTTATTCGAAACTATTAAAATTGGTATCGAAACTCCTCTTCTAATTTTTCCAATCTTCTTTTTCGAAGAAGAATAGACTAATGCGGAAAGAAGTAAAAGTCTTTTATCATCGCTAAAATAAGTTTTGGTAAGATTCGTTATCCACACGTTTCTTCCAAGCGTTGAATTTACAACACAAGCAGGAATAAGTTGATTGTTAAAAGAAGATGCAAGAGTGATTCTATCTCTTGATTGTTCTGGAAGCGTTACATTGCTCTTTCCTTTAAGTATATCAGAAAAATTATAACCATAATCAAAACTCACATAAATTTCTTTTTCTGTTAAATAACTTAAGGTAAAGTTAAAATGTCTTTCTTGATCAAGCCAAAAATTCTCTCTTTCTTCTACAAACTCATCTAATAAAGAATCCCCATCTTGGTCTACAAGAATTCCGCTTTCATTCCATATGCAAAACTCATAAAAAGAATCCCTTATAGAAATATTTCCGCATTCTACAGTTTTGGTTATTCCTTCAAAAGAAACTTCTTTTTCCTTAAACGTAAAGATTGGTAATGGGATATGGAAAAAGAATTTGAAGAGTTGGTAATTAGGATAGTTAGGGTTACTATCCATGAAATAAAAGTCGGAAAGCGAAGAATAGGAATAAGTAGCTTTTTCTAATCCAAATATTTGTTTTGAAGTTTCATCTGGCGCATCCCCAAAATCCCCGACTAAGATTATCCCCTTGCCACTTTTAAGGTAATTTTTTAGTTCCTTCTCATAAGGTTCTAAGTTTTTGTAGCCCCATATCAATAAAGCGTCTGAAGCGGGGTTTATTGGTGAGAGCAGACTCATCAGAAAATGAATTTTTATCTCCCTTCCGTTCAAAATGAGTTTACCAATATTATTTTCTAGCAGACCTACAGTTTCATTCGTGCAATTGCAAGCTATGAGAATTTCATCTTTTATGCAATTTTCCAGATCTATCTCTGCTACGACAGGAGCTACCAATTTTGAAACGATTTCTTTATAGTTTTTTTGAGTAAGAAGCTTGGATGTATTTTCTATAGCTTTTGTAACAAAACTAACATCTCTTCCAGTAATGCTTAAAATTGCATTTTCCCACCTACTTCTAACTTCTCTTAACGATAAGGTCGATAAAAAAACGAATAAAATTAAAATCGAAGCTACGACTTCAGTAATAGAAATTTGCGATTTACTTAAATACTTCGACAACAACCTTGCCATAATCTTTCCCGTCGATGTAAACCGTTCTAGATAAACTTTCCTTTATAGAATACCTCTTGTCAATTCCGCAACTTACTAGTAATTTATCGTCCTTAAAGACGCTTAATCTAAAATCAACATCTTGAGGGACACCAAGCTTATCCTTTATAAAAGAGTATCCAAATTTTTCACAGCTTTCATTCAACAAATTTATTTTATAAGACGAAACTAGGTTCTTTTTCTTTAGTTGGTGTTGCAACCCTATTCTTTTTACATTACTCAAGTTCCAATCTGGTGGTTCTCCAGGATCATTTACCAAAATTTCGCTTAGCTGATAGGCCTCTGAATAAATCCTTTGCTTTAGTACGAATTCTTTAAAAGGAGGTAGGTATTGGTTGATTTTTAGCATTACGTAAAACGATGCTAATAAAAAAATCAATAGAGAAACGTAATATTCGTAGGAAAGCTGTCCTTTCATATTATAATTCCAAGCCTTATTAAGATACTAAAAGAACCAAAAACTAGGGCAGCTAGTATAAGACTATGTTTAAATCCAGCAGCTGTAGAACCTTCGCTTATAACACCAATAATTAGGCCAGCAAACAAAGCTTGGACCATTGCAGTTACGAAGAATAGGGAAATATAATAAGAAGAGGGAGAGGTTTCTGGTATGGAAAAAAGAGTTTTTGAAATGGTTTGGTAAATATGGCAAATAAAGCAAGGTATTGTTGTTGGAGTTACGTAAGGTATGCAATTTTCGCATGGATTTATCATGGTTATTTGAGAGCCTGTTGTGGCGGCAGTTACCTTAAAAATTGGAGTTAAAAATCTGTTTATACCAGCAACTATTCCTATAAAGATGAGAGATACAGCATACATAATTGTAACGTATTGATTTAACATCATCCTCCTTTCCCTTTCTGCTTCTTGTAGCATGACTAAGCTTTCCGCAACAGAATCTAAAGTAGAAGCTATATCGCCACCCGCTCTATAAGTTTCTATTATTATGTCAACAGCTATCGGTAATTGTTTACTTTTCTTTACCCTTTCAGCAAATTGTCTTAATACTTTCTCCACAGGGATTCCCCAGCTTATTTGATTTGCCATTTTTCTTACCTCTTTGCTTAATCTTCCATAATTTACGTTTTTTACACTTTGGATCGCTTTAGATAGAGGTAAACCTGATTTTATAGCTTCTGTTAAATCTCTTAAGAAGCTTGGAAATTTTTCCTCCATCTCCTTTATTTCTCTGAATTTCTTATAACTGATAACTATTTGTGGTGTTATAATTATGAAAGCAGATAAGATTACAGCATTTCCTATAGCTCCTATATCATGAGTTGCTATGGCTATGAGTAAAAGAAAGCCTGAGATTAAAAAAGAAATTAGTAAGAACTTGAGGTTTATCATTCTACACCACCAGGTGAGCTAGCTTTTATGAGATAAATGAATATTAAGGATATCAGTGGTACCATTCCAATGGTCATAAGACTTTGCAAGAAAATTATGTTTTCACCAACTCCAGCTATTCCAGCCATTATTGCTGTTAATATGACGAAAAAGATAGTCCCTAGTATTATTGCTGTAAGATAAATCTCTATGTAAAGTGTTAAGTTTTTTGCAAAATCGTTAAGCCTTTCCCTATAAATCGCCATAAATTCTTTCGCTTTTTCCCTTAGGTATACGGAAAGTTCTCCACCAGCTCTTATAGTTGACAGAATCCCCCAGAGAAGTTCCCTTAGATTTTTTGACGGGCTTCTCTCAGAAGCCCTTTCAAGAGCAGTCTCTATATCAAGTCCAAAAATCTCTGTATCTCTTATAATAGAGTTAAATTCTTCATTGACTTCCTTATATTCTTTAAACTTAGTCAAGATTTTGAACATATTTGCTGGCGGAAGTTTCGATTTTGATATAGCAGATAAATGAATAGCAACAAAGGGCAGTTTTGTTTCAATCTGTTTAGACCTTTTTCCAGCTACCATCTTTGGATAGTTTATGAAAAGAAAAAAGAAAGAGATGGTAAGAAATAACGATGTTGTTAATGCCATAAAAAATGCAAAGGAGAAATTTTTGAAAAGAAACCCATAAACAAAAGCAAAAATTGGTGTTTCAACTTGAAAAATTATGAAAGATGTCATTATGGCAAGCGTTAAGTATTCTTGAGCGGAATATTTTAATCTAGCTCTTTTTAGATCTAGCTTAAGGTCTGGAAAAAAATCCAAAAATTTTTCGGCCAATTCTCCGAATAGGATAAAACTTGCTTTCCTAAAAAACTGCATTATAACCCCTTCCTTATAAGAGCCAATACTTTATTAGGTGAAGCATAATAGGTTGTAACTACTTTATATACATCCTTATAATCTAGCACATTTTTCTCTTCCATCCATTTCAACACAAAACACCTTCTTTTAAACTCATCTATCAACTCCTTTTCAGCCATTCCAGTAGTTTCGCATATCTTCCTAAACACATAGCTTTTGCCTGCTATTTCTATCTTATCCAAGACAGGGTTCCACTTGAAGACTACGTTATAAGTTGGCAATTTCTTATTCGGATCGTAGCCTGTTATTTCTAACACTTCCTTTACCCTTCTTGCAGATCTTTCTTTTATCCTAACCCTTTGTAAGAAGATAATTATGTCTAAGCTTGAAACCAGGGATGGTGGTAGAGATATTGGAGGCGTTGTTAATCTGTCCATTAGCCTATAAATGTTCTCAGCGTGTATGGTTGCTAAACTTGGATGTCCTGTTGAAATTTGTTGGAATAGAATGTAAGCTTCCCTCCCTCTAACTTCCCCAACAACTATATAATCGGGTCTTTGTCTTAAACTTTCTTTTAATAAATCGAACATATCTACGGCACCTCTTCCTTCTTCAGCTATCGGACTCCTTGCAACAGCAGGAACCCAGTGAGGATGTGGTAGCCTAAGCTCCGCAGTATCTTCTATTGAAACTATTTTCCTTTCAGGCCTAATGAAGAGACTTAACACGTTTAATAAAGTAGTCTTACCAGTAGCAGTTCCGCCAGATATAAGTATACTTCTACCATAATCTACGCATAACCAGAGATAGGCCAAAGCTTCTATGCTTATCGTATTGTACTTTAAAAGATGTATTGGGGTTAGGGGTTTTTCCGTAAATTTTCTTATAGTAAAATTGCTTCCCCTTCTAGCTATATCAGTTGCCAGGGTTGCTTGGAGTCTTGAACCATCTGGTAAGGTACCATCTACTAATGGCTCAGCAACAGAAACGCTTTTTCCGCATAATTGGGCAAGCTTTACTATAAAAGAATCCAATTCTTCCGCATCTTCAAATACAACATTAGTAACAACAGACCCTATTTCTGGATTTCTATGGAAAACGAAAATTGGAATTCCAACACCATCGCAGCTTATATCTTCTATATTAGGATCTTGCATCAACGGTTCTATTTTTCCTAATCCTACAAAATCCCTTTGGATGTAATACTTTAGAATTAACTTTTCAGTAGGAGAAATGACAAATTTGAAATATTCTATTATAGCATCTATTTCTTTGCTTATGTATTCCATAGCTTCAGCTTTTCTTAACTTAGAGAAGTCTATATCTAATCTTTGTTCCAAAAGTTCTTTTATTCTTTTCATTATATTTTTCAACTTCTCCGTGAGCGGTGGTTCAACCACTTTATACTCGTACCTTTTCTTTTCATCATTCCATTCAATTCTAGCATAAGCAAATATTGGTTCATTTTTAGAAGGAGTTCTAGGTATTAATGGGTAAACATATCTTTTTCTCTTTATAGGTCGCTCAACTCTTAGCGGTATTTCTCCAAAAGTAAAAGATGGCAATTTTAAACCCTCAACCTCAATTTTTACCTCTTCCTTTTTCTCTATCCTTTTCTTTCTTGTTTTTATTTGGTAACCTTTTTTTAGCAAATTAAAAAGGTCTATTTTCATCTTATCTCTAATTTATTTTTCTCCTTGTCGTAAGTAAAAGTTAAGAAAAGTAAATTTTTTGTTCCTTCAAAATCGGTACTTTCACCTAACTTGTGGATTGGACTTTCAACAAAAATTCCCTTTGGAGATCTTATTACAATTTCTTCCTTCTTTAAACTTATCTCAAAATCCTTTAGTCTAGAAAAATTGGAAAAGTATAAAGTTATGTTTGAAGAGTTAGCATTTAGGGAGATTAGATTCAAAATATAGGTTGAAATTAGAGAAGAAACGGCTTTCATAGAATCTTCTTCAAGATATTCTTCGCTTTTGGCTGTGTGGATGGAAAAGAAATTTCCAAGCATCGAAAGAATTGTTAAGCCAATTATGAAGAAAAGTAAAAATTGCAGGAGAAGGGTTTGGGATTTCATCTAAGCAATATGCCTACAGATTTTTGCACTAAATCTTCTTTTTCAAAGGAATTGGTTGGATCAAACCTTAGTAAAAGGTTTTTTGATTTTAAAGAAGAAGACCCTAATGGGAATATTTTTAATCTGTAAATCCTTCCGTTTTCATCAACAAGATCTCTAAACCAGATTTTAAAGGTTATGTTGAAGATTGTTCCCATCGATTTCGAGAAACAGCATACTTCAAATGGTTCATCAACTCCTAATCTTCCTTTTGAGCCAGAAGGACAAGAACCCCCTGGCAATAAGGAAACATAAGTATCTGGAGCAATTCCACTTATTTTTGAATCTATCATTAAAGCTATCGAATTCTCTCTTTCGTTAATTATCCATATGCCTTCGTAAGGTAACGTTACAATTTCCTCACCACCCTTATTAGCTATGCTAGTTATTAACCTTTCTAAAGAATTTGGGTTTGAAGGATCAAACAAAGAAAAAAGGGATTCGAATTTTGTCGTATCCTTTCTTTTTTGTATCAACGGTAAACCCCAGGTATAAGCTAATGAAACAAGGCCAACACTTATACCCAAAATTAGAATTGCGGAAATTATGTTGACTTGGCTTTTCATATTTTTCTGGGAAGCTTTCTGATAGTTGGTGGAAACTTCCTTTTAAGTTCTTCTAATGTGCTTAACAAAAGCTGATTAGTTTCAACGAGCCTCCTACTATAACTTATAAGCTCATCCAATCTTTTTGTTGTAGTTTCTTCCTTCTCTTCTTTAGTTTCTCCTTCCGCAGCAGCTTTTACCAAAGACAACATTTCATCAATTTTTTCCACAAGATCGCTAATTTTTGGTATTAATTTTGAAATTTCTAGCCTTAGAGCATCGTTTGCTTTAACAACTTCCGCTATTATTTCTTGATTTATCCTTAGCATGCTTACCATATCCTTATAGAAATCTCTTATATCGAACTTAGCTTTTTCCTCGACGTTTTCAATCTTTTTTTGCAAATGCTTTAACGCAATAAGAAGAGAGTTTATTTCAGAAGAAAGAGTCTCAAGACTTCCCTTGTCCATAAAATAAATTAAAAAAGAGAAAATTAAAAGCCTAGTATTCTGAAGTTTCTCCTGTTTCAGGCCTCTTAGTTTCAGTTTCTATTTTTCTTGCAGCTATTACGTCGTCTATTCTTAAAATCATTTCTGCAGCTTCTGTAGCAGATTTAATTGCACAAGTCTTTACTTTTAGAGGTTCTATCACTCCCATTTCTATGGCATCTTTCGCTTTCCCTTCGAAGACGTCTAATCCATAGTTTGTTTTTCCTTTCTCGTGCATCGCTTTTATTTTTGCTAGCATATCTATAGGATCTAATCCTGCGTTCTCAGCTAGTGTTTTTGGTATTATCTCTAGAGCTTCTGCAAAAGCTAGGATAGCTAATTGTTCTTTTCCAGAGAATTTTTCTGCAAATTTTCTTAATCTTCTGGCTGCTTCAACTTCTGGCGCTCCAGCGCCTGGGACTACTTTTCCTATCTCCAAAGCAGAAACTACTGCTCCGACAGCATCTTCCACTGCTCTATCTACTTCGTCAACTACATGCTCTGTACTTCCTCTTACCAAAATTGTTACAGCCTTAGGGTCTTTGCATTCTCTAACGAATACCATCGCTTCTCCAGCAAGTTTCTTTTCTTCAACCAATTTTGCATAACCTAGATCTTTCTCTGTAAGATCTTCTATGTTCGTAACTATTTTACCTCCCGTAGCTTTTGCTAACGCTTCCATATCCGACTTTTTAACCCTTCTGACAGCAAGTATTCCTTTTTTTGCCAGATAGTGTTGTGCTAGATCATCTATACCTTTTTGACAAAATACAACATTAGCCCCTACAGAAGCTATTTTATCTACCATGTCTTTTATCATCTTTTGTTCTTGCTCGACAAAAGCTTGTAGCTGCTCTGGTGAAGTAATCCTTATTTGCGCATCGGTTTCTGTTTCTTTAACTTCTAAAGGACAATCTAATAAAGCTATCTTTGCATCTTTTATCCTCTTAGGCATTCCTGGATGAACAACTTCTTTATCGATAACAATTCCTCTTATAAGTTCTGTTTCCTCAGCGCTAGCTCCATGTTTTTTTACTCTTTTTATATCATCCCTATCTATCTTGATTTTTCCATTTTCTTCTCTTGCTACTATTTTTGCAGCTTTAACTACTATTTCAGCAATTTTTGGCGAAGCCTTTTCTATGGCTTTTCCGCTCATTGCAGTTAATGCAATTTTTTTGAGTAATTCTTCATCTTTCAAAGAAACCGGCAAAGCCATCTCTTCAAGGTATTTTAAGGCTTGCATCATAGCTAGCTTATAACCTTTTGTAATTACAGTTGCATGAATATTTTGATCGAGCAATTCTTCTGCCTTCTTCAAAAGCTCCCCAGCTATTACAACGCTTGTTGTAGTGCCATCGCCAACTTCTTCGTTCAAAGTTTTTGCTACTTCTACCATCATCTTTGCTGCTGGATGTTCTATTTCCATTTCTTCCAAGATTGTTACACCGTCGTTAGTAATAGTTATATCTCCTAGAGAATCGACTAGCATCTTATCCATTCCCTTTGGGCCTAGAGTGGTTCTTATGGCATCTGCAACTGCCTTAGCTGCAGCTATATTGTTACGCTGAGCATCTCTACCTATTTGTCTTAAAGTACCCTCTGGCAAGATTAATACTGGCTGACCTCCTAACTGACCTATAGCAGCTTGTGCCATAATTCTCACCTGTTTTTATTCTATAAAAAGAGCTATTATTAATAATAACGCAACCTATTTAAATTTTTAGTGAGGAGAGGAAGAAAACCAGCATGGCAGAGAAGAATAGCTAAGGAGAGGATAAGAATCCTTTTCGAGCTTGCCAAAAAAGAATTTGAGAAAAATCCTGAAAGATCCAGAAGGTATGTAGAGTTGTTAAGAACTATAGGAAAAAGATATAATGTTAGACTGCCGAAAGAGATAAAAAGAAGTTTTTGCAAAGTCTGCAACACAATTTTTATTTTTGGAAAAACTGCAAGGGTTAGGCTCGATAGCAAGAGAAAAATAAGAATTGTAAGATGTCTTTCATGCGGAAAGATCTATAGGTATCCGTATAAACCAAAAAGAACTTTAAGATTTTCATGAAATTTTATTGTATGGTAACTGTTAGGGACGTCCCAGCAAATAAACTCATAGAAAAACTTAAGGAAAAATTGAAGGAATTTAAAGAACTCGAAAAACCAAAATGGATAGATTTTGTAAAATCTGGATGTCATAAAGAGAGGCCGCCAGATCAGCCTGATTTTTGGTATATAAGGGCAGCCTCTATTTTAAGAAGGATTTATTTAGACGGGCCTGTTGGGGTTGAAAGGTTAAGAACGTATTATGGTGGTAGAAAAAGGAGAGGAAGAAGACCACCTCGTTTTAGAAAAGCTTCAGGGGCTATAATAAGGAGAATTTTGCAAAGGCTAGAAGAAGCTGGTTTGGTAGAAAAGGTTGATAAAAAAGGAAGAAAAATAACACCAAAAGGTCAAAGCTTGCTCGATAGGATTGCTTATGAAGTTTGGAAGGAAATGAAAAAATGTTAAAGGAGGCTAGGAAGAATATATTAAGGAAGATTTTAACTGCTAAAGCTAGAGAAAGGTTGGCTAGAGTAAAGCTTGTCAAACCTTTGCTTGCGACACAGATAGAAAATTATTTGATACAGCTTTATCAAGAAGGAAAAATTAAAAATTTAATTACTGAGAGCCAAATTAAACAAATACTCTTAGCTTTATCGCCAAAGAGAGAATTTAAAATAAGGAGGATTAAAAAATGAGAACAAAAAAAGTTGGGAGTGCTGGAAGGTTTGGAGCTAGGTATGGGAAAAAGGTTAGAGAGATAGTTGCTGCTATAGAAAAATTACAAAGAAAAAGGCATATTTGCCCTCGCTGCAAAATGCCTTATGTAAAAAGACTAAGTACAGGTATTTGGTTTTGTAAAAAGTGTGGGGCTAAATTTGCTGGTGGTGCCTATTTGCCGTTTAGAGAGGAGAGATAATGTATAAATGCATAAATTGTAAGAAGATAATTCCGAAATTGGAAACTATTAGATGTCCCTATTGTGGTAGCAGAATTTTTGTAAAAGTTAGACCCCCCATTGTAAAAAAGGTAAAGGCACCTTAGGTTAGCTTTAGAGCTTCCATTATTCTACTCAGTTCATAACCAGTTGTCCTACTTCCTATTATAGCTCCATTCGAATTTGCGATTAGACCAGAAGAAATAAATGGTGAGCCAGAATTTACAGTTCCGATAGCACATTCAACCTTTAACACTTTCTCTACTTTTTTTATTTCACTTTCCTTAGCATCTCTATGGATCAAGCAACCCTTGTTAGTTGCAAAACAGCAAGAACCAACTATGTTCAAACCAGCTATTTTTCCAAAGACTGTTTCAACTCCCAGACAATCTTCTATTAATTCTTTCTGCTTTCTAGTAAAGACTTTGCTTATTATAGCGCCTTCGTCGTTACAAACTATTAGATTACCTAAAGCAGTATACTTTGATTTTAAGATGCATAGATTTATCGAAAACTCTCTACAAATTTTCCTTAATTTTTCTATTTCTTCATCTGCTACCAAAGCTGGTACTATTATTCCGTTTGAATTTAATGCGCAAAATAAACCGATAAGAGAGGTATGTAGAAGCGTTAATTTATAAACTTTGACTTTTAAGGCTTTTCTAATTTTTTTAGTTGGAATATCTTTTCCAATAAGACAAAAATCGTCGTTAGCTTTACCAAAAAGACCAACGTTCGGATCTCCAAAAAAATCTAGTTGAATAATCATTCAATCAACCGCATATACCCAGAAAACCTCACCTTCTTTCTTAACCTTTATCCTTATTTTGCTTGGCAATTTTTTACACCCAAACAATTTTCTATTTACTGATTCGTGCAGTTTAACTTCGCCTTTAGCAATTCTTTCAGCAATTTTTCTTATAAAGTTTATACAAACTTTCCTCCTTTTGGTTCTGGATTTTTTAAGAAATTTTTTTCTTAAATTAATGGTTACTATTTTTTCCATACTTTTTGATTTTTATGCAATTTTATATATCTTCCACGATAAACTTTATAAAGGATGAAAGGTATAAGTCCGCTCGTTGCAGCAGTTTTGTTAATAGCTTTTACAGTTGCTATAGGTGGTATAATTTCTGTCTGGCTAACCACATTCTCAAAAACAGCAACTCAACAAGTCCAAGCAGCTACTGAGTACCAAATTAGATGTGCAGTTAATAGGTTAAGCCTAAAAGTTTTTGAGGACGCTAATAAAATATTTGTAACAAACGAGGGGCCTGAAAACGTTACTTTGTCCAGCATTCTGTTAAGCGATGGAAGTTATGCCAATTTTAACGCAACTGTTACTTTAACTAAAGGAGAAAGTAAGATGATAGAGGTGAACAAAACTGACATCATTGACACAGCTTTGGATCTAGGAGGAAAAAGTTATGTAACAGTTAAAGGTCTTTGTTTAGGAGCTGTGCCAATAGAAGAAACTTGCAAAAATACGCAAGATTGCTGGAGCTAAATTTTTATTCTAGTCCTTCTCCACCTTTTAATTTTATCTACTCTTATCCTTCTAGTTCTAGCTCTTTTTAACCCAAATTTTCTTATATCAGCCCATCTTGGTGCTTGTCTTATCTTTCTAAAAACAGCTAGCTTTAATTTTTTTGTTATATGTTTAATTCCCATAAAATTTCCTAAGTTCCTTTGATTTTAAAATTGCAAGGTCTATAATTTTTTCTATTTCATCAAAATCGAATACAGCTTTTCCTTGCTTTTGAATGGCGCAAATTTTTTCATCTTCTCTAATTCCGAAAGTCAATTTTCCGTCTATTACTTTTTCTTCTAAATAAGTGGGATCTATAAGATAATCATTGCCGAACTTACAAATGCTTACCAAGAGAGGTACATGCTCAACCTGAAGTTTTCCTTCATATTCACCTCTTATAACATTAAATTCCTCATCAAGCTTTGGCATTCTTGTATTTTTCAATGCTAACATAGAAGCAAGAGCTGCAGCATCCAACAGATTTCCATCATGGTTTAAAATATGTATATCTACAAAAACACACCATACTTTTTCCCCTTCTTTTAAAACTAATTTGCTTAAATCTATCGCTTTGCCCTCTCTTAAACATCTATCGACTACTCTAGCCAATTCTATAGCATCTTCCGTAGGCGGTCCAGGTTCGAATTCCGGAGATGCTATCGGCGAGAATTCTGCATTAACTATTAATATTCCTTGGTCTGGAGTGTCAGGAAAAGGTGTACCTACATTTAGCTTTATTCCAGCAGCAACCCAAGTATTTCCTAGTTTTACGAGGGCAGAGCCTTCTGCTTTCTCTATAGGAGCTTCTTTTATTTGAATTTTTCTAAATTCATCAAATTTTCTTCCATCAGCCCTTTTCTTCTTTTTCAATAATTCCTTCACAAATTCTTCCTCTATCATTCAACTTCCCCCTTAAACTTATTCTTCAAAGTCTCTTTTTGTTTTTCATAAATTTTTAGACAAGTCTCTTTTGCCATATTTATCAACTTTAACAATTCCTCTTTCGTTAAAAGCCCATCCATTTGTAGCAAAGTTATTTTGTTCTTTGAAGGCATCATAGCAAAAGAAACGTCAGCCTCGCAACAATTATCTTCTATTCCAGTTAAATCAACGACTAAAGTTCCATCAACTTTACCAACAGAGCAAGCCGCCACTAAATCTCTCATAGGGATTCCGCCTATAGCTAAGGCTAGAGAAGCTGCGTTAATGCTTGTAACTCTAGTCGAACCATCTGCTTGCATTATATCGATAAATACATCAATAACAGTTCTTGGGAAATCCTCTAGAAAAATTGCCGGCTCAAGAGCTATTCTTATGATCTTTGATAATTCTATACTTCTTCTATCAGGCCCATAAGGTTTTCTTTCGTCAACAGAAAATGGCACCATGGCGTATCTAACTCTTAGTGTACATTTTTCTATATCTTGAAGATGTTTTGGATGCAAAAGTTTAGGACCATAGACGCTTGCTATTGCAATAGTTTTGCCAAACCTAGCTTTAGCAGACCCATCAGCTTTTTCTATAATACCAACTTGCATTTCGATTTCTCTTGCTTCCTCTGGCTTTCTTCCGTCTAACCTTCTTCCATTTTCTATCAATTTCTTTTCACACTTTTTCATGTTCTAAAAACTTCTTTACTTTTTCAGTGAGCCCATAAATATGCGATTCTTTTTCTATCATCAAAATAGCCTTAATAGCTTTTAGTTTATTCCTGCCTCTTATCCAAATTCTTCCGTTTTGTCCTATTAGTATCTCGCAACCAGTCCTTTCTTTTATCAAGTTTACCATGCTACCACCTTTCCCTATAACCCTAGCTACCTTTGTCGGTGTTATATGGATTATAGTACCTTCTCTTAATTTTTTGGTTCCAGGCTGTTTCATGCTTACTTGAATTATTTTATGTTTCGTTACCTTCGAGATTCTACAAAAAATCGCATCTCCAACATCAAAATACCTGCTTAAATCGACTCTATAAATGTCGACAAATTCTTCTACAGCTTCCGCTAATGGTAAAAAAGCTAAGTAAGGGGAATTTATGTCGACAACCCAGCCAGATACTTCTACATCTTGTATAATCCCTATTACCTTATCTCCAACCTTTGGCGAATAAACCCCAGCCAACGGTATTACAGAAATTTCTGTCTCTGTAATCTTTGGTATTCCGACTCTTTTAGAAAAAACCTTTCCTCCTTCGCAATAGACTCCTATTCCAAGCTTTCTACCTTCTCTTTCAGCTAAAAATTCTCCTGGTAATACTATTTGCCTTATCTCAGTCAGAATTCACACCTCCTAATCTCCTTTGATTCAAATTGCCCTTTCGTAAGGTTTGATAATTTATTAAAGAATTCGTCTTGGACACCAGCCAATATTTCTATCTCAATTTCTAAAGAACCATCAGAAAGCCAATTTTCTGCTTTAATCTCACCATAAGTTTTAAGTATAGAATAACACCTTGTTGAGAATTGTGGTGGTATTTTTATCTTAAAAGTAACTTTTTCAAATTTAATGGGAAGAACTTTTCTAATTTCTTTCAAAACGTTTTGAGCTTGGCTTTCTGCATCCAAGAATGGATCTATTTTAACGCCAACTTGCTTCATGGCTTGCAAAATTCTTTGTGGCGGATGGGGTGTATTAGTTTGTGGATTTATCCCCCTTTTTGATATTAAAGTTGCTATTTGCATTTTCTTTTGCTCTATCATTTTTCTTCTTTGTTCTGCTGTTAGCTGAATTTCACCTTCTTTTACAATCCTTTCAGCAATTTTATAAACATCTGTAGTTCCGAAAACTTCTTGTAAATCTTTTCGTGGAACTTGTTCACCTTTTCTAGCGTCCCTATAAATAGCTGGAAATGCCAATATATCATCTAGGCTTATCTTTTTCCCACTTTTAAATTCTAAAGCTTTATCTGGGTCTACCAAAATTTCAAATTTTTGATCCTTAATTCTAAGTCTAGCAACTACTGCTTTTTCCAAACTTACTACCAAGCTTTTCACCTAAATTTTTACTTTATCAACTGTTGTTAATCTAAATTTCTTTCCTTTTTCGACTATTGCAACTTCTATTAAAGATTCATCCGCAACCTTTTCGCTCTTTTTTATAGTTTCTATACCAAGTTTTAGCGCTTCTTCTAATTTTAAGTTTTCTTTCCATTTCTGAATTAAAATTTTATTTGCAACATTACTTCCCTTGCCTATAGCTCTTGCCTTCCATTCGTATAGCATCCCAGAGGGGTCTGACTCTATCAAATGAGGTCCTGTTTTGTCAACTCCTCCTATAAGTAACCCAACACCGAATGGCCTAAGCCCAGCATATAGAGTGGATAACTGCATTCTATCCCCTATAACCCTAGCTAGCCCCCAAACATCTATTGGTTCATCAAAAGTTAATCTATGGATTTGTGCCCTTATCCTCCCAAGCCTAACTAAATTTCTGGCGTCAGCTAACAAGCCAGCTGCAGCACTTACTATATGGTCGTCTATTGGAAAAATCTTTTCAGCGCTTGAAGGCACGAGCAAAGGAATTGATGGTTTTACAGAAACCAAGAGTACACCGTCTTTGAAAACTATACCGAGGACAGTACTTCCTTTTTTTACGGCTTCTTTCGCATATTCGACTTGAAAAAGTCTGCCATCAGGAGAAAAAACTGCTATAGTTCTATCATAACCCATATATTCTGGGAATATTTCAGGCATGATTATGTATTTTGCCAATTATTTTTTTAACTTTTTCAAAGTCCCAGAAACACCTTCTATTTTAATTATTACCCTTGAATTTTCAACTTTATAGATTAATCCTAGGGCTAAAATAAGATACGGAACCGCTTTATAGAAACATCTGAAGATAAAAGTGTTGTTTTTGCATAAATTTCTAATTGGCTTTAAGTCGATCCATGCAAGTTGGAAATCTCCATAAAATTCTTCGATTGTTCTTAAAAATTCTTCCATAAACTTTTTGTAACAACCTTCTTTTTCGCAAATTATTCTGATCTTTACGTACCTCCTTTTATCTCTAAGAGTTGGTGGTAGTATTTTGAGTCTTTTAATCACCATTTTAAAACTTTTACGCCAGGCATTATCCACTTCTCACTTCTCCTTTCTTTTATTTTCTTTATGATTGACTGAGGAATAAGAGAGACGCACGATTTCGCCTCCTTCAATTCTAAACCTAATACCCTTCCTAGCGATATGAGAACTTTTGGATCTTTTAAATCAAATTTTGAGAATGCTCCGCTCGAGAAGATTAAATTACAATCGTATTTTGTACAGATTTTTATTATTTCAGCAAATTGTTTTATGACGAGCGTTTTTTCTTTCGTTTTTAAAAGGCTAAAGTTTATCTCTATAGCTGTAGAATTCTCTCTAGCTAACTTAGCCATTATATGATTTATTCCTGCATCTTTTCTTCCCAAGTTAGGATGAGCTAGTATATCAACTTCAGGTGTTTCGCAAGCAATCCTATTAAGCCTTAAGTTGCCTCCGCTCACTAGGAGTATGTCATAATTTCTTCTTCTTTTTTTCAAGATTCTTAGTTCTTTAAGATTTCTTGCCTCGTAACCTATAAAAGTTTCTATCCCAACTTCCTTACCAACATCCTTAACCCTTTTTTCCAATATCTTATTTTCTTCGTTTCCAAGCCAGTAAAAAATAAAACCTATGCCAGAATACCCCAAAAATTTTGCAGTTTCTGCTAGTTCCTCAAGCTTAGACTCACCATCGCTAAATACAGAATGAACATGAAGATCGTAAAATTTCATCTTTATTTTCTTTTACCTCTTCTACTCTTTTTTGCGCTAGGTGTAAGACCCCTAAAAACTCTTTTCCTTTGATTTAAAATCCAATTTAGTTTTTTGTCCTTAGCAATTTCCGGTCTATGAGGGTCTATCATTATAACTTCAAAATATTTGTAAATTCCATCATCCCCTACAGGATAAGAAGCTAAAACTTCTAGATTAGGAAATTTCTTATTTGCCTTTTGTTCTGCTATAGTTTGCAAAGACAAACCTGGGGTAAAATGAACTAAGCCAGCCTTACTAGGCTTTCTTCCTCCTCTCCCATACTTTCTTCTCCTTCTTCCACCTTTTTTTACTCTAACCCTTGCTATAACAAACCCTTTTTTTGCTTTATAACCTAAAGCTCTTGCTCTATCTATTCTAGTAGGTCTTTCTATTCTTACAACTACAGGTTCTCTCCTCCACTTAATATATCTTTCTTTCAAAATTTCTCCTAATTTTTCTTTAGGTCTTTTCCAGAGCTCTCTAACAAACTGATAAAGCCCTTTTACCATACTTTTCGATTTCCTTAAACATTTATATGTATGAACTTAAACTTAAATGAGGTGTAAAGATGCATCCTATAGCAAAAATGTTCATAGGCCTTCTTTTAATGGCTGCTAGCGTTTGGTGGGTTTGGAAAGGTCCGCATCCAACAGTTTTCCTTCCAATCCAGGAAAAAACCAATCTTGCAGATTTCATAACAGTATTAAATGGGGCATTACCGCCGCTAATATTCCTGCTAGGATTGTTCATTGTATGGCTGGAATACGATGAATGGAAAATAGAGCAGGAATTGAAAGCTGAAGAAGAAAAATTGAAAAGGAAAAGAAAGAAAAAAGCAAAAAGGAAAAAGAGAAGGAAGTAATCCTTTAACTTTTCTTTTTAAATTTTAATCATGGGTGTAAATTTAGGAGATATAATACCGAGAAAAGAAATTGAGTTAATAGAACTCTCTGGGAAAAGGATAGCAATAGATGCCTATAATCAAATTTATCAGTTTCTTTCAATAATAAGAGATAAAATTACTGGAGAGCCCTTAAGAGATTCGAAGGGTAGAATTACCTCGCATCTTTCCGGTCTTTTTTACAGGACTGCAAAACTAATAGAAGCAGGTATTAAGCCAGTTTTCGTTTTTGATGGTGAACCGCCTAAATTTAAAAAAATTACCATTGAAAAAAGAGAGGAGATGAAAAAAGAGGCTGAAGAAAAGTGGAAAGAGGCATTAAAAAAAGGAGAGGCAGCTAAAACTTATGCTCAGGCAGCTGCTAGGTTAACAGAAGAAATGGTAGAACAATCTAAACAACTTTTAACTCTTATGGGCTTGCCTGTTGTTCAAGCACCTAGCGAAGGTGAAGCCCAATGCGCATTTATGGTAAGTAAGGGAGATGTATTTGCTAGTGCATCTCAAGATTATGATTCGCTTTTGTTTGGTTCTTTAAGATTGGTTAGGAATCTTTCTTTAACTGGGAAAAGAAAATTACCTAGAAAGGAAGTTTACGTTGAAGTTAAACCAGAACTCATAAAACTTGATGAGGTTCTGAGAACTCTTGGAATAAACAGGGAGAAGCTAATTATTATGGGATTGTTGATAGGTACGGATTACAATCCTGGAGGAATTAAAGGAATAGGGCCTAAAAAAGCTTTGGAAATAGTAAGGAGATACAACAGCTTGGACCAAATAATTAAAAGAGTAGGGTGGAATTTTGATGTAGATCCAGAGGAAATTTTTAATTTTTTCCTTAATCCAAAAGTAACTACTGATTACAAACTTGAGTGGAAGAGACCTGATAGAGAAGGTCTAATTTCTTTTATGGTGGATGAACATGATTTCTCTTTAGAAAGAGTGCAGAAGGTTATAGACAATTTGGAGAAAGTTTTTACTTCAGGAAGACAATCTAGCTTAACTAGCTGGTTTAAGTAGATTTTCCTCTGTAAATTTTTGCAAATTTGGGTGTAACTATTATAAAATCTTCATCTACCCCTACTATATCACCTTCTATTGCAGCACAAGTCCTTTTTATTTTTTCAACGGCTCTTTTAAGTTCTGTAAGGTCTTTTTCTCTTAACTCTTTAATTCTCAAAAAAATAATTTGTCCTTCCCTTAGGAATTGAAGTATTCTATCTACGTCTGCATAATCTTTTAAAGTTTCTATCCTTACTTTGACTATTTCTCCTTCTTTTAAAAGCGATTCGTCTATAACCAAATACTCTTCTTCAGCTTTTTTCGTTATATCAACTTTTGGCATCTAAAAATAATTTCGAATAGCTGCTTAAATCTTTATTTTTTTGTTTTAGTCAGTTTAGTCCTAATTTCTTCAAGCTTTCCAACTATGTTCCAAATTTGTGTTCTTGTATACATTGGCATGTTTGGATCGTTAATTATTTCATCTAAAATGTGAATAGCAGTGCTTATCTTTACAGAATCGTCTCCCTTTTCATCTAAGCTATCCCTAGCTTTTTTAACAGCAGCTCTTATATTTCTAGGTACAGTCCTATCGTTAACGATTATTTCCATAAGCTTTTTGACATCTTCATACATGCTAACCACCTTTTATCTTTTTGCTTAGTTCTTTAAGCCTATCTGTTAAGTTTTTTTCCAAATTCTCCAATCCCTTTATCCTAATCTCCAATCCTTCTAAATTTTCTTTCAATTCTTTTTTTAATTCATCAATATTTTTCTTTACCATAACATTCCCAACTATCTTATAAGCAAACTTTTCTTTACTTTTCTCAATTTCGCTTAACGCTTTTTCGACCTCAATTTTTTGTATTTTTAGAGTTTCTTTTTGAACTAAAACATTTTGCAACTGCTGCTGTATTTTTTCAAGCTCTTCCCTGACTTTTTCCACTTTCTTCAACCTCCTCAAGCATCTTTATCAAATCTAAATAACTGTTAATAATTCCCTTTAAATGGCTTATTTTTTCATTATAAATTTCAATCTTGACCTTCTTCCTTAAAGCTTTAATTTTTATATTTTCCCTATCGACTTCCAAACTTTTTTTAACCAAAGAAGGTTTTTTGCATCTTATCTCGATTATTGCTTTATGCATACTACAATTTTAGGATTTTAACAGCTACAGTTTTAAAGTTTGGAGTAAAGCTTTCTTCGTCAAATTGGAGTGGAAATAGTTTGTTAATAAGCAGTTTTTCGAAATGAAAATGTGCTCCAACAAAACCTTTAGGTATCCTTTTATCTATTTTTGCCTTTCCTATCAAATAACTTACTTTACTTTTTACCTTAATCCTATCTCCATCTTTTATTCCCAACTCTTTGGCATCATCTTTATTTATATAGAAGAAAGGACCATCTGGCATTTTGCTTAAAGTTTTGGATTTTCCAGTCATTTCATTGCTCAAGAAAAAGTATCTCGACCTGAATGTAAAGAGTATGAATGGATACCTTTTGCTTCTTATCTCTTCAACTCCTTCGAATTCTTCTGGATAGAACCTCTCAAATTTTATCCTTTTATCGGCATAAACGTCTTTTCCACTATAAACATCTTTCGGATTTAGATGGGAATAAGCCTTCACTATTTTCACAATTTCCTGGAATATTTCGAATTCATTTTGGTAGTCAAAACCTTCTGCTCCGAACAATTTTGCTAGTTTACAATAAATCTTCCACTCCGCTAGACTTTCACCTAATGGTTCTCTTACCTTTCTTACAAATCTTACCATTCTCTCTCCGTTAGTTATAGTTCCGGTTCTTTCTATTAGGATTGGAGTAGGTAAGATAAGATCCGCAAACCTTGAGGTTAAATTAAAATAGGATTCCATCTGAACTAAAAACATCTTCCTTAAATTTCTATGAACAACTGTAAGATTTGGTAGTGAATGAGCAGGGTTGAAACCTGATATTAAAGCAATCTTAGCTTGCCCTAAGCAGAAAGCTTCTACTATGTTCATACCCCTTCCTACAGGCAAGTCTTTTTTCCATATTTTTTTGGCATTTCTCCTGTTTATTGCAGAACTAAATTGAATTAAACTGGGAGCTACAAACATATCTCCTGCTCCTTGAACGTTTATCTCCCCTCTTCCAGAGAAGACCTTACCTTTCTTAAGTATCACAAGATTGCAGAGAGAATGGACATTTTCTATTGCGTTTACATGTTGCGTAATACCCATTCCGTGCATCACACCAAAATTTTTTGATTTTGCAATAATCTCAGCTGCTTCTATCAAAACATTTTCTTTAACTTTGCATATTTCAGAAACAGTTTTGGGGTCGTATTTTCTAACCTTTCTTTTTAGTTCATTAAAATTTTTTATAGATTTAGCATCCTTTCTTATAGCGTTTTTTTCGATTAATAAATTTATTATGCAGTTGAATAGTGCAACTTCTGTTCCCGGAAATATTTTGATATGCAGATCTGAGATTTCTGAAGTTTCTGAAAAAAGTGGTGCTACTGTAATAACTTTTCCTCCTCTTTTTTTCATTTCTAAAATTCTGTTGAAAATTATTGGATAATTAGATGCTGGATTTGAGCCTATAATAAAAAGACAATCGCATTTTATAATGTCATCTATAAAATGTGGAACTGCGCCGATTCCTAAATTATCTTTAAATCCCATCACAGTTGCAGCGTGACATAATCTTGCGCAGCAATTATCTATGTTATTAGTTTCCAGAACAAGCCTACCGAATTTTTGTATAACAAAATTATCTTCATTAGTTATTTTACCAGAGCCTACAAGCATAACTTCTTGGCTAGAAGCTTTTTTTAATTTTTTATAGATCTTGTCCAAAGCTTTTTCCCAACTAATTTCTTTTAATCTATTACCGCTCCTAACATAAGGTTTTAAAATTCTTCCTTCGTCAACAACTTCGCTAATAGTTAAACCTTTTATGCATGGCTTCCCTAAGCTGACTTTATCGCTTTTGCATGGCAATACTTTTTTAATTCTTCCGTTCTCAACAACATAGACAAGCTTACATCCACAACCGCAGTAAACACAAACGCTTTCTATTTCCATAAAAACTTTTAGTTAATTTTTCCTAAAATTTCTTAGGAATTAACCCAACTTTTTCTAAAATAAACCAAATAGTAAAGATTAATAGCAAAATTAAGGAAGGTAAGTAAAAAACCGAAAATTCTTTTCCATAAAAAATTTTTCTGAAATTTTCATAAACCATGTAGAAAATAAGAAGGTCTCTTATTAGGCTTCTCAATCCCATTACTCCCAAATGGTTAGCTTACACTTTCCGCAATAATACCTAATCTTTCCATTTTTTTCTTTATGCACAGCCATAAAAGTTCCTACTCCACACCTAGGGCAAAATTTGCCAAGCCTCTCAACTTTATTCCCAACTATTTTGTACTTTTTCCAAATTTCCGATTTCTTATGCTTCATGTTTCTCTATTTTAGCTTTAACTATTGATTCTTGCAAACCTTTCCTACCCATTATATAATCAATTTTTACTTTTTCTTCACTAGTGTTATATTTTGAAGCTAAAAATTTTTTAATCTCTTCCTTGCTAGGTGTAGGTGCGTTCGGATGTTTTACTATAAATTTTAGTTCTATTCTCTTGAAGAAAGGATTTTCTTTTTCCTCTACAATCTCTACTTCCATAAAGTTTAGTTAATAAGAATCGATTAAAAATTTAAATCTACAAGAAGAGTTTCCAGAAGAAATTTTTTATCTTGGCTTTTAATCCAATTTTTGGTAAATTAAACGATTCCCCTACTATTTGACTAGCTAATAAATAAAAACTTCTGCTCGAAGGCGAGTAGGGATTAAAAAGTAGAGATGGTTTACTTTTCGCTAAACTCAATTCTATAAAAGGATCGTAAGGTATTTCCGCTAAAACTTTTAGTCCAGTCAAAGCTTCTATTTCCTCTTTTCTTAATTCATAACTTTTATTCCTAACCATATTGACAACTACTCCCAATGGTTTAAGGTTCAAAATTTCAAGCAAATTTAAAGCTTTGCAAACATCTGTTACAGCATTCATGAACGGAATTGTTACGAAAAGTACCTCATTACAAGATTTAAGAACGCTTAAAGCTTCTCTTCCAAAACCTGGTGCGGAATCTAAAAGAATAAAATCTTTTTTTAAATTTTTGATGCAATCCTTTAGTAAGTCTATATTAACACCTTTCAATTCTTCAAGAGAAAGAGAAGCTGGTATTATCTTTATTCCGCATGGGTGTGCATAGATTGCACTTTCTATTTCGCTTTCTCCTCTAAGGACATGGTTTAGAGTTATAGGATAGTATTGCAATCCAAAATAAAATCCTACATGAGAAGTTGTTACGTTGCAATCAACTATTACAACATCTTTTCCCATTTGTGCGAGAGCGCAGGCTAAATTTACAGTTACAGTAGTTTTTCCTACCCCTCCTTTCCCAGAAACTATCCCAATAACTCGCATAATATTATCTTCTTCTTATCAAACTTAAAGAAGAAAGTAAGAAAGATTTTAAATGCTCAACAAAAATTTCGAACAAACCTTCTGGGCCATAAATTTTTGGGGTTTTAAAGATTTTGTTACAGATTTCGCTGAACCTAATCGCAATTTCTCCTCTTGGATCTAATTCTACTGCAGGAGTTTTTAGGAATAAAGCTTTTTTGAAGATATCGTTTTCTGGTATAATGCCTATAACTTTGCAGCCAGTTTCTATTTCAATTTCCCTTTTGCTTAATTCGAATGGGTTAAACTTTACTCTGTTTAGTACTACACCTAGAATTTTCTTTCTCAATTTTTTCGAAATCTCAACTATTTTCTTAATCTCGTTCACGCATGCTATATCTGGGTTTGCAACTATTAGCAATTCATCGCTCGCTTCTATAGATGCTATGCTTTCCTTTCCAAAACCTGGTGCTGAATCTATTAATACAATTTTACCAAAAGGTTTGAGTTTTTCGATTATCGATGGAAACATTTTCATTTTGGCTTTCCTAACGTCTTCTAGCGAAATAGAAAGAGGCAAAATTTTGAAACCTAAGTAATGTCTATAAATGGCTCTTGCCACATCTATTTTTCTTCCTGCTAGCAGCATATCAAGAGTTACGGGAAAATAATACATTCCTAGGTAAAGTCCTACATGAGAAGTTGTGAGGTTAGCGTCTACTATTAATACATCCTTATCAAACCTTGCAAGCGTAGCTGCTAGATTTATGGCTACAGTAGTTTTTCCTACCCCTCCTTTCCCAGAAACTATCCCAATAACTCTGGTGATAATCCCCAATTAAATTTAAATTAGCTTTCTGTAAATAGATAAATTTTGTAACTCCTGGTTCTATTTCCTAATTCTTTTTGAAAATTTTATCTTCTAATTCTCTTTTCCCATTCTTTCCTTAGCTTCTTCACGTATAACTTGCCGTTTTCCTTTATTCTCCAATAACCCGCAGCATCTTCTATTATTTTAATTAAACTTTCTTTCGTTTCAACTATTTTTGCTTCTTCCATTATTTGAGTAAATTTTGATAAATTTTAAGCGTTTGTTTTGCAGCAATATCCCAATTGAACTTTTTTAAAACTAACTTTCTTCCATTCTCGCCCCAAAACTTTGCTTCGTCTGGATTTTCTAACGTAACTTGAATTCCCCAGGCTATATCCTCTGGAGAGTAGCCATTTACATGAGTCCCGCATCTTTCCTTTCCCTTGGGAATCACTTGCTCTCTGAATCCGTTAACCTCTCCGCTTGCTCCTACGACGACTGGCTTCTCCATAGCCATAGCTTCTGAGCATACAATTCCAAAAGGTTCTGTAAGCGATGGAAATATGCACAAATCTGCTAGTGCATAATGACAAACTTTTTCATATTCGTCAAGCCACTCATTCCTAAATACAATTTTTGATTCTATTCCAAGCTCTTTCGCTAATTTTACTAATTTTGGATATTCTTCGCCTATACCTACTATTATCAACCTTACTTTTCCGAAAGATTTCAACACCAACTTAAACGCTTTCAATAAATTATGAACACCTTTAATCCAAGTTAACCTTCCTATAAAGAATAAGATTTTTTCATCTCTTTTAATCCTGTACCTTTTCCTTAGACTTGCTAAATCTTTTTCTTTAACTCTTTCTGGATTAAATTTGGTTGGGTCACATCCATTATAAACAACTTCTATATTTTTTCCAAAACCCCTTTTTATCAAAAAGTTTCTTAAGGAATAAGAAACTGTTATTATTTTGTCGCATGAAGAAGCAAATTCTTTTTCTATTTCTTTTATAGTAGAAGAGCCACCACCCAAATTTCTTTGTTCTTCTGTAGAATGGATGTGGAAAACAAATTTTGAGTTTATTTTATTTCTTAAAAGAAAACCTGAAAATGCGGAAAGCCAATCGTGAAAAGCTAATATTTCTGGCTTTTCAACCCTGCTTACCAAGTCGATGGCAGAAGTAAAATTATAGCTTAATATGCTGCAAAATAGCTTTAGTCCTTCTCTCCATTTCTTTAATTCATCGTTGCAAATTATTTCTAACAATCTTCTAGTTTCTATTATCCTAGGCCTTATAACAGTTACTCCATGTTTTTTTGCTCTTGTCGGCAATTTATTCCTATAATTTAAGGAGTAGACCAAAACTTCGTTTCCTAATTCAACAAATTTCCTGGTTATTTCGGTGGAGTAAACACCAAGACCCCCTACTAAGAAAGGATCATATTCCCAAGTAAAAAATGAAATTTTCATTCTTTAATTGCAGGAATATAAAGCTTGTGTATATATTCTTTTGCTGTTTTTTCCATCGAGACGTCCATATGAAAAGCATTCCAACAAACTTTTTTCCAAACTTCTTTCTTCAAATAATAAAGATCAGAGACTTCCTTCAACTTTCTCCAAAAAGCTTCAGTCGAGTATTCTTCTTTCCAAACTAAAAATCCATTTCCCTTTCCAGAGAGAAAATCGAAATCTTCTATTTTTTCAGCCATGCCTCCTGTTCTTGTACCTATGCAAGGCGTTCCGTTTACAGCAGCCATCATGTAACCAGTGCCACACGGCTCTTTGTTAGGTAAACTTGGGTATAAGATTACATCGCCACCAGCATACATAAGTTTTGCTAGTTTTTCGCTAAAGTCGTAGATAAAAACAAATTCTTCTATTTCGTTATGCAATCTTTTAAATTCTTCTGCCCATTTATGGCCTATTGGGTCGTTTGGATGGGCTAAACCTAAAACTATAAATTGGAAAGATAAACCCCCTTCACTTCTTTCTTTACAAGCTATCGGTATTAAAGGTAAAATTGTATTAAAACCTTTCTGATCTGCTAACCTTCTTGGCATGACGCAAATTATTTTTTCCAAACTAAGTTTCTTTCCTGTAATCCTTTTAGTCTCATTTATCAATTCTTCTTTTTTCTTTTTCTTTACAACTTCAAGTTCTTCTGCATTTTTTACTTTCTTAAATTCATCAAACCTCCAATAATCTATGTCTATTCCATTAGTGATTCCTATTATGTTAACTTTTCTAAAAACTTCCCTTAGTCCTTCACCATAGGTCTTTAAAGTTATTTCATAATCTTTGCTTACCGTATTGCATTTGTCTGAATTAATTAAAGCTGCATAGGTTAGATTAAGGTTGCCATTCCAAACTATTTTGTCCCTAAAATCGGTTGAGACATTAAGCTCCCAAAACCTGTCTTGCGGAAAAATTTGTTGGTAAGCTATTCCAGCATTATGAACTGTGAATACCATTTTGCTATTTTTTATTCCTTCAAAATTCCAATATTTAGGGTCTGCAATTCTAAAGAAAGCTGTTATACCAGCCATTCCATCGTGTAAATGTATTATCGATGGTTTTAGGTTGAACCTAATTATCAATTCTAAACTCCCCCTTCCTAATATTATTGCATGACGAAAGAGATCTCCTAAGTAAATTGCATCTATCTCGCTATTTTGCAGAAAATAAAAATGCACTTTCTTTCTTTCGCATTCAAACACTTTGAGTTTCTTCCAATCATTTCCTATCTTTATCGATAAACTCTTTTCAACTTCCTTTACCCCTAATTCTTCAGGGTCTATTCTAATTTTATAGCCATCTTTAACTATCGACCTATAAAGGAGCGAAATAACTCTAACGTCACATCCAAGTTTGGCTAATTCAATTGCTAATTCTTCAACAGCAGGGCCTAATCCACCAGCTCTTGCTTTAAACGATTTTAATTCTGGTGTTACAAAGATTATAGGTTTTTGTTTGGTTAAGGAGATAAATTCTTCAGTTTTTTCCATAAAATTTAAATAGATTTTCTTTATTTTATGGCTAAGTTTTAAAAAGTTAACGCTAAGTCAAAATTAAATAAAAGGTTTCCTTTCTCGGTCTCGGTTAATAAAATAAGTAATTTCTAAGAATCCTTATAAGCCTCTTGAATCGGGTTAAGTTAAAGGTTTATTAGGTAATTATTTCTTAATGTCATTTATGATTAAGCCTGAGTTTCTTATAAAAAGGATTGAGAAGTTGGAAAGAGAGGTTAAAAAACTCGAAAGAAGACAAAAGCTGTTAGAGGAATCTTTACCAAGTTTAGAGGATTTGAAAGCCTTGATAAAGGCTGAAGAGGATTTGAAGAAAGGAAGGGTCGTGCCTTTATCAAAAATTGAAAAAGAATTAAGATAGTGAGTTTCTCTGTTTTCTTTTCCAGAAGGGCTGAAAGAAGCTTAAAGCTTTGGAAAGGAAAGTTGCAAGAAGGTGTTTGAAAAGAATAAGTTGCTTTCTAAAAATCCCATTCCTAAAGGAGCGGTTAAACTCAAAGGCTTAGAAAATGTTTTTAGGATAAGAGTTGGTAAATACAGGATTGTGTATAAAGTTCTTTTTGAAAGAAGACTTATCCTCATTGTGAGAATCGGAAAGAGGGAAAGTATATACGAAAAGATAAAACCATTTTAGATTTCGAAGAAAAGTTAATTTTTAAGAACTAAACGAATCTCCTTAATCTAATTGCATAAATGTATTTTCTCTTTATCAATAAGGCTATTACTGCTATTAACAAACAAATTACTAGCAAGAGTAAAATCCAAACAGGCAAATAAGCTGGTATTTTAACTGGCAATTTTATCCTTTTTAGCCTGGCTATTTCTATTACAAGCTTTTCTACTAGATCACCGACTTCATCAAGTTTCTTCTTTGCTTCCTTATACAATTCTAACCTATAAAGCTCCTTTGCTTCTCCCAATTTCTTTTCAACAGCTTTCTGATATTCTTCTGCAAGTGTTGTGTTTTTACCTTCGGCTTTCAGCTTCTCAATTTCTTTAGAAGTTTGTTCTAAGACTTTCTCGTATTTTTTTATAAGCGAAAGAACGAGTTCCCTCTCTTCCAAACTTTTTACATAGATTTTTACTCTACCCTCTCTCCAAATTTCTTTCGAAGTTACGTTAAATCTCAAGTAATAAGTGCCTTCTTTGAGCTCGCCAGGAACTTTTATTTTTGTTATAAACATGACTTCGCTTTTTGGTTGTAGGAGGAGAATTTGTAAGGGATAAATTATTTTCATAGAAATATTACCAGGCAAAGGAACTATGGTTAAATTATGTATAGTAGAATCTCCGCTGTTTTTAACGTAGATTATGAAAAGATATTCTTCAGCCTGGGTTAGGTTAAGCTCTTTTTCGTATTTCAATGTTAAGTTATAAAAAGGCGGTTTAGGAGGCACAGTTATTGGCGGTGGTGGCGGCTTAGGAGGTCTTGCTATTACAATTTTCCTATAAGTTTCTGTCAAAGTAGTTTCTACAAAACACCTTCCAATTACTTTGTAGATTCCTTCTTTTAAGCTCGTAGAAAAGTTCATGGAAAATTCTTCACCTGGTTTTAAGCGATAAAGTCCAGTCGTCTGCAAAAAATAAATTAAATTTGTGTTCTCATCTGAAATTATAACTTCACCGTATCCAGTACCTTCATGAGTTCCGCAATTTTCGCAGATCAAATAACCGCTAAAAGTCTCTCCTGGATAAGCAAATGAAGGAACTACTAATCTAGCACAGACATCAGTTTTATTTTTCCAGGAAAGGTAAAGAGCTGCGAGGTCTATGAGTTTGGCTGTTAGTTTATAAAGTGGTGGTAAAAAGAGAAGGATTAGAAGTATAAATAGAATAACTAATTTTCTCTGCACAAATAAGTTTTCGTTGACCAACAATAAATTGTGGTTTTTGGTTATTGCTATAAAAACAAAAAAGGGGAAAAATATTGGTTGCATGTAAAATATGGAAGAAATGGCGTGCCAATATATTACTTTTCTAAAGACCCAACTGATGCAATTCCCTTACCTTCAGGTTATTTCGTCGTTGAAAATCCGAGGACCGGCTTACCAGTTCTTAAGAAAGTGGCTAAAACATGAAAATTTGTGTTATAAGCGATATTCACGATAATTTAAAAAATTTAAGGAAAGCTATAGAGAAGATTAACTCAGTTAAACCAATTTTAGTAGTCTTTTGCGGGGATTTTGTATCGCCTTTCGTTATCAAAGAGTTTTCAAAATTTAAAAGCAAAGTATATGCAGTTTTTGGAAATAATGAAGGAGATATAAATAGTTTAATAAAAGCCTGTCCTAAAAATGTTGAGTTATTCTATTGGATAGGAGAATGTAGAGTTAATAAAGTTAAGATTGCCTTTACTCATTTTCCAGCTGTTGCTAGACAACTTGCTAAGAGAAATTATGATTTCGTATTTTACGGTCACACACATCTGCATAAAGTAGAGAGAACTGATAAATGTTTAGTAATAAATCCTGGTGAGATTTGTGGCTTGAAAGAAGAGCCAAGATTTCTTGTTGTAGACGTTGAATCTAAAAGTTATGAATTTAAAAAGGTTTGGTTTAATTTAGCTTAAGTATTTTTCCAAATCCCTTATTCTCTTTTTTGCATTGGTTAGTTTCCCTTATTTTATACTCCAAATAACGATAGATAAGTATGAACAACCTCAGAAAACTGCTCGTTCTTTTGTTGGTAACTTTAATCTTGGTTCCAGTAGTTTCCAGTTCTAACGAAAGATGGATAGTGAAAGTTTCCAAAAAACCTGGGAAATTGCAAAAAATTGCTTTAAAACTTGCTGGAATAGATATAGTAAGAGAAACGAAGCATCTGCCTTTTGTTATAATAAAGTCCTCTTCCTCAAAGCTAAGCTTTGTAAAAAGGATCTTTAAAGCAGAATACATAGAAAAAGATTCAAAGGTATATGCAACTCAAGAGGATGAGATAAAGTGGAATGTCTACATGGTTTACGGAGGGGATCCTTATGTTGTTTGGAATTATACAAAAGGCTACAACGAAGAAGTAGAAATAGCAATTTTAGATACAGGAATTGATTATAACCATTCAGAATTCGGAGGAAGAATAATAAGTTGCGAAGGTTTTGGCTACGAGAGCTGCTTAGATGACAACGGTCACGGAACTCATGTGGCTGGAATAGCTGCTGCAGCTTTAAATAATGATGGAATGGTTGGTGTAGCACCAGAGGTTAGGTTAGCTATAAAGAAAGTATTAGGATATGACGGAAGTGGTTATGTTAGCGATGTAATAGCAGGAATAGATGATGCCATAAATGACAGTAATGAAATAATTTCGATGAGTTTTGGTTCTGATTTTCCAAGCAAAGCTTTGCACGACGCAATAAAAGAAGCTTATAAAAAAGGTATTGTCTTGGTAGCTGCCGCTGGCAACGACTATATAGGTGTTGATTATCCAGCTGCATACAAAGAAGTTATAGCAGTTGCAGCATGCGATGAGAATAAGAAAATACCAAGTTGGAGTTCTTCTGGAAGGCAAGTTGAACTGACAGCTCCAGGTGTGAACGTATATTCTACTACCCCAACCTATTCAGGTTTCTATCTACAAGTAAAGTATGGGGTTTCGTCTAACTACGACTATCTAAGTGGCACTTCCATGGCAACGCCGCATGTAAGTGCAGCTGCAGCTATTTTGAAAGCTTGGGATCCTAGCTTAACTAATGAGGAGATTAGAGAAATATTAGATTCAACAGCTGAGGATCTAGGTTATTCAAGCTTAGACCAAGGTAATGGTTTAGTAAGGGTTGATAAGGCCTTTGAGTGTTTGCTTAACGATTTGAGCTGTTTAGCTAAAGGTAGAGGAAAATAAGCCGGCTTTTCTTCTTTTTCTTCTTGTAGACTTGTATAAATTAAAATGTTGTATTTTTGTCTAAATTTTTTCAAGTTTTTGCTTTGTTTTTTAGGTTGTTTCAGAGAAACAATTCCTATCGGTAGATTGGGTTAGCTAAGAACCTTTTCTTAACTTTTTAGGCTATTTCTGTGAAAAATTATTGTAGTTAAGTAAACCTCGAAAATAGAGCTAAAGAAAAATTTTTAATCATCTTTGAAAGTCAAGCTTAATTAGACATTTGTACAAATGTACTATATATGCCAGAGTTGAAAGAATACGGTAATTTTTGGCTTATCTGGATAACTTGTGCCGGAGAAAAGAAGAGTTTGTTCGGCATTCAAAAAGAATGGGGGATTACCACTAACTATCTTTACCATTCAGAAAGAGCTTTGGGGGAACCAACGTTCAGGTCAATGATTAAAGAAGGTTATTTGGAGAAAGAAGGGAAATATCTTATTGCAAAATTCGATTGGATAAAGAAATTTATCCTTCTTAACTATCCTGGCTCTTTACTCGAGAAGTTTGTTGATAAATTCTTTGAAGTTGTAGTAAGGTATAAATCCTTATTTTTTGATTTGAAAAAACTTAAGCTGCTTTTTAGAGGGAATCCAACTTTGGTTAAAAAGTATGGCAGAAACATCTTCCTTTATATCTTCCTATTTCTCCTCTACCAAGATTTCTTGCAAGTTAGCAAGCTTTATAAAGCAGAGTATGTAGCTAAAATCTTTAAGAACTTGCTTGAATTTATCGGCGAGATAAATCTTAAAGCTTATTTTGAGGAATTAGAAAGAGAGTGGACTGAAGGTGCTTTATTTATCAAAACGTTAGATGAGTGGATCAAACTTTCTAAAATGTAATCTTTTTCTCTTCGTGAAGCTCTTTTAAATTATGATTAAGAAGTACATAAAGATATTGGACGAATTCAGAGCTATTAGTGGAGATGGCAAGCTAATATTATTTGGGTCGGTTTTGAAAGGCAATAGCAGGTTTGATTCTGACATAGACATAGCTATAATCTCAAACGATAGAGATTTTATTTCGAAAGTTGAAGAGGTAGCGGACAGAATACTTTTTAAATATGGCAAAGTAGTTAGCTTAGTAAGATTTTCAAAAGAAGAGTTTAAGGAAAAGAAAGAACCGATTATAAGGGAAATAGAAAAGGGGTTGGTTTTTTATGAAGGAAGCTGAAGCAGTTAAATTAGCAAAAGAAGAGCTTAAAAATGCTAAGGAAAGTTAGAGGCAGCCGAAATATTGCTATCTAAGGAAAAAATTGTCGATACGATAAACAGAGCATATTATGCAATGTTTCATGCAACAAGAGCTTTATTGCTTTTGTTCGGAGAAGAACCTAAAACACATGAAGGAATAATAAGAACATTTTCGAGGATTATAGTAGAGAAAAATTTGATGGATAAGAAATATGGCAGTATTTTAGGCAAGTTTTTGAAGCAAAGGAGTCTGGTGATTATAGAATCGGTGTTATCTTTGAACTAGAGGACGCAAAAGAAGTTTTTGACAAAGCTAAAAGCTTTGTAGAAAAAGTTGAGGAAGTTGTGGAAAAGATAATAAAAGAAGAATTTAGTTAGCTTTTTAAGAAGTAAAATTTTTTCCTTCCTTGAATTTCACTCTTTACAATGCCTTCTCTCTCCATTTCTTTTAAATATTCGTTGCATCTCGTTCTCGAAAGATTAATAAGTTTTGAAAGTTGCATAGGAGTAAGCTTTCCATGTTTTCTCAATATAAGCTTAATAGCTAATTTAGTTCTTTCGCTTAACGATATAATACCTTTTCTTTCTCTTACGAACTGTCTTTTAATTTCCCAAATCTCCTCTTTAAGTTCTTCAATCTTTTTATCAAGATAGACAAGTCGGTCAAATATTTTGTCAAGCATAGAACTTTGAAGATTAAGCTGTTCTCTAATCCAAGCAGCAGCTAGTTGTTTTAGGTCATCCTTTTTTCTAAGTCTAATCACAATTAAAAATTGTCGATTTTTCTTGAAAAGATTGACCTTTCTTGTAGATTTGTCTGTTGAATAAAATAGTTGACGAAAAACATACGAGAGAAAAACTTAATAAATTTCGCAAAATTTTCCAGATTATGCGAAAGGGGAAAGACCTTTTAAATTAAATGATGAATTTCTGGCTGGTGTTTAAAGTTGTTTATTAAAAGAAGAAAAGACGTTCATTCGAGGAAGTTGAGACTCATATTAACGTCCGCTAATAGTTGGATTCCTACTTCTTTTTCATCTTTCCTTCCAGTCTGGATAGCCTTCTTTCAATCGAAAAAATCTCTGCTGTCAAACCGGACAACCAAGTTGCTAAGATGGATTCTGAGGGAGGCGAACCAAGCACTCCAGCGATTTTAAGTAGAATGAAAAGCATGCCTGTTATAACAAGGCCCCAACCGATGATGCGAAGTAAAGTGTCTAACATCTTACTTTCGGGTGACCAGAATCCCAATTATAACAGCTACGACAATGCCTAGTAATACACTAACCTCATAGGGCAGTCCAAGCAAAAGGTTTGAAATTAATGACGTCAGGGCTAGCGAGACGGCACCGAAAATTACGGGTTTAGTGTCGCTTCTTTTTTCACAAAAAATTATTTGAGAATTAGGTATTAAAAAACACTCTAACTTTTTCCTTCGTGTCGATTTGTCTAAAAAGCATAACATTTCTGATGATTAAATAATTACTTTAGTCGAGAAAACTTTCGGAAAAATTCGACTATTTTTGTTTATATATTCTTAAATGCCTTGAATTCGACTTCGACAAAAGTTGTCTAAAAACCTAAAGTACTCGAGATTTTTATAACTATATTTAATTCTTAATTTCGGCTTTTACCGACTCCTTCGACATCATGAGCATATATATCTATTAGCATAAATCACTCGACATAAACATTAAAGATTAATGGTAACCATTTTCGCATATCGATATTGTAAAGTCGAGGGGGTTTGTTAAGTGCGTAGTAAGTCAGAGCTGGGACAAACTCAATTCCTGCTTTCTCTAGCCTTAATTGGGTTGATTAGCGGTATAGCTTTTGCGTCGAATTTTACTTTTAACCAAACCAATTCTACCAACAAAACTCCTTTCATTTCATTATACGTCACTTGCCCAGAAAAGGTAATTAGAGGAGAGGAATTCGATGTAAAAGTTAATTTAACGAACTTCGGTTTTGGAGAAGCTACTGATATAAGAATTTCTGTCGAATTACCGAACGGACTAAGAATAATAGGGAGAGAAGGAGATTGCATAGCATTAAAACCATTCAACTCCTGTCAAGTTTTATTTAGGGTTAAAAGTTCTGTTAGTACAAAACTCGGCAGAAATCATATCAAGATAAAGGTTTCTTACGAGGGGTGAGGTGGTGGAAGAGCAATCTAAATCGCAAATAGGACAAACTCAAATTCTTTTAGGTATTTTCTTTTTGGCTATAACTTCTGCTATTGTTTTTGCTACTAACTCAACTCTTCTTATTAATAGAGGCTTAGTTGAAAAAACGTTTGAAATAGAAGTTTGGGCTAATAGCTCTCTTACTTTATCTTATTCTCACCCTTTCATTTTCGCAAAACTTTCTATAGATAATGGAACTTCTGTTAGAAGTCAGTTGGTTTACTTCTTTGTAAATCAAAGCTTTCTAGGAAAGAATTTAACCAATCAACAGGGAATTTCAATCTTCCGTTTTGAAAAAACTGGCGTTTGGGAAGTAAAAGCAAAATTTGAAGGAAACAAAAGTCTTTATTTGAATCCTTCCTCTACAGAAAAAGGAATTAAAATTGAATCTGAAAATAAAACTTCAGAGTCTCAATTAATTTCCAAACAATCTCAAAAGAAGCCTCAAAACTTTACAATCCTAATTTGCAACGAAAAGATTAATAGGAACAATATTCTCCAAGGCCAAGCTTTAAGATTAGAAGCTAAGGTTATTGGAAAGAATAAAATCGGAAAAGTAACCTTTGTTTTGGAAACACCCTCGAGAGAGGTTTCTGTTTTTAAAGCGGAATTTGACAAAAAAGAAAAGGTTTGGTTTAAAGTTTTAGAACTATATGAGGTAGGAACTTATGTTTGGAAAGTTGTCTATGCAATAGATTCAAAAGGAAACAGGAATTATTCTCAACCAAATATTTCAATAAAAGTTAATCCAGCTACATTCGAAATCGGTGAAATTGGTATAGAAAGGTTAAACAAAACTGAATTTTTGATTAGAGTTAAATTGAATGCGACTGGAAAGATAAAGAACTTACTCGCAGTTTTAAGCTTGCCAGAAGAAATTCTCATCGAACAAAATAAAACAATTTTCTTACCAGAAATTGAAGGTAAAAAAGAAATTGGCTGGCTTGTAAAAGCTAGAGCTTGTGGAAAATTTTCAGGAAGTGTTATAATCCATAATGACGTAAACTTAAGGAAAGACTTCGTGCTAGAAATTCCTTGCGAGAGATTAGAAATTAATGTAAAAACGATTCAACTTGAAGCTGAGGTTGGAAAGAGAGTTAAATGGAAGAAGATCGTTGAAGTTTTTAATTTTAATGAGTTTGAAGTCCAGAAGGAAATAAAGGTTGGGCTACCTGAGTACTTTGAAAGCGTTAGGAGCGAAGGAGAGGTTAAAGGAAATTTTGTTGTATTTTACTTAAAACTTAAGCCAAACGAATCAAAAACTTTTGAAATTGAGTATGAAACACCGGCTCCTATTAAGGAGGAAATAGTTAAATTAAAACCAGTTGCTGGAAAGGGATATAGAAAATTGATAAAAGTTTCTAGTCCCTTGCATTATGAAAACGTAAAAGTTAGAACTCAATTTCCTGAATTCTTGTATGGTTGGATAAAAGTTTGGTGGATTGATGGTTCTATTAAACTTTTCAATCAAACAACTTTGATTCTAGATCAACCTCATTCAAAGCAAATTCTAATGTTTAACTTTTCTTTCTTAGACTTAGACAACAACGGAATTCCTGAGACTTTAGAGTTCATAATTCCAAGTTTGTCGAATCAGACTTTCGAAGTGGGGGCAGATCCATGTGAAACTTATACAGAATCAGTTTCATGGTCAGCTAGCGATAAAGCAAGGGCAACTTCTAAGACTTATGAATGGACCCCAGCAAATCCATGCCCTGGCTATTTGAAATGTTACATGGAGAACATTTCTTTTCAGTTCTATGCCGACAACCTTGCAAGCGCTGGAACTGATAGTTATTATGCTTATATAACAAGCCAATCTGGAGTTAATTATTATCCGGCCTGCTACGAAATTGCCGCAGAGAGTTCTTACCCTTTGACCTGGACTTGTGGTGCTGATAACAATTGTACTACAGGAGGTTCGCAAACTCCAAATACATGTGACCTTTCATTATCGGATGCATTTTATGCACCAAATCAAACCGATAATTATACTTATTCAGTAACCGTAGCGACTACTGACAAAGGAACTTCTTTGGTTGGAGGCGTAGAATACACTTGGTGTTGGGAAGTTGCTGAACCACAATTTGAGAAACCTAATGCTACTTCAATAAAACACCCAGAAAATAACACACATGCAGGATGGGGCGAGGGTTTAAACTTTACAGTTTTTGTTTGGGACCCACAGGGTGATGATACTAATGCAAGTATTTGGTTTGCACATCCACCATATGATACATGGTATTTGCTTAATTGGAGTATTCAAGCAAATGGAACCTGGTTTATGTATGCTCATTATTTCACTTGCTCAGATTTCGAAGCCCTACCGGAAACAATTGGTTATAAATTTAATGGTACGGACCCTGGTGGAGCTCCTGGGGAGACTGATGTAAAACACATTACAATAGAAAAGGATGATGTTGCATCGATCAACATAACTCCAGCTCCAGAGGCGCAAATAAGAAGGGATGTAACAACTGAGTTCGTGATTAGAATTTATGATTACGACGCAGATCAGTGGGTAGGGGGTAATGTTTATGGAAAAATTTATCTCCTACCTCCGGGTTCAGCTACTTGGTTAGAGAATTTATTAACAACAAATACATCTGGCTATTTAGTTCTACAAATGAGTCAGGCCGATTGGGGTTGCGATAATTCTCAGTTAGGAACCTGGTATTGGAAAGGAGGAACTTCAGGAGATTCTTGCTATAAGGATAATATCACTGAAAGCATGCGATTTTACTTGCTTGGCGTTTTGTCTAACACGATAAATAAACCAGATGGTACAGCTAACTACACAAGAGGAGATACCATAACCTTTGAAGGTAGTGTAATTGATGATTGTGGAAATGCGATTACAAGCGGTGCTACAGTAATTTTCAAAATGGTTCAAAATGGAAATGTTGTTGATCAATGTACAGCGGTCTATGATTCCAACTTAGAAGCTTGGACTTGCTCTATAACAACAGATATGAGTTATCCTGTTGGTTGGTATAACGTTACGATGGAATCTTCCATGACAAACTTTATAGACGGTTACGATGAGGTTCTTAATGCATTTTATCTTAAATCAGCTCCGTTACTAGAAAACCCAACTGTTACGCCAAGTGCAGATGGCTGGGGAGTTCAAAGAAACTTTACGATTAACGTTACAGATAACGAAGGTGATACTGTAACTGTTTAT
>CAZGBT010000008.1:0-44416 GCA_964524025.1 uncultured archaeon | reverse complement strand
TTTCTTTAGCTTTTTGAAAAACTTTTCTAAAACAACTTTTTACTTTAAAAGTTGGCGAAAATTTATTTAGCATGTAAAAATTAGAGGCTGAATAATTAATTAGGAATTTGCTTACAGATGCTTTATAAAAATTATCATCAAAATCTATAGAAGCTTCATACGATCCTAACAAAAATAATTCTAACTCATCCAATTTTCGATTAAACTCGACTAAAAATGAATAGCTAGTTTGCTTAAAATAATCGTTTATGTCAGCTATATATTCGCCCCAACTCTTATCTAAACTTTCTATATTCCTCTCAATCCTTCCATTTTTTATGCAATATAGTTCTATTGCTTGAGAAGCTATTAAATTCAAACCCGCATAGATATTTTTAAGAATCGAATCGAACCTTAACATTCTTTTTAATAAAAAAGTTTCTCTCGAAAGTATCACCCTTTGAATTGATTCCTGAAATGCGTAATGAAAAATAAAGTATTCAACTATTGCAAGCATAGCAAGCGAAACTAATATTAGATGAATAGATCCCTTCATTTTCCAGCTCTTATTGTCAAAGTTCTCCAAACTAAGTAGGTAGGCGGCCTATTTCCAATTCCAAATAAGTAAACTAAAAGTGGGATTTTTTCTTCTAGCGAGGGTTTAAATTTTTGGCAATTTCTTGCAATCTCCCACAAGCCTAGCTTAATAGAAACACATGAATCCTTAACCAACATATTTAAACAATCAGAATATTCTTGAGGTAGCTTAGATTCAACATAAGATTTTGCTAAAATTTCCGAGAAAGTTACATTCTTACATTTAGCTAATAAAAGATAGCTAAGCAAATTTATGTCCTTATTCCATTCAAATTTTTCTCTTATTAGCATGGAAATCCTAACTTTAAAAGCGTAGTAGAATATTACAGACGTTAAAATTATTACAATGCAAAAGACTATAAAAAGAGTTGTTAGTAAGGATTTCATGAAACTACCCCTATATAATCAGCTGGTATTTCGAGAAAGACTTCAAAACCTGTGGAATTTACGACTGCGTAATCGCAGAATCCTGAAGGATATCTAGCAGTAATTTCGACCTTATCATCCTTACAAGCTGTAGGAAAGCAAACAAATTTTTTTCTACCCTTTATTTCAATACAAGAACAAATTTTGGAATCTGTAATATTGATACCACAGCATGGTTCTGCTGGACATCTTGCTATTTGTGAATAGTCTATTGGAATGTATCTAACAAATTTTACCCTTTCCATTCTTTTTCTTATACATGCTTTTGATAGCTCATCTGCTATAAGAGTTAAAGGTGACCTAAAACCAATTATTCTTGCCGTCGCAGGGTAGCATTCTAGCAAAGAATCGTTACAAAGCAAAATTCTTGTATCAGAAAATACTGGTTTATAGAACTGAGAAAGGCATGCTGAAGAAAAGTTGAAATTTAGAAAATCAAATTGATAGCTAAAATTTATGGAAGTTGAATTAAATATCTCTAACTTAAATTCTACCGAAGGAAAGTTGTTTAAATAAAATTTTTCTATATTAGAAAGAGTTAAGGAAGTATTATTTACTACATAAGGTATTTTAGAACCGATTGAATCTTTTACTAAGATATCAGACCTTGTTAATAAAGCTTGGAGGAAGAGTGTTGCGTCTCTTGAAGCGTCTAATTCTTGTTTTATTACTTTAACTTCTAAGAATCTTCCACCCATAATGTGCACAAAAGCTAAAACTAGACCGAAAGTTATAGCTATAGTCAAAAGTTCTGAAAACATGTTAGCAAACGCATTCGTGTAAAGCGGCTTCTATCCTAATACTCTCTTCATTTTTTGAAATGTTTATAACAGCAAAAGGAAATTCTTTTGTAAATTCTTGATAAAAACATAGAGAAGCGTTTGAAAGCAATTTAGCTGAATAATAAGTTGGTGCGAACTGTATTCGAAAAGAAGAGTAAACAGCTATGTAAGATTTATTTAGGCATACATGATAATAACCTGAAGGTGGAGTTAAGTTTAGACTGAAAAACATATTGCTAGCTGGTGCTATAAAAATAGAATCTATAACTGCTCTTAATTGCTTAGCCATAATTTCTGCTGGAGAAAGAGTTAAATATTCAGCAAGGAACATAAAGTTTGAAATTAACCATTTAACTAAGAATGCTATGAAGAAAAAACTAGAAATTAAAGATACGACTTTTATGATAGTTAATCTCACATTTAATATTTTATTTCTCTAGCTTAATTTCTTGGGCTGAAATAGTTACTTTATAAATGCCAGGACCTATTTCTTTCTTGTCTTCTGGAAAAATAAATCTAATCGAAGAATTAAAACACTCTGCTTCTCCTTCTGCTGTTATGCAAATTCTTTTTCCTCCGCTTACATTAACAAAATCCACACAATCTTCTATCTCTATAAACCTTATGTAAGTAGAACCTATTGGCATTTCCTCGGCCTTCCTCATAAAATCTATAAAAAGTGAAAGATGCTTTTTTAAACAACTCTGAGTTGCAAATTTACCTATTAGCCAGCTAAAAAGAAATGCTAATATAATGGCAAAAAGAAACCAAACAAAAAAAGTAAAAGACCATTTAACTCCCATAACTAAATTTTTTCTCTATAGTTAAAATCTTAAGGGAATCGACAACTTCTATTAAAATTTGATATACATAACCCTTCTCGATCTTTCCAACACGATTAAAAACCCTTACATTCCTTATACACAAATCACTTCTACCTACTTCGCTAAGAAAGAATTTTCTTGTAATGTTAACGCAAAAAACATCTCTTGTTAAGTAAGGTTGAATTTCACATTCGATTTTTATTTTTCTTTCTCCAAAAAATGGAAGTTCAAATTTAGCCAATATTTTTTCACTATAAATAGTGAAGTTTACCCTTTTACTGCCTGTTATTAAGCCACTTACTTCTGCTTCAAAATTCCTGAATTCATCGAATTGAATTCTATAGCAAGGATGTGCATAATATAACCAAACATTCCAGAGAGCGTAAGCAAAAATTAAAGCTGAAATTGTGAGAATAATTAAAGGTACCACTACGTCTAGAGCTATAGTTATACCTTTCATTTAAGATATCTATCGCAATGTAAGTATTGATCTTTTTCGTTTAAGATGTTTTTGCAGTACTCAGAAAGTTGATTCTCACATTCGTTTTCTCTACCATAAAATGCACAATCGTTACATGCACGAGCAGCTTGAACCTGACAATCTGTTGCATTGAAAAACGAAGTTCCTGTTCTTAGATTATAAAAAATAATGGAAGCAACAACAGCAGCTGCTATTAAAAATACTACTAAGCCAAACCAAAGAGTAGAAAGAGATTTTTGCATAATTTTTAACTTTTCTTAAGCTTAGGATGCTGTGTAGTCGTCGCAACTAACAGTGATTACTACACAATCGTCATCGCCAGGGTTGCAGTTAGTACCATCCTTCTTTTTCATTTGATCTTGTCTATAAGGCAATAAATCATAGCAACTCTTCGCTATTGATTCGTCTTCGTAAACAACCTCGCAATTAGATTTATCGCTGCAGAAAGAGCATGCAGACATTACTCTACTTACGCAATAATTATAATCTGCTGCGCCACCGACCCTTCTCCAGTGAATTAAAAGCAAATAGGAAACCCCACCTATAGCTACTACTGCCATCACCAATAAAGCAAGTGTCCTTATTGCAATTCCCTTCATAATTTAAATTATCCATACGTAACTAAAAAAATTCAACCTCCGCATTCACATTCATCCTCATAATATGGATTGATACATTTGCAACACTCCCACCAACTAGATGGACCAAAACCTCCACAGAATATGTTACAAGGTACTTCTGCGCATTCATTACATGAATTTCCTACCACATTGCAACAAGTCCTACAGCACTTACTGCAACCAATTTGTCTCGGCATACCTCTTTCTTCAGCAGGTTTATCTATACAAGTCGAAGGAAAAACTTCATCTTCGTTTAAATCATAACAAGTTTCGACTTCTATAACGTTTTCAATTCCTGTACAGCCCCTAACGCAGCAAATAGGTATATCATGACCACAACCTCCATCTTTTAATTCATACTCTTCGGTTGAAGTACAAACAACTCTTTCTCTAACCGAATCAGCAGGAGATGAAACATAAATTATATCGTCAGGTAAGCTTATTTCTTCATCGGTTAAATTGAAAACGACAAAAGTTACGTTAACGTATGTATTTCTATAAATCTCTCCATCCTCGCTTACATTAACATAATCATAATCTTCATAAACCAAGATAGGTCTTCTGATAAACAATTCCGAATACTCATCTTTATCTACAACAAAACAGTTATAAACATAAATGTTTGAACCACCATAATAACTTCCTAAATTCTCTCTTAAATAGTTAAGCTCATTTAATTTTACGCTCCAAAGAGTAGAAGCTGGTATTGGAATCGTTGAATTTATAAATTCGAAGCAAACTAAAAATCTACCCTTTAAACTTCCTCTAAGCCTAAATTTAATAGCTGTGTAAGTCGGGTGATCTTCCTTAAAACATGAGCATGTTTCTGGTGTCGTAGGATCTGGTCCATATTCCCATTCGCAAAATTTCCATTTCCCTTTCTCACTCCAAACACTTTCTACCTCCATCTCAAGGTCTTTTGATTCTTTAAAATAAGCTTCCGCTTCAAAAAAATTCTTTGCTTTTTTATTCGGAACTATATAAAAACTAATTTCTTTAAAACCATTCCTCCAAAAGAAATAGGCTTCGTAAGGTTTTTCAGAAGAAAATAACTCCAGCTTTAGCGGATCAAAACGGCAATCGTAAACTGCCTTGTATAAAATTCTTTTTGTCTCGTTCAAATAACATGGTATTTTCGCTAAAGGAATTTCACGATCTGGATGAATAATTATTAAATAACCAGCAAAAGAATCTCTATCAAAATAATCGCCCCTGTCTTCAAATCTTGCTTTAATTCTAATAGTACAATTCCTACCCCAAAAGCATGTATTTGGTTTTAATACACAAACTGGTATAGCTCCTTGTTTAACACAATTTTCCCATGCGTTGCATCTACAACCTGTATCTATACAAGTTCCTAAAGAAGTACAAATATAGCTTTCGTCATATTTTTCTTTACAAAAAGTGTCATTTGGTAAAAATACTAAACCTGTTTTACTACATTCGATGCATTCCCCTTTCCTTTCCCCAGGTTCGCATATCGTAAAATTTAACTTAAAACTTCTAGCTGGCTCTAAAGTTCCGAGTAAAAAATTTGTTAGAAAAGCTGCAACAAAAATGCTTATAAGAATGCCAGCTACTATTCTGGATATCACGGTGCACCACCTGGAAGTTCAGATTCCAATTCAGTTTCTGGTTGACAAAGAGTTTTTTCAAACTGATATCTTGGCCATTTCATACTTATGATTTGTTCTGTTATTTCAATCTCTCCATAATATCCTACTACAGCATCTATTGCTATTCCAACTACTCTACCAGCTAAAGCACCAGCGGTTGTTCCAAGCCCTGGAGCAACGGCACTTCCAATAGCTCCTCCAACCCATGCACCTATATCATCCCAAGGTAAGAAAGTTAAAATTGTCCATGCAGATTTAGCTGGTGTGGTTACTCTTCCCGTTAAACAATAATTATAATTGCCATTATAATCTCCCTCGCTATTATAGGTATAATCGCAAGCTGAGGTATAATTTACTTCTATCACAACACTTTCAACATTTTTTATTGCGTAATAACTAGGAGTGGCCGGATCGTAGAAGCTTATAATTTCCAGATTTCCTGTTAAAATGTTTCTCTTTAGGTTAAGAAGTATAAGAGGAGAATTTCTAACTATTAGCTTTTTATTTTCTGGTGTATTTCCTTCAAGAATATTGATACCCCTCTCAACTACATCTGTTATCTCACAACATCCTTCTGGATCTATACAGTTTGGGTCACAGGTCATAAATTCCATTCTTTGAAACTCTATCGAACTGAAATCTGTGTTTTCAAGTCTTCTTAAGAAATCGAGCTTTACGCATTCATAAAAGTCGCTAGCTCCATATTCTTCACACTTTTCTAGAGGAATAATGATTGTTCTAGCTTTACCTGTTGTATTAATAATAGGTTGGCCGCCTTTTTGGGTTATGTTCTCCCAGAAAAAAGTTAAGTTAACGTCTATTACTTCAGGTCTTGCCATTCTTTTCTGGTAAAATATGAAAGAATTTCCTGGTAAGCATAAGCTATCTATGGAGGAAAGATTAACAGCTTGATAAATAGGATATCCATTGAAATAAGTAACGTTACCGCAAACAAATGGAACCCTATAGGCAATAAAATTAGAAGGAACAAAAAAATCTGCTGAAATTTTTTCTTTTTTAATTATTAAATCGGTTTTACAAGGTGCCAATAAAACCCCTCTCAAGTTTTTAACTTTTTTTACAGCCCCAAAAGTCACATCAGTATAAATTGGAATCTCCTCGGGGACTTTAACTGAAACGAATATATTGTTTGGTTTTTGAAGCTTAATCGAATACATGGAAAATGGAAAACGTTTTAATAAAGCGTGATGCCACAAACAAAGCGAGTTGGCTCCGCAAGTTTCAAATTTTGAAAGTTCGCTTTCCTGGACCAATAAGCCAAGGGTTTCATAATAATACAAAAAAGCTATAGCTGCAAGTCTTTTCTTATCTAACTTTCCTATAGGAGATTTAAAACCTAGAAAGGTCGATAATTTGTTTGCTATGGCATAAGTTTTAGTTTTAACATCAAAACCGCTAAACTTAAAGGCATCTTCAAGATTTGTGTAAACTCTTAAGTAAGAATCTACAACTTCATCTGCCAGTTTATGAGTTGGTTGTAATGTATCATCTATGAATTTATAGAATTTAATTCTTTCAATAAAATTGCCTAACGAGAGATCGGTAAGTTCTGTTATAAACTTTTTAAGGTCCTTGTCTACTTCTATAGGAACCAATTTATGCTTTATAAGTTCCTTGAAACTTCTTTCTGTTATTATTCCCTCTTTAACTATATTTTGAATAGCCTCCTCCCTAAGTTTTTTTAAACGAGCGATGAATCTTGATGTTAATAAATTTTCTATAGTTTCCTTCATCGCTTTTCTGAAATGTTCATCGTCCCATATTGCATTTTTTAAAACAACTTCGTAGAACCCACTACGTTTTATCTCCTTGTTCATTTTCCTAAAAAACTTGTTGATTCCCTCCTCACCCGCTAGCTCATTAAGAAAATCTTTTCTTATACGCTTAGGGACCCCCCATTCTCTAAGTTCCTCCTTAAAAATTCTTCTAAGATCTTTCCAATCCAATGGCTCGCCTTTCCTTAAAGTTTCTGAGTAAATTTTATCATAAATTCTTTTAAGAGCCCCTTCAGAAGTTTGTGGACCTCCATAACTAGCAATCTTACAAGCAGTATACACTTGATCAAAATGCTCTACAAACTCATCGCTTGCTATTTTTGCTCCGGCATCCTTTAAATACTCTCTCGTTCCTCTTTCGATAGCCTCTTTCACAACCGTTTTTGTTTCTATTTCCCTAGCAGCCTCCTCTAACCCCCATGTTAGTAGAAGTTTTTTCCAAAGATCTTTCGGCGCATGTTTTTTAAACAATCTGAGCGTCCAATGTAACTTTTTCTCACCAAACTCCAACGCTTCTTCTGGAAATTCTTTAGCCTGGATCTTTCCCCAAAGGTTGCCTAGCCGTTCGCTCCCTCCTTTCGCTAATCTTCTGATAAGTTCTGGGAGGCTCTCTAACTCTGCGGCCTTTTTACTATACTTCGCTCCCCTTTTCAGGAGTTCTTTAAAACCTTTTTCTACAGCTTCCTTTACACCACTTTTGGCTAATTGAAATACATCAATAACCGCGTTAGTAATTGCCCCTGTATAAGCCACAACCAGCAGATTTTCGTAAAAAGTAGGTTTATACATAACTGTTGCTTCATGCGGAAATGTCTCGTAAAAAATTAACCACTCAGGATCACGCAGAGTAAGGCCCCAGACCCAATGTACAGGATTAGGTGGTATTAAATTTTTTCTTATTTCCTTATTAAAAGCTGCTTTTGCAAGTTCAGTTAAAAAACTGGCAACTCCTTGGGCAAGCCTCTCCAGCAAAGAATGCTCGGAAGGTAAGTTTTGAAAAAGATCAAAACCTATAACTTTACAAATCCACTGATTGCCTTCCTTCCAGCAATTAACATCAACCCTATGACCTACCCTACTTATGCAACTATAGCTGCTTTTATCCTTTAAATTGTAAGATGTCTGGGAACATTTAACATCATAAGAAGAAAGTTCAAAAAAACCCATACTCATCACGTTACTAAACCCTCTTACTATCTCCTCAAAAATGTTTCCAGAACCCCACCTGTATCCTTTATTGCAAGTAATTACACCGGGGTCCTGGGTTCCTACCACATCGACTGCACAAGCTAATCCAGCTAAACTAGTTAATTCTCTTAAAGGAAGAAAGCTCGCGTAAGGTGGTGGAATTAAAAACTGAAAAACGAGGTATACAACTACCGCTATAGCTAGGATGAGAACAAATATCTTAAAAACAGTTTGGGCTGCAACCATCTAATTAGTATTTGTAAACATTAATTATTAACTTTTATGATAAACTTTTTCGTAAATAAAAAAGAGAGATTAACTTATATAAGAAAGCTAAGAAAACTTTTTCTGAACAATTCCTTGATTTTGATCTCAAGAACTAATTTTTTAAATTAAACGCCAAGGCTTTTCAGGAGGTAACTCCAACTTGATATCTAAAATGCGAGACAAAAGTGAACTAATCTCAGGGCGAACTTCCTCCTCGAAAAAACCAAAAGAAACTTGTAAAATAATAGCATTGAATGGGTAAAGGTACATTTTCAGAATATTTAAAGGTGAGTAAAAGAATTCATCCCAACTAATTGTATCTTTATCGGGAACTCGTATCTCTTCTCCCATAAATTCAAATTTGCTCCCTTCGAGCCATGTACCTCTTATTCTAATTGGGGATAGTTCATGTTTAACGAGGGGGTATGTCAATAACATCTTACCTGCTTTTTTAAAATCCTGCTTGGATATATATCCCTTCCCTTTTTTTACAGGAGGAAGGAGTAAGAGCAACCTTAAGAATGACAATTGTGCTTCTTGAGGATCTATAGAAAGATCTTTATCAGGGTCTCTAAAATAGGCCAATAGCCCTTCAAACATTGGTTCGTATAGGCCTATTGGGCACTTATATTCGTGTACATATGCGCATTCGTAAGAATGAACTATTTCAAGAGGTGTCAAAGCATAAAGAGTCAAAAGTTTTTCCAATCTTTCTATGGCCTCCTCCCTGCTTATCTCACCCTTTTCCACACGCTTTTGGAAAGTACCTTGTTCGAGATATTCCCCTAGCGTTTTATATTTCTTCTCTCTTGTACGCTCTACATCAGCAAAATCTTTAAGAATTCCTACCTTTAAAACATCACCGACTTTTCTATCTAATTCCTTTATCGTGCGAGATACCCCCTCTCTCACCCTTTCAACTAATTCAGGTAATATTTTTTTCATCTTCCTCGACAATCGCCAAGACGTATAAAGTTCTGACTCGAACTTTTTATCGGGAATTCCTAAATCGATGTACCTCTCAAGCCTAGAAAATTTATAGCCTTGTAAAGGTTCCCAGTAGATTGGTCTAAACAAGTACGTCTCTGGCACGAATTATTATTACCCTTAAAGTTTTAAAATTTATCAAGAACACGACTTTTTAATGCAGGCTAATTTTGGAATCATAAACTTTTTCGTAAATAAAAAAAGGGAATAATTTATAAGAAAAAAGGCCTTTATTTCTTTCTCGAATTTTTAACTGTAGTTTAGTAGTAAACTCAAACCAGTTTCAAAAGATTGTTATAAGATTTTTAAGCTTAACTTGGAAGAAAGACGACCCCAACTTGGATCCTAACTAGGAATTAAAGTAGCTAATACGCTTAAAAATTGCTCCGCCCACCTATAGCCCCAAGTAGACAAAAACCATATCGAAACAGTTGCTATTAAAATTATCATAAAAATCCAAAATAAGACTTGCTTAGAAACACCCTTCATACTTTAATCAATCCAAACGTAGCTTTTTCTAAAACAAAGCCAAGAATTGATTGAACAAAGTTAAGAATAGATTGAGGTATATCGGAAAGAATCGAAGTAAATTTTCCGATAAATAATAAAAACACCACTATCGCAAATATCGCAACGATAACCCCTACTACAATCTCCTTCACCATATTACCTAATTAAGATTTCTAAATTAACTTTACCCAATAGCTGCTTTAAATAATTCCAGTTTAAAAATAGCAAAGTCAAAACAAAAACTAAAATAAAAAGGATTATTACTGCCGCTTCTATAGAAAGACCCTTACTCACACTTAAAATTTTTTCTCTTTACTTTAAAAGCTAAGCTGGGTTATCATACCACCAAGCAAGGCAAAAGTACCTAAGGCTATGAATGAGAATATTACAAAATTCTTAATCAAACCTAATGAGAAAATTTTCATCGTTTGAGTTAGGTTTTCTCCATGCAATACGTTTGAATAGAGATAGGAAACTAAAAACACAGATTCTATAAGGTAAATGCTTAGTGCCAATATGAAATATTCTACAGGAATTATTTTTTCCATTTTTACAAAAAGAGTCGGAAAACCAAATTTCATTGGAGTTTCTATCTGCGTAGCTTCTATCATCTTAAAAGCTTGAGAAATTCTTACTAAAACTAAAAGGCTTACAGAAAAAATTCCTATAGCAACCCCTAAAGCTATAGGTATTAAAAGGTCCATCGTAAGTTTTAGCTCTGACAAAACATTTTCGAGAGATGTCTTTAAAAAATCTTCGACTTCAAAAAAGCTGCTTAAGTATTTTGAAATCGAAATCAAAGCCTTAGAAGCTAATATAGGCCCCTTTCTTAAAGTTTCCAAAATAACTTTTAATATATTTCTTATAAGCATCGATGGATACTTTTTTAACACGCCAAACTTTGGATCAAAAAAAGATGATTCTAAAGAAAAACCACTTTTTATTTTTCTCGTAACTTCATCGAACATAGAACCTATCTCTAGGCTGCTTGTTTTTTTGGCAACCATTTCTAAAGAACTCTCGACAGAATATCCTCTGCCCAATATACTGCCGAACGTATAAAGAGAAGAAACAAATTCTTCTTCCAATTTTTTCGTCCTTTCAAACGTTTTTATTTCCCTTAGCCAGGAAATAAAAAGTGGAATCTCCAAGCCAATAATTATAACAGCTGAAACAAGTAAAGCAAAACCTACATGCTTTATCGTTACCTCATTTTTTGGCAAAGTAGGGAATACTCTTAAGACTAATTGAATAGAAATGAAAAAAGCAAGTATTGGTATTATTAAAAGTTTAAAATCGAACTTGCTCTTGCTAATTATTCTTGTGAAAAGAAAAGGTCTTTTTTCTAACATTTTTTTAACAAAAATGAAAAGGAAAACGGGCAGCAAAAGATCGTAAAACAGAAAAATTAAGGTTGGTTCGATTTCTTCTGCCATAAAAATCGTTAATAATGGCAATAGGGTTGAGAGAATTATTGGAAGCAAAAATCCTAGGTATGTTATTATAGTTATAGAATGCTTTAACTCAGAAACGTAATCCTTAAGCCTAGCTTTACTTCTATCAAAAAGCAAACTTAAAGCTTCTTTAAAAATTTCTTCCCTTTCTTTCTCCCCTCTATAAATAGAAATTTTAAGCATTTCTACAGCATCCCCAAATTCCTTATTATCTTTCCACCTTTCTATAAGCCTATCTAAAGCTTCAGAAGCGCTTTTTAACTTACCTACTCTAACTTCCCAACTAAGCTTTCTTATAAACCTTCCTACTGCGCCTCCAACATTCCTCCCAGCAAAATCCAACGCCCTTTCTAAGTTAGGAACTAATCTTAACGAAATTACCATGTATAGGACTGAAAGTATTAGGTCGAATTCGCTTCTTATTTTAATATACTTTTCGTAACTATCTAAGAAAGTAACTATTATATAAACAAAAAGTAAGGGCAAGATTGAAAGCATTAGTAGATAAAAACCCGAAAAGAAAAAGGATAAGCCTATTATAGAAATTGCTGCTAGTATGATAGAAAAAATTATCCCGCTTAAAACTTCTTCCGGAAGTAAATCCAACTCGCAAAATTCTATTTTTTTACCGAATTTTTTTCTTGCAAAATCGCTTTTTTTTATCGGAATTATTCTTGAAGAAAGCTTGCAAAAACTTTCAAACCACATGTTTCAACCTTTTCTTAAACCAATCCAACCATCTTTCATAAACCATTTTAGAATCAACATAACCAACCTCTCTTGAAACCTCCTCGCTTATTAAATGAAATGCTTCGTTAGACTCCACAACAAAGGGTGCTTCCAATATATCGTCTCTTCCTAATTTTCTAGAAAATTCTACCATAGTTTGCTTTATCCTTGCTCTTAGCTGAATGTTCTCCCAAACCCTGTCCCAAGAACCTTTCCATTCCCTAACTCTTTTAGCTATTTCCATTAAAACTTGAGATTCTCCTTCTAATAAAACATCTGTAGGTTTTAAAGTATCTTCTTTTGCTGAATATTGTAATAAAGGAACGAAACCTCCTTCTTCTAAAGGATCTTCCCTCCAATGCTTTCTAACCTCTGTAACTTCGACTACTCTCCTAAACCTTCTTAGACCATCAGGAGTTTTTAAAATGTTGCAAATCACTATCAAATCAACTGCTTTAAAGCTTGTTGGTTTAACCCCCAAATCGTGAACTACTCTATCATAAACACCATAAGGAGATTCTCCATGAATAGTGCCAGCTACTAAATTTGCCATCGCACCTATTCTCATAGCTTCGAATAAAGCCAATACTTCAACGCTCCTAACTTCTCCTATTATTAAAACGCTATCTCCCAACCTTAAAGCAGTCCTTAGAGCTTCTTCAGCTGGCAACTCTGTCTCAACTCTAGTTATTACAGATCTTGATTTCAACCTTTCTATATTATAACCAAGTCTTCTCATTAAAGGAACGCTTAATTCCAAAGTATCTTCAACAACCAATATTCTATATCTTCTCATTATTTCAAGCATCATTGCGTTAAGTAAAGATGTCTTTCCGCTTCCTCTACCACCAGCAACCAAAACACTTCTACCGCCATCTACTATAAAACTCATAAGCCCAGCAAAAAGAGGATTGAAAAATTTAACTTTTATGAAAAGAGGGAAAGTCCAAGGCTTACTCCTATGCCTTCTTAAAGCAAAGGCCAAACCTTCTGGGGAAAGAGTTCTTGTAATTATAGTTACTCTAGCCCTTCCATGAGGAGCTATTAATTCTGTATCTAAAACTGGATTAGATTCGTCTAAGGGTCTTCCAGAATACAATCTAAATTTTGCTGCCCAAGATTCTGTCTCTTCTGGTGTAGGTATAAGGTTAGTTTCGCATTCACCGAATTCTGCATGGTTGACAAAAATTGGTAGCAAACCAACAGGTGAATTTATATAAATATCCTGTATTTTCTCGTCGCTAAGCAGGATTTCCAAGATACCAAAACCTACTGTATATCGAAGCAATATTTCTGAAAGTTCTTCTATTTCCTTTAAGGATAATTTAATCCCTCTCGTTTTGGCGATTTCTTTTATTATACCTTTGCATATAACGAAAAACTCTGCTCTTGCTCTTTCCATATCTTTTGCTACTTTTTCTTCTGGCTTATGTTCTGCCAACCTTTCCTTAGCTTCTTGGAGAATTGAACATTTTTCACTACTTAGCATAGCTTCTTTTGGCAAAACAAAGTAGAGAAGCCTTACCCTGCCAGGAACTTTGTATATTTTTACGCTAATCCTTCCAGGTAATTCGTATCTTTCTACTAAAGTAGCACCTTCAGGAATTGTAAAAAGTATTTTGGAAGGTAAGAACATTGGTTTAATTAGTGGTTTTAATATTTTCCTATAAATGCTTCTGTCGCCTATCCTGTAAAAGCGTAAATGTTTTTTTGCTTCTTTTATCAATTCCAAGCTTTCCAGTAAATTTTTTATAGGAAGTAAAACCCTTCTTATTAAAAGAGGGTTTCTAGTTTTCAATCTATTTATCAATAAATCAAGCCTTACATAAGACGCAACAGGATCGTATTTCAGGCCTTCTATTATACTTAATATTTCCCTTAAGTGTGGCCTTGCTTCTGGAAAAGAGGCAAAATTCATAGAAACTAAATCTTCATAAACCCTTGCAACTTCTTTAAGCATCGCAGTCTGTCTCGCATCGTATTCGCTTTCCCTAACTTCAGAAAAGACTATTTTTTCTACATCCATAACCCTTCTTAAAGTATCTATGACAGTAGCCATAGCAGCTGCTGAATCTTCAATACTTGGAGAAATTGCCCAATCTCTGCAATCGAATATTAAAACTCTATTCTTGACTTCAAATTTGACCATTAATTAAAATTTGGCATTTCCAAAATTAATCATGGCAGAAAAGAGAGATTTAACCAAAATACTTGTAACTAGAATAAATGACCTTGAAAGCAGAATCAAATTGCTAGAACAAAGGGCAGAAATGCTTGACGATGAACTAGTAAGGGTTAATAAATCTATAATGCAGAAAATCGATGGAATAGAAATAAGTTTGGAAAATTTGGGAAGGAAGATAGCGAGGTTTTCAGAACAAGTTAAAGATTTAGTTTTTAGAATGGAACAAATAAGCAAAAAAGTCGATAAAAAGGTTTCTAAAGAAGAATTTGAGGAATTTAAAAATTTGCTTGAATTATTCCACCCTCTTAAGAGTAAGTTTGTAACGAGAGAGGAAGTCTTAAGACTAATAGAAGCTAAGAAGTGATTTTAATCCAAAAACTAAATTTTATTCATGGCATTTTTCTTAAAAAAAGAAGCTAAAGGGAAAGGTTTTGTACCTACGGATAAAGTTAAAGAAATGATGAAGAAAGGATTTATGGAGCATGAGATTGTAGAAGCATTGAGAAAAGAAGGGTTTTCTCCAGAAGAAATAGATAAGGCTTTTGTAGAAGCTTTAAAAGAAAAGAGTAAACCGCCTTTACCAACTGTAGAAGAAATTAAACCGAAAGAGGAAGAAAAGAAAAAAGAAGAGAGTAGTTCCGTTGTCGAGGAGCTATCTTCATATCCTGTAGAAGAATACGTTAACGCTGTAGTAGAAGCTAGGGTCTCTGAAGTAGAGAGAAGAATAAGCATGCTAGAAAGCAGAATAGAAGAATTGAGCAGGAGATTGGAAAATTTAAGCAGAAACGTAGATAGTCTTTGGAGAGGGAGAGAAAAAGAAAGCGAAAAACTTATAAGCAAGATTGACGAACTTAGCGAAAGGATAAACGTTTTAACAACAAAGATTTCTGCTTTTGAGAGAGCATTTAGGGAAACTTTTCCTGCTTTAATCGAAAGCGTAAGAAGCCTTAGCTATTTGGTAGAAGCTCTTAGGAAAACGTAAAAATCTAGACTAAAAAATTAAATTGTGAATTATTTTGAAATTGTCTCGAGAAAACTCGACGAACTTGGCTTTTTTAATTATATTTTTCCGTTTTTACTCATAACAGCATTAGTTTACGTATTACTTAAAAAAAGTAAATTAGTAGAAAGCCCTGTAGCTTTAGGATCTATTTCCTTAGCTATAAGCTTTATAGTAGTTTTTGGCTTCCCTTTAATTACTGGTTTAAAATGGGGCTCTTTTATTTCATCTTTCATGGCCCAGGCTTCTGTTTTTTTGCTTATATTTTTTGTAGGGTTTCTTTTTTCTTCGTTTTTCTACCCAAACCTAGTAGAAAGGCTTCCAGAATTTTTCAAAAGAAGAACTACTCTTCTAGCTTTAGTAGGTTTTGCTTTCGTCCTTTTTGTTACTAGCGGCTTAGTTAATGTATTCACTTCTCTTACAAAACCAGGAGTGCAAGCTAAACTTGGAGGAAAACCATTTCCGGCTAGTATTACTATGTTCCTAGTAGCCATATTTTTGCTAGCAACCTTTATTTTATTGGCAGGTGCGATAAGCAGGTGGACAGAATGAACCCGTTTGAACTTGTTATAATAAAGTTACAAAAGCTTGGTGCATTCAATTTTTTATTTCCGTTTATCTTAACCTCTGCAATTTTCTACGGACTATTAAGGAAATCTAAACTTTTTGGTGAACCAGAAAAAAATGTAACTGTAAACGGAATAGTTGCTCTTACAGCTGCTTTCATGGTTTGGGCTTATCCAGTATTATCTGGAGTAAACATAGAAGTAAAACTCTCAAGTTATTTCTTCTTCGGAACTATTGCAATCTTAACTTTTACTGTAGCTTTACTTTTACTCTCTATGTTAGTTCCAGAAGGCCTTGGAAAATTTTTAGCAGAAAAAATAGGCGAAAAATATAGAGCTCATTTTATGATAGGCATATTAATAACAGGTCTCTTAATAGGCTTTTCCATAATTACAGCTAGTGGTTTCTTAGGAATTTTTATACCAAAAGAGGTTTTAGTCTCAGAAGAATTTGCTACAACTATATTCACAATAATAATTTTTATTGTAACCGCTTTAGTCCTCGTTTGGGTTAGCAAATAGTTCTAAGTATTCTTTTTCGGTAAAATGGAGCTTGCCAGGTATTATTATAGAAAACGGTGGCCCTCCAAAATCTTTTTTCAACAATTTTCTTGCTTCCTCATAATAAATCTTACAATTTTCTAAACCAAGTCTACATAATACAATTAATTTCTCCTTCTCCTTAACTAATTTGTTTTGAAGGAGAAACCCTATAGCCTCTTTAGGATTAAGAAATCTCCTTTCATGCAAGTTTATATCTAAAAGACAAAGTGTATGAAGCCCCCTTTTTTTATTTGCTTCAATCGTTTTTCTTAAACTTTCTGGAAATTCTTTCGTCCTCTTTTTAAACGGTATAGTAACTATAGAGCCAAACTTATAAGCATGCAAACCACTTTCTAACATTAAGTTTACAATGGAAATTGAATGAACAACCTTTGTCTCAATACCTTTTCTCTTGGCTTCTATTAGTATAGAAATGTGTGTTGTAGCAAAAAGAGGGTCGCCAGGAACTAATATGCAAATAATTTTGTTTCTTGCTTCTTCTATTAGACTATCAACTTTATCTTCAAGCTGCCTCCTATCTGCTAACTTAATTTTTCTTTTTGCCAGCCTTTCTAATTTCTTTAAGTCCCCAAACCAATAGCTTGTATAACTATCAAAATATACTAAATCGCTATTTTTAATCCACTTTAAACCTTCCAAAGTTATATCATCAATCTTTTGCCCAATTCCAACTAAAACTATCATACAATAAACCTACTAATTCGATTTTTTTCTATCAAGATAAAGCCTGCATTTTTATTACCATAAACTTTCGAGGAAAAGACTGTTAAAACTTTTCCATTATGATTCTCTTTAAAAGCATTGCATGGTTCATGCGACCTTACTATTAGCTTAAAACCAAATTTTTTACAAAACCTTTCTGTAATGTCTTTGCCAAATAAAAAGCCTATGCCTCTTGGTGAAGGAAAAAAACCTTTTCCTTCGAATGGATCGTTCCATAAAAACTGAATTTCTTCGCTTTCATCCAATTCATTCAACTCTATTTCTTCTGGATTGATAGGAATTCCTCCATGGACTAAGAAAAAATTGTGAAGGTTAAAGAAAAATGGCAAACATTTAAACAATTCCAAAAGCTCCTTGTAAATTTTTGAAAAACCTTTAAAGATTTCACTTAGCCTGATTGGAAAGTCATGCGGATATACATCTATTTTATAAACAAATTCATGATTCCCCTTTAAAAGCAAAATCCTGTCAGGATACATCTCTTTTAGAAAAAGTAAAAGGTTAAGCAATTCAATTTGGTATCTGCCCCTATCGATATAATCTCCCAAAAATATAATAGAATACCTTTCCAGATCTACTTTTGTCAAAATCTTTAATAAGGTAAAAAGATCCCCATGCAAATCCCCAATAACAACTACCTTGCTCAAATCTTTTAACTCAAAACTTTCTTTTGCCTTCTTTATTCTCTCTAAAAATGCACTTTCATCCAAATTTTCAGCTTCCTTCTTTAACTTCTCAAATTCCATATGATTAAATGTGGGATTAAAAGAAAAATTAAAACAATATTTAAGCGAGGAAGAATTAAAAAAAGCTCCTTCATCTTTCGAAATTATTGGGTCTAGAGAAGGCGCAGTAGCAATTGTGGAAATAGATTCTTCTTTGGAAAATAAAAAAAATTTGATAGCAGAATGCATTAGAAAACTTCATAAAAACGTAAAAACAGTTTTAAGAAAAAGGTCTAAGAGGAAGGGTGAATATAGATTGAGAGATTTTGAATTTTTAATTGAAGGTCCAACCGAGGTCATACATAAGGAGCATGGATATCTTATAAAAGTAGACCCAACCAAGGTCTATTTTTCAGCAAGAGAAGCAACAGAAAGACAGAGAATAGCGGAAAAAGTTGAGGAAGGTGAAGAAATACTTATTATGTTTTCTGGAGTTGCCCCTTTTGCCATAGCTATAGCAAAGAAAAGAAAAAAAGTCAAAATTTATTGCGTTGAAGCAAACGAAGCTGCACACAAGTATGCTACTGAAAATATAAAAATTAACAAGTTAGAAGGAAAAATTATAGCTTTAAAGGGAAGGGTAGAAGAAATTTGTAAGGGATTTGGTGAAGAATTCGATAGAATATTAATGCCATTGCCTGAAAGGGCTTGGGATTTTTTGGAATTAGCTATAAAATGTTTAAAGAAAAGAGGTATCATACACTTTTATGCAATTTGTAAAGAAGATTTAGCCGAATGTAAAAGTAAATTAGAAACTTTACTTGAAGAATTAAAAGTTAAGTTTAAAATTAAAGAAATAAGAAAAGTTTTACCCTACGCACCAAGAAAATGGAAAGTTTGTTTTGATATAGAGATATTAAAATTTTGAAACTTTCAAGTCAATAACTACATGATAAACATTTGGCGCATAAGATTTAACGATTCTCTTTCTTAAAATTTTTAATCTGACTTTGGCTTCTTTTGCTTTTTTTCTTAATATCTTTAAGGGTTTTTGCCAAATTTCATTTTTTCTATAAGTATCGTGATAGTGTATTATTCCCTTTCTTTTTAAAAACGCGAATGCTGCATCTAAGTAGTCATAAGTACATTTAATATAACCCATTATAACTCTATCAGCTACACCTAAAAGGGAATTACAAACTATCCTGCAATCGCCTAATATAGGGTAAACTCTTCTAACTTTGTTGTGTCTTATATTTCTTTTAAGATAGAAAATAGCATCCTTATTTATATCCATAGAATAAATCGCTGAATGCCTATCTGTTTTTGCAACTGGTATTGAAAAATAACCAATGCCTGCAAACATGTCTACCACAACTTCACCTTTTTTGATAAGTTCTGCTATTCTATGCCTTTCGTAAGCATTACCCTTAGAAAACATTATCTTTTTTACATCAAGTTCAAATAAGCATCCTTTTTCTTTAACAATCGTAACAGTTTTATTTCCATAAATTACTTCTATTTCAGGCTTTCTACTAATTCCTGTAATTCTTCTTAAAATACAAACCGTTTTTATATTAGGAACTATTTCCTTTACAGCCTTTCCAATTTTTTCTTTTAAACCTAAAAGATTTGGTTTTAACCTAAGTATTACTATATCGCCAACTCTCTGATAGCCAGAGGGTAACTCTTTAATCAATTTCTGGTCTTTAACTCCAAGCTTTTTTGCTAGTTCTTCTTTAAACTTCATGTTTTAGATAAATAAAGTTGAGATTAAAATTGAATTTTATGCAGGGGTGCCCGAGGCTGGCCGAAGGGGCAGGGCTCAGAACCCTGTGGCGTAGAGCCTTCGTGGGTTCAAATCCCACCCCCTGCATTTAGTATGAGCGAAAATATTTTCTGGTTTATCTTTGCCTTTTCCTTCGTTATCTACATTTTAAAAAGAAGAAAAAACATAAGATTTCGCTACTTTTTGCTTATAGATTCTCTTAAACTCAAGTTTAAAGGAGAATTATTTAAGAAATTCTTCTTAACAGCTTCAACTATTGGTATTTTTATCTTCTTCGTTTCCAACTTTTTTACTTTTGAATTTTTATTCCGCTCCATTTTTGAAAAAAAGCCAGCTATGGCTATCGTGTTCCCAAAGATACCGAAGGTGCGTTATCCTAGAATTATAATAGGACTTCCTATATTTTACTGGATAATAGCCATTATAACAATAATTTTTTCACACGAGCTTTTTCATGCTTTTACTGCAATAGCACAAGGCGTTAAGGTAAAGAAATTTGGAATAGTTTTTTTGCTTATCTTTCCTGTTGCCGCTTTTGTAGATATAGGAAAAAAGACTTTAGAAAGACTTCAAGGGTTGAAAAAAGTTAGAATATACTGCTCCGGAAGTCTAGGAAATTTTTTTGTCTTTTTAATCTTTTTCATACTTTACAAAATACTGTTTTTTTACTTTACTAGCGCTTATGAAAGTAAAGGTGTCGTTTTTTCTAATGTTTTAAACAACACTCCTGCATTTTTTGCAAACTTAAGCGGAGTTATAATAAGGATAGATAATAAAACTATAAATTCGGTCTACGATTTAGAAACTTTTCTTGAAAAGAAAAAACCAGGAGAGATTGTGACAATTCAAACTACGAAAGGTGTTTATAAAATTAAATTAGCAAAACATCCAAAACTTAATAGAAGCTTCATAGGAATTTCTGGAGTAAGGAATTATATTGTAAATAAGAAAGGGGAACCAATTAGCGAGTTAAAACTTAAATCTTTCGAATCTTTGTTTAAGCTCTTCGGTTGGATTTCTGCGTTGAATATTGGCGTTGGAATGTTCAATTTATTGCCAATAAAGCCTTTAGATGGAGGTTTCATTTTTGAGGAATTTCTCAAAAAAAAGTTTAAAAACGCAGAAAAAATTGCAAATTTAACTTCGATTCTTTTAGCTTTTTTAATAGTTTATTCTATAATCAACGGACTTCTACCTTCCTGAACTCAAAATGTCTTATCGGATAAATTTTTCTTAACTCAGCAATTATCTTTTTCTTATATTCATCGTTTAAAACTTTTTTTACAAATTCTTCAAGCGTCGAGTTTTTTACAAAATTTCTAACCATCTCCATTGTTTTAAAACGGATGTTTCTCTGGATGCTTCTTGTAACTTTGCTATAAATTACTATAATCGTCTTTATTCTTAGCTTAACATTATCTTTCGTTATCTCATCTTGCACAACATCTATTCTAGTTACCCTTCTTAGAACCATTCTAGAAATATAATCTGTTAGACATTCTAAACCATCAAATTCAGTATAAGCACAACCATTTTCAACTTTATTTATCCTAAACGATATTTTCATGTAATACTTATTATAATCTCCGGTAAGGTCTACAACGCTTATGGTTAAAGTTCTACCAATAGCTTGCTCAGGCTCTGTTACTGGAGTTTCTCCTATTTCCTTCTTTCCAAAATATTCTGGGGCTAATATCTTAATCCAAATCTTTTTCTTTTTTCTTCTCGCAGCCATTATCTTTCAACCAAAATCTTTATCTTCTCTATGTCAAATTTGAAATCTTTTGGTATAACACCTTCTCTCTTATAATATTTTAATAATCTATTTATCTTGCAAAGCAAAAGTTGGTAACCTCTTCTTGAATGCTTATCTCCTTTATGTCTTTGTAAATGTTCATATAAGTTTACAGCCTTTCTGAAAAGATTAAGTAAGTCTTCTGGGAATTGGGGGTAAACTCCGTGCTCTTTCATTATTTTGCTTATTTTCTTTCCAGTAATAGCCTTAACATCTGGAATACCATATTGATCCCTTAATATTAAACCTATCATTGCAGAAGAGTAACCTTCTTTAGCCAATTTTATAACTAACTCCTCAACCTTTTTACTATCTATCTTTAGCCATCTTGGTTTAACCCTTACTGGCGGTTTTTTGCTTCCATGTTTACCCCTTCTTCTTGCATACATCCTTGCCATATTACCACTTTATAAACCACAGAATTATAATAGATGCTGTTGCACTGAAGATTATTAAGGAAGAAATAATTGCTAGTAAGGTCGGTATCCCCTTTTGGCTAATAGTTGTCAAACCTATCGAAAGAGAAAGTAGGAGAGATGAAAATAAAAGAATGTAGAATAAAATCTTTTCACCTCTTAACGTATCTCCCTCTTTTTTCGATTTCTTTAAGCCTTTCAATAACATCTTTAGCATTCTTATATACAGATTTGTAACCTTTTATAATATACTCCCAAAATTCTCGTGCTATTTTTGGATGGGTCGACCTTAAAGCTTCTAGCAGCAGATGTAAATCTGTACCTTTGTTTTCTATTCTTTTTGATACAAAACCCAAACCAAAATCTATCAGAAAAAGCTTTTCGTTGCTCAAAATGAAATTGCTAGTCGTTAGATCTCCATGAATAATATCATAAGAATGTAGCTTTCCAACTATCTTTCCAATCTTCATACCTAATTTAGCTAGCTTCTCTTTTGGTGCCTTGTCTAAATAATCCTTAAGCTTAACTCCTTCGATAAACTCCATTTCTATTTTACAATTTTTTTCGTCAATCCTCAAAACTCTTGGTGTAAGAACTCCTATTTCTCTACTTTTTTCAAGCAGTCTGGCTTCTCTTCTTGTTCTTTCTTTTCTTATTTTTAAATCAATCTGTCTTATCCTATAACCCTTTTTAATCCTTTCCTTTATCACTTTATTTCCTTTTTTGTAGATTATAGCCTCTGCACCACGAAAAATTATTTGCATAATACTTAGCTGATATTTTATTATTATGAAAATTTGGGGTTTTTGTTATACTTATTGCCCTAGGTGTAAGAGAAAATTAAAGATTAGGATAGGGCAAAAGTATAGATATTGCCCATATTGCGGCAAATCTTTTAAAGTCAAAGTTAGATTTTAATCATTCTGGATCTCTAATCCCAGCCTCTACAATTTTAAAAACTGCCTCTGATTCTGGAAGGTCTGGTGCATCTATTAAACGAGCTATTCTGACACCGCCTCTCCCTTTCCTTAAGTAAATCCTGTAATAGGATAAATGTGCAAGTACATGACCACCAACTGCCCTTGTAGGGTCACCAAATAAAACAGAAGGGTCTGCCATTACTTGGTTAGTTATATAAACAGCTAAGTTATAAGCATCCGCTAGTCTTTGCAATTGATGTAAATGCTTATTCAGTTTTTGTTGCCTTTCTGCCAACTCTGCTCTACCAACAAAATCCGCTCTGAAGTGAGAAGTAATAGAATCTATTATGATAAGACCAACATTTTTTTCCTCTATAATTTCTGGTGACCTCTCAACCAAGAACATCTGATGCTCGCTATTGAAGGCTCTAGCTACATAGATGTTTTTTAAGACCTTTTTTGGGTCTAAACCAACAGATTTTGCCATGCTTACTATTCTATTTGGGCTAAACGTGTTTTCTGTATCTATAAAGAGGCACGATCTCTCTAAACCACCTTTTTCAGGTGGGAGTTGAACATTAACTGCCAATTGAAATGCTAGTTGAGATTTTCCACTTCCAAACTGGCCAAAAGTTTCGGTAATAGCTTGGGTTGGAACACCTCCTCCTAGCAATTTGTCCAAATTTTTGCTACCAGTAGTAATTCTTTTCATCTTCTGTCTTCTTTCCAGGATCTTATCAGCGGATTCAAAACCTAGATCTAAAATTCTTCTGACAGCATGAATTATTTTTGCTGCCTGACCTTCTCCTATATCAGCTATCTTTGCTAACTCGGATGGAGTTGAAACAGCAATTACCATCGGATCTGTATAGCCAACACTTTTCAACTTTTCTGCTATTTTTGGCCCTATACCTGGAATCTCTTCAAGTTTTATCTTTTTCTTTTCATTCATAATCCCAACTCTTCAGCCAATTTTCTACTTCTTTCCGAATAATTTAAATATTCAAAATCGTTAACAACAAACTCAAAACAATCAAAAACTTTATTTTTTCTAACCCTCCCTTTCAATATAAATTCGACTCCGAGAAGATTTGCAAATAAAATAGCCCTTTCCTCTCTCGATAAAGAATCGAATTCTTCAGCACTCATTCCAACCAATTTTTCAGCGATTTCTCTAAAAAATACCCCTCTAATAGTTCCAGTACCATCATCTAGCATTACAGGAATTACTAAAGCTTTTTTAGTTTTAACAGGTTTTTCTTTGCACTCACAATTTTCAATACTCAAATTGCAAAATGGGCAAATCTCAAATGTATACCTGGATTTAAAAAAATGAACTATAGAAGCGTTTATCTCATAAAATCCTGGTCTATCTATTTCTTTTATATTAACAAACTTTGGTTTTATCTCAAACCTCCTCAATAAATCTTCTACAGAAGGTATGTTTGGATCTTCGTCTATCTTAATTATTTTCCCGTATCTACCTAAAACTATTTCTAGATCACCAAAAATATTCTCCCTCGCTATGCAATTAACCAATTGTAAGCAATCACCAACCTTAATTTCACTGTTCTCCACCATCTCAACTTGACCATCCCATAGAGGCACTCTAACAAATCCAGTTGAATCTCCGATGAATAAACTGCAAACTTTGCCTTTTCCTCCATTGGTTCTGTCAAATTCAACTATCCTGCTTATTCTAAAAACCCTACCTCTTATGTTGAAATTCCTCATCCCAAAATCCAAATCCTTTATCTCTAAATCTCTCTTTTTTGTCAGATTTAAACCAAACTCTCTAGCAACTAAAAGAGCTGCTCCTTCTTTCGTTACTAGCCCTGAAAGTTCGTCTATCCTTTTTTCTATTAAGCTTAAAATTTCCTCTCTCTCCTTGCCTGTTTTTTCAACTATTTTCTGTACTATTTCGTCGAAATTCACTCAAAACACCTTTTTTTAGCTATTATGATATCAGAATGTAAAACAGTTTTTCTTCCTGCATGCCTAGCTAAGAAATATGCCTCGCTAGCAAGCTCTTTCATTTTTTCTTCTACTATAAAAGTAAACCTTTCTAACGCTTTTCTTGAAATCCTTTCTGCACCTAACCTTAAGAAAAGTTTTTTAAAGTAAAACTTTGGAAATATAGATTTTCTCATCAATTAAATTTAGTAGGTAATTTAAACTTTTCTAAACCTTTTTTCAAAATTCTACTTTAAAAACTCTTATTTCTGGGTTGTAATAAACCAATTTAAAATGTTTTAAACCTTCACCGTACCAAAAGAACATTTTAGCAAAAAGAGACTCTTTAATAACAGGATCCATAAAAATGGCAGTTCTATAAGATGGATCTATCCATAAAAGCCCGTCTATTTTATTTTCTGCTTTTTTATACTCTTGGCGTATTCTCCTTCCGTTCTGATAGTATTCTATTTCTGTTATAACCACATTATACAAACCTTGAGAGGGTAAGTTTAAAAATGGTACAAACTTACCAGTCTTATTTACAACAAAAATTAGACCATTTCCGTAAACTAATTTTTCTTGTGTTACAGAAGTTAAAGGAAGTTGGATAAAGTTTCTTCCTGTGCCAGTTCCGAAATAGCTCATCCAATAATACTTACCAATCAAGTCGTTAGATGCTATTATATACATTTCGCTCGCTGGTCTACAAGCTTTTAATGGCATCTGCGGATATTTTTCCTTGGCTCTTTTACAATCTTCCTCACTTAGATTAGCATATTTTCTCAAAATATTTATAGCTTCGTCTTCGCTATTAGTTGAAAAAATTCTTCCCATATCCTGTATTCTTATGTTATGATCGTATGGTATGCATGCATTAGGACCGCAATGAGCCCCATCCGCATGAACCCTTAAAGGTTTTCCTTTGTAATAGGTATAACCAGCCAAAATGTGACCTGGATCCCACCAAGTTACTAGTAAAGCGTCTTTGTCTGCGTTACTTACAAACCAATCTAGCATATCGTACCAATTCTTGCTTATCATCATACCACCTTGTAATCCGAATCTCGCTGCTTCTGAAAAAGCGAAAAGACAGTGGATAGTTAAGATAGAAAAAATAAGAGGCTTGATAAATTTGTCTCTTATAAAAGCAAGTATAAGTAGCGAAATGAAGAAAATGAAAGCCAAATTGTAGTAAAGATTAGAAGGGAAATAAAAAACTTTAAGGAGAATTAGAGAAACCAACAATAAAAGAAATATAAATTTAGGATTTGATTTAAAACTTCCGACAAGATATCCTATTGTCACAGCTGCAGCAGCAGAAAATTGAAGAGAAAATCTTAGCCCACGCGTTATCAAAAACAACATAGAAAACGACCACAAGAAAAACAATATTTCTTCCTCTTTTATTTCAATTTTCTTATAGACCTTCCATAAGAAGAAAAATACCAAAAAAATTGGAGAAAGTGTCAATAGAAGACCGTTTCTAGCTATTAAAGTTGGGAATTGGATGAGTTTTAATGGTTGCAACTCTGCTACAGAAATATTTACTAAAAGGGGTTTTGTCGGAACTATTAGGGAAGCTAAAAAAATTAACGGAAAAAGTGGAATAGAAAGTGAAAAAACTATCAGATCCTCTCTTTTCTTCTTTTTCTTTTTTAATACAGTAAAACAAACTAAGGAAACTATTGCGACAAACGAAAAGATGAAAACGAATCTAACGACTAAGCCAAGTCCTGTAAAAGCAACTCCTCCTAAAAGCGAATGGAACTCTGTGGATCTAAACAAAGCAAAACTAAGAAGGTTAGTTATTGCTATAGAAATATAAAGCCATTTGCACCTCTCTAGTGTAGCGCTAAAAGCCTTTAAGTAATCGTAAATCAAGTTTTTTAACTCAACTCCTTTCCTTAAAAATTTTTCAAAAATCCTAAAAAGAGGAAATAGCAAAAAGAAAAAGGTAAAAATGCCGGGTATGAGCCAGCCTCCTCCCCAAGTCCATACAAAAAGCAAATTAGCTAATACAGAAAGCACGAGATAAAAAGGCAAATTAGACTTCTTTTTTATCAAAAGCAAAAAGGTGTATGCTGAGAGGAGTAGATAAAAAAATATGGGCGCATCTGTATCGCAATAACCAGCCATGCTTACACCAATAAACGAAGGTACTGTTACAGAAAAGAAAGCTGTTACTAAACCTCCAATTTCGTTGGTTAGTAGGCTACCTATCAAAAATGCTGGAATTGGTATGAGCGCTACCATTACTAGCGGCGAAATTTTTGCTGCTTCCATTAAAGTAAATTTGGGGTAAAAAATCTTCCCTATCTTATAAATGAGAATTATCGTATAAGGCCAACCTAAATATTTTGTTACAGGCCTACCTGGCGGAGCAAAACTTTGCTCATCCCATTTTGGAGGCTTAAGATTGTTATCCAGAATCATAGCTGCATATCTGTAAAACCACCAAGGGTCGTAGTCAAGTACCGTTGGAGATTTAAGCGTTGCCAATCTCAACCAAACTCCTACGTAAGATATGAGAGAAATAGCCAAAATTATTACAACTCCTTTAACTAATTTCTCTATCTCGATCTCTATTTCCCTCATACTTATTATATGGAGCAATTAATTTAGCTTTATGAAAAAGTTTTACTTAAAGATACTTCTTCTAGTTTTCTTATCAGTAATCTGCAGCCTTCAGGCGAAAGTTATATACGAAAAACCGATAGTTTTTGGTGACGAAGGTTTTCATGCAGGCCTATCAAGGTATATGGCTAAGACTTTAGATTTTCCTGCGGTCTGGGAATTTGTGGGGAACCAGCTTACTGGTTTTTCTGTTTATCATAGACCGCCGCTCTGGAATCTTTTACTTTCATCCTTTTACTTGATAGGTGGCGAATTTCTTGCCAAATCTTCTCTTATTCTCATAGCTTTCCTCATAGGTCTTTCAGTTTTTTGTCTTATATCCAAACTATTCGACCCAACTACTGGCTTATTCTCTGCGATCCTATGCTTAACAGCTCCTTCAGCTGTCACTTATGCCGTTTTATTTTACACAGATTACTTATTCCTGCTTTTCACATCTATGTTCCTTTTTACCTTTTTACTTTATCAAAAAGAAAAGAAGCCAATATATCTTTATTTCTCTTTTATCTTTTCATCTTTATGCTTTTTAACCAAAGCCCCAGGTTTTGCGTACCCAGTTTTTTTATTCCTAATGTGGTTAATTGAATTAATTAAAAAGAATTTTTCATCCTTTAAACCTTACCTTTTTTCCTTTATCATTCTTTTCTTAATAATAAGCGGTTATCTAATCCGCAATTTTTACTATTTTAAAGCACCTCTTTGCTATAGTCACTTTAAAAAATTATTTCCGGAAAATCTATGCGGACATAAAAAATTTAAAGGAAGTTATAAATTTGCTGGGAGAACTGAAAAAGTAGGAACAGAACAAAACGTATTTTCTCTAGGATTAATAAATTATCTTGATTTTGCGTACGGAAATATTTGGCTAATCCCCTTCCTCTTTTTAAGCGGCCTTTTTTTGCTTTCTAACAAAAAATCTTTTCTTATTCCAACTATTCTATTCCTCTTAATTTATTTTTACATCTTCCTGATCAGCACAGCAAGGGCTGAAGACACAGCCAGATATACGCTTGGTTGTTTGCCTTTAATTTCACTTATAGCATCCTTATTTCTTTCTAAATTGGTTAAAAAGGATGAGTATGAATACTTCATATTCATAGCAATCTTTTCATTAGTTTTAGCGATTTCCTTTCAAAATTTTTACCAGAAACTTAAGACCATGGCTCTAGTAAAGACCTTTTCTCCCTCCTTTTTTGAAGCATGCGATTGGGTAAAGAAAAACTTACCCTCTGATTCCAGACTTTTAACAATCTGGGCTTATAGAGCTCTTTATAATTGTGAAAGAAAGAGTGGTGGACAAATTGCTGATATCTCATTAAGCAACAATCTCACACTGGTTTTAGATCTGCTAAAGAAAGCTAACTATACACATATATTCATCCAGAAGTTTAGCATAGATCCTAACAACAAGCATTTAGTAGAAAAATACGACCTAAATTTTGTCGAATTTTTAGAGTCACATCCAGAAAAATTTGTCAAAGTATTCGAAAACGGACCTAGCTTGGAGCAATGTAAAAAATTATGGAGAGTTGGCTTGAGTTGTGATGGAAATATAATCTACGAAGTTAACTTTTAAGAAATTGGCTATAAACTCTCCTATAACTTTCTATCATCTTATCAGAAGAAAACAAAAAAGCTCTCTTTCTAGCATTTCTTCCTAATCTTTTCCTTAAACTCTCGTTCCTTAAAAGTTTCTTTAAATAAAAAGCTAATTTTTTATAATCTTTAGGCTCTACAACATAACCGGTCTTTCCGTGCAAATTGAGAATTGTAATGCCAGAACCTCTTATGTTTGTTGATATAATTGGTATTCCATAAGCCATAGCTTCAAGAGCAGCTAGACCGAAAGCCTCCCCTCTGTTTATGCTTGGTAAAATAAAAATATCACTTTCTTTTAAGATTTTTCTCTTCATTTTTTCTGAAACTTCTCCCAAAAATTTAACTCTCTTTTCAAGTCCTAATCTTCTCACAAGCTTTGTCAACTCCTTAAATAAAGGTCCTGTCCCTGCTATTTGAAGCAAAAAGTCTTCCTTCTCGATTAATTTACAAGCCCTGATAAGATATTCTAGACCTTTATATTTGCAGAGTCTGCCTATAAAAAGTAGTTTTTTCAACTTTCCTTTTCTTTTAAAAGAAGCGTATTTTGGCAATTCGACACCCAGTGGTATTATAAGAATTTTTCTTTCGAACCTCCTTAGCACAAACGATGTTTTAGCATATGCATAACTTGTTGTTATTATTAAATCCGAAAGTGCTAAGAGAGGAAATAACCAAGCAAACCTAACTAAATCTAAAATCTTGTGAAACATTGTATAATAAGGTATGTCAGCATGGTATGTAACTATCAATTTTTGTTTTTTACTCTTACAAATCCAATAGAGTAAAAGTTGAGCTTCTAAGAATGGGTTGGGAAGATTTATATGAATAATTTTTACTTTCAAAAGAAGTTTGAAAGGAAGTACAGCAAAAGGGGCCTCTAAAAACTCAAACGGAACCATTAAATTGAGATAGCTCTTGCCCTCTATTTTCTTCTTCGATAGAAAGATGAAAAACATTTTATCTTTAAATTTCTTAAAAAGTTGGGAAGAGAAGTATTCAATCCCACCTTTCTTCTCTTTGAAATCATACTTGCCTATAAAAATTACTGCAAAAGTTTTCCTGGATAAAGAAATGGGTTTATTTTTCATTAATATTCGATTCTAATTTTAATAGATAAAAATGAGAAAACTTATTTACCTTTTTTTACTAATCCCATTACTTATCCCACTATTCTCTTTACTCCAGACAAGCAAAGTAATAGTAACGGAGGTAACAAATCCTACTTGCAATTTTAAGAGTGGCATAATAACACAAGTAAGAGGAAGTTTAGTTAGAACTCCACAGGATTTCTATGCTGCCATAAAAGATATTAAAAAAGGCGAATATGTCTCTATGGTAGTTAATGGTAAGCCAGCTGGTTGCGTCGCTCCTAGCGATGGAAATTTAGGAGTAAAAGTTTCGACGAAAAAAAGCAGCTTTATTAAGTTTTCAGGAAGGATCGGAGGCTACAGAATAGTTTGCATTAAAACAAAAGATATAAGCAGCCTTGAAGAGAGGATCAAACTATCCAACTTTCCATTAAAGATTCTAAACAAAAGTAAAAACTCAAGCTGCTTAGAAATTCCTTTATACATAGACATTTCAGACTTAAAGACGTTGTTGGCTAATGGAAAATTTGAAGGACTTATTCTGCAAGAAATTCCAGTTATAAATAACTCTTTTGAACTGAAAATTGGAAATAAAGAAGTTAATTTTTCTGTAAATAATCTTACAGTATTTTTCAACTCGACAAAAGTTGATAGCTTCTATCTAGATGATGTCCTTATTAAGTTTATCAACGTAACTAATTATTCTGTAGTAGTAGAGGAAAAATTTTTAACCAATAAAGATATCGTCAAAGTTTTTTCAAATTTAAAAGAAATTAGGAAAGTTAATGGCATCTATAGATTTTCCATTCCTTTAAGGATTTCTAACGAGTCGGAAAAAAGACTCAAAAATATATTGAGGGGTGTAAAAACGAGACTTATAGGAAAGAGAGTAATATACGAAGGGAGGTTAGTTTATAGATTTAATAACGAAACGATAAGTTCCTTATTAATACCATTTGAAGTAGGGTTGGAAAAAATTGAAATATTAAATGTAATTGGATTTGAGAAAGATTATAAGAGTGCTTTTAGAAAATTATACCAACTAGAAATAGCTCTAAAAACCAAACCTATTTTCGCTGAAATTCAAGGAGTAAAAGAGATAAATGGAAATTATTGGTTACTTCTTATAATTCTTCCAGCCTTTGTGCTTCCTTTCTTCATAAAAAAAGAATATTATTTGCTTATACTATTTGCATTAGATGTTTCGCTTATAGCAAATTATGCATCCTTAAACCTACCGATGGATATTTTATTTTTAGTAGTAGTGAGTGCTTCGCCAATTTTACTAATTTTCATGGAAAAATGCAAGAAAAAATATATTTTTCTAGCTATCCCAATGCTACTTTACTCATTTTCCAAACTTTCCTTCATTTTTTCTCTTTCCCTATTCTTATCGTTCTTAGTTAAAAAATATTTCAGCTAACCACAACTTTTTTACCTAAAGAGCCGTTGAAGAAAAAGTAAACTGGCGAATTACAGACTTCGCATCTTCCATTGAGTGGAGGTCTTCTATAAAATTTACCGCAACGGCTGCATGAAAAGCCTTCAAAGCCTTCTAAAACTTCTTCTATAACAATTTTTTTACTAGCCATACCCTTTACTATCTCTTTGATCAGTAATTGTTTGCCTACACCAAGTAATTGGGATCTCTTTATACCCAAAGCCTCGAAAATTCTCTCAAGAGGTGGTAACAATTGACTTTCTATGTAGTATTTTGAATCTATTTTTAAGCCTTTCTCTTTAACATAATCTGGATCTTCGGCTCTCTTCGAAACCAAACCTGGTCCTTGAACGATTACGTAACCAATCCTATCACCTATACCAGGAACCTTGTCTGGCGATCTTTTCACTAATTTTTTAATAAGTTCAACGTGGGGCTGCATTCCCTTATATTCATTAATTGGTTTAGAAAGTGTTTTAGTTATCACTAAATCCTTAAGAGAAACTTTCCCCTCACTTAATTTTCTTAGAATATCCTTTACAAACTTAAATGCCTTTTCTATGTTCCTCTCTCTTAACAAGATTTCAAGAGTTTTTTCCAAAGTTTTACTTGTTAGTTCGCACCAATCCCGCCTTACAGTTTCAATCCCTTTCATCACAATTTTCTCTCTCCATTCATCACCAATTTTCTCATAACTTAAGCCAGCATACCTTTTTTTAGAAAGAATTAAAAGTGAGGTAAAAATGCTTTCTATCTTCATCCTTACTATCCCTTTTAATTGCTTATTAATCCTTTGCTCTAATTCCTTCCCTATAGCTAGCAACTTTTCTAAATCCTTTTCTTTTGTTTTAACAAAAATAGAATCCGTGTCTCCATATATCACTTTAAACCTTTTATCTGTTTCGACTATTTCTTTTGTTCTACTTATCAAATATCTACCACAACTTGTTATTGCATTTGCTATTTCTAGCAAATAAAGTCTCGCTCTTAGATAGCCTGTATAGCCATAAAATGCATTTGCCATATATTTTAAAGCCAGCTGTTTCGCATCCAAAATCCTTCTTTTTTCCTCGTCTTTCTCCTCTTTAAGCTTTTTCTTAATCCTCCTTCTTTCTTCAATTAGGCTTCTCAAAATTCTAGGGATAATTCCTTCCCTAATCTTTTTTGAAACAAATTTCGCTCCTGAGGGTGTTTCGATAGTTTCCAAAGCTATATCTCCCTTAACCAGTGTTGTTGGGCAAATATTATAGGATATAAAAATAGATGGATACATAGCCTCGAAGTCCAAGTATATGATTCCTTCTGTATGTAAACCAACCTTGGGTTCTAAAACAAGTCCCCCCTTTAATCCTTTTGCTTCTCTTTCTTCTTTCCTTTTTAAGACTTCTTCTTTGGTTGGCTTAGCTGGAAGTAAAAAATCATGCTTATTAAACTCCCTTAATAATAAATTCTCTATTCTTGCGCTTTCACCAGATTCGAGAACGTCTTGGAGCAACAAACCAGAAACTTTTGATAATTCTATAAACTTATCCAAAAGATTCTTTTCGAGCAAAAGTCTTAAAGTAAGTTCTGAATCTTTTTTTGCATATTCTAATAACTTCTTAAATTCTCTTTCCCCTCCATTCCAATATTTTGTTATTTCACTATGAGTTATATCGACTTTTCCTTCTCCTAAGAGCTCTTTAGAAACATCGCCAAGGCCATACCTTTTAAAACGGAATACACCCTTAGATGCAGCCTCTTTTATTATATTAAAAACATCTACCACAATTCTTCCAGTAACCGTAGGGACTCTTTTATTTCCAATCTTCTTGCAGATAGCCCTTTTTTCTTTACATCTCCCTAAATTCCTGGGTAGATTATTAATTCTAAGCCTTTCCAGTATGTAAGGTAGGTCAAAATCGTTTATGTTATATCCAACTATGAAATCTGGATCGTATTCCTCTATTATATTAAGCAACTTGCTTAGCATTTCCTTTTCTGATGCAAAACTTAAACAATTTTTTGGAAGCCCTTTAGCCCTTTTTGAGATAAGCAAAAGATTTTTCTTTCCTCTATAGGGTGGATTAAATGCTAAGCTTATTATTGCAATAGGGTGTTTCTTCGGATCAGGCAAACCACCAGCTGCTACTTCTATATCGATACTTAGGTATTTATGAAGCGGCCAAAATTCCTTAACTTCTTTTATATCCTCTATATAAACCGTTATCTGTGTTTTTACTGTATTAGTTGGAGTGGCCACACCCTTTATCGTGTAGCATCTCATCCCAAAAATTCCAAAATCTGCCATGAATCTGTATTTAAACAAAATATCTGCCTCGTAAGCTTTTTCTATCAACTTGTTTTCAAGCAAATAATCCCTAACGGTAGGCACTTTTGCCGGGTTTGCTAAGGTAATCTTGAGGAATTTTTTCTTTTTCTTAGAAAATCCAATCGGGTCAAATTTTTCTACTTCTTCGATATTTACTATCAGATTTTTAAATTCTTTCACCAGCTTGTTTTTTAAAGTTTCCTTATCTTTTTTAGGTAATATGTAAAAGTAAGGCAAAAAACCTTTATAAAAAGCACAAACACTTCTGCCATTTTTGTCTTTCCCAAAAATTCTTACTAAAGGTTCACCATTCAATGGCACGTAATCTACATCTAAAACTTGGATGGAAATCTCCATACTAATAGCTAATTCTTTCTTAACTTATTATTGTTCTTTTTGCTAGATCAATTATTACAAAATTACCTTTGGGTAAGGTAAGCAATGTAACACCTTTATAATTCTTTCTTTCTAAGTTACCAGTCTCTACTAAACAGATTAAAAAGTCTGGAATTTCTTTTATGAAGAAAGGATCTTTATCGTACAGAAAACCTTTAAATAGAGGGTTCAAGTGCCTTTTTTTCAAAAGAACAACCAAAGTATCGAGAAATTCCATTTTAAATTGTTTTGCATACTTTTCAATAACCTTACTAAAAATAAGTAAAAATCTAAGACCTTTAAACACAACCCAACAAATTTCTTTGAAGTCTATAGAGAGTGGCGAATTTATCTGAACTCCAATGATAGGTAATGATCCGTTGAATTCGGACGTCCTGTATGCTACACAAACCTTTCCTTCAACTTTTTTTGCTGTTTCTCTTAAAAATGGTATATCTGGAAAGATTACTTGTTGGATTGTTATTTCGTTACCTACTTTCATGCATCTAATTCCTATAACCTCATCCTCTACTATAAGTCTTGACAAAGAAGAAGGAATAATAACTTCAAGAGAACCTGTAAAATCCTCAATTGTTAATCTATCTTCCTTTTTTTCCCTCACAATACCTACAATTGAAAACTTTTTGCTTCTCTTTGTCTTGTTGATTGAAAGGAGGTTCACGAGTTCAATTCTTCTTGTTAGTGTCTTTTTAAGGAACTCGAACCTTTCTTTATAATAAGTAAGTACATCTTCCGTAGTCACATTCTTTTTTTTAGTATAATCCAAAGCTAACAAATGGATTCCCTGGGAAAGGTAAGACATTAACTCCTTTTTGGTAACAATTAAAGGTTTTGGTTTTAATCTACCCAAGTATTCTATGAATGGCTTTATTTCTTCTTCATTTTTTACTAAGTACTCTAACACCGAAGGTGAAAGCTGAAAACCTGCTTTTAGAAACTCTTTTATTACCTCAGAACGTTCCATATAAAGATATTACCATGGAATTGGTTTAAACCAGTAATAAGTAACTTTTGTCGTTTTCTTTGAATAGAGAATTCCTTCGTTAACCAATTCATCAAGGTATTTCTTTACCGTATTCCAACTAACTTTCCATTTATAGTTTCTAATCTCGTTTTGGAGAAGATGTTGAATTTTATTAATACTAAGTGGTATCGACGAACTAGTTACGATACGAACTAAGATTGGCTTAAGCAAATGACGTATAGGCTTCCTCCCTCGTGCCATAAATTATCATTAAAAGAATAATTTTTTATGAATAAAGGAAAATTTTTTGAAAAAAGTGGAAAATTTTTTGTGAACAAAGGAAAAATAAAAAGGAGTGGTGGAAATTAATTTCTATTTAGTGTGTTGGAAGCTTAGATGAAAAAAAGAATTAAAAGCAGGTTAAAAATAATTAATATAACGCTGTTATATCTAACAATTTAAAACAAAGAAGAAATAGATGATAAAGAGTTTAAATTTGAATAATACTTACTAAATAGAAAAAAGTTTCTTTTACTTTCAAATTTTATTTAGCCCAACCCTAGCTAAAGCTAGTAAGATAATTTTCCTTACAAATTTTCTTATTTCGTAGATAGGTTCGTAAATTGAAGGATTAGTTCTTTCAATCTTTCTAATTAGTCCTAACTTTACAAGTTTTTTTAGCCTATATTCCAAGCCCCTTCTACAAAGCTTGATTCCCACTTTTTTTAATTCTTTATGCAGCATTGGAAGACAATGAGGCATTGTGTCGAAAGGTTCTCTTCCGCACATGTAAAATCTTTTCAAAATAGATAGATCTATAAGGTCAAGTTTATCTAACAACGTAGCGTTAAAAACAAAACTTTCTGTTCTAACTTTACTTACTTCTATTTCCCTATTACAAACATGGCAAATAATTTTTCTAACGCCATTTTCAACAATTAACGGAGTGTTACAGTTTGGACAGCTTATAATAAGCTGGGTTTTCTCATTCATGTATTTTTACAAATGATTTGAGCAAATTAAAAATTTTCTACTCTAAAACATTCAAATTTACGATTTCTGTCGTTATTTTACCTTCTTCTATTACAACTAGGCCGCAATACCCTTCAGGAAACCTCCCACAATTTATAATCCTTGTTTCTCCAATCTGGTCTATGCCTCTTCCTTCATGGATATGAGAGCAAAGAGCAACATGTGGTTTAAATTTTTCGATGAATTCGCGAACTTTCTTCGACCCGACATGTAAGCCTGTAATGGTGAGATCTAATTTAGTCCTAAATGGTGGTATATGAGTTACTTGAATTTTAAACTTGCAATCTTCAATCATCTTATAACCTCTGGTTAATCCATTCCATATTTCCTCTTCGGTCACCTCAAGAGGTGTATTAAAAGGCGTTATGGCACCACCAAAACCATAAAAACCTACTTCTCTCACCCTAGCTGCTTTTCCATGTAAAGAGATCCCTTCTTCTTCAAACATTTCTATCAATTTTTTATCAAAATTTCCAGGTACAACAAAAACAGGTTTTTTTAAACTTTTGAGTTCCTCGAGTATTAGTCTGCCTATATCTTCCTCCCTAAATCCTTTTGGGATGTTTACATCAAGAAAATCGCCCATAGCTATCAAAACATCTGGCTTAAGCTGTTCCACTTTATCTAAAAATCTAAGCAAATTTTCTACATCGTTATGTATATCGCTTATTCCAACTATTCTCATTAAAACAAATTTGAAACGAAAATAAAAATTAATGAAAGCGAAACTTAAAGGTTATAGGGTCGAAAGAAAGGTTAGGAAGATTTTTGAAAAATTTGGGTGGAAAGTTATTAGATCTGGTGCAAGTTTAGGTCCGGCCGATTTGGTTTGTTTGAAAGGGGGGAAGTGCCTACTCATTCAAATAAAATCTACGAAGAAAAAGGCCATTTATTATTCTGACTACCTGGGCGAGAAACTGGAAGGTTTTCCTTTTTATGTAATCGTTAACTTTGAAAGAAAAGGAATGAAAGTTTGCAAGCCAAAGAAGAAGATAAGCTTAGAAGATGGGATAGATTTATATCAATTTCTTGAAAAAATAAATGAGGAATATGCTGCTAGTTAAGGATGTAATGTCAAAACCTGTTTATACGATAGAATGGGATAAAACAGCTCAGGAAGCAGCCAATTACCTAAAGGAAATAAGAAGAGGTTTTTTGGTTGTCGTTAAAAACGGAAAACCTGTGGGTGTACTTTCCGATAAAGACCTAATTTATAAAGTTTTAGCAAAGGGTCTCGCCCCATCAAAAATAAAAGTTTCTGAAATAATGACACCTCACATAGTTTCGATCGAACCGGAAGCAACTATAATGGACGCAGTTGAAAAAATGAAAAGAAATAATATTCACAGGCTTCCAGTAATAGATAATGGAAAATTGGTTGGGATAATCTCGCTTTCTGATATAGCAAGGACTTCACCAGAAATGATAGATTTGCTTGAATATAGGCTTAAAATGAAAGAGATGCCTATAGAGATAAAAGAAGAATTTACTTCTGGAATTTGCGATAGGTGCGGTAATTATTCAGAAAGGCTTCAAAACATAAACGGCGAGTGGATCTGCGAATCTTGCAAGGACGAACTAGAATATGAGTAAACTTGAAGATGCTGGCTTAAACAGGAATGCTTCAATTCTTTCGATAGCAAGTCACGAACCAATTTTTTGTTTAGAAAGTGAGAGCATATTAGATTGTATAAATAAAATTTTAGAAACAAAGCATCGAAGAATCCCTATAGTTAATAGGAGGAAAGAGTTGGTAGGGATAGTTACTATAACAGATATACTCGATGCTATAGTAAGAAAGGAGCCTCTAAAAGAAAAAATTTCGGAAATAATGGTTAGAGACGTAATTTTTTGTTTTGATACAGAAACTATAGGAGAAGTTTTATTAAAATTTAAACTTTCAAGAAGGGGTGGTTTTCCCATAGTTGATAAAAAAAGGAGGTTAGAAGGAATTGTATCTGAAAGGGATATAGTTTGGCGTTTCGATAGAGTTAATTTTGGTATTAAAGTTAAGGAAGCTATGAGCAAGAAGCCAATAGTTATACCACCTTCACTTTCAATTTTGGATTGCCTCAGAACAATTGTAAACGTTAGGTACAGAAGGCTGCCGGTAGTTTTAGATAACGAATTAGTAGGAATAGTTACTTCTGTAGACTTATTAAGATATTTGAAAAAGAACGAGTTTAAAGAAGATAGTTTAGATGAAGAGTTAGAGTTGGTTTATCAAAAAGAGGTTTATACAATAGATCCAGAAGTGGACTTAAGCTTGGCTATAAAAAAAATGAAAGAAAAAGACGTTGGCGGTTTGCTTGTTGTCGAAGGAAAGGAATTAATTGGCATTATAACAGAGAGGGATATACTTGAGAGGATTGAATAAAGAACTATTTTTTGAATTTTGGGAAGAGTGTAATAAAATGAATTATTGCATAATAGTAGAAGGTAAGAGAGATAAATCAGTTCTTAAGAAGGTTGGTTTTAGGAACTTATTAGCTATAAACGGCAAAAGTTTAAAAGAAATAGCAAAGCAAATTAAAGGAGAGGTTGTTATCTTGACAGATTTCGATAAGGAAGGAAAAGAAAAAGCGAGGAAGTTAAAAAAATATTTGGTAAAACTTGGAATAAGGGTAAATGATAGATTAAGGAAGAAATTTGCAGAAAGTTGTAGGATAAGAAAGATTGAAGAATTTAAGAGATATCTTAAGGAAGTTCTACCTCTTCTAAAATTTTATAAATCGGTCCGCTTCTAGTTAGAGTACTTTGGATAAGACAAATTTTTTCAACCTTAAAACTCACCTCAAAGTCGATGTTTGAAAGTTTTTCTATTACTACTTTCTTTTCATCTATTCTTTTAACCCTACATAACGTTAGGTGGGGCGGTTTAACATCCCCTCCTATTCTTTTCTTAATCTCTTTTGAGATTTGGACAAGCCATTCTTTTCCTTTTCTTATATCCAAAGCAATAACTCTTATGTAATTTTTGCTAGGGATGAATAGAATTTTTTTGCAAGTTACTTCAAATTTCTTGTAGTTAGTTGAGATACTTTTAAGTTTAGCTGAAATAGCTTCAATCAAACTTTCATGAACGTTACCTAAAAAAGAAAGGCTTATATGCAAATTCTCTTTTTCAACAAACTTGCAATGCAACGGTAAACTGGCTATTAGCTTCTGAAGCTTTACTATTTCATCTTTAACTTCATCTGGAGGGAAAATTCCTATGAAGCATCTCATTTAAACCAATTTAAATCGATTGCCAAAAAATAAATTTATGGAGTCGAAAGTAAGAGCAGCTGATGTTATTGGAAAAAGCATAGTAAGCGAGGAAACTGGAAGAAAATTAGGAGTTGTGGATAATATAGAATTTGTTGCCGAAAGCGGGGAAATGCTCAATATAGTTGTTGCAGAACCCACCAGATACCTTAAGGAGTTAAATCCAAAAAAGGACGATAAAGGCAGGATCTTAATACCTTTTACTGCTGTAAAGAGCATTGGGGATTTTGTAATAGTTACCGAAAGCGAGCTAGTTTAACCAAGTTACTTTAACCTCTTCGACTCTCCATCTCGGTCTGATAAAGCTTTCTTTTATCTCAGTTTTATAACCACTTTTAAAAGCCAAAAGCCCAGTCCATGCAATCATAACTCCGTTATCTCTTGCATATTTTTTAGGAACTACATAAGCTTTTGCTCCCCTTTCTTTACACATTATTTCTAGCATTTCTTTCAGCCTTTTGTTAGAAGCTACTCCCCCAACTGCTAAAACTTCATTTTTTCCTAGTTGAGCTACTGCTCTTTCAGTAGCTTCTACAAGCATCGAAAATACTGTTTCTTGGAATGAAAAAGCGATATCTTCTTTTTTTACACCTTTTCTTAACAACCTTAGACAAGCTGTTAAAATACCAGAAAAAGATACGTCCATCCCTTTAACTACATAAGGTAATTCTACGTAATTCCCGCTTTTGGCTAATCTTTCTATGTGAGGGCCACCAGGCATCCCAAATCCCATTTCTCTAGCTAGGACATCAAATGCATTGCCTACAGCTATATCTAAAGTTTCCCCAAAAATTCTATACTTACCTTCCGCAAAAGCGATAATTTGTGTGTTTCCTCCAGAAAGGTATAAAACAACAGGATCTTTGCAATTCGTTAGCAATTTTCCTATTTCTATATGAGCAATTGCATGGTTTACCCCTACTAAAGGCTTTTTGTAGCGAAGGCTTAAGTACCTAGCTAATACAGCACCTACCTTAAGGTTATTTGGTATTCCCATTCCTTGGGTAAAAGATATTACATCAATATCTTTTATGCTAATTCCAGCTTTTCTCAATGCATTTTCTAGAACCTTTTTTGCTATTTTTGAAAAATGATAGCTAGCTTCTCTAGGTATCATGCCTTTGCCTTTTTCTGGTTTAAACTCAAATCTTTCATCGGCAAGAATCTCATTTTCCTTTACAATTCCTACTCCGAAAACATAAGCTGAGCTTTCAATTCCGAGCGAAATCATTTTCATTTGAAATTTTATTAATCGAATTCTTATTCATGGATTTTGTAAAGCTAGCATTAGAGTCTAGCGGATTTAAAGAGCTAAATCCTTTACAAAAACTTGCTTTAAAGAAAGGGTTGTTAAAAGGTAAAAATTTGGTTGTATTTGCTCCAACTGCTTCTGGAAAAACTCTGATAGCAGAGATTGCAGCTTTAAAAACAATATTGGAAAAAAAGTTAAAGGTTATCTACTTAACTCCATTAGTTGCTTTAGCATCAGAAAAATATGAAGATTTTAAGAAAAAATATTCTAAGCTTGGAATAAAAGTCGCAATTTCTGTAGGACAATTTGATTCAGCAGATCCTTGGTTAAAAAATTATGATTGGATTGTTGTTACAAACGAGAAAATGGAATCCTTGATTAGGCACAGGGCGGAATGGATAAACGATATAGGCTTAGTGGTTGCCGATGAAGTTCATTTATTAAACGATCCCTCTAGGGGGCCTACCTTAGAAGTTTTGTTAACTTTACTTAAAAAGATAGTACCAAAAGCTCAATTTCTTCTTTTATCAGCTACTATAAGTAACGCTAACGAAATAGCGGAATGGATGAATGCCAATGTAGTGTATTCAGAGTGGAGACCCGTTAAATTATATCGAGGAGTTCTTTATGGAAATAAAGTAAGGATCCATGGTTTTAAAGAAAAGATAAAGTTGAGAAAAGATTTAGAAAGTATTGAAGCAATTATAGAGTGGGTTTTAAAGAAAAGGAAGCAGGCATTGATTTTTGTTTCAACTAGAAAGAAATCTGAAAGCCTGGCAGAAAGGATTTCAAAGTTTGTTTCTAATTTTATAGGAAGAGCTGACAAAGAATTTTTAAAGAAAATAGCAGAGGAAATAGAGAACGTTTTAGAAGTTCCTACTAGGCAATGTAAAAGGGAAGCTAAGATTGTAAAGAGAGGAGTTGCTTTTCATCATGCTGGCTTACTGTTTAAACAAAAAAGGACAATAGAAGAAAATTTTAGAAGGGGTTTGATAAGAGTTATAGTAGCCACGCCAACTCTTTGTTATGGACTTAATTTGCCATCTTTCCTCGTTTTGGTCAAAGATACAAAAAGGTACTATCCAGGCATTGGTTACGTTTATTTGCCAGTCCTTGAAGTTCAGCAAATGGAAGGAAGGGCTGGTAGGCCCGCTTATGATGAATTTGGAATTTCTTTGCTCTATGCAAAAAGCGAAGAAGAAGCAGATTTACTAGAGCAAAATTACATATTTGGCAAGCCAGAAAGGATTAGGTCAAAACTTTCAGTTGAGCCAATTTTAAGATCTACAACTCTAGCCCTTATTTCAATCGATTTTTGTAACTCAATAAAGGCTCTTTTCGAATTTTTCTCGAAAACATTTTTTGCCTTTCAGTTTGGTGATATTTATTTAATAGAGGAAAAAATAAGGGAAATAATTAAACAACTACTCGATTGGGGTTTTGTAGAAAAAAAGAATAGTAAATTATACGCAACAAGAATTGGTAGAAGAGTTTCTGAATTGTATTTGGATCCTTTAACAGCTCACAAATTCATTTTAGGTTTGAAAAACTGCCTTAAAGTGAAGCCAACTCCTTTCACATTCCTCCATTTAATCTCTTTTTGTAGAGAAATGAGGCCGCTACCTACTCTAAGAAGCGGCGAATATTATGAGTATAGTGAATTGGTAGAGAAAAGAAGGGAGGAATTTGCGGTAGAAATTCCAGAAGAATGGGAAGATGAATACGAGGATTTCCTCATGTCAGTTAAAAATGCTAAGATACTGGAGAGTTGGATAGAAGAAATGACCGAAGACGAATTACTGAGTAATTTTGGGATAACACCTGGTGAGCTCTGGTCTAAATTGCAAATATCAGATTGGCTCCTCTATTCTTTGCATGAGCTAGCGCTTTTGCTTAGAATGAAAAAATTACTTAAAGAAATAAAAAAAGTTAGAGTTAGAGTTCATTACGGTGTAAGGGAAGAATTGTTACCTTTAGTTAAGCTAGAAGGAGTAGGAAGGGTAAGAGCAAGAAAGCTGTTTAATTCTGGTATAAAAACTATTTCTGATTTAAGAAAGATCCCTTTATTAAGTTTGGAGAGGATAGTTGGTCCTAAGATAGCTAGAAAGTTAAAGCAACAGGTTGAAAAAGAAGTTAAGGAAGTTCAAAAAACATTAATGGGGCCGTAGTCTAGCTTGGCTAGGATGCCGGCTTCGGGAGCCGGAGGCCTGGGTTCGAATCCCGGCGGCCCCATTTTTAAAAAATTTGGGGAATCATAATTAGCGAATTTAAGCGAATTGCCAGGTGACCAGTTTTTTAATCAGTCTCGCTGTTAGTATGCCGTAGGTATTATTATGCGAGTTTTTGACCAAAATGGAGTGCTTAGTTAAATTTTAAAAATTTTACTACCAAGTGATAAATATGGATGGTCGGAGAGATTTGATGGATGTTCTTATAGAGATGCTTATGAAGCCGTTACAATACAGGCGAGTAGAGGAAGTAAGAACGAGAGACGGAAGGGCGTTTGTCATAGATGTCTCCTATCAACTTAACAGAATGTATGAACCATGGAAACTTGATCTCTCTACAGGCATTTACATTGGAAGTAAAGGAAGAGGGTTGTTAGTTGTAGAAGAGAAAGAAAGCGGCGAAAGAGTAAGCATGCGTTTTAATGTCCACGAAGAATTTGAGCCCGTACCAGGTACGTTAATGGGAATTATAAGAATTCGTGCAAGTTTGTCGTTGGATTATTTTTGTAAAGATTTACAACGAAAGTTTGGGGAAGACGTAGCTAGGGAACTGAGAGCATACCTAAAAAGATTATTACCTTTATAACTGTGTCTAAAGTGAGAAAACTTAGAACTTGTAGGCAGGCCTATGCTTCCAAATTTCTTCCTTTATTCAAACTAAAAGCCCCCCTTTATGTTAAACTAGAGATATATTGGGTCCTTGCCGATATCCTTAAAGTAGAGGACATTCCTCTAAGGTATGCAAACCCTTCTCTTATACGATTCCTGGAAAGTGCGGGTTTGAGGGCGGAAATTTTCGAAGATAAAATAATATACAGTAAAAAAGAACGTTTTATTCGTATATTTCGTGAAGCATGGAAAAGAAGGAACCACGTACTTTTAGGAATATTATTAGGCTACCCCATTTGTTGCACCATTTTTTATTTACTACTAACTTTACTCGGATCAGACCCCCTTCGAGAGTTTGATAGGTGGCTTAAAAAAGGGAAGAGTGTGTATGCTTATTACGTACTTAGAAAATATATACCATGCATATTTTGTAGAAATTTTCCAATTTCTCTTTCGCGAATCTTAATGAATAAATTATTTTTCTCTCTTCCATTTTTTGTGAGGAGATTAATAGCACCCTTATACAGGGGAAAGTTGAATCGTGAAGAATTAAAGCTTGCCGATAAAGTTTTCTTCGAATCTAATTCAGATTATTTAGGTTGAAATTTATAATATTGTCAAAATGAAGTCACCTTGCTTTTATTTAAGTTTTGATGTCCTTAAAGAGATGTTTTGTGAGAGTTAGAACTGTGAAGGGGCAACACTTTTTATAAGCACTTTTCTATAATACGAAATATGTTTTGTATTTTAAGGTAAAGAT
>CAZGBT010000007.1:23451-51322 GCA_964524025.1 uncultured archaeon | reverse complement strand
GTAGAGCGTCCCGTTCGCAGCGGGAAGGCTCCGGGTTCGAATCCCGGCCGGTCCACTCCATTTTTTCACTCAGAGCTCGTCTGTCTTTTCTTTCAATTTCTTAGCTAACTAAGTATAAACTTTTCTCACTTTGCCATAGATAGAATCAGTATCGAGGATAGCTTACTCTCCAACTATCCTTAAAACCTAGTTTTCTTTAATGTAATCTCTTAAAATATATGGAAGTTCGTAAGTTGATTCTAAAATGCCTTTATCTTTAAGAAAATCAGTAAGTGCTGCAAAATCTCGAGAAAACCATCCTAAATCTTTTGGGCCAAGAACTCTAGGTTCATAAATTATGACTATGGGATTAACTCCCCTCTGATCCAAAACACACCCCAAGATATCGAGATGTTCCCACTCGCATAAGTCTTTATGGGAATCTATTAACACACCTTTCTTAGGGTCCCATGTAATTCCGTTAACATGAATTTCTACCGTCTTTTCAAGTGGAAGTTGAAAAATATAATCAATAGTTTTTTCTTTTATGGTAGAAGGTGTTGCCTTATACTTTGTTATAGCTGTAATCTGTGCATGACCGATATCAAGTAATAACCAAAAATCAGGGTTCTGATCAAAAATTTCGTTTATAAAATCTGGGTCGCAGACCCAATGATATGGTGACTTATAGGAGGGGTTTCCAAAGTAATCTGGGTAATAATCCAAATTTTCTAGTGCTAAACGAGTTCTTACGCCTATATTTTTAAAATATTGACGGATTATATCCAATGATCGATTAATTGTAGAAAGTGTTTCCTCTCTGGATAGGGGTTTTGAAACAGCATAGCATCTCCTACAATATCCTACATACATTTTTCCAACGTCAACCGCGCTGAAACCTAAATGAAAAGAAACGACTAAAGGACCGTTAATCAAGTAAGGTTCATGCTTTCTTATACCCTCTTCGACTTCTTCTGGCACAGCTAAATTAAACTGTCTTGTATCTTCAACGTGGGGGTCCACTCTTCTAACGTGTAGTGTATAAGGCTTTGGCAAGCCGTGCAATATTAGCAAACTATGACCGCTTACAAACTCTAACACATCAAGGTGGTTATAAAGTTTTTCCTGGAATTCCCTCAGAAAATTTACGTTATAATTCCAAACTCCTAGGCCGAAAAGTGGCATAATTAAGATATTGCATAACATATATATATAAAAAGTTTTTACTTTCAAGTAGTATTTTTGTTAATCAAAGACAAAAGTCTCTTGTGAATTCTTTCGTTAGTAGCAATAAAATTACATTTTTTAGGTTTCCAAGTTTTTCCTTTAAAATCAGTAACTTTACCTCCTGCCTCTTCTACCAATAACACACCTGCTGCAACATCCCATGGGCTTATTTTTAACGTATAATAACCTTCTGCCCTCCCGCTTGCAACCCATGCACATTCTAAAGCTGCCGATCCTAATTTTCTTATATCCTTTACCTTTGGATGAACTAAGAAATTTATTTTTGCTATTCGTGCATTAGTTTTAGATCCACCTTCGCAATATAAGATGTAAGATTTCCTTAAAGAACTTATTTTGGAAACTTCTATAGGTCTTCCATTAAGATAACTCCCCTTTCCTTCTTCAGCAAGGTATAATTCCTTTAAAATTGGCGCATAAATTAAGCCAAAAATCGGTTTTTGCTCGTGAAGTAAGGCTATGGATATAGAGAAAAATGGATTTCCAACAGCAAAATTTGCAGTGCCGTCTAAAGGGTCTATAACCCAAGTAAATTCAGATTTGTTATTTATAAAGCCAAGTTCTTCAGAAAGAAAATTAAACGGATACTTGTTTTTCAATTTCTCTACTAAAAGCTCATTGATAGCTTTATCTATTTTAGTTACAACTTCTTTTGCTAAACCTCTTTTTTCTTTATATCTTCCAAAGTTCTTAATCAACAATCTAGAAGCTTCTTTTACAACTTGGTATACAAATCCTTTCACAATTATTCTAAGAATTTTACGTTAAGATAAAAATCTTTATTCTTGAAGCTCCTATCGATTACAGCTGTTTCTAAGATAGTAGATGGCTTAAAATTTTCTACATATTTGCTAACTTCACTTAAAGATTCTCCTGATTTCCTGTAATCTTCTACTATACAAACGTTTCTACCTTTTAGCAAATTAAGAAGATAATCATTGGTTTGCCAAGGGTATCTTCTTACTTCTTTATCCTTCCATTTATATTTTGAAAACCTTAAAGGTAAGAACTTCCCGTTGAATTTGTACGAAAGCAAAAAAGCTGGCTCCGCAGCTCCACACATAACCGCCACTATTATCAAATCTCTATGGTAAGAATGAATGATTGGGTCTATAAAATTAAACCACTGTAGAAGTCTTCCTTCTAAAAAAGATAGGTGTCTAGCGAAAACTTCTTTCTTGCAAATTTCCTTGTTTCTCGAGAGAAAATCAAGCAAATTTCTTACATCTTCCCAAGGAAATTGAACTCCGAAATAAACGCCGGCAACACATCTTTTACAAAGATCATAAAAAGAATTGATAAATAATTTAGGAGTTAAAGTTCTTAATTTGCCTCTTCTTACTCCCTCATCTATTATTGGAAGTAGTTTTAATAAACCTTCCTTACATGCCAATTTATCTTCCTCTTCTACTGCTTTTCTCAAATATAAGATTAGCTTGTTTGCAATGTCAGCCTTTACAATCGACTCATAGAGTTCAGTGTACACATTTAAAATCAAAAGCTAAATTTTAAAGCCTTTTCTATATCTTTTTTGCTAACCGGGCCTTCTCTTAAAATTTTCACCCCATTTTCTAATACATCTACAACCGTTGAAGGCATTTTAACAGGACATGGGCCTGCATCTATTACTAAATCTACTCTTTTAAAAATTTGAGGAGAGAGTTCTTTGATACTAGCAGGAGTTTTTTTGCCAGACAAATTAGCACTAGTACCGGTTAAGATTCCTCCGCAACTTTCTATTATAAAAATGCATAATTTATGATTTGGTATCCTAACGCCTACCTTATCATGACCGCATGTTATCCAATCTGGAACATTTTTTCTTTTTAGAACTAAGGTAAGTTGACCCGGCCAAAATTTTTTTATTAGTTTTTTAGCTATTTTGTTCAGAAAAGCTATTTTCTTGAGATATTTTAGCCTTGAGATAAGCAATGGTATTGGCTTATTTTTACTTCTTTTTTTGATAGAAAAAACTTTTTCTACAGCTTTTTTACTGAATGGATTTGCTCCTAAACCATAAACTGTATCCGTAGGATATACTATTACACCATCGTTTGCTATAATTTTTTTAACAGTTTGTCTCAATTCAGCTTTAGAAATCCACCTAATAACTTTTACCATTTTAGTGTCTTTTCCATATATTCGAGCCAGTTAACTGCTTCTTCGAGCTCAGAAAAGCTACAAAGATAAAACTTATAAACAAAAGTTCCATCTTCCTTAACTCCAACTACTGCAGGAACAGGACATTTTTCTATAGGTACAGATACCCGTAATAAGCTTGGTCCTGGATCTATGCATAAAACTTTTACTTTTCCAAGAAATGGAATTAAAGCATCTCCCATTGAAATCAAAGAACCTTTAGAGTAAAAATTAGTTACCAGACCACCTAGTCCTGAAATTCTTTGAGAAACAGCTATACCTTCCTCTCCTAACCTTTTTACTTCTTCAACAGAAAAATTCTCATCGTAAAAGGCCTTCTCCAGAGCTCCAGTATACATTAATTTTTCAAGAAAAAGGCTTATCATAAGATAGCGTATAGCATTATCAAAGCTGCAAATATTATGGAAATTGTATTTATTACCTTAACTAAAGGATTTATAGCAGGTGCTGCAGTATCTTTCATAGGATCTCCTACAGTATCTCCTATAACGGAAGCTTTGTGGGCAGGAGAACCTTTGCCACCAAGATAACCTTCTTCTATAAATTTCTTTGCATTGTCCCAGCTTGCTCCACCAGTTGCCATTTGTAAAGCCAAAAGCAATCCAGTTATTATAGTTCCTAGTAACAAACCGCCCAAGGCTTTTGCTCCAAGTGTAAAACCTATAGCAAGAGGTGAAATTAAAGCTAGTAATACTGGCAACATCATTCCTTTCAAACCAGCTTTTGTAACTATGCTAACACATCTTCCATAAAGAGGTTTAGCCTTCCCTCTTAGCAAACCTTTAATTTCCTTAAACTGTCTTCTTACTTCCTCGACAACTAGAAAAGCAGATTTACTTGCTGAACTTAGGCAAAGAGAGGAGAATAAGAATGGAACCAAAGCTCCTGCGAATAAACCGACTAAAACTCTTGGATTTGCTATAGTAAATGCTTCTATTGGTAGCTTAGTTTCTTGTTGGAATGCTGCAAATAAAGTTAAAGCCGCTAAAGCTGCAGAACCTATAGCAAAAGCTTTAGTAACTGCTTTGGTCGTATTTCCAACGGCATCTAAAGCATCTGTTACTTTTCTAACTCTTTTAGGTAATCCTGCCATCTCAGCTATTCCAGAAGCATTATCGGTAATAGGACCGTACGAATCCAAGGTTATTATCATAGCAGTTAGGGAAAGCATCGCCATCGTAGCAATTCCTATTCCATAAACTCCACCAAAATAATAAGCTATTAGAGTTGCTATGCATATCAAGAGAGTTGGCAAAACAACGCTTTCCATCCCTTTTGAAATCCCAGTTAATATGTTTATTGCAGCCCCAGCTTTAGAAGCTGTTGCTATTTCTTTTACAGGTTTAAATTTTTTTGAAGTGTAGTATTCAGTTATTGCAAACAAACCTACTGCAACAAAAATTCCTACTATTGAACAATAAAACAATTTAAAATCAACAAACTGTTTGGTAACGAAATAAAAACCTACTAAAGATAAAAATGCAGTAATTGCAAGCGAGATATAAAGAGATTTCATTATGCTACCCCTAAAACTTACTGAAAGGACTCCTATTATTGAAGCTAAAATTCCTATAGAACCTATTAGCAAAGGATAAGTTACATAATTTCCACTACCAAAAAGCAAATGACCTAAAAGCATTGCACCTATTAGAGTAACTGCAAAAGTTTCGAAAAGGTCTGCAGCCATTCCTGCACAATCTCCAACGTTGTCTCCTACTAAATCAGCTATTACAGCTGGGTTTCTTGGATCGTCTTCAGGTATACCCTTTTCAACTTTTCCTACTAGATCAGCTCCTATATCAGCTGCCTTAGTATAAATTCCTCCTCCTATTCTTGCAAATAGAGAAACTAAACACGCTCCAAAACCAAAACCTACTGTTAAATTAGGATCTTTAAACAAAAAGTAAAATAAAGTTACTCCCAATAAAGATAAACCAGCAACACAAAATCCAGTAACTGCACCCCCTCTTACAGCCAATTTAAAAGCTTCTGGTAAACCCTTTCTGGCTAGATTAGCAACTCTTACGTTAGTTCTTACGGAAACGCTCATTCCTATATAACCAGCTAAAGCAGAAAATATGCTGCCAACAAAAAATCCTAAAGCAGTTTGCCAATTTATAACATAGTATAAAATTCCAGAAAGGATGATGATAAAAATTAGCATAACCTTAAATTGTGTAGTTAGATAAGCTTTTGCTCCCTCTCTTATTGCTTTTGAAATTTCTACCATTTTTGGTTTTCCTTCCTTCTTCTTAAGAACGTGGTAAATCAAACAGGCAGCGAAGAAAAGAGAAATAAAACTTGTAAGAAAAGCAAAATTTACTGGTTCAAGCAAGTTTAGTTGATAAAGCTCCATTATATTCAAACTATCAAACAAGATTTTTAAAATTTACCACTTTTCCAAACTTTCTAGTAAATTGTCAAACCATTCATCCGGAATCCTTAGATGTAACGTTCTTTTTTGAGTTTCTTTGTATAGAACGTTTTTACTCTCGCCTTTTAACCTTAACCAATCCTCTCTTGGAATTACAAGCTCGGTGGGTGGAAGATTGCTAGAATCGATCACACAATCAAGCCACACTGGTCTTTGATAAGCTCCCCATTGAACTACTCCCCTAAATTCTGACCTACTATAGCCAGAAACGTAAAATAGCATCTGCTTTCCTCGTGGAGTAAAAATTCGCAAAACTCTCATTTCGTCAGGATTTTCGAAACCAATCGAACGGAGTAATTTCTTATCCGCTTGTGACGGATGGTGCTGGATTATGTAAATTTTCTCCCATAAGGATCTGCGTGGATGAACTACGATTAAAGCTTTATATCTTCCTTCCTTCTCACTTGGAAGTAAAGCCAATCTATATGGTTTATAGTCCATAAGAGCACATTAAGGGTCAAAGCTTATAAACATATAGTTTTTGTTTTAAAAACAATTTAAAAGAAGTGTACCAATTAAATTCTGAGCCCCCGTCGTCTAGCCCGGCCAAGGATGGCGGCCTTTCGACAGAAAGGTTTGAAAGAAGATGAAAGAAAGCCGCAGACCCGGGTTCAAATCCCGGCGGGGGCATGCTTAGCTACTTCTAATGCTCAGGTAGGTCTCTATAAATTCTGGATCAGATTATGTAGTAAAGACTAGAAAATTTAAGCACCCTTATTTAGTTAATCTAAGTTTCATACACCTTGAAAAATTTAGAGTTTTTAAGACAAACTTAAATCATGATTGACTTAAGCAAAAAGAAATTAACAGCTCTTGATAAATTGATAATTTCCTTTTCAAGAATTCTCGAGAGGGCAAACATAAATTATGTAATAGTTTCGGGTTATGTACCGATAGTTTTTGGAAGAAGCAGAATTACTGAAGATATTGATGTCCTGGTAGAAAGTATTAGCAAGAAAAAGTTTAAGGTTTTCTGGAACTTTCTAAAGAAAAGTAAATTTTACTGCCTTAATACTTCTAATCTAAACGAAGCTTATGAACAATTCTTTAAAAAAAGGTATTGGGTTAAGATTCGCCAAAACTAGAATTTTTATACCAAATGTTGAGATAAGAAAAGTTAAAAACAAGATTGACGAATTTACACTGAAAAATAAAATTAAGATAAAATTAAGAAAAAAAGGAATTGCCAATTTCTCCTCTGGAAATCCAGATTGCTTATAAATTATTTTTAGGTAGTTTGAAAGATTTGGAGGATGCAAGATTTTTGTACAAGCTTTTCGAAGAAAATATCGATAAAAAGCTTCTAATTAAAACCATAAAAAAAAACTCAAAATAAAGAAGAGAATTGTTAAAGAATGGTTAGGATTGAAGATATAAAAATTAGTAAAAAAGAACTAGAAAGAATTAGAAAGCAAATGATTGAAGAGAGAAAAAGATTTATCGATATGTATGTTAAATGGTTAAAGAAAACCAAAATAGAGGAATGGTCAAAACAGCAAAAGGAATTGATAGATTCGATCTTTAAGTCAAAAAGTAAGCGCTAATATTTTTCTCTTTTACTTACTTTCTAGAAGATTTGAAGCAAATAAAAAACAAAAGAAGAAATAATTTATTTGTGTATAAGCACCGAAGTGATGTATTGAGGGAAATCGAAGAAAAACTTTATGACCCCATTAAGCAAGATGTCTTCCGCGATTTTGTGGAGAAGTTAATGAAAGAGCCCGAAATATACGGCTTCTCTCGCTATCTGGAATCTATAATAAATACTTTGAGAAATTATTTTGGCTTACTAACCGAAATAGCCGAAAAAAGAGAGGATCTAGCGGAAAGGTGGACTGTATACGCAGAGAACCTAAAGAATTTACACAAAAAATTAGATAAATGTCTTTCTGGATTAAACTTCGATCCTGTGTGCACAATATTTTATGCAGGTTTCGATAGTGTTAGAGAGATGTCTCCTAAGGAACAAATTCCTGTTAACGAGGTAGAGGAAACAGTTTATAGGCAGTTAGAGAAGTCTCTCCGATCTACGTCTACCTACGTAAGAAAAGCAGCTGAAGCGGTTATAAGGTTCCTCGTTTTAGCAGGAAGGGTTCACGCAAGGTTAGAAAAACTTCCGCTTTATAACATAAAAGCACTTACTGAGGACGAATATTTACTACCTGAACTAAAATCACTTTACGATGCTAGCAAAGAATTATTTTACACAATTAAAATGCCAGGCGAGGAAACGTTAGAAAAATTGGAAACTCGTTTAAAGGAACTTAAACTGATGGGAATTGCTATAGCATTTCTTTCCTTAGTAGGAATTGGTAGCATATTAGCTTCTAGAACTGGATTTTTTGGTTTAGCTTTTCCAAAAGGTCTTAGCGAACCGTTTTTAATAGCTATATTACTTGCTATTTTTATCCTATCTATAGGTTTTGGGCTTAAAAGAAGAAAATAGTTAAACTTTATGCTACTAAAATCAATAGAGTGCATGTTAAGAGTAAAATTTTTATATTTTTTTTCACTATTTAGTAATCACGGATGAAAAAATGGCATATGAAAAGCTCAAGGAAATAAGTAACCTCTTAAGAGGTGAAGCTTTTAATGATGTCCTTGAAACGTTGAAGGCATATGATGACAGCCCGCAAGTTAAAATAGAAATTGCTTTAAGGCTTAAAGATTTAGCAGAAATAAAAGACCCAGAGCTTGTAAGATTTGGTTGTAGAATGTTTAGGGATTCTACTGTTATATCTACTCTGAAAGCATATGCTGAAAGTCCTGATATAGGAATAATTGCTTTGGCTATCAAAGATCTCATCTACATAGGAGACGAGGAGTTGATTCGAAAGGCTGCGGAAACTATTGAATTATATGTCAACATGCCTGCTAGAGATGGTGAACCTTCCATAGGAGCTGTGATAGCATCCCAACTAAGTTATGTTGCTAAAACTTCTCGTTCTCTTCTTACAACAAAAGTAGAATTCATTTGCGAAACATATGAGCGTACACTTCCAATAATAAAAGAATATGCTAAACTTGGACTTGAAAGCTATGTAGCCTGGAAGATTGGAGACGTTGCTGAGAGTTTAGACCCATGGCTTGTAGATGAATTCCTGGAATTATTGAAAGATAAGGAAAAAGGAATAAAAATTGCATCTTCCTGGGAGGCATTCCTCGAATGGAAACGCAAAATGAAACTAAAAAGAGAAGCATGAAAACTAGTAAAGTCGATGTAGAGGAGTACAAATAAATTCAATCGCCACTGGAAGCGCAACATTTATCGAAATCCCTACTTATTAAGTCTTTAGCCAAACGCTTTGATAGAGGTGCTATACTGCTTCACATTCGAGAATTAATCGCAAAACTTAAAAAATTCATTAGTGATTGAGATAAAAGAATCAGTAAGTGGTAAAGTTAGCAATTCTTAAAGGTATTCAGCCAATTTCGCCAACTTTTTTGCTACGGGTAGAACCTCCTTTATGGAAGCCCCAGTATACTGGCAAGTTCTTCTTAGGACTTCAAATGAAAGGAGTGAACTTTCAGAGAATATTCTTGTGTTTGGATTGAGATCCTTAGCTATTTTTAGAAGGGTGAGCGAAACTAACCTATCCCTAAGATCCTCGAAGATTAAAGAGCACGTATAATAAAGATTATAATAGGAAATTTCCTTCTCTTCCGATAAATCTTTATAAAATGCTCTAATATCTATCACGTCCAGCAAATCCGATGGTTCAAGTTCTTTGGCCCAATCTTTTGCTTCACCCTTTCCATATTCCCTCAAAAACTCCGCAAAATTCTCTTCACTCCATCTGCTTTCTAGGGAAAGTACATGTCCGCCATACCTATCTTTTTTCAACCCCAAGCTATATTTAGATACTATAAATCTAAGGGCATCGACAGGAAGCTCTTCGTCTATAAGTCCTACTTCTTTTGCCTTCTGGAGGGTTTCTAAAATACCAAGTTCATCTAATAGTAAATCATAAAGTTCTTTTTCTTTAGTTTGGTCAATTCCTACCTCAACACCTTCTTCTTTGCTGCCTTCTTCTTCAGATTTTTCTTTTGGTTTTTCTTCAATACGTGGTTGTTGATATTCTTCTACTTTTATACTCATACAATTTAGAATTGAGCATAAAATTTTTAAATCCAATCTAAAAAGTTCCTGTTGAATCGCATAAAATTGGTATCATAACACAGATTTCCATCTTTCGTAAAATTTCACAAGCTCTTCCGCGATTCGAAATATTTCTTTTGGAGGAAATCTTGTATATTCTTCCACTTTTCTTAAAATTTTAAACGAGAGTATATCTCTATACCCACACTTTCCATCTTCTCTTGCTACTTTCAATATTAGAAGTGCCACTAATTTTTCTCTAGGATCTTGAAAAATTAAAGCTGGATAGTAGGAGGGATACCTAAACTCATCACAATAATATACCCTTCTCCATCTTAACTTCTTATAAAATTTTCCAATTTCTCCTATTTTAACAAAATCTGATGGTTCAAGTTCTTTAGCCCAAGTTCTCACTGCTGGTTTTCCGTATTTTTCAAAAAACTCCTTAATGTCTTTTTCGGTTAAATCGCCTCTTACATCCAATCTGCCTTTCCCAACGTAGCCAGGACCAAATTTGTATTCTGCTTTAAGTCTAGCTACTAAAAACCTAAGGGCATCAAGAGGTAAATCTTTTATAAGATCATTATTTTCTAGATCGTAAAGAATTTCTGCTACACCAATCTCATTAAGTAATGACTCGTAAAGTTTCCTTTCTAAATTTGGGTCGATTCTTCCAGCATGCTGCCCTTCATTTCCCTTCTCATCTTTACATTTTTCATTAAGTTCGTCCTCTCTCCGTGGTTCTTTATATTCTTCTACCCTTATACTCATATTATTTCACTAAGCGTAAAACTTAGAAATCTTTTGGTATTGAATTAAAATCCCTTTTATGCCAAGGATTTCTTCGATTTCGTTGACGTGCAGAAAATAAACATTTTTATTTTTCCACGAGAGCTCTTTCATTTTTTCTCCAAAAATTCCGCTATCCCTTATTTCAACAAAAACTATTGCTCTATCTTTCTTAGAAGCTATTTCCTTGAATCTTTTTATAACCTTATCAGCAGTACTCTGAAGATCGCCATCGCTAATTATAACATGTATGCAATTCCCGTCGATTTCCGTTTCAACTTCGTCAACAACCTTAGGCTCTATTTCTGTAGCACCCCATTGAGGGTTCAATAATATCTTCTTAAAAGGATTAGAATAACTCTCGAAAACCTTGCTTAACGAATAGAAACCACTCCATATGCTTTGGCTTGAGTAATTCACCACTCCAACTTTTACATCCCTTTCCATTGCTTTACTAGCTTTGTAAAGCCCTTTTAATAATCCATACATCACTCTCATCAGTCTATCGTACTTATTTCTAGAACCAACATAACTCTCAAATCCTTCCTTCCCGCCTACGCGCATGCTTCCTGAGCTATCAACCCAGAATACTACGTAAGATGGCAATATAATTCCTTGGGGTTCCCATGTATAGGTGCGAAGGGGTGTTGTCTTTAACTTGTATTCCATAACTCTCCATATGCCGGGAGAAATTTCTATTAGAGTAGGTAAACCAGTCGACGCCTGAAATTGGATAAGAGAGCGTATATCATATTTTTTTGACAATTCTTCAGCAGATAGCACCTCTGATCTTACTAGCTTCCATTTTCTCCTCTCCCCTTTAACTTTTGACCGAATTTGTGGAATTGGAGATTTTATGTCTATTTCCCCCGAATTCCTCTTATAAAATTCATCAGCTGCAAATTCTGATATTTCGTCTTTCTCTGACGACAATTCAGTAAGGAGTTCATTTATTTCCTGGTCGTCTAGTACATCTAATAGATCTGTTAGCAGATCAGAAGTGCTTCCACCACCATTTTCTGAAGGTCTACCAACTCTAAAATCCAAGGGAATTAAATCTGCAATTTCATAGCAGAAATCTTCAATGACTTTATACCTTCTATCTCTATTGCTTAAGTTATCTACCAAAGCCTTTAAGACTGAGCTATAGTTTTTAATCAAAGAATCTAAATTTCTTATCTTTAAATCCAAAGCCTTTAACATTCTTATAGCTCTTTCTTCGGTATTAGAAAGCGGTGTTGCACGCACAAAGAACTGCAAATAAAATTTTCTTAATTCATCTTCTGCGCAGAATAGACTATAAATTATTCTAGAAAGACCATAAAGAGCATTTGATGGGTCTATTCTTCTATGAAAAGCTATTTCTACAACATCAAAAAGGGGTATTATACCGTCTCTTAAGTTAAAACTTTTTTCCATAAATATCTGCGTATCGGCTATTATATCTAATACAAGATTTCTTACGTTCGCCGCTTTTTTGAAAGCCGTCTTCTTATTCCTATCCCTTTTTAAAATCCCCTTATAAATTGCCTCGCTTAACCTCTTTCTGTCTTCAACACTCTCAGGTGAATAAAACCAATGCCCTGGACATTCATGAAGTAAAAGATATTTAAAAAGCTCTTCTTCCAATCTATCGAGCGGCTCTCCATTAAATAACCTTTCTCTAGCTTGGTTTAGAAGGTTTTCAAGCTTTCCCCTGTTGTAAATATGTGCTTTTACATTTCTTTTACAATCAGTGGCAAAGTACCACATTTTATCTTCCCTGCCATCCTGCACTTTAAAATCAAGAGTAGGGGAAAAAAGAGGGAATTGATTATCCAAAACTTTTCTCCAAGAACTTTCAGCCCTTTTAAAAGCTTCCTCTAACATGGAAATATGATTCTAAGTCTGGAATAAATTGATGGCAATAAGTGTTCATTAGCATAGTAAATTTTACCTAATTCTTTGTAAGCTTCTAAAGGCCTTCCTCTTAATTTATTTAATATTCTTTGAACTTCCCTTTCCATTCTTTTGCAAAAACCTGTAAACAAAGCAAGTGTAGCGGTTGTTCTTGCTAATACTAAATGTGAAAAGCTACCTGGTTCTTCTTTTACTCCCTTCCAAGCGTCCCAAACGTTTAGTACATTTTCGAGATTTCCTCTTTTTATACCTTCTTCAATTATAAGAGGTCTTAGTATACCCTCTCTCTTTAAATCTTCTCTATTCATTCCTGCAATCGAAGAAAAGCGCTCACATAGCTTATTATATGCAACATATGCGGTCTTAACAAGCTGTGTTACGTCTTCTCCGCCTTTTCCATTCCAATAAATTATAGCAGCTATAGCAACAGTCTCAGGTGTAACACGAATTTTATTTCTTTCTTCAGAACTTCTGCATAAACTTTTAAAGTATTTTATCAACTCGATTATCTTAGTAAGATGCGTAAAATAAACAACATCTCTATTGCTGCATGGAACCTCTTCAAAACTATTCACTATTTTTTCTAACTCTTTCATCTCAGTCCCTCTTTCTAATTGACTTGGAAAATATACATCTCTTCCTATTTCAGAGGAAATTTGTTTGACTATTTCTTTTTCTCTTTCAAATTGTTTGAAATAATCTCCGCTAACGGCTTGAACAACTATATCAACCATTTTAAGCGCCCCATACTGAAAAGTTATTTTTTCATTAATTTTCTTTGCCAAATCCGCCACATCTTTTAGCCAATTTTCTCCTCTATAGTCAAGCGACTCAAGCAATTCGAGGTGGAGCTCCATTAACTTTTGCGAATAAAAAGACAAAGCTGGCCCAGCCGTTTGGGCAATCGAGGGTATTTCTATTTGTAGAAAACGATTTCTAACAGCCTGATCCAATTGCACAGTTTCTGTATAGCCTGGTGTTGGTGGGTTCATAGCGCCTACAATTAATGGCTTTTTTATTTCCTTCTCGTTAATCTTCACACCAATCTCAACAGTAGTTCCACCTATTTCTACATTTCCATCTATTAATTGCAAAAGTTGATTAGTTTCTGCCCTGTTTAATTCGTCTATAAAAATTGCTTGAACTCTCCTACACTTTTCTACATCAGGCTCTATAATTGGTATGCCATTTTCTATTCTTGATGTTATAAATGGTTGTAGAGGGTTAAACTGAAGTGTGCCGGAGCTGCATCTCATTCCAACGTACCCTTCATTGCCAAATAATATGTATGAAAAAGTTTTAACGGAATAAGTCTTACCTTCTCCGGTACCACCTACAAGCAAAATAGGAACGTCACAACAATAAGCAGCAAGTAAGAGATCCATTAGATTAATTTCGTACTCTACTTCCGATTCTGTTGTAAGAATGCTGCCAGTTTTCACTTTCAATTCTTCTTCGTTACAGGTATAAAGCGTTATAGGATAAGCTACTTTTCTTTCTATTTTATAAAGAGTCCTTATAAGTTGAGCCTCCTTTAAATTCATCAGTTACACATTTCCCTTAAATTTTAAAAACTTATCGTTATACAATTTTTAAACTAATAAATGTAAATTCCCAATCCTAACCCTTTCCAAACCATTTTCTTTAGCGATTCTTAAACATTCTTCTGCATCTTCCCTTTTTACTAAAGGCAAATCTGACATCATAAAAGTGGGCCAAAAGGCTAGTAAGCTATAGGGAATTGAAGGGTCTAACTTAGCGATAAATTTGCTTATCTTATCGACTTCATCCTGCATAACATAGCCAGGAATTAAAAGAGTGGAAGCATGCAAAAAGGGAACTTTGGGTCTATCCCTATGCATTTTAGCAAGCATTTTAAAATTCTTACAGGTATTTCTATTACTAACTCCGCTTAAAGCAAAGGAAAGTTTTTCTTCAAAACATTTCAAATCAAACTTTATAACTCCACCAGAATGAAAAGCTAACTCAGCAAATTCTTCTAGCAACTTAGGATTTAAATTCCCATTAGTTTCTAAGCAAACCCTTAATATATCGCCTTTCTTCTTCCTTAAAGCGATTTTGGAAGTTTCTATAGCATGCAGGATTTGAGGGCCTGGATCGCCACCAAAAAAGCAAATACAAGTTACTCTTTTATCAACTTTTTCTGCCAAATCCTTTGCTGAAACTAGAGGAGATAAATTTTTAGTCAATTCTTTAAAATGCCAATTTTGGCAAAAAAGACAATTAAAATTGCAAGCTCCATAAAAAACGGCTAAATTGAAATAACCTATTTCAGGTCCTCTTGATTTTGCATATTTCGGATAGCCACAACCAGTACCTGCAGGGCAAACCCAAGAAGCTACACAATTTGTAACATGCGGATCGTAATACCATTCAAGCAAACCTTTATCTGCAGTTCCAGCCAATCTTATAAGCTTACCTCCTTCATTTTTAACTAAACCGCAGAATCCAAATTTTCCATCTCCTATTACACATTCATTTCCGCAGATTCCACATTTAACTCCATTAGGATCTTTTGGTATAGGATAGGGTAAACCAAATTTCTCCCTGCTTTTCTTATGAGCTTCTTCCAAAATCTTTTTAACCATATCAGACTGCTCTAAAATGCATTTTCTGCAAACTGAAATGAATGTGGAAATTAACCCAGTCTTACCACAAACTTTACAAGTTCCCATAAATTATCTTAGGAAAATATCCAAAAACAATCTTTTTTGTTTATCTACTTTTCATTAAGTTTTTATAACGCTGTTATATAAAATTGCATGACATGACACTTTTTCTCGTATCAGGGGATAACTTAGATGCTCCTTTCGTCTGCCTAAATTTTTTAGAGGGTAAATAGGAATTAAAATTGTTGGGCCTCGGTAGCTCAGCTGGTAGAGCGCTTCCCTGGTAAGGAAGAGGTCCCGGGTTCGAATCCCGGCCGAGGCTTAGCAAAGAATTTAACTTTCGGGTAACAATTGATTGATATAATATCTGCTAAAAGAACTCGAAGAGCTTCAACAAGAAATTTACAAATCCAAAGAAAGAAACTCTTAATCTTTTAGAAAGAAAACTAAGCTTGAGAATAGCCATTCTCGATTTAGAAGATCTATAATCAACATGCCATACGTTAATTTTTATACCCGTAAAGTCCTTACTGGAAGGTTTCTTACCCTATCCAAAAATCTTTTTATTTCGTGATAAGAAGCTAGACCATCTTTCGCACCTATATAGTCTTTTTTAACATGAAACGCTCCGGCAACCGATGCAAAATTCATGATATCTTTTACATCCATTTTTTTAATTAACCCGTAAATTAACCATGCAGCAACTATATCTCCAGCACCAGTTGTATTCTTAACTTCTCTTACTCTATAAGCTCCTATTTTGTAAAATTTATTTTTGTAAAAGCAAACAAGACCTTTAGCACTTCTAGTTACAAAAAAATAAGGAATTTTCATTTTCTTGAAAAATTTTAACATATCAGCAAGATTATCCTTGCCACTTAACAAAGCTGCTTCTCTTTCGTTCATAGAGAATGCATCAGCATATCTCATTAACTTTAAAGCATCTTTTCTAAAAGTCGATATCATGGTCCTACTTGGAGCAAAAAATATTTTCACATTTTCCTTCTTAGCTTTTTTTACTAGAAATTCAATTGCTTCTATTGCTTCCTTGCTAGTAAAGCTTGATATATCGAGCCATTTGGTCGAAAGCAAATAATCCAAATTTTCTTCTATATCTTTTTTTGTAAGCTTATCAGCAGCTCCATGATCTACTAGCAAGGCTGTATCTTTAAAGCCTAGACTAGAAACTATAATGCTTTTTCCGGCTTCCAAGCCTTTAACTCTTATTATTCTGCTAACGTCAACTCCGAAGCTTTTTAAATCTTCTATTAGAAAATCTGAAAAATAATCTGTCCCAAGCTTTGTAAAATAGCCGCATCTTAAACCAAGTTTAGAAAGGTAAGCAACTGTATTACCTGAAGAGCCTCCAGTTCTAACTATTATCTGTGAAAGCATTTTTCCTTCTGGCAAAGCTATAAAAGTTTCCTTTTTTGCTTTCTTAAATTCAACTATTAAAACGCTAGATTCAGCAAATATATCGACTGTTAAACAACCTACTCCAATTACATCGAATTTCATCATTTAATTTTTGGTTTTTAGAGTAATAACAATTTGAGAAAATGCAATTTTTAGCTACATGCGATCCTGGATTAGAAGAAATAGCTATTCAAGAAGTTCTTGAATTGACTGGAAATAGAGCCAAAATTCATCATAAAGGAGCGATAATATTCAAAGGAAAGGAAGATGATATTTTTATTCTAAATTACCTTTCCCGCTCGCTAAACAGAATATTAATACTCCTCTTGCATGACAACTTTAAGCATCTGGAAGAACTTTATAGAAAGATTAAATCCTTAGATTTTACGCAATATATCTACCCAACCCAAACTTTTGCTATAAGAGCTGAAAGATTTGGAACCCATAATTTTACTAGCTTAGATATAGCAAGGTATGCTGGAAAAGCTGTTATAGATTCTTACTTACAATCAAAAGGGGTAAGATTAAAGGTAAACTTAGATAATCCAAACATAATTTTAAGAGTAGAAGTAAGAGACGATAATTTCTTTATAGGAATCGACACCACTGGAGAACAATCCCTTCATAAGAGATGGTATAGGAAGTTTCCTTCTAGGGCACCCCTAAAATCAACCATAGCTTATGGAATGATAAGATTAGCTGATTTAAAGAAAAACGAAAGATTTATAGATCCGTTTTGTGGCTGTGGCACTATACCTATAGAAGCATATCTTTATCTTAACAAAATTCCTCCTGGAAAGTTTAGGAGCTTTGACTTCTTAAAATTCTTCTTTTTAGATAGACAGAAATTTTTTAAGCTAGTAGAAAAAAGTTCTAGAGAAGAAAGCAGAGAAGAATTGGAAATTTATGGCTCTGATATAAGTTTGAGAGAAGTTGAGTTTGCTAAAAAGAATGCAGAAGAAGCAGGAGCTAAAATAGAATTCTTCAAAGCAGATGCTTGCGAATTAGAATTAAACTATGATGTTATAGTTACCGATTTACCCTTCGGTATTAGAACTCCAAAAAGAGGATTAGAAGAGACTTACAAAAAATTCTTTAGTAATCTTATAAAATACGATTGGAAAAAACTAGTTTTTATAACTGCAAAAAGAAGGGTAAATTTGGTTCCAGATTTGGGTTTTGATAAGATAATTGAAATAAAGCACGGAGATATAGATGCTTTAGTTTTCGTTAAAATTAGATGACTCTTATTTTAACAACGAGAAGAAGGAATAACTAGTAACAAATGAAGCTTTTAAATCTGTTACTATTTTAAAAGTGAACATGGAAATTGATGAAATAGATATAGCAAAACCACTCCTTCGAATGCTAAGAAAAATTTATCCGCAAGCTGAAATTGTATGGGTCCAAACTAGCATGGTAAGAGGATATCTTTTACTAGCATTAAAAGAAGGTGCCAGTTTCAGGTTTAAATGTACACATTGCGGCGAATGTTGCCAAGCATTAGAATTTCCGCTTAGCAAGAATGATATAGAAAGGTTAAGAGATTTCATAGGAGAAAAGGAATTAAGAAAGAAAATAGAACCGACTATTTTTTCATTTCTAACGCCTGAGGGTAATCTGAAGAGGTTGCCAGGATATAAAATAAAGCGAAGAAATGGTTACTGCGTTTTTTGGGATGGGGATAGTTGCTCTATCTATGAACACAGACCATGGGCATGCAGAATGTATCCCATAGTATTTCTCCCGTTAGCACCAGAAGGATATTTCTATCTCGACATTTCTTGTCCAGGGATATTAAGTGGAAAAGAATATAGATTAGAAGAGTATTTGAAAGAGATGAAAGTTAATTATGAAACGTTGGAAGAACGTATAGAAGGAGTGCAGGAAGTGGCTAGGTCGATTATAAAACAAGCTATAATGAGACGAATAAGAAGTCTGTAAAATTGGATAGGAAAAGAAGTATTTCTTCATCTAAGAGGCGATATAAAGATTTAAATTATACCATCTCAAATCTTCTCCCAACGCAAGAAATATAGATACATCGCTTTTCAAAGTTTTGGTTAGATCTATTCTTTCTTTTCCACACACCCAAACTCTTTTTCGGGGGAAGTTTCTCCAATTAATCTTATTTTCGTCTTGAAGTTTTATAGCAAGAAACCTATCATAAAGTTCCGTAAGCTCTGATAATGCAGAAACCACAAATTCAGCTGGATAATAATTTAGCACGTAGCTGCATATTCCTAGCTCTGCTTTGGGTAGATTGTCTTTAAATATATCTGCCTGAATTACTTCTACTTCCAGTTCGTCCAAAGAAACGCCATATTTCCTTATACCATTAAGAATCCAATTCTTCCATTCTTCAAATCCATTGGCCGAAATATCTTTTCCCTCTACTAACGCTTTATGAAAATTTAAGATTTCGGAGCTTAAATCAATAAGGTAAAGCTTTCCTTCAAATCCTTCTCGTCTCGACAAAGCCGCTAGCTCAAAAGAATACCTACTTAATCCACAACCGAGATCTGCTATTTCATTAGCTAGTAATATTTTTGAGTCAGGCAATTTTCCTCTGATAGTAAGAGTTCTTTCGCCATACATTCTATAGAGAAAACTTTTTAAACTCCTTAGGAAAAGATATGCTAAAAATTCCCCGGGAACTTTCATATTAGAAGTTAAAGGCAAATTTTAAATTCCCGGAAAATGTCGGGCATGTTGAAAGTTTTTGTTTAAGAATGGATTTTTTAAATATAGTAAAAGTATAAACCCAAAAAAAGATGAAAAAGCCGTTTACTTTCTAATACCAATCGCGGAAAATTTCTCTCTGTTAAAAGAATATGCAAAAAAATGGAATAACCTAATTAACTAAACAAAAAGTTAAGAAAGCAAGAAGCAATTCATTCAAAGAAATTGCAATTTACCTAAAGGCTATCAATTAGTAAAGTGGGGATTCTCAAACTTTTAGAGGGAAAAGATAGGTATTGTCACTTTCTTTCACACACTTGCGTATTTTGACAAAAGTTTAAACAAACCAAAAGTATTCTGTCATAAGGTTGAAGGAGAAATAAGCAAAAGTCTAGGTAAAAGGAAAGAATGGTGCGGTCAGATTTATCTTATATTTTAAGGCCGAAAATTGTGAAAAATATTGGATAAAACTTTAGGTGAAATGAAGAATAAGTTGATGGTGTAGAGAAGTAAATGAAAATGAAGAAATTATCTAAAATCTATGGGGGGAAGTGTACCCCTTTTATAAATTATGTAGTTGTTTCCTAAAGTCATAAAGAAAATTAACCAAACTTTTAAAGAGGTAGAAGAGATGGATACGCCTGGTCTGAGCCACCAATTATTGGAATAGGAGCCTTATCAAAATTAGGAATTCAAATAGATTTCAAAAGAGGCAAAAATATAGATTAGCCTAGCTGGAAAATTAAGCTTTATGTAATATTTCTTTTAAGATTTTCCTTTCAACTTCTGCAATTTTCCTTCTTACCCTATCTATAGCATCTATGTTAACAGAAATGCTCGTAATTCCACACTTAACTAAAAATTCAACAAATTCTGGATAATTGCTTGGAGCTTCTCCGCATATAGAAGTTTCAACTCCATATTTCTTGCAAACGTCTATTACATACTTTATCAATTTTTTAACGGCTTCGTGCCTTTCATCAAATTTCTCTATCAACCTTTCGTTATTCCTATCCATTCCAAGAGTTAGTTGAGTTAAATCGTTAGTTCCAAAAGATATAAAATCGACACCTTCTTTACAAAATTCCTCTATAGTTAAAGCTGCAGAAGGAACTTCAACCATAATCCCTATCTTAACTTTTTCTGGCAAACCAACTTCCTTAGCTATTTCTTTCGCCTTTTTTAATTCGCTAACATCATAAACAAAAGGAAGCATTACATGCACGTTATCTAAACCTCTTTCATGCAACCTCTTTATGGCTTCGAATTCTGCTCTTAACAATTCAGGCTCATCTAAACTCCTTCTTATGCCGTGCCAACCAAGCATAGGATTGGCTTCTCTTGGCTCCTCTTCTCCTCCAATTAATTTTCTAAATTCATCAGTTCTTGCGTCTAAAGTCCTTACCCAAACTGGTTTTGGGTAAAAAGCTTTTGCTATAGGCTCTATTCCCTCTACCAACAAGTTTATATAATCCTCTTTTCTTCCCTCTTTTATCAATTTCGCTGGATGCCATCCGAACTTAATTATCATATGCTCTATTCTTAACAAGCCAACCCCGTCTGCTTTTTTGGAAATTTCTTCCAATCTTATAGGAAATGCCAAATTAACTTTAACTTGCGTAACGGTTTCTGGCAATTCTTTTATAATTTTCTCAACCTCTTTTTCTTCCTTAATCAAAGCTGTAACGTCGCCTTCATAAACTAAACCGTTATAGGCATCTACTGTAATTACCTGACCGTCTTTAAGTAATTTTGTCGCCTCTTTAGTTCCAACAACGCAAGGTATTCCAAGTTCTCTGCTCACTATCGCAGCATGGCAGTTAGAAACAAGAAGTGGCGTAAATAAGTTTGTAAACACAACATAGTTATGATCAATTTCACTTTTTGCATTTACTTCCAGATTAAAGACAAAATCTTTTTTTGCTTTTCCAACCTTTTTAGGCTTAACAAGCTCGTATGCTATTTCTTTATTCCTAAATCCGCAGTACTCCAGCTTGATTCCAAATTTATTGAACTCTAAATTGGCGAACTTCCTCAAAAACTTTTTGAATCTAAAACTTTTTTCGGTTATTTCATTTATTCTTCTGGAGATCTTCAATCTCCAACTCTTCCTCTTATAAACAGAAGGTAAAATTCCTAACTTCAAACATGCGACTACAGCAGCTCTTACAGCCTTTTCTGTTTGAAGTTTTATGTAAATGGAATTTCTCTTCAGATATCCATTACCATCAAAAAGACCTGCCAGAAAGCTTATTAAGCTGTCCTCGTTAAGCATGCCTATGAAAACATCCAAATTGGAGTAAACTCTTTCTAAGAAAAGCGAAAGAGGAGCGCTCATAGAAACTAAGCTAACAGCTGCGGCTCCTTCCATTCTCTGCCTTAACTTGAACGTAAAAGCTTCGTAAAGGCTTATTTTGTCTCTCCAATAAGAATTTGAGATAACTAAACCGAGCAAATAAGAAAGATGCTTAGAATTAAGCTGGAAAGGTGCTTGAGGGAAGTTGTAAGGTACAACTATCTTTTCTCCTCTCTTTATAATTCTTCCAATTTCCTTTTTATAGAATCTTCTACCCTTTCTTACAAAAAACTTATGGTCTAATGTTACCTCAACAAAATTGCCTGGGGATATCTCAACTTTAGCTAATTTAGCTTTTCTCTTAAAAGCGTTCCATACCCTCTTCCAAACCAATTTTTTAGAAGAAGAATCATAAGAAACAATATAAATCTTTTCACCTCTTTTTACCCTCTTATAAACTTCTTCCATCCTCATAAACCCTCTTGATGTGAGAAGAAGTGTATTTCCTGAAAAACATGTTCTACCACCTTCATCCGTTATTATAGCAGTGCATTTACTCATCGTAGGTACAAGATCTGGAGAAGTCATGATAGTAACTAAAATATCACCTTTCTCAACTTTTGTTATATCTTGTAAACCATGAACTATTTTAACCTTTCCTACAGCAATTCCTGGAGAGGCTCCTAAACCTTTTAAGATTGGTTTTGCTTCTGTTTCGATTTTCTCTTTCTTACCTATTGCTGTTATAGGCCTTGTTTGAACTATATAGACCTTACCTTTTTCTATAGCACCTTCTATATCTTGCGGTTTTCCATAAAACTTTTCTAGCTGCAAACCATATTGAGCTATTTTAATTATTTCTTCTTCAGTTAAAACTTGAGCTTTTACCTTTTCTTTAGGAACTGGTATTTCAACAGTTTTATCAGTAGCCCAATCCCTTACTCTCATCTTCTCTTTCCTACCAATTCTTACAGAAAGTATTTTACCATCTTTTGAAACGATATATTCGTCTGGTTCTATAGCTCCACCAACTAATTCTTCACCTAAACCCCAAGTAGCTTCTATTATAATGTGATCTTCACCGGTTACAGGATCCCTTGTAAACATTACAAAACTCTTTTCTGAGTTGACCATTCTTTGAACAACAACAGCTATGCTAGCCCTTTCGACTTTGTTCTTAGCTCTGTAAAAAATAGCTCTTGGTTCATAAAGGCTTGCCCAGCATTTTTTGACGGCTTCTAAAACGTTGAAAACCCCCTTTACGTTAAGAAATGTTGCCTGCTGCCCAGCAAATGAAGCTGTGTTATGAGTTATTATACCACCTATCCCTGCCATAAAGTTTTGAGTTTCAGGAACCACAAAATCATATACATAACCCTTATACCTAACTCTCTCAACTTTTTCTATTTTTTCCCACATTACATCCGAATCGACTATTTCCTTTAGCTTTGGTACGTTCAAAGAATAAGCAATTCGTCTTAATTTTTCTCTTCCAATCTTTCTAGGCTTCCATAAACCTTTATTCCAAGGTATAAATCCTTTATAAAATCTTCCTAACGCGTCTCTATAATCTACCTTTTCTACTACTTTGGTTGTAGGGGCTTTTGAAATGCTTTTCTTACAGCATTTACAATAATACCTTTGCTTTCCGCTGGATGACTTTCCATTTTTTATCATCTCTCCTCCACAATAAGGACAAACGTAGACTCTCTTCTTAGTTCTAAGCCTTTTTCTTAGCGTTTCTTCTATTATTCGCGATATGAATTCACTTTCTGGGAAATTATCTACAAAATCAAACTTCCTACTCTTTTCATACCTCTTTTCGAACTCTTCAATTCTTTTCAGCTTTCTTTTTTCTGTGACTCCAATTTCTTTTTTGAATTTCGAAACGTCCTTTGCTAAAATTCTAATGATATAAGCTCCATTCTTCTCAATTAAAGTCGACCTTATACCAAAAAATTCTAATAAGACTACAACTCCTGCTGCCAAATCTTTTGAAACAGAAATGTAGGAAATACCGTTTTCTGATATATAACCATCTCCATCAAAAATTCCCCTTAAAAATTCTGCTATAAGTTCTTTTGGAAAATTAAAGACTATGCTAGGAATCCTCTTAACCCTTGCATACCTCCCTTTTCCTTTGACTTTTTTTGGCTTCCCGAACAATTTAATTAAAACTTTTGCTAAAACCGCATTGAAAACTCTTACATTTTTATTGTTCTTAGAAATGTCTCTTAAACCAACCTCTCTCAAAAACCTTCTAACCCTCTTCGCTATTTCTTTCGAATTACAAGAAACATCTATACAATTTCTATAAACGCTTCCATCTGCTGCAAAAATTCCTAAAAAGTAAGCAAAATTTTTTGTTAACTTTATTCTCGAAGGCAGTCCGAGTTGCTGGTTCTTTCTCTTTTTTAGCTTAACTCTACCGTTTTCTTCTACGATCTCTTCTCCTTTTAAAAGATTTTTAACGTCTAGATATTCCTTCTTTTTGCTTGTTAATGGCAGCTTATAAACAACGGGTATTCTACTTTCTTTGCTTATTTCGAAAATCGTTTTAGGTACTAATTGAAAAGTTTTAGGGTCTAGAACTAAAAGTGAATGAGTTGGTGTGACCAAAAGCTCTTTTCCGCTTCTCGTTCTTATCTTAGCAAGGTAGCCATCAACTCTATGTCTATAAATTTCTGAAACTTCGTACCATTCAATCTTTCCATCTTTTAAAGATGGTATGTAAATTTTCTTTCCGTTAGCCATCTCCCATATCTTCTCCATTTTATCGAAAACTATCTCGTCTCCTATTTTAACTAAAACGTATTCATCTGCCCCAATACTCGGTAAATCTTCTGCTGTAGCACTACTTCTTACAGCTACTAAAGCGAGCTCCCTCCCTAAAGCTATTAACTCTAATGCTTCTTCCTTTTTGATTTGTTGAGAATAAGAAAGTTGCTTGTAAGCATCTATTATCTCTTTTTCAATTTCATAAGGGATTTCTGCTTCTGTAATTAGCTCCTTAATTTTTTTAGAGCATTTAAGCAGCTCTTGCGTGTTATCGACGTCTAATTCTTTAATCATTTTTTGGATGACATCTTTAATTCCGTTTTTCTCTAAAAACTCTTCAAAAGCTTTTGTCGTTATTACAAAACCTTCAGGAACTGGTAAACCAAGCTGAAAAATCTCGCCAAGATGGAGACCCTTACCACCAACAAGGTTTAGCATATCTGGTTTTATTTCGCTAAACCACTTTATGTATTCCATAATAATTAAATAGATTTTTGTTAGTTAAGTTGTTAGGTTTATCAGTTCGTCCTAGTACCTAGGTAATTAAAGAAGCCTGAAATTTCGTTATTAATTTAGTATATTATTAAAAATTTTGTTAAATAATAGATTCTAATATTTCTTCCGCAGACTTCTCATTCCAGTCAGAGTACGGATTTGCTGCTATAAGAACATACTCGTTAGGTAAAAAGACGTACCTACCAAGGTGTTCCAAAGAACTTTTGTAAAACTCTGTGAAGGAGATATCAGAGCTCTCTATTTCTATTCTGATATATAGGGAGGTATTCTTTGTAGCCGAACGAGAGGGAAACGGGGAGGCAGCTATTAGGATACCTTTAAATTCTTCCTCTATTTCCTTTGCTATGGAACATTTAAGGATTTTCTTCCTAAGAGTTCTTAGTTTCCTTGCTGGAATGTAAAGACTCTTCGGCAAAAGCTGCTCCAGGTCTCGTATTCCGGTTAATTCGCTTACGTACTGAGTTTCACTTTCTCTTGTTTCTCTCGCCTCTTCTGCGTAAATTAATTTAATAATTCTGTAATTAACTCCTTCCAGAATGAATTTCACTCTCTTGTACTTCCTAAGTTCGTTGAGTACTTGACTGTCAGTTTGCTTAAACAAGCGTCTCGCTTCTGCTTCCGGGTTAGGGGAATTTAGTAAGTAATCGTAAACAGCTGATTGGAATTGTCTATTGAGTACAACTGCAAATGGGTCATTATAAACTTGTGATTGTAATAAAGCATAAGAATTCGTTAGATCATATATATCAAAAGAACGTGTTACTGGGATTATCACGTTTTCATCACTAAAGTTTATACATGATGCCACATCCTGTTCTCTGTAGTACCAAGGTGTTAATGTAGCGGTTAAATAAGGATCTTCATGAAGATAAGCAACCATGTCGGAACCAAAAGGTACAAAAATTGGTATATCGATACCCGCGACTTTTATCGTTATACAATCCTTACCGTGTAGCAAAATTGTTTGCAGCGAACTCGTGTGTTCAGTAGCTATATTAGCTATTTTTTCTTCGTCAAAACCGTAACTTCTTAGTAAAGTAGGGTATTCTTCCAGTATAATATCCCTTCCAACTTTCTCATGATCCAATCCTGTCAATTCCTTTACAGGACTTTCAAATACATGAGAAAATGGACCGTGACCTACGTCATGTAAAAGGCTGGCTACTTTTAACTCTTCTACTTCTTCTCTACCAAGGAGCCCCCTTTTGTTTAAAATACTACCTCTTATATAAGAAAATTGACGAACTAAAATGCTATGCCACCCTCTGTTGTAACCTTCCAAACTTTCAACACTCTGGCTGAGAAATCCAGTTGTTTTGGCTAGCAGTTTCCTTAAGTACGGCGAATAGGGAAGAAAACTTAATTGAGAAATATAAAACAATCTTCTAAACGGTCGTGTTTTATTTATTATCCTCTTCTCTAAAGGGCTTAGTTTTACAATGAAAGAAGAGATATAAGGGAAATGTTTAATCAACAAAGGTCTGTATGGAATAAATTCACCCAAAAAGATTGGAGTTACATTCACATTTTAGAATTATTTTTTCCTTTTTATTTTTTACTACTATATAGAAGTACTTAAAGGAAATGATCTTTTACTACATTAGACTTTTCATAAACTTTCTTCCTGTAAGCTTGTGGAACTGTTACTCTAATGGTCCAAGCTTGCTTTGGAAATTTTTGCTGATATTTTAAGAATCCAGGATCTATTTCAGAAAGGTGTTTAATTTCATCTGTATCGCTGAAATATATCTTCGGATCTTTAGGTTTCATCCTTTCTAGTTGTGGAGTAGTCGAAAGTATGACATCTGTTCCTAAATCTCTAGATAAACTCTCTTCTATTTCAAGGATTTTCTCAAAATCTCTGTTTTCAAGTGGCAATCTCCTTGCCACATCTTCTGGAACTGGTATAACTTTTATTGGCTTGTTAGCAATCCTTTCAAATTTTTCGTAACCCTCGATTTTTAAAACTATAGAAGTTTTGTATAGTTCTCTTTCCAAGATTCTTCTGAATAATTCTGCAGATCTCCCTCCAGCTGCTAAAATTTTTACGTTAACTTCGTAATCCCGCATTTTTCTCAATTCCTCCAATTCTAAATAGCCTCTTTCAATAGCATCCCATACACATCTTCTTAGCATAGACTGAACGATTAAACTAGCTTTTCTCCAATAAATTTCCAAATGAGCTACATGCCATTGATGTAAGAATACAGCAAGCAGATTTAATCCTTTTTCATCTAAACAAAGACCACTTTTTTTAGTAAAAATAACATAGCTCATTAAAGTCCTTACATCAGGTTCTGAAAATCCTGCATGATAAAGATCTCTTGTTATATAATCAATCTTGTCAGCTCCTATTATGTCTCCTATTATTTCATAAGTTTTACCTTGGAAGACTTTTATTATATCATTAAATGAAAATCCAACTTCTTCTATTGCCTCTTCAAAATCCTCCTTTAAAGAAGAAAATAAAAAATCCTCATGAGACCTTCCGGTCAAAGATTCTTGCAATACTTCAAGCTGATGAGAATAAGGACCGTGTGATGTATCGTGAAGCAAAGCAGTTAAGCGGATTGCTTCGAGCTCATCGCTGCTTAAATCCGAGTTATTACCGTATTTCGGAAACATGACATTTACTTTATGGGAAGTCCCTATCGAATGCTCAAAACGTGTATGAGAGGCACCTGGAAATATTAGATAAACTAAACCGAGTTGCTTAATTTCTCTAAGCCTTTGAAATCCTGGTGAATCGATTACGGGCAAGTATTTTGAAACATCTACAACCCCATCTATTGGTATTCGTATAGTCTTCTCAGGTACTAAAGAAGATTTTGTCTTATAAATAATTCTCCCTTCTTTTAGTTAGATTTTAAGTTTATATTTTGAAAAGAAAGAAGTCACTTTTATCTTTTAATTCTGTAAAAACTTTTCCTTCCCTCAACTTTCTTCTC
>CAZGBT010000007.1:0-23351 GCA_964524025.1 uncultured archaeon | reverse complement strand
GTCACTTTTATCTTTTAATTCTGTAAAAACTTTTCCTTCCCTCAACTTTCTTCTCGACATACCCACCCCATAAACGTTGTAAATACATATGTTCAATTGTCTGGGACCTTCCAGTTACAGAAGCGACTTCGGAAGGATGAACCCATTCTTTTCCGCTTTGATGAAGCTCTTCAAGAGTCTTTCTTGTTCTTTCTACAGCTGGTGTAGTCCTTTCTCTTGAAGTGAATAAAGGATTTTAATTAATTCTGGTAACTTCTCCTTTTTTGTTTTAAGGTATAGAGACACCAAAGCTAAATTGTAGATAAAACTTTTGAAAAGTGTTTGTTATAGGAAATCTAAGCTGCCAAATTCAACTCTTTAATTATCTTCTTAGCTATTCTACTTCCTTTTTCTGAGTAGGAATAAATATAGATGCGGTCTAAACAAATTACTTCAAGCAAAAGTTTTCCCTTCTCCCAAGCTGAAACGTGCCTAAGTTCATTTTTATGATTACTTTCATAACTCATATAATCAACTTCTTCATAATTAGCTATTAACCCTACAATTTTTCCTAAGATTTTGCTGTCGTATTCAACCGGTACCTTGTAGCATATAGCTTTTATTTTGGAACCAGAAATTAGGATTTTTCCTTTAATCCTTAACCCTTTTGAAAGTATGCAACCTGAAAGTACATAGCTTAAGTCCTCTTCTGCTAACTCCCTTTCTAATTCTTTAATTTTTTCCCGAGTTTCTTGCATGGTTTTCAGTAAATCCTAGTTTTAAATTTGTAAATGTTTTTAAATCATTAATTAAGACATCAAAGAATTAACAAAACAAACTACCCAGCTTCAACGATTATTCTTACTTTGGTAGGGATTTTGGAACCAAACTTTCTAAGAGCTTCTTTTCCTATTTCCAAATGCTCCTTATTAATCCTTAGCTCAACTAGTCTTTGGCCTGGATAGGTTATAACAGCCCTTCCAGCAGGTTTTCCAAAAGCTAATCTCATCCCTTGCGAGTATCTATCTGCTCCCGCCCCTGTAGCTATCGGTTTTTCTCTATAAACTTGGTGTGGATAAACCAAAACTTTAAAGAAATACTTTTGAGAACCCAACTTTTTTTCTAAATACTTATTAGCAACAACCCTAGCTGCCTCTAACGCATTATGCCTTATTTGAACTGCTTGCTTAGCTATTAGATACAATACAGTATCAAACTCTCCTTCTCTATTACCCATCTCAAATTGCTGAATTTTGCTAGCTGGTACACCTTTAACATAACTTTTTCTCGGAACTTTATACGAAACCCTAGTCCAAGGTCTTGTTACAGCTCTCATAGTTCTTCCAGGTCTTAAGGCCATATTTCTCAATTTAGCTAAGAAAATAAAAATAATTAAGCTTAAAAACGTGGGAAAAAATTAAATTTTAGGTGCAAAAAGATGGCATACGTAGTTAAATCTGCAGTGAGAGGTTTGCTGAAAGATATGAGAGCAAGTCCAGAATTTTTCAAAGCATTAGACAAAAAAGTTGCCCAAATAGTGAAGGAAGCAATTCAAAGAGCAAAAAAGAACGGTAGAAAGACTTTAAGAGCATATGACCTTTAACCTCTTTTCTTTTTATTTTAAAACCAAAGAAAACCTTTTGGTTTAATTTCTTCAAAATATCCTTTTTCTTTTAACATAAGGTATGTCCTTCTAATCTTTTTTGCAGCTTCTTCAGCTTCTTTTTTCGAATTTCCTATCCCGCATGTATTTCCGACTCCCACTATTAGAATTTTTCCTCTTTTATCGCTCTCTCTTATATTTTCTAATACAAGCTCTCTAACCCTATCTAGAGAATTTAGAATTTCGACTTTCATTGGCATTATAGCTTCTTCTTGACTAACTTTTATTACTATAGAATCTATAGGAATGTTTAGCTTAGTAGCAATTTCCTCTACAAAAGCTTTATCAATACCTATACCTCCTATAGCTACTCCTACACCTTCTGCTACACTCCCTGGTTTTTCTCCTTCTAATCTCAAAGCCGCATCTATCGTTATTATCTTTGAAATCCTATTCTTTTTTACTATTTTCTCAACAGCTCTTCCCAATTTTCCTAACCTACCTCCCGGACCTTTAGCTTTTACTATAATAACATCCTTACCCTCAATTTTTGTGTAAAAAGCTAATGTATCCTCTTCTATTTCCTCAACTTTATAAGGATTTTCTATTAAGCTTGCTGCAACTAAAGCTCCTATTCCATCTCCGACAGGCCAACCATTTATAAAAGCTTCAGTTCCTCTATAAAAAGCTTTAGAAATCTTTTCTATGAGCGGAATTTGCATTTGCAATAATAGGGCTAGCTGAATATTCCTAGTTTTCCTTATAAAAATTACGTAATGCCTAACAGTTTTCATAAGTTGGTAAAGAGTGATAGTACCAGAAATTCCCATCATAAGATTCGCCCTTTCTTCTTCATCAAGTCCGGGGGCTATTCTTTTTGCAAAATATTTGAATCTATGCAGAGAAAGGTTTATAAGATGTTCAAATTTTTTTATAATACCAAAAGGGTCCAAACTCACTGGCTCTATAACAAAGAATTCCAAAAAATTGTCTAAAGCCATTTTAGCTTTTTTAAGGTTTTTTGTTCCTTTTGAAACTTTTTTAAGAACAAGCTTTTTTGCTGAATTAGTCAAATTTGAAAGGTTAGCAACCACTTGATCCAGCCTCCAGAGGATTTGGGAAATCATTAATCGAGGGTAAAAAATTACCATTAGAATAAAAAATAAAAGCCATATTAAATTGCTAAGCCAATCTCCTCCAAACTGGCTCAACATACTACCTATGTAAATAAATAACTCAATTAAAGCTTAAATATTAGGTAATATATTATGAGGATAAAGACGATTTTGACTATCTTTCTTGCCCTAATTTTTTTAATAGCCATTTATACTTCACCTTTAACCAGGGATATTGCGAAAAAGCTATTAGAATTTTCTACATCTTTCTTTGCTAAGCTAAAAATTCCTTTTTTTGAGAGACTCGAACAATTTCCAGTAAGAATAGAAGTAAGACCTCAAGATCTTCATGGAAATAACTTTAAAATAAGTGGAAATTTTAGGATAAAAGGCGAATGCTTCGGAAACTTTACTATGGGTGGCTTAATAATGGAATTTCATAACGAGAGTTGTGTAGTAGAAGGTTATGCAAAAGATGGCAATTTGATTTATGATAAAATAACCGAAGTCAATTGTAAAATAGACAAAGTAAGAATAAATGGTAGAAACTACATAGCCAATTCTCTTAATTTCAAATTCAAACCTTTAGAAATTTATTTTGAAAAAGCTGCTGCTGAAAGTTTAAAAGGTGAAAAAAGCTATGGTTCTATAAGCAAATTGAAAAATGGGAAATTGGATCTTACAAAATATTTGAATGGAGAAGATTTTGAAGTAAAAGGTTTTAGTGGAAAGTTTGAATTAGCTAAAACCCTAAAATTAGAAGGAAACTGTTTAAAAATAATTTTCGAAAAATTTGAGTGGAAACATGAGAAAGTCTAAAGTAAAAGAAGAAAAAACGATAGCACTTTTTGTTGATGGCCCAAACATGCTAAGGAAAGAGTTTATGATAGATCTAAGAGAACTAAGAAGGATTGCAGGAAGGTATGGAAGGGTTATGATAGCAAAAGTTTTTTTAAACCAATTCGCTCCAGAAAAGCTAATAGAAGCTGTAATAAACGAAGGTTTTGAACCTGTTATGGTCTTGGGGGAAAATGAGGAAAGTGATGTAGACGTTGCTATGGCTACGGAAATTATGGAAACCGTTTTAACGAAAAATGTTGACTTTATAGGAATAGTTACAAGAGATGCAGATTTTATACCAGTAATCCAAAAAGTTAAGTCTTATGGTAAGAAAACAGTTTTATTCTGCGTAGAACCTGGGTCTTCTGCAGGCTTAAAAAATTCTGCTGACTATGTAGAATTATTATGAGAGAAATTGTACCAATGCCAAAAAGCAAGTTTTTGTTGGTTAGCTGTAGGAAGTGTAAGAATAAACAAATTATTTTTAATAAATGTGCAACCGTCGTTAAATGTTTGAAATGCGGCGAAATACTCGCAGAACCTACAGGAGGAAAGGCAAGAATATTAGCAAAAATAGAAAGAGTCTTAAGCTAGCATGTTCAAAAAGAGATGTCCAAAATGTAAAAGGTTTGTTGAAAAAGGTTGGAATTATTGTCCTTATTGCGGTTTTGATTTAAAGGAAAGATATTTCTTCACACCTTCTTTTTTCGATATATTCGATGAAATAGAAAGAGAATTTGAAAGAATAGATAAGATGAGAGAGCTTTTTACTAAAAGGATTTTTGAATTTCCGGAATTAGAGGAAAGTGAAGAATTTGAATTCAAACCAAGATTTGGGGGAATAAGCATAACGATTAGAAGCGGTACTGGAATGAAACCTAAAATTGAAGTCAAAACTTTTGGAGATTACAAAAAATTGGAACCAGAAATAAAAAGAAAATTTGGAGTTAAGGAGGTTGAAATTGAAAGAGAGAGAGAAATGCCAGAAATTACAGAAGAACCAGAGGCAGAGATTAGAAGAATAGGAGATAAGTTTTTAATAGAAGTTAAGCTGCCAGACATAAAAGATGAAAGGGATATAGATATTAAAAAGCTTGAGCAAAGCGTTGAAATAAGAGCTTTTGGAAAGGATAAGGCTTATTTTAAGCTAATCCCAATCCAGAAAGGCTTAAGAATATTAAAGAAAGAGTTTAAAGATGGTATTTTGAAAATAGAGCTCGGCTAGAATTAAAATTAATAAAACAGCGCTAAAATAATTCTCAGAAATCCCTTTAATTTTCTTTTTTCTTACTCTAATCTTCCATTTTTTAGAATTTTCGGTTGGGAAAAGAGAATCTGGTATAAAGATACCAAAACCTTCCTTTTTCCTTATCTTTTCTAAAAATGGTGCTAAGGGGTAAGTTTCAAAAATGCACAAGTAATCTAGAGTTAGATGGGATAGGTAGGGGATTACAACTAGCCAGAAAAAGTGATTTTTAATAAAAGAGCAAAAGAAAGCTAACGGAAGTCCTATAAATAGAAAGCCAAAAGGTTCTTGAACCCAACTCCTCTTTTTATACCAGGGTTTTTTAGTAAAATAATGATCTAAATCAAGGAGTAGAGATGATAAAGAAAAAACAAAATTCTCTAGAAAATTATTAGGGTAGAAAAGTTGAAGAAGAAAAAAAGAGAAAAGAAAATGGTTGAGTTGATTCATAAAAATTTATAAAGTTTTTTGCAATACAATTTTTTTAGTTCTAACATGCCAAGGATAGCTGAAGTTTCTGAGTTAAGGGAATGGGAAAGAATAGCAGCTCATAGCCATATTACTGGTTTAGGTTTAGATGGTCTAAAAGCAAAACCAATTGGGGATGGTTTTGTTGGACAAATAGAAGCTAGAGAAGCTGCAGGCCTTGTAGTAAGGCTAATTAAAGAAGGAAAATTCGCTGGAAGAGGCATCCTTATAGCAGGGCCGCCGGGCAGCGGTAAAACGGCTTTGGCGATTGGTATAGCTAAAGAATTAGGAAAAGATGTTCCATTCGTTCACATAGCTGCTAGCGAGATTTTTTCTGCAGAAATAAAGAAAACAGAATTTCTTACTCAGGCCTTAAGAAAAGCTATAGGAGTAAGGATAAGGGAGATGAGAAAAATCTATGAAGGTGTTGTAAAAGAACTTAATATAGAAAAAAGACCGCATCCTTATAATCCATACGTTCAAATTCCTGTTTCTGCTACCGTAAAATTAGCTACGAAAGACGAAAGCAGAAAGCTAACGATGGATGAAACTTTTGCTATGCAATTGGTTCAGCAAGGAGTTGAAACTGGAGATGTTATTCAAATAGATGTAGATGGCGGCAGGTTAATTAAGTTAGGGCCTAGCGAAGAAGCTGTTAAGGAAAGGAAGTACGAAATTACAGCAGAAAAACCTGTACCAATTCCTAAAGGGAAGGTTTTAAAAGAAAAAGAATTTGTTTATGTTGTTACTTTGCACCAGTTAGATTTGGCATCTTCCAGAAGTAGTATTGGAGTATTCGATTTGCTTTTTGGTGGTAGAGAAAGGAAAGAAATAGATAGCGAGGTTAGAAAAGAAGTAGATGAAATGGTTAAAAGGATGGTTGAGGAAGGAAGAGCTGAAATAGTTCCAGGTGTTATTTTCATAGACGAATGTTCCCTATTAGATATAGAAACTTTTGCCTTCCTTAACAGAGCTATGGAGCAAGAATTAGCTCCAATAATAATTTTTGCTACTAATAGAGGTGTTGCAAAAATAAGAGGAACAGATTATAAGTCTCCACATTCTTTACCTTTAGATTTGTTAGATAGGCTTTTAATAATCAACACAAAGCTTTATTCCGAAAACGAAATAAGAGAAATAATAAAAATTAGAGCAAAGGCTGAAAAGATAAAACTGAGCAAAGAAGCGATTGAATATCTGACAAAACTAGGAGTAAAAACTTCGCTAAGATATGCAATTCAACTAATGGCACCAGCCAGTATTGTAGCTAAAGAAGAAGGAGCCAAAGAAATAAAGAAGAGTCATGTAGAAAAAGTTGAAAGACTTTTCTCGGATATAAAAAGAAGTGTTAATTACCTAAAAGAATACGAAAAACAATTCTTACCTTATTAGCAATAGTTACTAAGGTTTAATTAATAAAATTATAAAAAGGTTCTGCGATTCAAGTTACTAAACAGCTGTATTCGAAAATTAAGATTGCTTGATTAACCTTTCGATTATCCCTATTATCGATTCTACTGCAACTTCCCTCATCCTTCCCTCCGGATCTTCCGGTATTATCAAATGCGCCTCCTTCCTACTTGGTTCAATAAATTTCTCATGCATGGGCTTAACATGTTTAATCCATTGCTCTATTATGGAATCTAAGCTTCTACCTCTTTCTTTCATATCCCTTAAAATTCTCCTAATTAATCTTATATCATCGTCTGTTTCGACAAAAATTCTTAAATCAGCTAGTTTGTTTATTTCCTTGTCAAGTAAGGCAAAAATTCCTTCAACAACTATTATCTTGCTAGGGACGATTCTTCTTTTCTTTCTAAGCCTTGTATGGGTTTTGAAATCGTAAATGGGTATTCTTACTTCTTTGCCTGAAAGCAAAGATTTGATTGTATTTCTCATCAGCTCAAAATCTAAAGAATCTGGATGGTCGAAATTTATTTTCTCTCTTTGATTTGGCGGAATGGAAGAAAAATCTTTATAGAAAAAGTCTGTTGAAATTACAGTAATTTTCTTAAATTTTTTCTTGATTAAATTAACGAGAGTTGTTTTTCCGCTTCCGCTACCTCCACCTATTAATATAAGCAATCTCTTGTTCATATTTTAAAACCACATCCTTTTATTTCAATTGTTTTGTTTTCATAATCCTGATTTATAGAAACTTCTAGGAATTTTTCGATAACTTTTAAATTTGTCCTGACATGTTCTGTAAATTCTTCGATTTTAATCAAAGATTTACCTTCTGCCAAAGCAAGAAAGACTAATATTTGATCACTCACGTATTTATCTAGGCATGCCTTTGAATTATAAGAGTTGATCAAACCTTTTGCTACTTCCCTACCTACATCTTCAGCTTTTTTCCCTTTTTCTCCCAAGCCATCTTCTCCTAAAACACAATTTTCAAAAAATAAATGGGCATTTAAAGAGCATCCTGGGTTTAAAGAATCAACATATCTAAAGTAAGCATTTGTAGAAACTTCAAGTTCAAAGTTTTTCTTAAATCCTTCCAAGAGTCTTTCAGCAACCTTTCTTTTCTTGAGTTCTTTAGAAGCAACGCTCCACAAATTTAAACCTATTAGTTCACCTCTTTCAACCAATTTTAAAGGCTTTATATTAGAAGGCAATACTCTGCAAAAAACTCTACCGCCTCCTTTTGGGTAAAAGCCATGTTTAAAAGTTGATATCTCAAAGTCTATCCCGATTTTTTTAAGAAAGTAAGATAAGACATGCTGAACGTAAATAGTAGTTGGTGCTCCTTTTACATCTGTACCTCCGATTATTTCCAACTTAACTTCTTTATCCGAAAAAACTAAAAGAGGCAAAAGAGTTTGAAGTAAAAGAGTAACGCTTCCAGCTGTTCCTATATCTATCTTCTTATATTCTGGAATTTTATGATATTTAGGGATGAATTCTACAACTAGAGAACCTACTTTAGCTCCTCTTACATTTGCAGCACAGAATTCGGCCGCTACCTTAACACCCATTAAATGCTGAGGTCTTAAGCCAGGATTTGGTCTTCTTATCCTTATATTAAAAATTTTTACTGGCTTAAGAGTTAAGGCTGAAAGTGCTATAGCTGTTCTTAAAATTTGTCCGTACCCGATTGAGCCATCTATTTTTAACATACTACATAAATAGCTGGTAAATCCCCTCTTTCATAGAAATCTTTCAATCGTTCTTCTAAACCTTCTCTTTTAAAGCATTTGCCTACCCCTTTCCCAAGCTCGTTTGTTATATATTTCTCAGCTAATCTTATAACCATTTTCTGATTCCTTCTATAAGCTTCCTTTAAAGATTGAAGGAATTCATATAGAGATATCTCATCCTTAACAATCCTTTCTCTTGAAAGCTTGAAAAGAAGCCAGGAATATTTTCTTGATTTTTTATCTTCTAAATCACGAAGGGCTAGCAACTGTGGTGCACATTTGTATCGAAAAATGACTTGTGGTGTTGTATATATAATTCTTTCAAGAGCCTCTAACCTCTTTTTAGGACTATACATATAACTTCTCTTAGCTATACCTTGCAAAAAACGAAAAACTTTCCTAGATATCCTATTTTTGCCAAGGTTAAATTTCTCGCTTATCCTTTGTACTATTTTATCAAGTGTTTTAATAATTTTTTCTTTTATTCCTTTGATTTCATATCCTTCAACACTCTTATATAAAATAAAATCTTTAGCAAAGCTGTAGATATTTTTTACCGCAACAACTCCTACATACAATAAAAAACTTAGTAAGTAGCCTACAGGAAAATATGTAAGTTGCAAACCCATAATTTTTACTGGATTCCCTACCCATCCAAACTTTTCTCCAACGATTTCACCAAGCTTGGCTAAAATTCCTATTTTAGCCCCACTACTCCATTCCTTAAAAATCGTTCTAGACCAAGTATTAGAACCTCCTAACAAAGCTGCTGAAAAAAAGTCGCTTCCGATAAAGTAAATCAGTGCCGATCTTGCTATACTAAATACTTTTTCAAAAGTGTCTGCCATTAGAGATTTTGGATTTAAGTATGATTTAATTAAAGAGTGCTTAATGAACGCAAGTAGAACACAACCTGCAGGATTACACACCAATTCAAAGGCTAAGTTACCATCCGCATTTCCTAAAGCATTTATAAACAAATCCTTAACACCTCCTTTAACGACACTGCTCACTCCCCATAATGCAGAAACTCCAGCATCGAAAACGGGGTCAAAAAGCTTTTCGTTTAACCTTTTAAGGTCTTGATTCACAAATTTTTGTTGGTAGAAAAAATTTATAATTCAATCAGATTATTTGTTTATGCGAGTTATAATTACACATAACGATTCAGATGGCATAATTTCTTTAGTCATATTCCTTAAAGCTAATAAAAACAAAAAGTATAGAATGTTCTTCTCTACTAACACAAGGCTTAAAGATACAATTTGCGCTTCTATGATAGGAAACGAAAATTTGGAAGAGTTATGCATTTTTGATATTTCTCCTTCCGAATTAACCTTAAGGTTGGCCTCAATTTATCAAGAAGTTCTTTGGATAGACCATCATAAATGTAGTATTAGAGAAGCTCCTGAGAATGTTAAATTAATTATCGATAGCGATGCACCAAGCGCCGCTCAAGTAATAGCAAATTTCCTTAAAATAGAGGACCCTCTTGTAGATCTAGCAAATCAGATAGACACAAACAATGTAAAAAGTGAAGAGGCTTCATTCCTTAGAGATTTAATAGGAGCTATAAAATGGAAGTACAAAGGACCCACCAGAATAAGCAAGTTAAAATCCATAGCAAAGACTTTGCTAAGAAAGGGGGTAGAAGAATTTGAAAGGAATGAAAGCATGGTAAGATTAGTAAACGAATTTAGGGAGTGGCAAGAAAAAGCTGTAGAAGAAGGATTAAAAAGAATTTTGTTTTTTAATGTAGAAGATAAAAAAATTGCTATTTACGAATCTACTTTTATGGTTCCAGCTTATGTTCTAACAGAAAAATTGAGAGAGCACGAGAAAGCACCTTTTGATATAATAGCAATGCTTATTCATAGAGCTCAGAAGGATAAAATTATAACAAAAATCGAATTGAGAACTCATACTGGCTTTGATGTTTATAAAATAGCAAATTTTTTTGGAGGAGGCGGCCACAAGGTAGCCTCGGGTGCGACTTTTAACGGATTCCTCTCTGCTCACGAATTTTTAGGAAGAATTAGGCAATTTCTTTAAAAGATTCCTCTATCCTTATTATTTCGTTAATCTTAATTATTCTTTCTCCAGCTATACCGAATTTCACATAATCGCAACCAAGACCAACTGCTAGATGAGAAAATAAAATATCATCACTTTGGGAAGATCTGTGAGAAAAAACCGTAACTATATTTTTCCTCTTCGCAAATTTGAAAAAATTTATTGTATCAGTTATAGTACCAACCTGGTTTGGCTTAATTATAGCACAATTTACTGCTTTCATTTCTGCAGCATCCCTTAACCTTTTTAAGTTTGTAACTAACAAATCATCCCCGCATATAAGCTTATTAGGTAAAAGGGATGTTAAAGCTGAGAATGAAACAAAATCGTCCTCATGAAAAGGGTCTTCTAAATAGTAAACAGGATAATTTTCTGCAATTTCTCTGATAAACGATAACTGCTGTTGGGAAGTTAATCTCTTTCCCAAATTTTTGTAAAAATAAGATTTACCATCCCAAAAAGAAGATGCAGCTATATCTATCCCGATTTTTAGGTTCTCGTTGCAAAATTCTTTAAGTAAATCTAATACTTCAAACAAGCTAAGGGAAGTTATCCACGCAGATTCTAGGTTTCTCCCGAATCTAAAAGTTTTATCCAATTCTTTTAACCTATTTCCTATTTTTCTATAAATTTTTGATATAACTTTAATCGACTCGACAAACTTTTCTTGATGAATAGGAAGTAAGAGAAATTCTTGAAAATCTATCGAACCTCCATGCTTACCTCCTCCTATGACGTTACAAATTGGTTTTGGTATTTTTGCTTTAGTTCTAAACTCTTCAGCTACGTACTGATAAATTTCCTTAGAAGCTTCTTTTGAGAATGCCTTCAAGAATGCTGAAGAAATGGCTAGAGCCAAATTAGCGCCAAGTTTAGAAAAATTTTCAGTCCTATCTATACTTCTTAATAAATCATCTATTTCGACCAATTCGCTAAACTCTTTTTCTTTGAAGAATCTCCTAACGAATAAAAAGTTTGAAAAAACTTTTTTCAGATCCAAAATTTTTGCTTCGTATTTACCCTTGCTAGTTCCTATAGGAACAGAAGAAAATACTTTAAATTTTTCTGTCTCTATCTCAACTTCTACGGTGAAATCCGCATTAGATGCTAAAACTTTTCTTATCTTAATATCTTTAACCCTCATTCTTCATAACATACTCCCAAAGCTTTTTTCCATCAAAATTTTTCAATTTACCTTTTTTTACTGAAATCTCGTCAAACTTTTTAACTTCATCTTTACCCTTTCCATAAACTAGTACAGGAACTGGGCCATGCATATGTTTTTTGTGAATAGTTGAGGTAATATGATCCGATGTTATAACCAGAATTCCATCAAACTTCCTAAAAGGAGTAAGCTCTTCATCTATTTTTTCTATAATTTTTTTCTTCCTTTCAAAATCTCCGTCATGAGCGGGTTCATCTGGCCCTTTTATGTGAGCTAGTACAAAGTCATAAATGCTTAGACAATCGAAAATCTTTTCTACAATTCCTTTTATATTTTCTTTTTTTACCGTAATAGCATCAAAACCCGCAAGCATACAAACAGCTTTTGTAACTCCAGGCTCAGATATGCAAACGCATTTCTTATTCCATCTTTTTCCAAAATCTGGTAATCTTTCAACCCTATTTCCAGCCCCTCTTAGCAGTAAATAATTAGCTGGCAAATAGCCTAAATTTGTCCTTTCTAAATTTATTGGATGCATCTCTAATAAATTGAAAGCTTGTGCAACGAATTGGTTGACAATTTTTGCTGTAAACTCCGATAATTTATCTTTATCTAAAGGTTTAATAGGCAAAGGTTTTTTACCTGTTTCTAGCGGGTCGTTGCTACTTATTTTATCGCTTAGTTTTTCTTTAAAAATTAAAACAGCTCTATGGCCATAAGTTCTTTTAAAGATAAACTTTAAAGGAAAATTCATTTTCTCTATACATTCTGCTAATTTATCTAAGCCATATTCTGCCCTTCCAGCTCTCCTATCTATAATCCTTCCTTCTTCGTCTATAGTAGCAAAATTGCATCTTATAGCTAAAAAATCTCCAGTCAATTCTATATCCGCAGCCAAAGCCTCCAAAGGCCCTCTCTTTAAGTAATATTTTTTAGGATTAAAACCTAGTAAAGCAACGTCAGCAAAATGACTCCATACAGGCAAATCCTCTGGTAAAAGAAAAAGCTCTCCTGTTACACCATTCTCTGCAAAAAAATCTAAGTTAGGCGTATAAGCTTCAGAAAGCGGCGTTTTGCCATTAGAAGGCTCATCTGGCAAACCGTCTATAATTATAAAAACTATTTTCATTAGAAAGGTTTAGCTTTCCCGAATTAAATTATTTAAGAAAGCATCTCATCTATTAGATTTTTCGTATAATCAACCATCTTCTTTATTAAATTCACCTTAGCTATGAGTATTTTTCTAGCAAGATCTTCATCACCTTTAGCAAAACTTTCTAATGAAAAAAGCGTTATGAATGCTGTTTGAAGCTTTAGCCAAAAGAATGCTTTTTCCATAAACCTTCTTGCTTCATTCATATCCTTAGCTTTTAAAGCTGCCTCTCTCCATCTTTTAAAGTTTTCCTCGCAGATTGCTATTTTTTCGGCTAAATCCATAGTTATTATTAAAAAGTAGTAATTTAAATAGTTTACTACTTTTAGGTAATTTATTAATTTTTTGAAGATAATTTTAAATTATGACTCCCTACGATTGTGAAGATGCATCTGAAAGTGTTCTAGCTATTCTAACAATAGTAAAATATGCAAACCGTTTAAAAAACAAAAAAATATGTGCCTTGATTCGTCATACTTATCTTGCACCACCTTGTGAATTTTGCGGGAGTGGATCTATCTGTGTTTATTTAGCCAGAATACTTTGCCGCGAAATTGGTTTTAGCGCAACTAGATTCAGAAAAACTCTACTTTCACTTCAAAAATATAATCTTATAGAATACAGCGGTGTAGGTTTATTGAAAATAGACGAAGAAGCCGAGAGAACACCTTATTGTACCAAAAAAATAAAACTTTCTGGAGAGGTGGAAATAATAACTGAAGAAGATATGCTTAAGAAACTACGCAAAACAAGGGATGATCTAATTGAAGCTAACAAAGCTGAAATATCCTATTATTTGCGACTGGAGCGACAGCATCAAAGCCTCTCTCCCTAAGCTCTCTAGCAAATTCCTCTGTATGGTCGCCGTGTATACAAAAAATTTTTTCAGGATTTGCTTTTTCAATAAATTTAAAAAGCTGGGATCTTCCAGCATGCGCTGAAAAATCTAATCTTTTAACTTTCATTTTCACATCAAAATCTAAACCTTCTTTAGGGTTAACATACCTGCCTGTTTCAAGCAGAATTCTACCTGGTGTATCTTCTAATTGCCACCCTGTCAAAATCAAAGAGCAATTTTCTCTTTTATGCAATTTCCTTAAATAGTAAAGAATTGGTCCTCCTTGCAGCATTCCGCTAGTAGTTAATATAACACAAGGTTCCCTAACTAACCTTTTTCTAGTTTTTTGATTTTTAATAAACTCGACTTTATCCAAAGCTTTATCGAATTCCTTTGGATCTTTCAATCGATTAGCGAATTTATTTATAATGACGGTTGCTTTCCTAGCCATTCCATCCATGTATAAAGGATATTCAATTCCATAATTGTAAAGAACTAGCAAAATTTCTTGGGCCCTTCCAACAGCAAAGCAAGCAATAAGCGCAACACCGTTAGAAGCAAGCGTTTCCCTAACCATCTTTATAAGCTCTTTTTCCTGCTCTTTTCTATCTGGATGTTCTCTATCTGCATAGGTCGATTCCGTTATGAGAATATCTACATCTCCAATTCTTTTTTCCATACCTTTAAGCAGTCTAGTATCTTGAATTTTTATATCTCCGGTGTAAAGGATTGTTTTATCTTTATAATACAACTTTATGCATGCTGAGCCAGGGATATGACCTGCGTCTAGGAATTCGAAAGAAAAGTCTCCTATTTCAAATTCTTCTTTATAATCTATCAGAACAAAATTTTGCATGGTCTTTTTAACATCTGATTTTGAAAATGGTAATTCAACTCCTTCCTCCCTACTAACTTTTATCGAATCTAACAAAAGCAATTTAGTTAAAGGTTTTGTAACATCTATAGCAAAAACTTTTGGAAGCTTATCTTTAAGAAAAAAGAGCGGTATTGCACCGCTATGATCTAGATGTGCGTGAGATAAAAGGATTGCATCTACATTTCCTTTAATTTCTATAGGAAATTTTGGCGGGACTTCTCTAGGTTTTACTCCATAATCAAGAACCAATCTTGTTTTTTCTGATTCTAATAGAACGGAAGAACAACCAACAGTTTGCATAGCTCCGTGGAAAGATAGCCTAAGCATAAATTTACATTAGACTCTTTAGAACTTTATATATAATAAAACCTAAAAGGAGGAACACTGCTCCAGCCAAAATTGAATTCATTTCTAAATGGAATAACAATAACAGAGAAGTCAAAAAGCCAAGAACAGATGGAATTGGTATATTTCTAATGGAAAGTGGAACTTTAAACGGTCTTTCGAGTTCAGGTTTTTTAATTCTTAAAATTATGACAGAAATGTTTGCCAAGCAAAATATTAAAAAAGCTGAAAAGTTTGTCAAACTTGCTAGGAATTTTATATCAGGCAAAAATAGGAATGGTAAAGTTGCTAAAGAAATAGCAAAAATAGCATAAGAAGGGGTTCCTCTTTTGGCATGTATTTCAGCAAGAAAAGAAGGCATAATCCTTTCGCAAGCCAAACCATAAAGCATACGAGAAGTTGAAATTAAAAGGGTAAGGGCTGTATTAAAAGTTGCAAAAAGAGCTATTACTGAAAGCAGAAAATAAGAGGTTTTTCCCAAAGTGGCTGAAATAGCATAAGCTAATGGTGCATTCGATTCTGCTAATTTTTTCCAATGAACTAAAGAAACGCAAGAAACTCCTGTTAAAATATAAAGCAAGGAAGTTACAAGAAGAGAAATTAGAAGAGCTTTTGGAACGTTTATTCTTGCATTGTAAACTTCTTCGGAAAGCGTTACTATACCTTCAAAACCAAGATAAGCAAAAAAAGCTATGGAAGTAGCAGCTAATATGCCATAAATTCCATAAGGTGATTTTAGAAGGTTAACCTCCCAAATTTTAGGTAAACCAGCTATTATAACTATAAGCAAACCGCTTATTTCGATTAGGGTAAAAATTAAGTTTAGGATTGCAGATTCCCTTATGCCTAAAAAATTGAAGAAAGAAAGTAAAGAAAGTAAAGCTAAGCTCGTGATTAGTAAAGGAATTCCTGTTATAGCTTTAAAATAATACGAAAATCCCGAAATTACCGTAGCTGCCCCTATTATACCAGAACAAAGGTAAAGCCATGCAACTAAAAAAGAAAATACTTTGCGCTCAAAAGCTCCTTTCATATAAGAGTAGATTGAAGATGCCTTCGGAAACATCGAGGAAAGTTCAGCAAAACTTAAGCCAGATAAAGAAGCTATAACTGCACCTAGAAGAAAGGATAACCACAAAGAATTTCCAGCAAGACCTGCAGCCTTCCCTATTATAACATAAATACCTGCACCAAGGATTAAACCAATAGCGTAAAAAGTAAGTTCTAACAAGCCAATTTTCTTCAAACCCACAATTTCTTTTTTGCTTGGAACCATAAGATTTTTAAAAATTTCATACCTAGTTAAAATAAGGTGGTACAATCCAATCCGAAGGTTCTTCTTGCTGAATAAAGGAAGACAGTTTTTGTTTAGTTTTAACTTCGATTCCAGAAAGTTATTGCTAAAAAAGGTTAAAAGGAGGTGAGAAAGATGGGTGAAATGAACGAAGTAGTTGCACTACTCTACTTGGTAGCCAATAAGTTTAAACCATCTTTCATAGGTTTTTTAGAAACCAATGAGTTGCCTAGCGAAATTGAAAACAAACTAAGAAAATATGGAGTTGAAGTCGAGGAATTCCACGGATATTACTTGCTAACTGCAGAGGAGAGTTTACCAGAAGTAGATGTGGTTATCCTAAGTCTTCTAACTAAACATATAAAAGGCAAGTTTGCCTATGCGGTAGCAATAGGAAAGAATTACATAGTAACCCCTTTGGAGGATATGGAGAGATATAAGCTGTATTTAAGAAATGGATACATAGTTCCGGTGGATGCAAATGGTCAACCTTCAATCCAAATACAAGATGAAGAAATTCGTAAATTGATAAAAGAAATACAATTAGGGTTAAGTTAAAATTATGATAGATATAAACCTTGTAAGAGAAAAACCTGAACTGGTAAGAGAAAATCTTGCCAGGAGAAACGACCCAGAAGTTTTAGAGCTATTCGATAGGCTTTTAAAAATTGATAAAGAATGGAGAAAAACAATCACAGAACTTAATAAACTTAGGGCGGAGAAGAACAAAATTTCTGCAGAAATTGCAAAAAGGAAAAAAGAAGGAAAGGATGTTAGCGAATTGCTAAAAGAAGCTTCTGAAATAGATAAAAAAACCGATCTTCTAGAAGAGAAAAAGGATAGGCTAGAAAAAGAAAGAAGATACCTGTTATTAAGAATACCAAATCTTATGCATGAATCAGTACCTTATGGAAAAGACGAAAACGATAACGTTGAAATAAGGAGATGGGGAGAACCTCCAAAGTTCGACTTCGAGCCAAAAGATCATCTAACTATACTAAAAAACCTAGGATTGATAGATGATGCAAGAGCTGCAAAAATAGCTGGACATGGATTTTTCTTCCTTAAAGAAGAATTGGTATTGCTGGATCTTGCGATAATTAAGTTCGCAATAGATTTCATGAGAAGCAAGGGATTCATCTTAGTAGAACCTCCATTCATGATGAGAACTAAGTATTATGAAGGTGTAACGAGTCTTGAAGATTTCGATTTGCAGTTGTATAAAATTGAAGGTGAAGATTTACACTTAATAGCAACTTCAGAACATCCAATGGCAGCCATGTTTGCAAACGAAGTTTTGCTAGCAGATCAACTTCCAATTTGCTTAGTAGGAGTAAGCCCATGTTTTAGAAAAGAAGTTGGGGCTCATGGAAAGTATACAAAAGGCCTATTTAGGATGCATCAGTTCAATAAAGTAGAACAATTTATTTTCTGCAAACCCGAAGAAAGCTGGGATTGGCATGAGAAATTGCAACAAAATGTAGAAGAAATGCTTCAAATGCTAGGCTTACATTATAGAGTCGTAAACGTATGTACAGGCGATTTAGGAATAGTTGCGGCAAAGAAGTACGATACAGAAGTTTGGATGGCAGACGGAAAATTTAGGGAAGCTATTTCGAATTCGAATTGTACAGATTACCAAGCAAGAAGGTTAAATATAAAATATAGGGAGAAACCTGGTGCCCCTCCAAAGGGGTTTGTCCATACTTTGAATTCAACTGCACTAGCAACTAGCAGAATAATGCTAGCTATAGTTGAGCAATTTCAGCAGGCTGATGGTACTGTAAAGATTCCTAAAGTTTTATGGAAATATACCGGTTTTAAAAAGCTTGAACCAAGAGAGGATATAAAATTTGTTACCAGTTAAAAAGCTGAAAAGAAGAGAGACACAATCGCCATAAATTAAAGAAAAAAGGATTGAAATGAAAAAAACAGGAGCGAACCTAACACCTTCCTTTATCCAAACAAATTTTTTAGTTCTTTTTATCCTCCTTACTTCCTTTTCTGTTAATCCTTCCCATATTTTGCTAGTAGCTAACACATCCCCAACTTTTAGCTTAGAGGTTGGAATTCTTTTCTTAAACCCATATTCTTCTACTATTTTACAAAAGCTTATAACCAAAGCTGCAAGAGTGGAAAAAGACGAAACATAAGCAGAATTTTTTAAACTAATTTCAAAACTTGCGTTGAAAAAAGAGAGTTGAAGAAGGAAAAATCCTAAAAAGATTAAAAAGAACAAACTAACTATTTTTTTCCACTCTTTTTTTGTGCTTTTAAAGAAAATGGAAAAAAGCCTTGGTTTTGTGAAGGAAAATATTAACGCATAAACGATTATATAAGCTGCTCCTATGAAAAAAACGTTAATTAAAAAAGATAGCGGAAAATTCAAAGTTGGTGTTTGTAAGACAGGTAATAAAAAAGCTATTGCCCCAAGCATTTTTGCATCACCACCTCCCCATTGACCGAAAAAATAGAGTAAAAAACCAAAGGCTAAAAAGGAGAAACCGTAAAGTAAAGAATTAAGCAAAGGTGTTGGATTAGAAGTAAAAATGTAGTAAAGAAAATAGAAAAGTATTCCGAATGCCATCATAAAATGAACCAAATTGTCTGGTATTTCTGTCGTGACCAAATCACAAATAGATGCTATTATGCTACCGCCAAAAGCTACTGATAACGGTATAAGCAAATAATTCTGCATTAATTAAATTTAGATTTCCTCGTTAAGTTAATTTCCTAGTTTCTTATAAATTTCATGCAGTATTTTTACATGTATAGAGTTTAGTCTTTCGCACCTTCTTATAAAACCAAATTGACTATAAATAACTATTTCATACACTTCCAAACCCTCGACTAGACAAGCCAACATAGCAAGGAATAACAAATAGTTTAGAGGTGGTTGTTTAGAGCCATTATAATAAGCCTCAATAACTACTCTTCCTTCTCTCACACCATAACCACTTGCTACTACTTTAATCCCTTTAACTTCCCTTGTACCTTTTCTATTTGTAAGGAGGTCGTAAAATTTTTTCTGCTCTCTAAGTTTAGGATAAAGTTTAAGGATTATTTCTTCATTCAAAACCTTTTGCGAAACCATTCTCAAAAACTTTTTTATTCAATTCAACTAACGCTGGTTTTATACATGATTCTATAGCCCTTAATGCATTTTCTTTTTTAAGCGGCAAAATTTTAGCACCTATGCAAAAGCCAAATAAATATATGTTCGCTGGTAAAATAGTCCCAAATTTTTTTACACATTCAGAAGAAGCATCAACTAAATATACTTTTGAAGAAAATTCTGAGAGTTTTTGTTTAATTTCATCCAAACTTGGATAGACTTTCCCTTCGACTAGAACGCTTACTGGCTGGATCTTTCTTGTATCAACCACAAAAATAGTGCCTATCTCTTTAGAAGCATAATAACAAGCCCTTAAAGCTTCGAGTGGTTCTAATCCAATTATAAGATTTGCTTCGCCTTCTAAAACCATCGGCGAATAAATCTCCTCACCAAACCTTACGTGAGAAACTACTGCACCTCCTCTTTGAGATAAACCATGAATTTCTGAAGTTTTTACTTCATAACCTTCTAAAAATGCTGAAGTTGCTATAATCCTTTTTAAAGTTAAAATACCTTGACCTCCCACTCCAGCTATTACAATATTAAATTCTTTCATCTTTTCAACCTTATAGCTCCTACTGGACAAACTTTTGTACAAACACCGCAGCCATTGCATAAAGTTTCGTCAATAAAATATCTTCCATTCTCAAACTTAATCGCTGGACAACCAAATTCCTTCACACAAATTCCACATTTATTGCATTTTTCTTCGTCTATCTCAAACTTAGGTAATTTTATACCTTTCTTTCTAGCTTCTCTTAAGAACATTAATCGACAAGCTCTTCTAGCAACTATTAAGGAAGGTTTACCAGAATTAAGGAATTTTTTTATGGTTTCCTCCATTTCTTCAAGATTGTAAGGATCTATAGTTTTAACGTTTTCAAAGCCGCAAGCTTTTGCTATTTCTTCTATATCCAAAGCCTTCGTTTCCTCTCCTAAAGCAGTCTTCCCAGTGCCTGGATGAGGCTGATGACCTGTCATAGCGGTTATTCTGTTATCAAGAACTATGACTAATGGGTTAGATTTATTAAAGACTATGTTAATTAAACCAGGTATTCCAGCGTGGAAGAAAGTGGAATCTCCTATAAATGCAATCACTTTTTGATTAGTTACTTTCTTCAAGCCATGTGCTAAACCCATACTAGCTCCCATGCAGAAAAACAGATCATTAGTTTCTACTGGCTTTGGCATGGCTAAAAGCAAACAACCTATATCTCCTATAAAAATTGTGTCTTTTCCCGCTGCTCTTTTTGCTGCAAAAAAAGTTGCTCTATGAGGACATCCAGGACAAAGCATCGGAGTTCTTTCGGGTATACTTAACGATTCAACTTTTTCCTTATGTAAACACATATCGATTTTGAATTTTTTACCTGTCAATTTTTCTAAAGCCTTTATAACATGTTCTTCCCTTAATTCACCTGCAAATGGGATTAAATCCTTTCCATGAATTTCCAAACCTTTTATAACTTTCCTAACTTCATCTTCTAGAAAACCATCCAATTCTTCAACGATCAAAACTTTCTCTCTTCCATTAGTAAATTTTTTTATTAAATCTTCGTTTAAAGGAAAACTCGAACAAAGTTTGAGAACAGGAACTTTCAGATTAAGGTCTTCTAAAGCATCCATTACGTAGTTAAAGGCAGAACCAACTGTTATTATACAAAATTTCGAATCATTCTCGTTAAAAGTTTTGTTTAAATCTTTTGCTAATTCTTTAAATTCTTCCAATTTTTTATGCAATTCTCTATGCTTAGGAACTGTTCTTGGTGGTAATAAATTAAACCTTTTTAAATCTTTTTCAAACTTTGCAACTACACCTCTTTTCTCTATTTTACCTAGCTTAACTATCCCGCCTTGATGGGCAACTCTTGTAGTTATCCTTATTAAAATCGGTATTCCTAACTTTTCTGATATCTCAAAAGCTTTTTTTGTGAAATCTTTACATTCTTGCGGAGATGAAGGTTCTAGCAAAGGAATGTGAGCCAATTTTGCCAAATACCTCGAATCTTCCTCTCCTTGAGTAGAACTCCAACCCTGTGGATCGTCTGCAACCACTATTACCATCCCTCCTTTTACTCCAACATACATTAAAGGCACTAAAGAATCTAAAGCAACGTTTAAGCCGTACTGCTTCATAGAAACTAGAGAACGTAAGCCGCAAAGCGAAGCTGCTGCAGCCGCTTCTAAAGCAACTTTTTCGTTGCTCGATATCTCAAAATAAAAGCCATAATCTTTAGCGAATTTGGCTAGAGTCATGCCTATTTCTGTAGAAGGAGTTCCTGGATAAGTAGAGGCAAAATTTATACCTGCTTCCAAAGCACCTCTCGCAATAGCTTCGTTACCTAAAAGTATTTCTTCCATTAAAATACTGTTAACTAGGCATCATATAAAGATAAAAATTTTAACTCAAAAAGCGAATATGCTAACTACAGACTTAAACGAAGTTAGAGAATTCTTAGAAAGAGATCCACTAATTATCTATAACTCTCGAGACCTAGCGTCACGAATTACAGGCAATTTACTTGAGCTTGAAGGTTTTAGGACAAAACCTTACAGGTGGTCTATAATCGGAAGGTATGGTATTAGATTCTTATCATCAATAGTCAACAGAGAATCGAACGTAATTACATTAGGTATACATAGGATTTCCTCGCCCGAATATAAACTTGGTAATTGCAAAGTACTAATGTTGATAGACTCCTTTGTATGGGAAATTGAAAGAGAAGATGTTGATGTATACGTAGTTAATAGAGATACTTTACCAAACCATAGGATCCAAACGACTTCGCTTATAGAAACCATCTTAAGAGTTTTACCAAATCCAGAGAAGTATATTGAGGAAAGAAATTTTGCTAAAGCAATTCTAGCTGCACATTTTGATGACAGGTATTATAATCCTTGCTCTCCGCTTCTTCAAGAAATATTAGAAATGCATGGGGGAGACGAAGAATTAAACATCTCGCACTTAATCAAAAAATTAAGCGACCTCTCGCTGGCACTTTTTCGTAATCCAACAATCTCTTTCCACATACATTCAGATTTCGAACCTCCTTCCGAGATTTATTGTGAAAATGAGCAAGAAGCATTGGAAGCTTTACGCGAGAGAGGAGTAGAGGAAGAATTAGTACTTCTCCCTACAATCGACGGAAAAACTTTGCTTGACATAAGCATTTCCTATCAAAGCAGACTAGCAGAAAGTGCCAACTTATTACGGGTTAAAGATGTAACAGCGAATCTTAACCTCATCAAGGAGCATGTGTGCTCACTAAAAGCATCTTGGAACTTTGCCGAAAAAATTGTACCGATCTTAAAAAGAATAGAAGGCAGTACGGTTACTTCCTATCATAACAAACCTCTTGAATTGTGGAGGATTTCGACTGGCGCAGTAACCTTATGTTGTATAGATACTTTCTCTGATCCTATGGGAGGTATTTCTCTATTAAATTGTTTACCCCTTGGAGCAGTTCTTGCAGTAAGAAATCCATTGTATAATAGTAAGACTGCATTTGCTATTTTTTCTAAATCTAACATCCATGCCGGAATTCTCGCTTTAGAGGCCGCATCGTTTAAATATAAAGACGTTCCGAGAGGAGTTGGGAACGGTGAGTTTAGGAAGGGCTATTTGGTACGGAAAGTCCCTTACGTTCCATTTGATATAATATTTTATCCTCTTTTTGATATGTTGGAAACCAATAGGAAAGGTGTTATTTCACTTAACCGGTACTGTAGGCATTGGAGTTGGATAATGAATAGACCCTTCCTTGGTTATTGGAAAGCTTCTACAGGAGATTTTCTTTTCTACCTTTCTACTGCTGGTAGAAAAATACCGGATTATCTATCGAAAGACCTAAAAATTTCCAACTTTAAGAAATATCCCTACTGCCTAATGGGTAAATTCCCTACTCCCAATTCGTTCTTAGAGTTTCTTCAAAGATGTAAGAGAATCTATAGCGATTTAGAAATTATTCACTGAATTTCCAAATACTTTCTTAAAACATTAGGAATTTCTTCTATTAAATCGCTAGCCAAAAGGGATTCTCCGTATTTTCTTGCTGCAAATTCTCCAGCTTTCCCATTAAGCCAAGCTGCAGCACAAG
>CAZGBT010000006.1:0-53044 GCA_964524025.1 uncultured archaeon | reverse complement strand
TTTATATCCCTTTCAGGAGTTATTAAAGCTAAGTTTCCCTCATCGTCTTCAGCAGCTAAAATCATGCATTCGCTAACTTCTCCAAAAAATTTCTTTTTCTCAAGATTCGTTACAAAAACAAATTTCTTGCCTACCAATTCTTCAGGTTTATACCACTTTTTTATACCAGAAATGGCTTGTCTCTGTTCATCGCCAAAATCTACTATCAGTCTATATAAATTTCTTGCTCCAGGAATTTCTTCTACTCTAACTACCTTCCCAACTCTCATTCTTATTTTCTTAAAATCTTCAAAACTTATCTCTTCCATCCTATCAATCCTTCCAATTCTTCTTCTTTAATTTTTTTAAATGGAATTTCAGGCTTATTAATCTTATGTCCAGCAGGAATTTCGTATTCTAATAAATTCCAATTAATTTTTTTGTTAAGAGCTAATACATTCCAAATCTTTTCGATATGGTTTGGGATGAAAGGATAGAGGTATATGCACAAATTTTTAACAGCATTCGTGCACAAGTTGATGCAAGTTTTATCTTTACTCTCCCAAGGTTTTTTACTCTGAAAATATTGGTTGCACAAGCTTGAAAATTCTAGTATTTTCTTTAAGGCTTTGTCAAAGTGCAAACTTTCCATCAACCTTTCTATCTCACTTTTGTAATCAGTAAAAGATTTTTTAAATTCCTCATCAATTTTTTCAACTTTTTCGATAGCCGGTAAAATTCCATCAAAATTTTTCCAGAGAAAAGAGAGGACTCTATAGATAAAATTCCCTATGTTAGCTACTAGCTCGTTATTTATTCTTGCAAGAAATTCTTTTAGGCTCAAATTTACATCTTTTTGTGAGTAAGTCGTCACATAAGCTAAATAAAATCTTAAGTAATCTGCTGGAAATCTCTTCAAGAATTCCTCTAAACTTATATACCAACCTCTGCTTTTTGAAAACTTTTTTCCTTCCAAAAGCAAGTGACCTCTTACTGGAATAAAATCTGGAAGCTTAAAACTTCCTTCAGCAATCCTCATTGCTGGTAAGAAAAGATAATGATGGTAAATTATATCTTTTCCTATAAAATGATAAATCGTTGCAGAATTCCAAAATTTTTTTCCATCAACTCCTTTTTCGCTAAGATATTTTAATGTAAAGGAAATGTAGCCGAGATGATTTTCGAACCATCCATACAAAACTTTTCCTTTAGCTTCTTTTAGCGGTATGGGAACTCCCCAGCTTATATCTCTAGTTATATCCCAATCTCTTAATCCCTCTTCTATCCATTTTAAAACATAATTCTTTACATCTGCTTGTAAATTCTTATTAGCAATAAGCCATTCCTTCAGCTTTTCTGAGAATGCGGAGAGCTTAAAGAAGTAATGTTCGCTTTCCTTTAAGATTGGCTTTCTTCCACAAATGGCGCATTTTGGATCTTTAAGTTGAGTAGGTTCGTAAGTTTTTCCACAAACCTCGCAGCCATCACCGTATTGATCTTCAGCCCCGCAAAAGGGGCAAATACCCTTAACATATCTATCTGGAAGAAACTTTTTGTCGAACTCACAATAAAATTGCATAACCTTTTTCTTGAATATGAATCCCTTTTCATAAAGAACTTTAAAGAAGTGTTGGGCTAATTTTCTATTTTCTTCCGAATGGGTTTGATAATAGAAATCGAAGCTTATCTCTGCTTTCTTAAAAGATTCCTTATGCCTTCTGTGCCAATACTCAACATATTCTTCTGGGCTTTTCCCTTCTTTTTCAGCTTTTATTAAGATAGGAGTTCCATAGTCATCGCCTCCGCAAACGAAAACAACTTCTTTCTCTCTTAACCTGCAAAATCTTGCAAAAATGTCTGCAGGCAAATAAGTAGATGCTAAATGACCTAGATGAATCTCTCCATTAGAATAAGGAAGGGCTGCTGTAATTACGACTTTTTCCATTTTATTCATTTTGAAAAGAGGCTTAAATAATATTTTATAATTCACCTAAAACCATTAACTATGCATGATTTTTTCGAAAAATCTAGAGAGATTTTAGAAAGGATAAGGAATTTTGAGGAGAAAGTTGTTAAGTTTGCAAATTTAATTAAAAATAGAGTTAATTTAGTTGAGAGGGTTAGCAAAACAGATTTAGGAAGCTTAACTATCTGCGGAGTTGACGGAGGCTTAATAAAAAAATCTTTCCATGGTATAGACTTAGTTCTTACAAGAGCAGTTGGTGTTATTTTTAAGTTTGAAGAAGGGAGATTAAAAGACGTTATTTATTATCCATCTAGAAATCCAACCCCAAACTTACAAATCTTTTTTGACCCAATTAGCGAGTTTGATTTTGAACTGGAAGCCTCCTTAGTTAGGAGTGTAGAGGAATTAAAAGTAGCCATTGATTGCGTTAAAAAATTTAAAATAGACATGCTAATGCTAGATGGTTCTCTAATTCCTCCAATCGTTTTTCAGGAAAAAGCTAATCTTGAGTTAACGAAGCTTAAAGAATTTTTGTTAGAACTGTTTAAGGTTTGTAAAGAAAAAAATTGCTGTTTGGTAGGGATTGTTAAGGATAGTAGGGGAAGAAGGTTTTGCGAAGTAGTTTCAAAAATTTTTGAGGAACCAGAACAAAAGGTTATGCTTGAGAGAATGAGAGATACGCATTTGCTCTCATACCTTTTAGATGCTAACGAAAAAACAGTAGCTTTAAATTATTCCTCAGATCCTTCTTCTATTCCAATACTTTCAGAGTTAGAGGATCCTAATTCATTAAAAGTATTTTATTTGAAAAGCAGCGAATTCGAGAGACCTTTAAGAATAGAATTTTTATCGAATTCTATGGATTCTAAAAAAATAGCTTCAATAATTCTTTCGCTAATAATAGATCCAAATTATTGTATTCCTTCAATTCTAATAGAGGCTGATCAAATAGCGAGATTGAGAAAGGAGGAAATAGATTTGTTGCATGCAGAATTATTTTCTTCTCTAATGTCTTTTGGTTTATTAAGAAGGAGAAGGGAAAGGAGGTTATTTTGAAACTTTTTTTCTCACTATCCTTACACTTCTTGGAGTTACTATTATATAACCTTCTTCAGTTCCCGCTATATCCCAGCCATATTGTTCGCAGATTCTTTTTAGTTTTTGAACGCTTGTTTGGAATTGTCCCAAATCTTTTCTTTGAAGTTCTAAAGTCCTTAAGAATACTATATTCCCCTTTTTAACTAGATTTTCTATCCTTCTTACATCAGCGAGCCCACCTAGTTTTTCTATTCTTACCATAACTTTCTTTTCCTCTTCTTTGGTTTCTGGAAGTTCAATAATTTCTTCTTTCTTTTTCTTACTAACTAGCCTCTTTATCTTTTCTAAAAACTTTAAACCCATAATTTATCCTTAAGTTTTTTATTTAAATTAGCCTTTCTCTAACTCCAGCTTCTTTACCCTCCAACCTTTACCCTTCGTATGTTTCTTTCCACATTCGGTGCATTTGTATCTTAAATCAACTTTTTTTGTTGGCTTCTCTCTACCTTTTGGATTTTCTTTCGGGAAGCTTCCGTAACCTTTCATTTTTCTTAAGAATCTCCTCTGACCAGCGCTTAGAGTACTTCTTGGCCTTTTCTTTACTATTTCAACCGTATGTATAGTATGCTTTCTACAAAACGGGCAGAAAATCCTAACTCTTTTTGGCATCTTCATGTTATCTTGTTTTAAAAAGTAAAAATAAAAAGTTAGCGAAGTAACCCAATAACATTTGCCACAGCAAAAAGGATTTGTCTTATTTCAAATCTAGGTCTCCATTTGAACTTTCCGTTAGGGAAGAACTTTATGGTACCTCTATCGCCGTTTATGGTTATGTAATATTTAGAATTATGATTCAAACTTTTAATCCTTGGCCTGAAAGTTATAGCCTTTAGGCTTTGCAAAAACTTTTTTATGCATAATTCAAATAGTTTGTTCCTTTCAAGGTTTCTTGATTTCAAAACTTGCATTTGCAACCCATTTATATTTTCGAAGAAAGCTTGTCTTAGTTCGATGCTATAATTAGAATAAATCTGTTTAAGTTGCTCTGGTTTTATCTTTAACCTTTTAAGCCTAATGCCAAGTAATTTTTCAAGTTTTTCTGCTATCTCTCTTGTAATCTTATCAGGCCCCCTGTAAACTTCTAGCGTTTTTGTTAAAGTATTGATGTAGCAATAAACTCTTTTTAGAACTCTTACCTTTCCGTTAACCTTAAGCAATCCTATTACATCTTCCGCATACTCGCTTCCTAAGACTTTCCTTAGAACTTCCTCAAGTTTTTGGTAGTAAAAGTATTGGATGAAGATTTCGTTTTTGTTAAACTTAGATTTTTTGGCTACAAACCAACTTTCCTTAAAGCTTTTCTTGTCTATCCTTTTAACAATTTCCTCTAAACTTCCTAACTTTCCTTCTATTCGAAAGATTGTTATAGTAGGCATTTTATACCACCTTTTATTTAAACTTTATTGTATAGACATTAGCTTCCAATAAATTTTTTATACTAAAAATTTAAATCCTTTTTGGAGGTGCATTTCAAAAATGAAGAAAAAGTTTACTTCGAAGGATTTTGAGTACGACACGGAAAATGCTAAAAGAATTCTTAAGCTATTAGATGCTGCAATAAGGGGTATGACAATAGCAGATATTTCGAAAGCTTTAGGCCTTAATAGACATACTGTAGCAAAGATATTGGAGAGAATGCTAATAGAAAAGAAGGTTAACTATGAAGAAAAAGGTCCTGCTAAGATTTTTTATTCAGTAGGTCCCAGCAAGTTTGTAGGAAGGATAGACCAAGGACCTGGTGACAAAATTTGGATAGATGTTTTTAAGCCAAGATATCCTGGAGAGGAGGAGTTTGTAAGATTAAATCAAACAAAGCATGACAGTTTAATAAGAAGTAGCAGTAAGTTTAGGTCTGTAGGGGCAGTTGCTATAAAAAAGTCGCAACTCGTTAACTTAATAAGGATATTAAGAGATATAGCAAGGAAGGAATTTGGATTAGAAGTTTAGTATGGAGGAAAAAGAGAAGAAGGTTCTAGAATATTTGGTGTTAAAATCAAGGCTTGAAGTCTTAGCAAAACAGCGAGATATCCTAAGCTCCCAACTAATGGAAGTTATGAGAACTATAGATAGCATAAATAACTTAGGTGAAAAGGAAAATTACCTGCCTTTAGGTTCAAGAGTTTTTGTGAAAAGCGATGTCGAAAAGAATAAGTTTTTGGTTGTAGTGGGCGCTAATGTTGCTTTGGAAAAAAATAAAGAAGATGCTCTCGCTTTTCTACTATTAAGAAGGGCTGAGTTGGAAAGCGCATTAGCGAATGTAAGCAAAGAAATGATGCAAATAGTGCAGAGAATGGAGGTTTTAGCGACAGAAATTCAAAAGCTGGTAGGCAAGTAGCCTTCCTTATGTAAATCTTTAAGATTTACTATAGGAACTTTAAACCTTTTCACATCATCTATTCCTATTCTAGGGCAGGCTGTGTTGATTAGGAAATCAACCCTTAAACCTTCAAGTTTTTCTGGTTTTATCTCATCCGTTGCCAAAATTATTACATCCTTTCCCATCTTTCTTAAATAACTTGCAAGTTTTTCGTATTCCTTGAAAAGCTGACCTTTCTTCCAGCAAATTATCAAGCCAATCTTTTTAGCTTCTTTAAAGCTGCACAAATTCCAGGCTCTAAGCTTTTCAAACTTTTTCTTTATAACTTCTATATCAATTAATTTCCTTTTTTCAACATCAAATAGAAGTACTTTTTTATCAGTTTCTAAAGCAAGACCTAATGCATGGAAATTTCCGGCTGAAATTACCAAAAAGCAATCTACCAAATCCTCAATTTCCTTAGCAGCTTTAAAGTTGCAACCAGTTATTAAACCTTTTTTATCACAAAAACTTCCAATAAAAACTTTTTTCCCCATCTCTTCTAAAATCTTCTTTGCTTTTCCGATTAATTTTAAAAACTGTAGGCTAGCAACTATGCCTATTTTTTTGCAGTCTATTTTTCCTGCAAATTTTTTGAAATAGGATTCGAAATCTTTAACTTCTATTTCAAATTCCCAGAAATAAACTGGAATTTTTGTTTTGAGTTTGAAATAATTAAGATGTCCTATATGCAGGATGCAATCACAACCTAATTTTTTGGCTTCATCTTCTCTTAAATCGCATGGACCAAAAGTAGGTTCCATGCATAGCACTACGCTAAATCCATTCATTTCCAGTTCTTTTACTATCTTTTCTATTCTGATAGTTAAGCCTTCAGCGAATTGGAGGAATATTTTTTTACATCCTTTCTTTTTCATTTCCTCCAAGACTTCCATACTAAAAATCTGCTTTCTAAAGTAAAATTAGATGGAAATTTCAAAGATAAGGAGGAAGGGTTATTTAATTTTTAAAAAAGGTCTGGTGAAAAAGGTTTTGGAGACCGATAAGAGGATCCATTTTGAGGTTAAAGGAGAGAGCGACGTTCATTTTGTAATTTTTGATAAGGAAAGGAAAAGATTTTCGTGTGATTGCTATTATTTTGCTTTGCACCAAAAAGATTGCAGCCATATAATAGCGGCTCGTTTGTTCTTAAAGAAGAAAAAATTTATCTAAACTTCCACTTTCCTCTTTAGGCCTTCTATTATTATACCAAGAGCACTTATAGCCTGAATTAAGTAGACCTCTTGTCTCTATTTCTTTTCCCTTTTTCTCCCTTAATCGCTTTCAATTTATTCTAACTGACTTTCATAACATCTACCACTCTTTTTTATCTTAAAAACCCTTCCTACCCCTTTTATCATCCAGGATTATAACGTTCTACTAAATAAGCTTGAATTTAAATACAAAAAAGATAATTGAAAGCGTGAGGATTTTAGGGATAGACGAAGCAGGAAGGGGGGCTGTAATAGGACCTTTGGTTATTTGCGGAGTTGTTACTAACGAAGAAGGTATAGAAAAGTTAAAAGAGATAGGAGTGAAGGATTCTAAAGAACTTACTCCAGAAAAAAGAAGCGAGCTAGCACCTCAAATAGAAAAAATAGCCGAAAACGTTATAGTTCTAATAGTTCCGCCTTCAAAAATAGATGCTAATAGAAGGAGAGGGATAAGCTTAAATCAAATAGAGGCCATTAAAATGGCAGATATAATTAATATGGTAGAACCTGATAAGGTTATAATAGATGCTCCAGGTTTGAATACGGAGAAATTTAAAGAATTCATAGTTTCAAGACTTAGGAATAAGGATATAGAGCTAATTTGCGAAAACCTTGCTGATAAAAATTATCCAATCGTAAGTGCAGCCTCTATTATCGCTAAAGTAGAAAGGGATAGAAAGATTGAAGAGTTAAAGAAAAAAGTTGGATACGACTTTGGAGTTGGCTATTCTCATGATTTAAGAACTATAGAGTTTCTTAAGAAGTTAGCCAAAGAAAGAAAAGGTAAGATGCCTTATTATGTTAGAACGACTTGGCAGACAACCGAGCATATAATAGCTGAGAGTAAGCAGAGAAAAATTCTTGATTTTCTTAAGAAAATTTTTAGGATGTAATGGATTTAGTAAAAGAAGTTGAGGAAAAATTAAGAAGCGGTTTGACGATAGAAGAAGCCTTAAAAGAAACTAAATGGAAAGATTTTGAAAGTTTTGTAGCAGACATATTTAAGCTTCATGGTTACTCTACAAAATTGCACGTTAGGTTTAAAACTAAAAGATGTTATGAAATAGATATAGTTGCTGAAGGAAAACTTCTAACTTTCTGCGTTGATTGTAAAAAATGGAAAAAAGGGAGATATAAAAAATCTGCACTTAAAAAAGCTTGTGAAAAGCATTTTGAAAGAGTTAACGAGTTTTGTAAATTTTCGAAGAAAAAATGTACACCTTTGATAGTAACTTACGTTGAAGAAGAAATAGTTGAAGAAAGCAACGTATTGGTAATTCCTTTATGGAAGCTAAATTCATTCCTTCTTAATCCCTTTAAATATGTGGAATTAGAAGATATTTAAATAGGTGATAGTTTGCCGCTAAAAGTTAGGATTGAGAATATAGTAGCTTCTGCAAGCCTTAACGTAAGAATACCTCTTGGAAAGCTTGTAAGTTTAAGTGAAGGTGTAGAATATGAGCCAGAGCAGTTTCCAGGAGTTGTTTATAGGATGAAAGAACCAAGAGCAGCTTCTTTAATTTTTAGCTCGGGAAAAATAGTTTGCACAGGAACTAGAACACCTAAAGATCTTAAAAAAGCCTTTGAGAAAATAATAAAGCTGATAAGAAAAACTGGGGTAAGGATTCCGAGAGATTTTAAGATTAGAGTTGAGAATATAGTAGCTTCTACAAAACTTGATGCAAGACTTAACTTAGATAAAATAGCTTTTACATTGGAGAATTCGGAATATGAACCAGAGCAGTTTCCAGGCTTAGTTTTAAGAATGGAAAATCCTAATGTTGCATTCTTATTATTTAGCTCAGGAAAAATAGTTTGCACAGGGGCTAGAAAGAAAAAGGATATAAATGTTGCGATAGAGAAGTTAATACAACAACTAAAAAAGATAAAAGCAATAGTTAAGGAATAGCTTTTTTAACATTTTTTTGAAATTTTCTTGCAGTAAGCATTTAAAGGAAAAACTAATATACATAAACGATGGAAAGAGAGGAGATTTTTGAAAAGTTGTATGCTTTCGTTGACGAATACTATAGAAACCAACTGATGGAGATTTTTTATGAAAACAGGAAAAGTCTTTTAGTAGATTTTTCTGTTTTAGAAAAATTTGATGTAGAATTGGCGGATTATTTGTTAGAAAACCCGGAAGAAGTTATAGAAATTTTTGAGGAAGTGATAAAGGAATTTGATTTTAGAGAAGAAAAGTTACCAGTTAGAGTAAGATTCTTCAATCTGCCAAAGGATAGAGAAATGAGAATTAGGAATATAAGGGCCGAGCATATAGGCAAGCTAATAGCTGTTGAAGGTATAGTAAAAAGGGCTAGCGAGATTAGGCCAGAAGTTTTTGAAGCCGTTTTTGAATGTCCAGAATGTGGAAATAGGATTTCTGTTATTCAAACGGAAAGGACTATAGTGGCACCAACTAAATGCGAGCTTTGCGGTACTAAGAGAGGTTTTAGGTTAATCGATCAAAAACTTTACGATGCTAGGTGGATAGTAATAGAGGAACCTTATGAAATAGTTACTGGAGAAAGACCTAGTGAAATAATGGTTTATTTGAAAGAAGATTTAACTTCACCAAAGATGCAGAACAAGACGGATCCTGGCAACAGGATAAAAGTAATTGGAATTTTGAAACAAATGCAAAGAAGGGTTAGGGGTACTAAATCGAGGCAAATGGAAATTTATATAGAAGCTAATTATGTAGAGGCTGTCGAAACAGAATGGGAAGAAATAGAAATTTCACCTGAAGATGAAAAGAAAATTTTGGAATTGGCTAAGGATCCACAAATTTATCAAAAATTTATAGCTTCTATAGCTCCAGGTATTTATGGATTAGAAGAAGTAAAAGAAGCAATTTTGCTGCAATTATTTGGTGGAGAGCCAAAAGTTTTGCCTGATGGTTCAAGAATTAGAGGAGATATTCACATTTTATTAATAGGAGATCCTTCAACTGCTAAGTCTCAAATAATGAAAGTTGTTAGCAGTTTGATACCCAGAGGAAAATATGTTAGTGGAAAAGGGGTTTCAATCGATTATGACGATCCTGTAATATGGTTAGAAAATGGTATGGTTAAAATAGGACTTATTGGCGAATTCTGCGACGAGTTCTTTAACAAGTTCAAAGTTAAAGAAGGTTTCGTAAAGCCTGATAGAATAATAGAAGTACCAGTACTCAATCCAGTTACTTTGAAGATGGAATGGAGACCTTTAACCTATGTGTACAGACATAAAGTAAACAAGAAGCTAATTAAAATAAAACTTGCTACAGGAAGAGAGGTTATAGTTACGGATGACCATTCGTTATATACGTTTGAAGACGGAAGAATAAAAGAAAAGAAGTCATCAGAATTAAGGCCGGGCGACATATTAATCGTTCCTTCTAAGTTACCTTCTCCCAAGAAGCGCATAAATGTATTGGACCTTTTTGAAGGTTTGAGAAAGATCCTTAATCTCCAAACGGACGGCATTTATGTATTTACACCGAGGACTAAGCATAAGTTACCTAGATACATAAAGGTATGTAAAGAACTTCTTTACATACTTGGGTTTTTCGTCGCTGACGGATTCCTCCACGGTGGCAAGGAAAGCTGGCAAGTACATTTTATTCTTAACAAAAAGGAGAAGAATAAAATTGAAAAGTTAGTTAAATGTATTCAAAAAGTTTTTGGGATTAAACCAACTATTGTTAATAAAGGAAAGGCGAAGGTGGTTACAATAAACAGCAAATTGGTTTTCCATTTCTTTAGAGATGTTTTAGGATTAAAGAATTATGCTAAAGAAAAAGGAGTACCGTCAATTGTATTTAATGTTAGACCAGATTTGCAACTGGAATTTTTAAGAGGATGGGTAGATGGTGATAGTGGCGTAACCACATCGAAACAATTAATGTCCGACATATTATACTTATTGCTCTTGAATGGTATCATAGGTAGTTTTACGGAAAAAAGAATGAGAGGAAAGATTAAGTTTCCGGACCATGAAAGCATAGTAAATACGATTGTCTACGAACTGAAGGTACCAAAGCCGCATTATTTACAAAAAGGTTTGGTAGAAGCAAAAAGAAGAAGATATAAAGGAATACCACTGAAATTTTTCAAGTCATTTCCGTTTAATAGACTTAAACCCTCGGGTTACAAGAGAGTAACTAAGAAAAGTTTGAACCTAATTTTTTCTAAAAATAAAGCTTTACTCTATAAGAGGCTTGAACTTTTAGTAAAAGGATTTTCGGTTGATGAAATTTGTAAAATAGAAAAGAAAAGCAAAAAAACTATAAGAGCGTATTATAACTTACTTGCTAAAAAAGGTTTTGTAGAAAAAAGAGGAAAGTCATATAAGCTGACTAGGAAAGGAATGGAGTTATTGAAAGATGTGTGGCTGGTTAAGAAACTTATAAATTCAGATATAGCATTTGTTCCTATCAAAAAAATAGAATATGTTAGACCAACGAATGGTTATGTTTATGATCTCTGTGTAAGTGGTTATGAGAATTTTGTTGGAGGTTTTGGCGGAATTCTTTGTCACAATACGGGGGTTGGATTAACCGCAACGGTAGTAAGAGATGAAGAATTTCTTGGGGGTTGGGTTTTGGAGGCAGGTGCTTTGGTTATGTGTAACAAAAGTCTAATTGCGATTGACGAGTTCGAGAAAATAAACAAGCAAGACCAAATTGCATTACATGAAGCGATGGAGGGTCAGACGATTAGCATAGCCAAAGCGAGCATAGTAGCTACCTTACCAGCTCAAACAGCAATTTTAGCTGGGGGGAATCCAAAATTGGGTAGGTTCGACCCTTATGTTCCTATAAAAGAGCAAGTTGATATCCCAGAAACTTTGCTTTCAAGGTTCGATCTGAAATTTGCTTTAAGAGATATACCAAATCCAGAATTAGATAAGAAAATTGCAGAGCATATCCTGCAATCTAGATTTTTTGATTTGAAGAAGGCAACTCCTGTAATCCCCCCAGATTTGTTTAGAAAGTATGTAGCTTATGCAAGAAAACATTGCCATCCTAAAATGACGGAAGAAGCTGCTCAAGTCCTTAAAGAATTTTATCTAAGTTTAAGACAAAGGTCTGGAGAAGATTCTCCAATTTCAATTACTCCAAGACAGTTAGAAGCTTTAATAAGATTAGCTGAGGCGTCAGCCAAAGTTCAGTTAAGAGATAAAATAACTAAGGAAGATGCACTTAGAGCTATTAGACTTATGAGTTATTCCTTAAGGCAGTTTGGTTTTGAACCCAGTACTGGACAAATAGATATAGATAGAGCCGAAGGTTTAAGGGTAACTGCTGCCCAAAGGAGCAAAATAAGAGTTGTTAGAGAAATTATCTTGCAATTAGAATCGACTTATGGAAAAGAAATACCACAAGATGAAGTTATAAAGAGATGTAAGGAAGCTGGAATAGAAGATGCAGAAGATATTTTAAGGAAAATGAGCCAAGAAGGCTTAATTTATCATCCAAAACCAGGTTTTATAGCTAGATTATGAATAGATTGCCAGCTGTTAAGGTAAGGATTTTCGATGTAGTAAACGGAAAATTTGTGCATGGCGATAGAGAAAGTAGAAAGCCTAGCTATGTCATAACACCTTTTGGAGAAAAAGTTTCTAGAGTTAATATTTTTGGAACAGTTATAGATAAATTTTCTTCTAGTTCTGGAAATTATGTTTCTATAATTCTTAACGACTTTTCTGGAAGTATAAGGGTTAAAGCTTTTAAAGAAAAAGCAGAGCTTTTGGATAAATTAGAAATAGGGGATATAGCTTGCATAATAGGTAAAGTGAGAGTCTATGATGGGGAGATTTACGTAAATGCTGAGATAGCAAAAAAAGTTAAAGATCCAAATTTTGAAATTTATAGAAAACTTGAGTTGTTAAAGAAATTAAGAGAAAGGAAAAAAATTGTGGATGATCTGAAAAAACTTTCAGAAATTTTTGATAGAGAAAAGCTCGAGGTTTATGCTTTTAATAAATATGGAATAGACCCAGAAACCTTGGATTTTATGCTTTCTTTTAAAGTTATAGAAGAGCCTAATTATGAAGAAAAAGTTCTTAGTATAATAAAGAAATTTGACGATGGCAGCGGAGTTGAAATCGCAAAACTTTTTGAAGTAATAAATTTGCCACCACAAATTCTTGAAAGTACCTTAGATAAATTGCTTGATGAGGGTAAAATTTTTGAACCAGTTGCTGGTAGGATAAAAGTTAGGGAATAATTATTTTGAAATCTAAATTAAGTTATGGAATTTGATTATTTTCAGCTATTAGAAAGAGCAAAAGAAGTTTGTAAAAAGAGTGAAGATACTGGAAGCAGGTTTAAAATGCCTGTTGCAGTTATAGAATATCAAGGAAGGAAAACTATCCTAAAAAATTTTAAGGAAATAGCAGAAACTTTTAAAAGGGATAAAAAACATCTAGCAAAATTTTTATGTAGAGAGCTTGCCACACCAGCTTTTGAGCAGGGAAATGCTTTAGTTTTTACATCAACTCTTAAACATTCTGCAATTCAATCGAAAATAGAGAAGTATGCAAAAGAATTTGTCTTTTGCAAGTTATGTGGACAACCTGATACGAGAATAATCAAAGAGAGAAGGATTTATTTTATTAAATGTGATGCATGCGGCGCCAAATATCCATTAGGAAGGTAGAATGCTTGAAAAAATCCTAAAATTTTTTCTTAGAAAGAGGAAGAAAGTAAGGAAAAGGAAAAAGAAAACTAAGAAAAAAGCAGAGAGAGAATTATTAGCAAAAGATCTTATGACGAAAAACGTAATTTATACAAAACCCACCTCAACCCTTTACGATGTAGCAAGAATCCTTTTGAAACATAAAATAACTGGAATGCCTGTTATGAGCAAAGATAAATTAGTTGGAGAGATTAGTGAAAAAGATTTGATGAGAATAACTGGAAAGGAAAGCCTAGTTAAATTTTCTCCTGAAGATTTTAGAAGGCTTAGGAGAATTAAGACTAGGGAAGTTATGAAAAAGCCAATTTGGGTTTACGATGAAACACCGATAACCAAAGTAGTTGAAATAATGAGGAAGCACAAGATTAGGAGAGTAATAGTCTTGAATAGAGAAAAAAAATTGGTTGGTATTTTGACGAAAACTGACCTAATGACAAAACTTTCTAAAGAAAAAATTAAGGAAAAGGTTTTTACTAAGATAGATGAGATGTTAAGAATAATAGAGAAAAATAAATCCATATCGATTTCCAAGCTTTCTAAAAAGCTTAATATGCCAGTTGAAATAATAGAATCTTGGGCGAAAATTCTGGAAGATCACGATCTAATAGATATAAGCTATCCAACTGTTGGTTCACCAATTTTAAAAATAAAGCCAAAAGTAGAATAATTAGCAATTTGAATTTTAATTATGGAAAAAGTTATTCAAAGTTATGAAGTTTCTTCTGGTTATGTAAAAGCAAAAGTCGTTATAAAAAGAACTAAAGATTTCGTACCGATTTATGAGTTAAAATTGCCAACTATAGAAAAAGGAACTAGAGCGTTACTCGATAAAATAAGAAGCGTTTTGCTAACAGAGATTCCGATTAAAACGGCTGAAATGGTAGACCCAACTTATTTTGAAAAAATAAAGAAAAAATATTTTGAAAGAGGTTTAGAGCTTATAAGTAATGAGCTACCAGTAGCTAGCGAGAGCTTAAAAAAGTTTTTAGTAGGTTTGCTTATTAATGAGATGTTTGGTTTGGGCAAGATAGAATTGTTAATAGAGGATCCTTATTTGGAAGAGATTGTAATAAATGGGTCCAAAAATCCAATTTGGGTTTATCATAAAAAATTCGGCTGGATAAAAACTAATGTTTATGTTGAATCTGAAAATCAGATTTTGAATTATGCAAATGCTATAGGGAGAAGAGTTGGAAGACAAGTAACCGTATTAAATCCGCTGATGGACGCTCATTTAATTACTGGAGACAGAGTTAATGCTACTTTATTTCCTATTTCGACTATAGGGAATACTATAACTATAAGGAAGTTTAGAAGATCTCCTTGGACAGTCGTTGATTTTATAGAAAACAAAACCTTAAACTTTGAGGTAGCAGCTTGGCTTTGGGAAGCAATTCAGTACGAGCTCAACATGATAATAGCTGGTGGTACGGCAAGCGGGAAAACTTCTTTGCTTAACGTTTTAATGTGTTTCATCCAACCAAACCATAGAATTGTTTCTATAGAAGATACAAGAGAGTTGATGTTGCCTGAATTTTTACACTGGGTTCCGCTAACTACTAGAGAACCAAATCCAGAAGGTTTGGGAGAGGTTACAATGTTAGATTTACTCGTTAATGCTTTAAGGATGAGACCTGATAGGATAATAGTTGGGGAAGTCAGAAGAGCTAGAGAAGCAGAAGTTCTTTTCGAAGCCATGCATACAGGTCATAGTGTTTATGCTACTTTGCATGCTGATACAGCTTATCAAGCTTATAAAAGGTTAGTAAATCCTCCTATCAACGTTCCTGAACAAGTTTTAGAAGCTTTGCATTTAATAGCTGTTTGTTATAGAGATAGGAGAACTGGTAGAAGAAGACTTTTTGAAGTGGTTGAAATAATACCTGGAACTGAAAAAGTAAAAACAACTTTAAACATAATATTCAGATGGAAACCTGTAAAGGATATTATAAGGAAGGAAAACGAAAGTTACAGGTTAATGGAAGAACTTCAAATGCATACTGGTTTAAGCGAAAAAGAAGTTTTGGAAGAAATAGAGGAAAAAGAAAAAATTCTTAGGTGGATGGTTGATAGGAAAGTAAAAGATGTTAATACGATAGGAAGAATTGTAGCAAAATACTATCTCGAACCAGAAGATGTTTTAAAAGTAGTTAAAAGGAGAGGAAAGGTTGAAAGTTTATTATGAAAAAAACTATTCCATTTGTCCCATTCCCTCTAAAGAAAGCGTTAAAGATTTCTAAGAAGTTTTATTTCATATCCGATAAGATAGCAAAATTCTCTCCCTTTTTGCAAACTTATTTAGCTCAAGCTGGATTTGATTTGAAGACAAGAGAATACGTTGCAATAGCTGTTTTTTCCTCTTTTTTCTGGTTCTTTCTTTTATTTATGCTCATGCTCCCAGTCGCAATTAAAACAGGAAAAACATTTCTTCTTTTTATTTTTCCTTTTTTCTTTTCTTTTCTATCCTATTTCTACATTATCCTCTATCCTAAACTACTTATAGCCAGAAAAATTAGAAGTATTGAGAAGAACTTACTCTTTGCAGTAAGGCACTTATATATCCAGGTAAAATCTGGAGTTTCTCTTTTCGATGCAATGGTTTCTATAGCTAAAGCAAATTATGGAGAAATTTCAAAGCAATTTAACGAATGCGTAAAAAGTATTGCTGCAGGCGAAGATCAAATAAAAGCTCTGGAAAAATTGGCTTACAAAAATCCTAGCTTAAATTTTAGGAGAATAGTTTGGCAAATAATTAACAGTCTAAGATCAGGGGTAGATGTTGGTGATACTTTAGCTAGGATTGCTAATCATCTCTCTGAAGAGCAAAAAGTTAGTATAAGAAGGTATGGTTCTCAACTAAGCCCATTAGCTTTACTTTACTTGATGTTTTCCATAATTTTACCAACCTTAGGAATAACTTTCTTAATAGTTTTTTCAACTTTTTCTGGTATACAAATTCCTGAATTTTTCTTTTATTTTTTACTAGCTGGTTTAGCTTTCTTTCAATTCGTTTTTATAGGTTTGATAAAAAGCAGAAGACCTTGTGTTGAAGCATGAAACTAAATATTTTAGCTTTTTACCCAAAATTTTATAGGAAGTGGCTTAAGAAGAACTTGGAATATGCAGATATTTCTTTAAATTTACAAAGATTCCTTAAAATTAGACTCTTAAACTCGATATTTATCTCCCTCGCAATTTCCATTCTTGTAGGAGCTTTCTTGAAAGTTGGGATAAATTATCTAATCTTAATTTTTGCGTTCATTTTTATTGTTCTTCATTTCTTTTTCGATTTAATAGTTTTGTTTATAGCTGATAGAAGAGGAAAAGCAGCAGAAGAAATTTTGCCAGATGCTTTGCAATTAATAGCTGGTAATATAAGGTCTGGTTTAACTCCAGATAGAGCCATTCTAATGGCTGCTAGGCCAGAATTTGGTGTTTTAGAAAAAGAGATAAAAAATGCTGGAAGAAAAGCCTTAAGTGGTTCTTCTCTAGAAGATGCTCTTTTAGAAATGGGTAAAAGGATTAAATCAAGAATCGTTAAAAGAACTTTTCTGCTTATTAGCGAAGGTTTAAGAAAAGGTGGTGCTTTAGCAGACTTATTAGAACATACTGCAGAAGATCTAAGAACCTTAAAAACTTTAAGAAGGGAAATAGCGGCTCAAGTTGCAATGTATGCTATTTTTATCTTTATAGCAATAGGATTCGCAGCACCCGTACTTTTTTCATTCTCTTCTTACTTGGTAGAGACTATGAGTGAAATGGGTAGTAAGTTAAAATTAGAAGAAGCAGTAAGTTATGGTAAAGTTTATGGTTTAAGATTAGGTGTTGTTAAAATTTCTGCATCTTTCTTACGCTTTTATAGTTTTCTAGCTATGGTCATTCTTTCCTTTTTCGGAAGTTTGTTAATAGGTCTTCTAAAAAGCGGCAGAGAATTGGATGGTTTTAAGTATTTTCCTGTTCTACTTACAATTAGTTTTTTGCTGTTAAGAGTTTCTGATTTCTTAGTCAGAAGTATTTCAAAAATGCTTGTGCCTTCTTAGGAATTAGTTACGACATCTGTTCTTGTGTTTATGAAAAATTTCTTTTCCTTTAATTTGACTTTAACGTAAATTACCATATTGTGGGTAATTTTGAATTAATTAAATTTACTGAAAAATAATTTTTATTAGAGAGCATGAAGAAAGGTCAAGCTGCAATGGAGTATTTAATGACTTACGGATGGGCAATTCTAGTGGTAATTGCAGTTGTGGCAGCGCTTTATGCAATGGGAGTGTTCAAGTTACCGACAGGCGGCGTCGCTAAGTGCAGTCCTTGCTTTCCTCCAGGTTCAGCATTTGCATACGTTGACCACAATGCTGACACGTTAGTTGTAACAGTAGGTCCTCATGAGATTAACGTTACTAAAGTAACAACCGAGCCAGATCAAGGCTCAGTAACCTTTTCACCTGAGCTAAACGGCAAACCTAATGAAAGACTAACGATTACCTGTGCAGGTTGTTTTAAAGGAGATGTAAAAGTAACTATTACTTACGAAGATTTGGAAAGTGGCTTGACGCACACAGCTTCGGCAACTCTTCACGGGGCTTAATCCTTTTTTCTTTTTAAATTTCTTTAGTAAAGACGTAACAAATTCCAATCTGATAAAGTTTTCTGTTAATTCTTAATGAGACGATTAAATCATTCCATTTTCTATTCACTTCAAAGTTGTATTTTACAAAAATTGGTAAAATGGCCATTACTCTTTTTTTAACTAACTTTCCTTCTATCTTCTCCCAACTATAAGCGTAGTAAGGTTCTCCTAAGGAGATAAAGGAAGAGGCATTTCCAGAAGCGATAAATCCCTCTATATATGGTTCCTCTTCCTTTAAATTTTCGATAAAAACATAGAAAATTAGCGTGTCATTTGTAAAATTGAATGTCTGATTAAAACCACCATAGTAAAAACTTGTTTTTAAATGAGTAGAGTTCCTTTCAAGAATTATGTAGTAAGGAGCTTCTTTATTTAAACAAACTTGTAGACCTTCGGTAACACTTTTAATTTCTTTTAATTTTCCAGAGCAAATATCAACAATCTTAGCATCTACTTCGATTTCCTTTTGCTCTTCTATTTCCCATTTACCTCCTAAACCTCCTTTTATAGGCACTATCGTAATATTTTCTTCCTTTTCTACTTTTTCTTCTGGAGGCGGAGGAATAGGAAGGTATGTCTCACTTACATTTCTTCTCGTTTTTTCTTCCTTGCTTTCATTTCTTGCTAAATTTTCAGTAACTTTCCAAGATAGTTTGGTATAAAAAAGTAATCCTAAAAGTAAGCAAATAACAATTAAGCTTAATATTTTGTATTCAACCCTCATTCTACCAAGCTGCTTACATTATAAATTTGCAAATGAGTAAGGTTATTGATTGTAGTCTCGTTATCTAATCTAAAAGTTTCTGGCATACCTGTTATTTTAAAAGCTGTGTGAGGAGTTCCTGAAAAATAAAGATAATCTATGTTACTTCTATCAATCCAAATGCCTAGACCATATGAATACAATTTTTCTTTATTAACAAAACTTTCAAGTCCTATTATTTCCTTTACTCCCTTTCTTTTAGGATCCACAAAAAACTTCCCTTCAAGTCTATCAAGAAAACTCGCCCCATAAAGGCTTGGATGGTACCATGAATTATTTAAATCCTCCTTAAGGTTTGTTAAATCTTCTGAAGAGTAGTTTAACCAATTTTTGCTTTTTATTATCACGTTAGTAACCCTTCCGAGGGTATTTAAAGGATAAAGAGGATCTTCGAAATTTTCAATGCTAATAATAGAACTAACTATCTGACTTCTCGCAATCGAAGTCCTGATATCTTGGTTTGTTAGGTTTAGAGAAATGTTAGCGGAAAGAAGCAAGTGGAAGCTGTCGTACGGTATTATAGATAAATTCTTTATTTCTATCTTAGCAAATAGACCTTTTTTATTAAGCAGATTCTCTAAAGAAGCAGCCCAGTTCAGTAATGTCGAATCTTTCATGAGCTCTTGCGACTTCCCATAAAGAGTTCCGTTAATCATAAGTTCTTTAATCCTTATTTCCGCAGAATCTAGTGGTGTACCATTAGTAATTATCCAGCTTATGGCAGAACTAATAGCTCTTTTTCCTACAATACCTAAAGCTTTTTTTGAATCTATTAGAATTGAGTTATAAGTTTTTATCAACTTTTCAACACTTTCTAGTTCGACGTATTTTTTAAAACTGAAAATCGTAAGAGTTTGATAAAAATATAGAATCGTCGCTAAAGTTAAACCTAAAATTACTAGAATAAAGGAAAAGAGTAAACCTTTCATAATTTCCAAACTATTATTTTAAATTCTGCTGGCCCCCATAACCATTCAATACCATATACAGATCTATAGTCAACTTCTAAATCTTCAACTGAAACTTCTTCGCTACCAACTTTCTCTATTAACCTATTAATAGCATCGTTAATAGCTTCTTCAGAACTGTTAAAAACACCATCATAACCTACCATACCTTCTATTTTATAAGTATATTCGAAAGAGGACCATGGTAGGAATTTGTTAGTCGGCGATAGAGAACCTCCTGGTTGAACATCTCTTAATTCTATGAAATTTTCTCCAACTTTCCATATAGAAGGATATATGTAAACACTTTCTGGAACTGCTCTCGGGGCCGGTGATTTAAAAACTAATTGTTTTTCCTGATCGTCAAACCAAGCATAAACTTCTGTCATACTAGAAAAACCCTGAGCTATATGTACAAAACTTTCTATTATATCGCTCCTAGCTTTTGTAAGGTTAAATGAATAAATTTTTGGATTTTCAATTTCACCGCCTAGTAGATCTTCTCTTGTTAGATCTATTTCTCCATATTTTATTAAAGGCTCGCTAAACCAGTAAGAGATTTCCACATAAGAAGAGCTATTAGGATTATTAATCGGATCTGAATAAATTTCTGCATAAGAATCTCCCCAATGTAAATCTCCATAGCAGTTTACGTAAACGGAAACTATATTAGTACCATTTTTTATCATCGAAGAAATATCAAAAGTTAAGTTTACATCTTTTGTAGCTACTATATCTCTATAGCAATAATACCTACTTATGGCATAACATAAATCTGTTGTGCCGTCCTCAAAGAAAGGTTCTTCAGAATTAACATAAATTTTTATGTCGGTGGAGTTAAAGAGGAAAACTTTTGTATCTTCTACATTTTTAAGGTTTAAGCGGATTTTTGCAGAAATATTTTTTGCATTTTCTGGTATGTAGAAAGAAATGGTCGACCATGCTCCGGACCTTCCTATAACGTTATCGAAATAGAATCTTTTTGTTATAAACCTTTCGCTTTCTTTAGGTTCTTCTACTAGCGAATAGACTATAACTAATCTCATCCCTGGATGTATATGTGAATGATAGTGGGGACTTCCTAGGGCAAGATAAATTTCGTTTTCTCCTTCTTTAATTTCGTTAGTAACATCGACATACCCAAATGCAGCAGTTGTAATTTCTGTCCCAACCGCAAGTTCTTCCATATAAAGCCACTCTATATCATTCTTCTTTTCGGCCCCATTTACCATTAAATGCTCGAATTGTGCTTGAGATTTTTCAGTTCCAAAGTGAACAGAAACATAGAGGGTAGCTTTTAATATTATCATTTCTGGGTTGATCCAAAATCTTTTATAAACCTCTAACTTCCTGCCTCTCCAACCAGAACCTTCAGGATAGAATGGAAGTATAAGAGTTGAATTCTTTCTATATTTTCTAACCCAAGCTCTTGCTATGTAGCCAGAAGTTGGTTTCCCTACTTCATAGCCCGAAAGTAAAATGGAGGAGGTTGCTACTATTTTTCCTGTTCTGTTACAAGTCGAGCAAATGGTTTCGTTGAGTGTAGTTAAATTTATGCAATAGCTTAGATTAAGCTCATTTAAGATTTCTAAACAAATCTTTTTTGCATAATCTTTTTTTCCAGAATACCAAAGGCTTCCTATAAGGTCAAGCAAACTTTTCTCTAAATCAACTTCCTTTAAAGTACCATTTTTGAGTAATTCGTTAATAGTTTTAGTTCTGTAATATTTTGCCTTTAAATTTGAAAGCGAATTTATTAAGTCGTTGGCTGCATAAAGCATAGATCTGCTAATAATTTCTCCATATCCATATTCATGAATTTTTGGGAATATGGTTAGAATAAAAAGTAAAAGTGCTATGGCTATTATTGCATCTATAGAAAAGATAGAGCCTTTCATTTCCATACTACAATTTCAATTCTAACTAAAGTTTTATTCAGAATTCCAATTCTATCCAACCTAAAAGAAGTCGAGGTATTTGAAGGTAATTTGCCAAACTCAAAAATTTTGTTAGAAGAATTGTACAACCTTAAGTAATAGTTTGAAGATAAAGCCAACAAACTCGCAGCTTTAGAATAACCTAAATCTTTAAGGGATATTAATTTAGTCCAGTTTATTTCAAAACCATTAAGCAATCCAATTTCTTTTACGTTTTCCGAATTCCAATAAAGAGGAAAACCTTCTTTATCAAAAATAGCTGCTATTTTGTTAAGATCTGAAGACAAATATTCGATCCTTTTTCTTTCAGAAATTTCTTCTAGCGATAAATTCCAGTTAAAAAGTAATAGCATAATAGCGACTAGAAAGATCGAAAGTGCTACAAAAAAATCATAAACTAGTACTTGTGATTTATTCGATATAAATCTCATTTTTTAAAACCTTAATTTTATTCCAGCCTTTCTTAATTTTTCCATTTATAGATTCGATAGGAACAAAGCAGGAAGTTTGATAATTTCCCCATTTTATGTAGAGCGTGTAATTATCAAGTATTATCTCATAATTACTTCCTTCTAAACTTAAAGGAAGGAAAAAACTTCTTCTATAGCCATCACCAGCTTTAAGGGCAAGATTTATTTCATCTTGAAGATACTTACACAAAATTTCGGCTTTATTATATCTTCTAATAAAGATTTGATGAAAAAGTTGGGAAGAAGAGGAATAAACTGATAAGATAAGAAGCAGCAATAAGAATGAAACTAATGCTATGAACTCTATCGATACTTGAGATTTAAGAGATTTCGACATGATTTTCTTTACTCTTAATCGTTACAATATAAATTCCAGGCTTGTTAAACAATTTTCCTGAAAAGTTGCAAAGTGTTGTATAAGAAATGTCAGAAAATCCAGCTGAAGTTTTTAGTTTCCATACAATCGTTTTGTTATTAATGTAGTTTGCTGAATAAAAACAATCTGGAATTATTAACCTTATTTCCATTCTAGCTGGTTCTCCTTGGTAGCAAATTAAATCTATAGAACTCCCAAGTTTTTCTAAGGAATTTTTTGCTTGGATTATGCAATTCTCCTCTTTGTAAGATGCTGAAGTAGATTGTAAGTAAACCAAATATGGAATTAAAATAGCAAGTCCAATGCCTACTATGATTAAGTATTCTATAGCTACTTGTCCTCTCATTCTAGAATTTTTCTTAATTTTTCTGGTAGTTTTCCAGCGAAACCAAAAACCTTACTCATTTCGTAAATCCTGTAAGAAGCTAATAAATAAAAATAAAAACTCCCTATGAGTAGCGAATATTTTATTAGGACAAACTGCAAAGCATTTAAAGAGAAAAGTTTAAAGAAAAACTCACTCGTTAAGAAGCCGTATACAAGTATGGTACCATAGATAAAATTTTCTATTATTTTTCTTAAATCTCCTTCTGTAAACTTTATGTTAGAAAGAGAAAGGAAAAATACTGTAAGAAAGCCAAGCATCATGGCTGCAAGCAAGAATAAAAAATCTATCATTCTAGACTACCTCAATTATTTTGTCGCTTATCTGGATTAAAAAGTTTAAAAATCTTTCTTCAATTTCTTTTTCTACTGTCATTAAAATTCCTATAACTCCAAATTTCCTTAGCTTTGTTGCTAAGTAATGAATAAATTGAGCTACAACTTTTAGGTCATTATAAATAAGCAAAGTTGATACGGAATCTAGAAAGAGGAATTTATTAGATGGATTTTTCATCCTTCTAATAGCTTCATCTAGTGCAATACCTATATCCGTAAGTCTAGAAGGAGATGGAACAAAAAGGCAATTTTCAGCAAGTTTTGCCTCTCCAAAGAAAGAAGAAACACAATCTATGAAGAAAATTTTATCGGTATCTATTTTTTTCTCTTTTAGATATTTCACAAGATTTTTAAAAGGTCTATTCAAGCTTATGTAAATGCCGGAGAATTTTTTTAGTTGGATTAGTTTTTTAAGTATAAAAATATTGACCTCATGGTATTTCTTGCCGCTAATTACGAAAACAACCAAAGTATTACTTTTCAATTTTTTAATTTCATTTTCTAATTCCTTTAAACTTTTAACTCTAGTAACCATTCTTCAAATTTTATTTCAAGATTCAAAATAATATTGAGTGTGGAAAGAAAAATAGAAAGAGTAAAGAGTGGTATAAGAGGACTTGATGAGCTAATTCAAGGAGGTTTTCCTAAAGGTTCTACCATACTAGTCTCAGGAGGTCCTGGAACTGGAAAAACCATATTTTCGCTTCAATTCTTAGTCCAGGGAGCAGCTAAGTATAATGAGCCAGGAGTTTATATTTCGCTAGAAGAAGATCCTGAAAGGATAATTGAATATACCTCAGTTGTATTTAACTGGCCAATCAAAAGGCTTATTAAAAAAGAGAAGCTTGTTATGATAAAATCGGAAATATTTGATTTTGAAAAGTTCAAATCGTTGATAGAGACTCACGTTGAAAAAATAAATGCACAGCGTTTAGTAATAGATCCAATAACAGTAATAAGTCTCTTTTTCGAGAGACCGCTTCAAATAAGAAGAAGTTTGCTAGCTTTAGATAAGCTTCTTAAAAAATTAGGTTGCACTACTATAATAACTTGTGAAATTCCTGAGGGTCATAGATCAATTTCATCATTCGGAATAGAAGAATTTACTTCTGACGGCATTATAGTTCTCTACTATTTTCCAAAAGGTTTTCCAAGGGCTTTAGCTATAAGAAAGATGAGAGCTACCGCTCATGATACTGGTATACATCCTTTTGAAATAAAAGAAGAAGGAATAGTGGTTTATCCTAGCGAAAAAATATTTTTACCTTTATGAAATTTTGGTGTAAAGTACATAGGGCAAAAGGAGAAATAATCTTAGCCATTTGTGATGAGAATTTGCTTGAAAGAAAATTAAAGTTTGGCGAAGTTGAATTGATAATAAGTAAAGAATTTTATGGTGAGAAGAAAATAGAAGAAAAAGAAGCTGTTAAAATGATGAAGGAAGCAACTATTATTAATTTATTTGGAGAAGAGATAGTAAAACTTGCAATAAAATACGGTTTTATATCTAAAGAAAATGTTATGTTGATAGAAGGTGTTCCACATGCTCAGGCGATTAAATTCTAAAGGCCAGTTTTTTATCTTAACTACATTTGTAATAGTGTCTGCTATTTATTTAATAGGAAATTTATTGCGTTCTACAGTAGTTATAGACACATCAAAACCTGTTTTAGAAGAATATCCTTACATTTTTTCTCTTGCGTGGGATTCTGCGAAAAAAGTGGTGAAAACAAGTAAGAATTGTAGAGAATTAGAATATAACCTTTTGGAAATGAAAGATTTTTTAGATAAATTTGCGTTTAAAAGGGGCTACAGGCTTAAGTTAGATTTTAAGATAATTTCTTGTTCGGATTCTTCCTCAAGTGGTTTAGTTCAATTGAATCTAACCTTAAACGCACCTACTTATTACTTTTTTAAATCGGAAAATGTAGATTGGAGAGCTGGAAAATGTGATTGTAGTAAGTATTACTGCAATGTTAATTGTTACAGATTTTGTAATGTTACTTTGGGCGATATCTTTGTTTCCTGCGATAGATTCGAATGTATAGATGGCGAGTGCCAAGTCTATGGAAGAGAGAATTGTGAAACTGTAGATTGTATCGATTCGTGTACGGAAACAGATAATGGAAACGATCCTTACATACAAGGAACTACTGAAGATTATGATTTATGCAGCGAAGGTGATGTAACGTGTCCTTTCCAATCTTTAACTGACTATTGTATGAATGAAGAAATTTTACTTGAGTATTACTGTCAAGGCAATGACGCGTTAGCTACTAAAATTGATTGTACTGAATTAACTTCTTACGCGTGCAGCGATAGTTTACTTGTCTATAGAACTTTTAATTGTACAGATGGAGCTTGTGTTGAGGAATCGAGTAAAGTTATAGAAAATTGTGATTCATATTCATGGTCATTTTATTGTAGTGGTAGAGCTATATGTAGCACTATAACTGGTTGTAGAGGCACCTGTATACCTGGTACTACTTATGATAATTTCTGTTGTTGTTGTGTTACAGCAGTAGGATGATAGTAAAGGAGGGTCTCGTTGAATTAAAAATTTCAAAACCTTTAGATAAAAAAAGTTTTTACAACCCAGCTATGCACTTTGATAGGGATTTAATGATATTATTTCTAAGAACTTTAAAGAAAAAGAATTTGAAAGCTTGTGACTCTTTAGCAGCATGCGGGGCGAGAGGCATAAGAATAGTTAAAGAAGTTGAAGATGTAGACGAAGTTTGGTTGAATGATATTAGCAAAGATGCTTTATCTTTTGCAAAAGAGAATGTAAGATTGAATAAAGTTGAAGATAAAGTAAAAATTTCGAGAGAGGATGCAGCAGTTTTTCTTTCTGCAAACAAAAGAAAGTTTGATTATATAGATATAGATCCATTTGGTTCACCAATTTATTATTTTGATGGATGCGCTAGGGCTATAAAAAGAGAAGGCTACATAGGTTTTTCAGCTACCGATAAATCAACCCTATGCGGAGTAAAACCAATAACTTGCTTAAGAAGATATGGAATTTTTTGTTTTAGAACTGAGTTTGAACACGAAGTTGGGATAAGGAACATATTGGCAGCTACTGCTTTAACTTTTTCTCGTTACATGTTCGGCTTTTTGCCAATTTTTTCTTACAACAAAATTCATTATTATAGAGTTTATGGTTATCTAAAGAAAAGTAGGAGTTTTGCTAACAAAATTCTTGAAGAAAATATCGGAATATTAAATTATTGTCCTTATTGCTTAGAAAGAGAATTTTCGAAAGAATTTTTAGAAAGATGCAAGCATTGCGGAGAAAAATATAAACATATTTTTCCAACCTGGATAGGGAAGTTAGGAGATAGTGATTTTGTCAAAAGGATGGAAAAAAAGTTAGAAAAAATTGATTGGTTCAAATTTAAAGATGAAATTACAGGATTGTTAAGAGTTTTAAAGGATGAATTTGAAATAAAAAAGCCCTACTTTAATACCCATAAAATAGCAAAAGTCCATAAGGTAAGAGCTATAAGAATAGATAAACTTGTAGAAAAACTTAAGAAAAACGGATTTAAGGCAAGCAGAACCCATTTTCTTGGTTTTGGTATAAAGACAAATGCTGATATAGGAGATCTGCTCAATCTTTTTAAAAATTAGCAAGAGTATCTTTTTGATGGATAAGCCATTCCTTTGTATAGATGCAGGTTTTTGCAAAAGTCCATTTTGTCTTGAAAAATTCCTGCAAGTTTATGATAAAGATAGATTTATAAAGCAAACTTTTGGTAAAGGGGCAACTTACGGAACTTTAACTTTAAATGAAAGGAAAGGAAATCGAGAGCCGAACCTTTTTGTTAACACATATCATAGCTTGATTATAACTCAAAATAGAAGAGGCCTTCCGCAAGAGTTTAATTTTTACGATTCGATAAAGAAATTACCAGAAATTTTAGAGTCCCATTTAGATGCTAAAATTTTTGTAAGCTTTGCTCCAATAAATCAAGAACTTCCATATTCTTCGCCAAATTTCTCAGTTAAAAGAGAAGAGCTTTCTTACTTAAAGCAGCTTGAAATAGCATTAATGGAACTAGAATACGTTTGCGGAAGATATAAGCAAAATCTTTGTTTTGAATTAAACGCTTGCCCTCATGTTGAAGCTTTTTACGAAAATTTATCTTTGCTGAAAGATTTGATAGAAACTGCATCTGAATTCTCATTCAAAATAGGAATAAAATTGCCTTATTTATTAAACCTTCCATCTTATTTCGGTCGCTTAATTAATTTGTTAGCATCTGAGCCAATAAGCTATGTTGTTTTAACTAATACATTGCCTGGAAAGATTTCTTTTGAAGGAAAACCTCTTATTTCACCTTATGCTAACGGAATAGGAGGAATTGGAGGTAGCATCCTAACGCCTTTTGCTTATGCTATGTTATCAGAAACGAAGAAAGTATTTCTTAAGTATGGTAGGGAGGACATAAAGATAATAGCTAGCGGTGTAACTGGTGTTTTTGGTTATGAAATTAGGGGCAAATATGCAATCTGGATAGAGCCTTTAGTTGGAAGGGAAATATTAAGATTAAAAATTTCTGAATTACCACCTTTAATTGCAGATTTCATTTTGCCAGCGTTTAGAGTTTTAGAAAGTATTAGGAACGGGGCTGATATGGTAAGGATAGGTAGCTTATGCCTAATGTTAGAGAAGCCTGAGCTTAGTACACTTTACACACTTCAAGCCTTGTGCTTTTTAATAAATAAAAGGTATGGTATTGAGATGGAAACGAAAGAAATAGCAAAATTTCTGAATAGTATAAAATTTAATTCGAGCGAAATCTAACCTATCTTGTGAGGAGGTTTGTGATATTTTCAGCAAGAGGGAGAACTAGAGGTGATTTTAAGGATCTGATGAAAGCTGGAAGATTAGATATAATAGCTCATTGTGTCATAGCATCTCTTTTTTTATCGCATGCCATAAGAAAGCATGTTGAATTGCACGTAATTCTAAATGGACCTCCCGATCCTCCTAAGCACTTAATTTTTAAGTACGAAGAAGGAATTCCAATTTCAAAAAAGGACGTAGGAGATTTGCTAAGGGCAACTCTTTGGAAATATAAAAAAGGAAAACTTGTAAAAGCTTTCCCTGGAGTTTTTATAGAGAAGAAATCTTTTGAGGATGTTATCGAAGAATTTAAGCAGAAAGGACTACCTATTTATCTTTTAGATAGGAAAGGTAAAGATATAGAAAAAGTAAATATAAAAGAAAATCCTGTTTTTGTTTTAGGCGATCATGAAGGTTTACCTAAGGATCAATATAAATTTATTAAGAAAATTGCAACAGAAATAGTTAGTGTAGGACCATTCGATTATTTTACTAGCCAATGCATAGCCGCTTTGAATATTTTCCTTGATAGAAAAGAAATTTGGTGAAGTTTAAAACTAATATATGGAAATTTCTGGATTGAGTTCTTTGGAAGCTGAAAGAAGACTTAAAATTTATGGAAAAAATGAAATTGTTGAAAGGAAAGGAATAAATCCTTTTTTTATATTTCTTTCTCAGTTTAAATCTCCAATAATTCTTTTATTAATAGCTGCAGCAATACTTTCACTTTTTGTTAATGTAGCTAAAGAAGAGAGTTTTATAGATAGTTTGCTTATATTAGCAATAGTTTTTGCAGCAGGAATTGCTGGTTTCGTCCAAGATTATAAAGCAGAAAAAACCATAGAGGCATTGAAAAAACTTGCAACGCCAAAAGCTAAGGTAATAAGAGATGGAAAAGAGCAAGAAATAGATTCTACACTAATAGTACCAGGAGATATAATAGTTCTTGAAGGAGGAGACGTTATACCTGCTGATGCAGAATTAATAAAGGGTGAGTTACAAGTTGATGAATCGATACTGACTGGAGAATCAAGGGCTGTCAAGAAGAAAGTTGGGGATAAAATATTTTCTGGTTGCGGTATATTTTCTGGCAATGCAATAGCAAAAGTAATAGCAACTGGTATGAACACGCAATTGGGAAAGATAGCTTCTAAAGTTCAAGAAATAAGAGAGGAAAAAACACCATTTCAGTTGCAGATGGAGAGATTTACTAAAAAAATAGTTCTTCTTACTATTTTGATAATATTCGGAACTCTTTTTGTTGCTGTAAAAAAGTTTGGATTTGTAGAAGGCGCTTTGATAGCTGTTTCCTTAGCTGTTGCTGCAATCCCAGAAAATTTGCCAGCTGTAATAACTTTAGCCCTTTCTTTAGGTGCTAGACAGATGGCTAGGAAAAATGCTCTGGTAAGAAAGCTTGTTATAACAGAGTCTATAGGAACAGTAGATGTTATTTGTACAGATAAGACTGGGACTATAACCGAGGGTAAGATGAAAGTTAAGGAAATATGGTTTTTAGAAAAAAGCGAAAATGCTGAAAAATTAGCTATTGAATGTTGTTATTATTGTAACAATGCAAAAAAAGTTTTGAAAGGAAAAGAAGAAAAATGGGTCGGAGATGAAACTGATATAGCACTTAAGATTTTTTCTTTAAATTTTTCTGAAAAATTAAGAGAAGGCAAAAGGATAGGAGAGATACCTTTTACTTCTGAAAGAAAGATGATGAGTGTTGCTTATGATTTTGGAGAAGAAAAAATAATATACGCTAAAGGAGCTCCAGAGATTTTGTTAAAGAAATGTTCAAAAGTTATGAAGGGAGATTCTTTAACGAAACTTACAGACCCTGTTAAAAAAGAAATACTAAGAAAAAACGATGAATTTGCATCAAAAGCTTATAGAATTCTTGCTTTAGCTTACAAGAAATTTGAAGGAAAATTGGAAGAAAAAGATTTAATCTTTTTAGGTTTAATAGTCCTTTACGATCCGCCAAGAAAAGAGGTTAAAGAGGCTATAAAGGAATGCTACTCAGCCGGTATTAGGGTTATAATGATAACAGGAGACAATCCATTAACGGCAAAAGCTATAGCAGAGGAAGTTGGAATAAAAACAGAAGGTGTAATAACTGGAGAGCAGCTTGATAAAATGAATGAAGAGCAATTAGCGGAAGCTCTAAATAGAGGTGTAAATATCTTTGCAAGAACATCACCTTTCCATAAATTAAAAATACTTGAAATTTTGAAAAGGCAAGGACATGTAGTAGCAATGACAGGCGATGGAGTTAACGATGCTTTAGCTTTAAAGAAAGCTGATGTAGGGATTGCAATGGGTATAAAAGGAAGTGAAGTAGCAAAAGAAGCTAGTGATATAATTTTGCTTGATGATAATTTTGCTACCATAAGGACAGCAATAAGAGAAGGAAGAAGAATTTTTGATAACATTAGGAAGTTTGTAGATTATTTGCTAACTTGTAATGTTGCTGAAGTTTTTGTAGTTTTACTTTCAACTTTGTTATTTCCATTTATTCTGCTATACCCTCCGCAAATCCTTTGGGTAAATTTAGTAACAGATGGTCTACCAGCCTTAGCGCTTTCTGTTGATCCAGCTAGACCAGATGTGATGAAAAGAAAACCTAGAAAAAAAGAAGAAGGGATAATTAATAAAAGATTGGCTTTACTTATCGGTTCTATAGGGTTTAAAAAAGCTATGGTGGTCTTAGGAACCTTTTTGGCAGCCTTTTCGCTAGGTTTAGGATTAGAAAAAGCTAGAACTACTTTGTTTACTGGCTTTATAATGTACGAATTTGTTCGAATCGCAGTAATAAGATACAATGAAAAGATGTTTTCGTTTAAAGAATGGTTAAGGAATAGATTTTTACTTATTTCCTTAATAATCTCTTTCCTTCTCCAACTTCTAATAATATATTCTCCGCTTTCTTCTATTTTCAAAACAGTTCCGATTGGTTTTACTGAGTGGATTATTTTAGTTGTAGGTACTTTAATAGGATTTGCAACTGGAATTTTCATAGCATATTTGGTTAGGGAAATTTGCAAGGAAGAATATTAGTAAACAAAACGTTTCCATTTGGAAAGTAAAAAGGAAAAAATTAATGGTGTCGTAAGGGTAAAAAGAGTAGTTGAAGCAATTAAAACTGAATACAAGCTAGATGGTATTATTTGGTTCTCAAGCAAATATTTTGCTATAACTAGGCTTGTGCTAAATCTTACGCACAAACCAAGTCCTAACAAAAAGGAATTTCTTAAACCAAGTTTTTTATAACCAATTAGCATACTTGAAAGGATTTTAGAAGCGCCAGTAACTAGTAAAAAAAATAGCAAAATTAATGGATTTAAAAGCAAATAAGAAAGGTCTGTAGTTAAGCCGAGCCAGAAGAAAAAAATTGGAGCAAATAAACCGTAGCAAACTGATTTTATTTCTGATTCTATGAACTTTAGCCTTTCTCTAGGAATAAAATTTCTTGCCGAAATACCTGCTAAAAGAGCTGCTATTGCTTCAGCTCCGCCGAATTCTCCTATGCCTAGAAAAACGAAGAATAAAAGCATGGTTATTAGAAAGATTATTTCGACAGGGAATATCCTAAATTTTTTACTTTCTCTTTTTAGCTTAGAAAGGAAGAATGTTAGAAGGAATAAGAAGGATAGAGATAAGAATGGTACGATTGGGTTTATTTTGGTGGAGCCAGAGCCTACTAAGGCGGTTGCTAGCACTAACGTAAAAACTTCGATTATATCGTCTAAAGTCCCTATTCCTATAATGCTAGTACCAAGTTTTGTTCTTATGATTCTAAATTCCTCCAGTATAGGTACAAGAACAGCTTCTCCTACTGTAGCGAAGGAAAGGCCTACTATAAAGCAGACTATCCAATCGAGGTTAAAAAGATAGCGAACTAATAAACTACCAAAAATACCTTCTGTTAATATGATCAATAACGAAGCAGTTAAAATAAACTTGCTCTCTCTTACTAGCTTTCTTAAATCTATTTCAAACCCTATTATGAAAAGCAAGAAGTACATCCCAAGGATTGCAAATTGTGAAAACTCTTTTTCTGGTACCTTTATAAAGTTACTGCATAGGAAGCCGAGTAACAAGGTTGCAAAAATCCATGGTAGTCTTACTCTTTCAAGGATCAATCCTAAAACCAATGTAATTGCGTAAATGAAAGCAAGGAGCAAGAAAAAATCCATGAACTAATTTTCATTGTTACTTCTTATATTTCTTAAAGAATACCTTCCAAGTTAAGCCAACTATCTTTACCATTGAACTAGCAATTATGTACCATTATTTATATAGACTAAGTTTAGAACGCTCTACTATCTCTTTCTATCCTAGAGTAACAATTATTCGTATCTCAAAGCTTCTACTGGATCTAGCTTAGAAGCTTTCCAAGCAGGTAGGACCCCTGAAATTATTCCGAGCGAAAATGATAACAAAAGACTTTTTGCTATTAAAGGGAGTGAAATATACACATGAGTTTTTAGTGGCTTTTCAACTAATTCTGCTTTGGTAATCATTAGTTCTCGAATCATTAGAAAACCTTCACCAATACAAAAACCAAACAATACTCCTATAATACCACCAATTAATCCAAGAAATCCCGATTCAAGAAGAAATAAAATGAAAATATCTTTGGAAGACGCCCCTATGGCTTTAAGAATACCTATTTCTCTAGTTCTCTCTAGTACGTTTGTATACATAGTATTTGCTATTCCTATGCATCCTACAAGTAAAGAAATACCCGCTATGCCGCCAAGCATAACTGTAAGTAGAGAGGTGACATTCTTTACGGTCTTTTCAACAAAAGATGGAGTTATAACTGTAAAGTCTTCATCTCCACAACTTTTTCTTATTTTGCATAGGTTTTTTCTAATTTCTTCACCAACTTCGTCAGGTTTGAACCCTTCTTTTACTTCTGCTACTAGTAAGCTAAACTTTCTATTCTTTTCTCCAGAAATTTCTAATAAAGTTTCTAAGGGTAAGATTATAACCAAATCTTCTAGATTACTTAAAAAACCACCATATTTATTTCTGATTCCAATAACTTTGAACTTTTTGCCATTGATAAGGATATTTTTTCCGATTTCTATTTTTCTTTCAAATAATTCATAAGCTACGGAGTTCCCTAAAATAGCGGAGTATTTATCAGAACTCGTTAGATATCTCCCTTTTTCTAACCCTAGTTTATCTATCATTCTAAACTCCTTAGGATAAACTCCCCAGATATTTAGGAACAAATTCTCGCCTTTATAACTCACTACTAATTTTTTCTCAAGGATTGGTAATACAACATTAATACCAATTGTATTCTTTACGGCTTGTAAATCTCTTTCTTCAAATAATGGGATAGAGGTTATCGAAGAGAGGAAACCCAACTTAAGTTTTCCTGGTATTATAATAATCCAGTTTGATCTAAAATACCTTAGTTGTTCCAAAATAGTTTGGGTAACACCTTTGCTTGCTCCTACTAAACCTGTAAAAGCTGCAATTCCTATTACAATTCCAATTAAGGTTAGGAGTGATCTAATCCTCCTTCTATTCAAGTTTTTCAAAACTAGTTTTAAGTAATCAAAAATCATATTTTCCTTATAAACAAGAATAAAAGCAAAATTACGGCCAGAGGGGCTAAAACTAAAATAAATTTATTGAAAGAAATTTCCTCTTTCCTCGAAACCTCGATTTTAAACTCTAACATTTTTTCATGTAAGTTTCCATACAAGTCTTTGTAATAAAGAATTGCCCTTAGTGTATAATCTCCAGCTTTCGGCGGAGCTTTTACTAGTATGCTTTCAGCATAAAAATCTCTGGCATCCAAATCACCAATGTAAATTTGGGAAGGTTTAACTCTTAGAGAGTCTTGAATAAATTTTAAAAATACGGATTTTGCATCCTGTTTTCCCAAATTTGCAATCTTAATTTCTACATAACCATCGCTACCAGCTTTTATCAAATCTTGTCTTTCAACGCTTGCAAAAAAAGTGAAGTTCGAATAAAGCTTTAACCTTATTAGTTTCGTATCGATAAAATCCTGCTTCTCAAACTTGTCCTGGTAAACTATAGTTAAAGGCAATGTATAAACACCAACCTTTAATTCTGGTTTTACTGTAAGTTGAAATTCTATAATCTTACTTTCTCCACTTTTTAAATCTTTTACAAATATTTCGTTAACAGGTGCTATTACAAAAGTTTGGTTTAAAACTATTTTTATATTTTTAGCATCTCCACTTCCTTTGTTTGATAAGACGAATTTTAAGCTTACACTATCTCCTGGCTCTATAAACTCTTTTGAGTAACTTACGTTTTCAATTTCTAGAATTGGATATGCTATAACGCTGAGTGGAATGTTTAGGTTTAACTCTTTCTCTTCAGAGTCAGTGTAATATTTTATAACAAACTTAATAAGTTTAGTCGAATAAGGGCATTCGTTTAGAATAACTCTAAAAGAGGTTTGATAAGAATTACCACTTTCCAAACTCCCTAAGTTGACATAATTTGGTTCAACATTTAAACAAGTTTCTGGATAAGCAAAAATCTCAATTTTCTTTGCAGTTTTTGGCAATTCGTTAGTTAATGATAATAGTATAAGAGTTTCGGATGAGGGCGCCAAAAATTGATCTAGAACATTCCAATTTACATTTAAAGCTAAAGATGGTTGAATTACTAGTAAAGTGAAAATTAAAAAGAAACCTACTTTTTTCATCCTCCAACTTCCTTTATTATGCTTCCATCTCTCAAATAAATTATTCTTTCAGCTCTTTCTGCAATTTCTGGGTTATGACTGACTATGATTAGAGTCAAACCTTTTTTGTTCAACTTAAATAACAAATCTATTATCTTTTTACCGGTTTTAGAATCAAGATTTCCTGTTGGTTCATCTGCAAGTAAAACTTTTGGATCGTTTGCTAAGGCTCTGGCGATTGCAACTCTCTGTCTTTCACCACCAGAAAGTTCTGATGGCAAATGATGCATCCTTCTTTCTAGTCCAACCAATTTTAACAATTTTTTGGCTCTTTCTATCCTTTCTTTTCTATTAATTCTCGCAAAAACCATAGGTAATGCAACATTCTCTAAAGCAGTTAAGCAGGGTACTAGATAAAAGAACTGAAATACAAAACCTATAAATCTTTTCCTTATTTCAGATAATTCTTTATCGTTCAGTTTTGAGACATCTCTATTGGAGATTAAAACTTTTCCTCTCGTTGGTTTGTCAAGGCACCCTATTATGTGAAGTAAAGTAGATTTACCAGAACCAGAAGGTCCTATTATGGCAACACTTTCACCCTCTTCTATTTTTAGATTGATATTCCTTAAGGCTATTGTTTTAAATTTTCCAGTTTGATAAACTTTCCAGACATTTGATAGTTTTATTAGATGCATAAAATTGATTTGAATCTGACTTTTTTAAATATATCGAAACGATATATTTTTAAATGAAAAAAATAATACTAAAGGGATTTTTTGAGCCTTTAATTCTAGCTATTCTTCAGAAGGAATCGCTACATGGGTATGCTTTAATGAAAAAGATAGAAGAACTAATCTACATAAAACCATCCCCAGGAACTCTTTATCCTTTACTAAGAAAATTAGAAGTCAGGGGGTTCGTCAAGAAAAGAAAAGTTGGTAGAAGGATTGTTTATACCTTAACTAAAAAGGGTCTTAGGAAAGTTGAGACACTGAAAAAATTGAGAAAAGAATTTAGAAAAACTTTAATGGAAATAGCAGGCGAAGATTTAATAAGAGAACTAAGATTTTTCAAAAACAAGACTATAAGAGAATTTATCCCGCTTATTAAAAAGCATGTCCTGCTTATCTATAATAAAATATTGGAAGGAAAAAAGGAAATGGTGAAAGAAGAAATTGTGAAGTTTAATAAAAAGCTGAGTAAGATATAGTTACTATTCTATACAAATCAACTTTATAGACAACTTTTGGTTTTTTGTGAAATCTAAAAATTGCTGGAAGCCTAAACTTCATTTTAATTATGTTCGTTACTCTACCTCCATATTTCTTAACAAAGTTTTTAATAAACTCTCTCGTTTTTTTGTAACCATCCCTATGTAAACTATAAACAACCTTCCCAGCTTCTAATGCTTTTCTCAAGAAGATTCTATCAGCGTGTCTTCTTTTGCACCCAAATGGAGGGTTTTGAATTACTGTATCGCCTTTACAATGAAGATTAGTTATATCTGCTAATACAAAAAATACGTTCTTTGCTTTAACCAGTTTTAAGTTTTCTTTTGCTTGTCTAATAACACTTTTGTCTATGTCTATACCAACTACTAATTTAGCTCCTAATAATGAAGCGCCTATAGCTAACCTACCAGTACCGCAACCAAAATCAAAAACAATTTTGTCTTTTATGTCTCCATTCAAATAAGCAAAATAAAGTATTTCTGCTGCTAAATTAGAAGGTATGGTATACTGCTCTAAAAGCACTTTAGGTTTTTTTATTTCTTCGAGTCTCGAAAGCAAAATTTCTAATTCTTTCTTTTTCATAGTCTTATTTTACCTATTTTTGGAAATTTCAGAGCTCCAATATCCTCGTCAAGAACTATTGGTATTAGCTCATCTATGTCAACAATTTCTCTTAAGATTGGGCTTAAAAGATCTTCTTTTTCTATTTCGTTAATTGGAGTCCCACCTGCTAGCGGAGAAAATGCTGGCAAGCAAATAAAGTTTTTTCCGTTTTTAGTTTTTCCATAAAGTAGGCAATGAACTTTAATTTTATCAAAACCTCTTCTAAAAATTATTGCTGGTTGCTCATGCCCAATTATTAGAGTGTGATAATTTTTCGGGAACTTTATTAGTTTATGACCATGGGTAAAAAGAAAACCTTTTTCTAGATAATAAGGATCATAAACTTTTAATCCTAAATGAGAAGCTATAGTAAGTAAAAAATTATCATGGTTACCTCTTACTAAAATTATTTCTTTAACTTTCTTCCTTGCGAATTTTACAACTTCCTTAACTTCTCTCCATTCCTGTCTAGAAGCTTCTCCAAATTCGTGCTTAAAATCTCCGTTTATTATTAACTTTTCCGCTTTTACTTTCCTGAAAATTTTTGATAAATTTTTCTTTATTTCTCTAAGCTGGATTTGAGGAACAAAGATTCCTTTTTCTTCTGCTAAATATAACTCTTCACCTAGTTGTAAATCGGAAATTACAACGGCTCTTATCTTTTTAATATAAATAGCTCTTTGTCCGTTTATAGTAAAAATTCCTGGGAGAAATTCCATATTTAAAATTATTTTTAGGATTTAAGCTTCTCCGTTAATTTTTTATGCAATTTTAAAAGCAGCTTCTTTCTATCTTCCATAAGAACTACATCACTTTCGCTTATTACAAACAAGTTATGAGCAAAAGGAGATGGTATATCTAATTCTGGTAAAAATTCAAATTTAATCTCACCTTTCTCTATTTTCTCTAAAATTTTCTTAGCATTTTCTATATCCATAAAATCTTCTAAGACTTCTCTGTAAGTTTCTTCTAAAACCGGAAATCCTTCTATTTTTTTTACTACTCTAATCAACCTTTCAGCATTCATTTGCTGCTTATCAACGCTTATTTCATGACCTTTGTAATTCCTTAAAATCATCAAAGCACGAGTTGCGCAATGTCTGAATTTTCTTTTTATAAGCTCTGTATTTATCAAAGCTTTCCTTAAAGTTTCTTCCAAATTTTTTGAATTAACAAGTTTAACAACTTTTTTAGGATTAACCCTGATTTCTTTGACCTTTTTCTTAACCTCAAATATAGAATACCATTTACTTTCGAAAATTTCAGAAGGGATAGTTAGAATAAAACCGTTATCTGAAATAGCAACTCCAATGCTTCTTCCAACTTTTTTCATCAATTTATAAGCATACGCTCTACTTAAAGCATCGTTAACTCTTCTTCCATAAAGCGTGTGAAAAACTATGTTTTGATTTCCTCTTTCGTCTATTACGTTTTCTATCAAAATTACTTTATCGCTTGGATAATTCTTTACGCCAAATTTTTTTAGAAATCGAAGTTGAAGTTTAAAATAGTCGTAAATAGCATTAGCTACGGCATCGTTAGCGTAGTAATTTTCTTTTAAGAATTTTATTACTTCCTTTTTCTTCTTCTTTTCTACCATTCTTAACATTCTTTCTCTAAACTTTCCGATTTCTAACGCTAAATCAAAACTTAAAGGTAATTGTTCAGAAAACCAACTCGGTATGGTAGGTCTTTTTTCCTTAACATGAATTACGTAGGCTGTATTTCTTCTAGCTTTTACAAATTCGTAAGTTTTTCCTCCCAGAACGAATACATCACCTTTTATCAATCTTTCTAAAAAAGCTTCCTCTATGAATCCGACAAATTTACCTTCTATAGTCCTTACTTTAATCTTAACTTCGTCTGGTATGGTACCGATATTTAAAGTATAAATAACTCTTGCATATTTTCCTCTTCTTCCCATCATCATATCCTTAGGATCGAACCAAATCTTTCCATAAACTTTATAATCTTCTAATGTATGATACTTCCCAGCTAAATATTCTACAACCTTAAGGAAAGTACTGAAAGAAAGAGTAGAAAAAGGATAAGCCTTTCTTACTAACTCAAAAGCTTCTTTAATATCCCATTTCTTCTCTATTGCCATTCCTAACAAATGTTGAGCTAAAACGTCTAAACAATTTCTTGGCATGTGAAATTTGTCTAACCAATACTCATAACATTTCTTTGCCATAACAAGACATTCTACCAAATCATCTCTATCTAAGCAAATTATTCTTCCTTTAGAAGTTTCGTGTAATTTATGGCCAGCTCTTCCAACTCTTTGCATTAACCTTGAAACTGATTTTGGCGATCCAATTTGGACAACCAAATCTATATAACCTATATCAATCCCTAGTTCAAGACTCGTTGAACTTATTACAGTTTTTAATCTTCCATTCTTCAATTTTTCTTCAACCTCAAACCTTATATCTCTTGAAACGCTTGAATGATGAACACCTGTTAACTCATCCAAATACTTACTCGGAAATAGCTGTTTTAAATGAAAATGAACCCTCTCTGCGCCGCTTCTCGTATTGGTAAAAACTAAAGTTGTTGTATGTTTGCTTATCAAAGAATCCAGCAATTTATACATCTTCTTGTTTATACTGTCTGCACTTTCGAATATCAAGTCTTTAGTCGGAACCAATACTTTTATGTCTGTCGGTTTTACAAATCTAGCATCAACTATATAACAATCCCTAGGTTTCCCTTTTTCGCAACCTACTAAAAATTTTGCACATTCTTCAAGCGGTTCTAATGTTGCTCCGAGTCCAATCCTTTGTATTCGCTTTCCAACAAAATATTCAAGTCTTTCTACGCTTAAGGCTAGGTGTACACCCCTTTTTGAATTGGCTAGCTCATGTATTTCATCTATAATTAACCATTTGACTCCCTTAAGATGAAGCTTAAACTTTTTAGTTCCTAAGATTATTGCTAAAGTTTCAGGAGTTGTTATTAAAATATGCGGAGGATTTCTTAGCTGTTTTTGCTTTTCTTCAGGTTTTGTATCACCAGTTCTTACCGCAATCCTTATTTCGTTCTTTAATTTAATCCCCTTTCTTTCGCAGATTTTTTTAATAGATTCTAGAGGTTTGACTAAGTTTCGGTAAATATCGTTATTCAATGCTCTCAGAGGAGAAACGTAAACACAATAAACTTTATCTTCAAGTTTTCCTTTTTCTGCAAGCTTAAACAACTCATTTAAAATCATTAAAAAAGAAGCTAAGGTTTTGCCCGAACCAGTAGGAGCTGTTACTAATACGTTCTTACCTTTAGCTATTAGCGGAATAGCTATTTTTTGTGGTAAAGTGAATTTCTTAAATTCTTTCTTAAACCATTCCCTAATATAAGGTCTAAGCTTTTTCAAAATGGTCGAATCTTTAACTCTTGGCTTTAAAATCTTTTTAAACATGGCTAAATAATTTGTACTTTCGAGAAAATAAAGTTTATAGTTGCTTATAATAATAAGTTTTATAAAATTATGGTTATGAAAGATTGTCCTTTATGTAACCTAGAAAAAAACCTTATAATTTATAAAGACGATATAGTAACGGTTTGCGAGACAAAAAATAAAAAAGGGCATAAAAGGAGGATAATGGTAGTTTATAATAAGCATTCTGATAAAGTACCAGGCTGGGTTGAAGATTGGGCAATTAGGGTTTTAGAAAAGATAGGAAAGGAAGTCTTTAACTATACTTATAAATTTGTAATATTAAGCCCGAGGTTTGGAAGTGTTCCTCAACATTGGCATTTGGTAGCTACAGATTTGGATCCAAACTGCGAAGATTTTGAACAAATTTTAGGAACACCTTGGTTAAAGGTTGTTGATGTAAGATACTTTAAGAAAAAATGATTTATGTAGGCTGTTGTGGTTTTTCGGAATCTCAAGCAAAATACTTTAAAGATTATAAAACTATTGAAATTCAACAAACTTTTTATAAATTGATAAAGGAAAATCTTGCAAAAAAATGGAGAGAAAAAGCTCCTAAGGATTTTGTCTTTAACCTAAAAGTTTTCCAAGCTATTACTCATCCTACTAGGTCGCCAACTTGGAAGAGAAGTGGCTTTAGCAAGACTGAATTAGATAAATTGAAGGATAAAGTTGGTTATCTAAGACCTACTAAAGAGAATTTTAAGTTTTGGATGGAATTTTTGAAGATCGCTGAAATTTTAGAAGCAAGAGTTTTAGTAATTCAACTCCCTGCAAGTTTTAGAGATGAAGAAGAAAATTGGAAGGATGCAGAAAAATTTTTTGAAACTATTGAAAGAAAAGATTTCATTCTAGGAGTTGAGTTAAGGGGTTGGGAAGAAAAATCCATAAGAAAATTCTGCAGAAAATTTGAAGTTGTAGATATATGCGACCTAATGATAAGAAATCCTACTTATTTGAGCAAGAAAAAAATCGGCTATTTTAGGCTGCACGGGAGCTATGAAGGTAAAAGGATAAATTATAAGTATAAATATTCGGATAAAGATCTCAAAAGCTTAAAAGGGAAAGTTAGAAAAATCAAAGCAAAAGAATGTTTTGTTATGTTTAATAACGTTTATATGAGAGATGATTCAAAAAGATTTATTAGGTTGCTTAAGTAATATCAACCAGTTTTCCTTTACAAATTTTTATCAAATCTTTTGAATCGATTTTAAGCAATGAATAGTGAGAACCGCCACCGCAAAATACTATTCCTAAATCTTCTACTTTTTTATCTATAAAAGTCTCTATTTGCTTTAGATGCGCAAAAGGAGGTAAAGCTCCTATGTCATAGCCAGTTATTTCTTTTACTTCCTTAGCTTTTGCTAATCTAACTTCTTTAGCATTCTTAAGCCTCTTAATTTTTGAAAAATCTATCCTATCTTCGCCTCTTAGTAAGCAAATAAGTGGTTTTTCATCAACGATTAATAGAATTGTTTTAACTATATTTCCCTTTACAAGTTTCTTAGCTTCTTCACTTTTCATAACTGGTTTCTCAAACCTGATTATTTCAGCATTAATTTGTTTATCATTCAAAAATTGTTTTAGCCAAGATTCGTCTAGCATCTTAAATGTAATTCTACTACCATACCATCTTTAAGTTTATAATCTAGTCCAACTCTTCTTCCGCTAAATTTTGTAGAATCGAACACTCTTGCAAATTTAATTCTATCAATGCTAATTCTCAATTTTTCTGCAAAATCTTTTATTGTAGAGGAAGCTGGCAAAGTAACTGGAATTTTTTCAGGTTTTTTGCCTGGTGGTTTTGCATAAACTCTAATCAAATTAAGTTTCTTCCAAATAACTTCTAACAACTTATCTAAATTAAAAGAGCTTAGAGCAGAAATTTTTAAAAAGTTACAATCAACATTTCTCTTATCTATCTTATTTACAACAAAAATGGTTTTGGATAAAAGTTTTGGATTTAGTATACTCTCTATAAAACCTTTCTGGTAATTTACATCTTCAGTTGAATCTAGTAAAGCTAAGATCAAATCGCAATTATTAAGTATGCCAAATAAATAGCTATCGAATGTCGATGGTATTTCTATAAATTGAAGCTGAACGTCTTTATAATTAACCATCCTTATTTCAGGTTTTTTTGTAGTGAAAGGCAAATCGCTTATTTCTATTTCTTTTCCGCTTAATGCTTTAAGCAAACTAGATTTTCCACTATTAGTAAGTCCTATAACACAGATCTGGGCAGCACCTCTTTTTTCTATCGAAAATTCTTTTCTCTTTCCTCCCTTCTTCTTCTTACTTTCTTTCCTAAGCTTTGCCAATCTTTTTCTTAGATTTGCAAGCAAATTTTCAGTACCTTTATGTTTGGGTGTAATAGCTATTAGCTGCTTAAGAAGCTCTATTTTTCTTCTTATATCCTTTTCTTCTCTAAATTTTTCCTCTATTAAAAACCATTCTCTTGGCAAATTTGCAGGCATAATTAAAATTTAATTCCAAATAAATTTTGATGGTGTTTCAGCTTTATACGATTGAAGATAAAATAAGGCGTGCAGAAAGGTTTGTAGCTAATAAGTTTGGATTAAGCGAAGAGAGGATTAGATCTGAAATCTATTTAGTAGCATATTTAAGAAGGAAAGGAATATTGGGGTTATTCAATTTATATTCGGAAAAAATCTACTTGGATGCAGACCTTCTTCATGATGCAAGCCTTTTCTTGCTGGTATTAACTCATGAATTGGTACATAAAGCTCAGAAAAGCAGCGGAAGGATTTTTGATTTTTCTAGAAGTTATCTAGAAGAACAAGCTTATAGGGTAGAAAAGGAATTTAGATACTTGTTATCATGAAAATTTTTGTTGGAACCAGCGGTTGGATGTATTCTTGGAATCCTAATGGTTTTGAATGGTATCTTAGGAATTCTGATTTAAATGCAGTAGAGCTTAACGCAAGTTTTTATAGATTTCCCTTTCCATCGCAGGTAAAAGGTTGGGCCAATAAGATGAAGATTAAAAAGATTAGATGGAGCATTAAAGTTAACAGGTTTGTAACCCATGTCTTTAAATTTTCTGAAAGGGCTTTTAAAACTTGGGAAAAATTTAGAAAGTTGTTCAAGCCTTTAGATGAATATATAGACTTTTATTTGTTTCAGCTACCACCAATTTTAACTCCAAAATCAGCGAGTAGAATAGCATCTTTCTATAAAAAAACAAAGCTTGAGCAAAGATTTGCTTTAGAATGGAGGAATTTGAAGTGGTTCTCAAAAGAATGGATAGGATGGGCTAAAAATTTAGGTTTAACTTTGGTTAGCGTTGATGCACCAGATTTTACTAAATTTCCTAGAGAAATTTACTGTACTAACGGAATTGTTTATTTAAGGATGCATGGTAGGAGCGATTGGTATTCCCATTTTTATACTAGCGAAGAGCTAGAAGAAGTGAAACAAAAAGTTTTAAGGAGTAAGGCTGATAAAGCTTACATATTTTTTAATAATAATCACGCAATGCTTTCTAATGCAATAAGTATGTTTAAGGCATTTGGAGTAGATTTGGAAAAGAGGAAGTCGATAAGGGATTTTGTATAACGGTGTTATATAAACTTTTATAACTAATAAGTGATAAACAAATAGGATGAAGGCTTATTATTTTAAAGGCGAAGGAGAAGTCCCTTTAACACCTCTTAACTATTTACTAGCTAATCCAGATATTTTGCAAGAATTGCCAGCTCCCGAAGAGGAATTAGTTTGTTGCGAACATTCTGGAAGGTCTATCCTTGTTCAAAGTGCAAAATACAAAGGAGTAGGAGCACCTCTAGAAGGTTATATTTTAAGGGAGTTAAATAAGATACTCCCAGAAGTTGAGGAATTATTAAAAAATGCTGCGGAAATGGAGAAGAGATATGAAATAGAAAATTCAGAAAAGCATCTTCAAATATTAGACAGTGAACTAGGTAATTTTAAAAGTATTATTGAAAGAATCGTTTCACAACTGGGATACAAAGGAGTGACGGAGTCTTTAGGAATGCTTTATGAGATTTTAAGAGCTAGTGGAATCCCTGAGGAATTATTAAAAACAGCGGCTGGCTATGCTATAGACCTTGCGAGACTTCGTGAACTAAAGGATGGAAAGATTTCTTTTGGTTTCTACGATGCTTTAACTTTTTTACGTCGTCATAATTTTTTAATTGCCGTCGCAGGGGCTCCCTACGGAATATTTCATGGAGTGACTTTACATGACCATAATGATGAATTCCCTCAAACTATTTTTGCTTATCGTCCGTTAGGAGGGATGGAAGAAGATGATGCGAGACACGAAGAACAAATCTTCCAGGAATGCTCAAAGAGAGGGATGCCACTGCCCCATCATGAGACTCTATCTTTTCCTCAATCGCTTGTTGATATAACTAACAAACTAACTGATGTATTAATAAAGTTATACGATGAACGAGGTTTTTCAGAACGAAGCCTTAAGGAAATTTCCGTCGATGCCGAGGACCTTGCCGTTCTTAGAATAGGATTTGGAAAAAAATTTCTTAGAAGAGGGGCTGTGGCTGTGGGAAGAATAGAAAGAGACGACGTGAAGGTAGCTCTAGTAAACGCTGGTAAGGATGTCATTAGGGCATTTGATAAGTTTTTGGGAGAGGATGTAGTTGTTGATGTTCGAAACAGAGGAGAACGAAGTGGTGGAATGATGTGGTATCCAAGAGACCATTTAGTGGCTTGGGAAGAAGAAACAGGTTTGAAGGTTGGCTTTATAGACCTTGAATCGTGGGGATTGATTGAGTTAAAAAACGATATTTTTAGTAAGTATCTCGTTCCGTGGAATCTTTCTCAATTTTTACATCCACTAATATACGCATATGCACTTTCAACAGGCTTAAGCATAGAAGAAGGGGCAGAGCATTATCTTTCCGAGATAGGTCTTAGTTCAAAGCTAACAGCTAAGAAAGGAAGCGTTTATAGACTTATAGTTACCGCTGCAACAGACTTTGGAAAGCTTCTCTTATTCCCAGATCCAACGGGTCTTGATATAGATCCAATGGTTCGTTCTCGTTTTTTCTCAAAAGATATCCCAGAGGTGATAGGGATACCTCCAGAATTTTTCTGGAAGGATATGAGGTAGATTTAAAATTTAATTTTTCTAACCATCTCTTTTGCGTTGATGCGTAGGTAAGAAAGCAGAGAGTTTGTGGGTTTAAAGAACACCGGTAGAGATACACCACTTTTTAATTGAGAAATCTACTTTAGTAATTTAAAAGTTAATTCTAGAGGAATTTGTGTTGGAGGAAAATAGAAGAGTTATTAGGAAAGCTGCAGAAGATTGTTTAAAAGGAAATTCTGAAAATAGCTTTCTCTTGCCAAATTTTTCTGTAGGTTATGTTAATTATAGCTGGAATTTAGCTAGGAGGTTCATGCTTAAGAATTTTGGATGTGTGGGTGGTATCATTTATGCCTTTTATCTAGGAGGTCTTTGTGGCGAGTCTGTTCGAGTTTGTGAAAGGGATTGTTTTGCAATAGTTTTTCAATATTATGTTAGCAGGCTTGCGATGGACGGTTTTTCTAGCGAAGAAATTCAAGAATTACTACTACTAAATTGCTTTCAAATTCTAGGTAGTTATTCACCAGAAGTTTTGCACGCTCAAGATAAATTCATAAACCTTTTCACATCTACAATTTACCACCCAACACCTTGTAGCGAGGAATGTGTTAAAAAAGCTAAAAAGGAGTTTGTATCCTTTTTGAAAGAAATCGGTTTTGATAAAGGCGATAGAGTTTTTGATAGGATGTTCAGGTTAAAGAAAGTAAGAGATGGTTTTATTCCGAGAATAAATCCTAGAATAGATACAATTCCCAGCTGGACAGAAGTTTTACCTAAATCAAAGTTGGTAGAGCCAATAATTTGTTACGAAGATTTCCTTTTCTGGGAGGAAGCGAATTTCGATTTTTTACTTACTAACAACGTTATAGATTATACATCTCATTCTAGATTTTTTGAGAAAGGCTATGAGTGTTTAAACGAAGGAGGAATTTTGGAAGTTACGATTACTTTTTCAAAATTTAAAAAACCTTCCTATTTTTCGTTTTTAAATCTAAGAAAGGAGAAAATCGGGATGAGATTGAGTATTTTTCCTCTTGTTGTTAACTTAGATACCTATTTTTTACGCAAGCTCTAAAACTTCTTCGCAATAAGGGTAATAAGGTCTTATCTTCCTATAGTTTCTCCTAAATTTTACTTTTGGCGAAATTTTTGAGATGAAAATTTTGGTTGGTTTTTCATAAACCAATTTACATACTTTTCTTGTATCTAAGCCCAGCATTTTACATGCTTCCAAGACAGGGCAATAATTTTTCCACCTAGCTATAATCCTTCTTTTGCTTTTTTTCACAATTTTACAATCTCTCTTTAAATCCAGACCAAGGTAAAGTTTGTAAAAAACTATGAAGGCTTTTTCCAAATCGTTTCCTTCAATTCTTTCTATTTTTTCTCTATTCTTTTCTATCCATTTCAACCTTTTTTCTAAAATTTGTTTTTCTAAAATTTTCCAAGCTCGATTGCCGATCAACTTTGAAACTTCCTCTACGTACTTAAACAATCGAATAAAACATTTGGTTTTCCATTTTAACCTATAACTTACCATTTTATTTTTGAATAAAGCCTTCTAAAGTAGGATTTCACGTTAACTTTCTTTAATCCTTTATGGATATCCTTTCTCCATGCCTCTAAAAAGAAATTTTCTAATCCATAGTATTCGGCAGCGCTCATAACTCTTTTCCCTAAACTTTCGGCTAATTCGAAAATTTCCCTAATTTTTTCCTTATAATTTATATCCCTAAGTATATGATGATCTAGAATTATGTTTTCCGCCTCTACTTTTTCTATAGCTTTTTTTAAATTCTGAGTAGCATTCTGAAACGATTTTTGACTCATCTTCCATCCAACAAAAATTGTTGGATAACCATCTAGGATTAAAAATTTTGGATTTTTCTCTAAAACCCATTTTAATGCTTCCGGATCTGCTAAACTTTGAGCATCGCTTCCAAACAAAAATGAATTTTTCCCTTTTTCTACATAAACCATTATTACCGTTCCAACTTTAGATTTTACATCTCCATGCCAAACTGCTGGAGATATAGAAACATATACGTTATTAAAATTAAACTCTTTTCCGTCTGCCCATTCAAGCTTTTTTGCAATATTTTTTACTTTTGATTCGAAAATCTTTCCCCTTTTCTTTCCAGATAAATTAATATTTTTTGCTATGTCTTTTGCAAGAACTATTTTGTTAGAAAAGCATTTTTTATACATTTCTTCATCTTCTGGGTATGGATGATGATCGTAGTGATAATGGGTTACTATTATTAAATCGCATGTTCTTGCAATTTCCATTATTTTTTTCCTACAAATTTCTTTTGCCTCCTCTTCTTCCTTAGTAGGAGGCAATCCATATCTTTTAGGAGCTAGAGCAACTCCAGGATCGAGAAATATTCCAAAATTTTTGAGTTTTAAAAAAGTTGCCATTGCTCTTACTCCGAAAGAATCATAAGCTATAGGAAAAATTTTCATGAAATTGATAAAATTTTTGGTTTTAAATTCTTTTTTATGGTTGAAGTTGCCACTTTTAGTTTACTAAAATCGAACTAAATTTTAAAAATCAAAAACTTTCATAAATTAGGGATTATGCAAAAAGATATTTTAATTATAAACGAACATTCTAACGTCGCAATTTGTACTTTATGGACCCAGAAAGAAAAGGTTCTGGAGAAAATCGATGAAGAAACGAAAAATAAAATTTCTATAATAGGAACCCTTTACACTTCATTTGGCATTAACTATATGCTTGAAACTTTAGGAGAGTTTAACAACATAAATACGATAATAATATTCGGCAATGACCTTTCGGATTCAGGAGACGAATTAATTAAAGTTTTTAGCGGAAATCTAGAAAAACTTAGAGTAAATAAAGAAAGTGCTAGAAAGATAGTTTCTTCTATCAAGCTAATAGATTTAAGAAACGAAGCTAAAAAAGAAAATTTCTCAAAATTGCTTGAAGCTATAAACAAAAATTTTAAGAAAGGTAAGAAAAGAGAAAAGGTTAGAATAAAAATTGAAGAGAGCAAAATAGCTTCATGGCCAGAAGAATTGATTGGTCAGAGAATTTTTGAGACCTCTGTTTTTAGGGCTTGGATAAAAATTTTAAAATTCATTTACGATTTCGGATTTCTGAAACAAACAGAATATGGTGAAATTCAAAAAGAAGTTCTTAACTTACTCGTTAATATTAGATTAAATGGCAAATATGAAATAGAGAAAGGGTTTGAAAGATATTTCCCGAGAAAGATTTTTGAGAAGCATATTAAAGAAACGCTCTGCTCAGCAAAACCAAAAGGCGTTGAGTATACGTATGGCGAAAGGTTGTTTAAGCATGAACATGCAAAAAATCAAGTTGATTTTATAATAGAAAAACTTTCTAAAAAGCCTTATTCAAGAAGGGCAATAGCTATTACTTGGTTGCATGAAAAAGATATGAAATCAAGTTTACCACCGTGCATAATAGCCGTTCAAGGTACAATTTCTGGGAACGAATATCATCATTTTGTTTTTATAAGAAGTAACGATATGGCAAGGGCATGGCCAATAAATATAATAGGGCAAATTAAGCTTGCTGAATATATAGTAAAAAAGATTAACGAAAAAGCTAATACAAATTACAAGCTTGGAAGCATTTCAAGTTTATCCTTCTCTGCTCATATTTATGAGCATGACTTTCCGTTTGTAGAAAGGGTAATCAAAGAAAATAAGAATTTGCTTTCTTTGTTTGTTCAAGACATGCTTGGTAATTTTTTGATTTTTGAAGAAGGTAAAAATATTAAAGTTCAGCTCAGAACTTGGGATAATTCTAGGTTAGCAAGAGAATGGAAATTTTCAAGTTTTAGAGAAGCGTATAAAGGATTAAAAGAGATTGTTAATTTCTTGGATTCGCAGCATGCGTTTTATCTAGGTAAAGAAATTAGGAGGGCGTTTGAAAAAGTCGAAAAAGGCGAAAGGTACGTTCAAGATAAAGGTTGAAGTCAACTGGTAACTTTTTAAAGTTTTGATTTAAGATATGAATACAATGTCTCAAATTTATAGGGCTATTAATGAATTATGGTTTGAAATTGGCAAAGCAGAAGAGCTTCCTTATTTCTTAGCAGGAATTTTAGAAAGCGGTGGTTGGATGAAGTATGTTACCAAAAGAATTAACGAGAAATTGGATAAATTGGGATTAAGGGTAAAAAATTTAGAACAGGTAATTTGAAAGAGTTAGAATTAGAGATTCAGTCGCCCCACTCACCACTGCAGGTATGCCAAGAATTGTTTAGGAGAACCTACGAAGGAAATAGAGCTTTAATCCCTGCAAGTCGCAGTTCCTGGGAAGGCGGTTTGGCTTATGTTCTTTTATCGGAAGTTGAGGAGAACAAGTTAGAATTAGGAGTAGCTTTGCTAATGTATGAAAAGAAAGGAGAAGCGCATGTCTATAGAATTGAACTTTCAAGTACTGATGCACGTTTTTGGGTCCAAGAGTTTTTGTATAAAATTTTTGGCGAAGAAAGAGTTGATCTGGGAGGGCTCGGAAGTGCTATGGTTGATTTGTTTTTAGTTTTATTTTCGCACCGAAAAGATATAAGAGAGTTGCTAGAGAAGTTAAGGAAGAAGAACGTAAGAGTTTCTACTAATTGGGAATTGTGCCTCAGAGCTGCAGATGAAATTTTGGATGTTTTACTCTACCCTCCTAAAAAAGAAAAAATGGAAGAAGTTTTGGGTGAACTTTTTGAATAATTGCAGTTAAAAAAATATATTAAATTATAGAAAAGTATTTATAAAAGAGGGTACATATGTACCCTCATGAAAAAGAAATCTTTTATTTTGGCTTATGACATTCCAACCAACCTTCCTTATTTTAAGAAAAAGATAAATAGGCTGCTCAGAAAGATGAATGCTAAAATGGTTCAAAGAAGTCTTTGGAGTTCTGAAGATTTAGAAGGATTAATAAAAATAGCTATTTTGATAAAAAATGCTGGAGGAAAAGCGAGGATAATGGAGGAAAAACTGATATTTGAATAAAAGTAGTTTTTAAGATTAATTAGCAATAAATTCTTGATGGAAGAAATAACTTTAACTATAAAACTTTTCGACGGATTTATTTTCGATTACGGATTATATCCGCTTGCTTATGCAAAAGGCTATAGTATACCTAGCAGCTTAAGAATTTACGTATGCACAGCAACTTCCATAAAACATGAAATATATTATTCTTTAATCTCGCATTTTCTAGGAATAGATGAAGGAGCGAAAGAAGTTTTTTGTAACGAAGATTGTTTTGCTACACATGCTAAAAAATATAACCCACATTCAGGTTTATGTAAAAAGCATTTTGATTTAATAAAACCTTTATCTGAAGAAATCGAACTCAATCTAAGAAACAAGCTTTATTGCCATCCTTTGTTAGAGCCTGATTTGAAACGTGAAGTAGAGCTTTATGAAAGCGAGTTTGAATTGCAAACTAATATAAGAGTTAGAAAAATTTCTTTTGAAAGAGGAGAAGAAAGGATTAAGGATGGTACATGGTTGTATATTTTTGAGGATCGTGATGAAATAGCTAGTAAATACAGTACCTCAAAGGCAAGAAAGGCAAAGATGGTTTTTAAATTGTTTTCCATAAGACCTTATCGAAACTTAGACGAGTTTAAAGAATACACATCTACAACCTGCAAAGAGAAAGTTAGTAGTTCTGAAGCTGCTAAATTTATTTATTTCCCACTTTTACTAATCAAGCAACGAAGGGAAATAGCTTTTTCAGAATTGCATAAAGCTCTTAAAATTTATGATAAGAAATCTTTAATCCTCCTTTTAGAACATTACGAACATCAAGGTTTCGTAGAAAGAGATGATTTAACTTATAAGATAACCGAAAATGGGACGACTTTTTTAAAATTTATCAAGAGTTTATTTGGAGACAAAAATGTTATTTTTTATATAAAACCTTAATTTCTCTGGCAAATCCTTACTAACGCCTATTCTAAAAGAACTTTCTACTGTAAACTTTTCTTTCTTACCGCTTGCTACGAAAATATCTCCTTTTTTAGTCAAATCTATACCGTTAAATTCTTTAGTTATATTAAAAGCTTTGCATAATTTTCCAGGACCATTCGTTAGGTCAGTTATTTTTTCGACTTTTCTAAATCTTTTCATAATTTCTATTCCCTTAATGGGCTCTACAGCTCTTATTAAAACAGCTCCTCCTTTGCCAGTTTCATGAGCTACTATATTAAAAAGCCAATTTGCATGTACCATATAAATTAAAGCCCTTCCAACTTCTCCATACATAAGCTTTACACAAAATTTTGGTCTGCCAGAATAAGCCCTTGAAGCAGGATCTTCCTTACCAAAATAAGCTTCTGTTTCAACTATTTTGCCTATTAGCAAGTGTTTCCCAATTTTTCTTACCAAAAGCTTTCCTAACAAGTCAATAGCTACTTGCTTAGGATTCCTTAAATAAAATTTTCTTGGCAAAACTTTCATAAAATTGAATAAAATTTTTTACCAAAACTTTTTTATGCTAGAAATCTTTGTTTTCTTAATTTCCTTACTAGTAATTTCTAAACTAAGCGAAGAGTGCGTTAAATCTGCTATGAAGTTAGCAAGAATAACCAAGCTTGGAGGTTTAGCTATAGGTTTTATATTTTTATCAGTTCTTACTAGTTTACCAGAAGCTGCAATTTCTTTGGATAGCATTTTGCTTGAACATCCTAACATTTCTTTAGGAAACATTTTTGGTTCTGTCGTTACAAATATTTGCTTTATATTAGCAATTGCAGCTTTATATAATCCTTTAACCTTAAGGGAGGAACCTTTGCAAAAAATACTTAACATGCTAGTTCTTACCATAGCAATTTTATTTTTATTTTCAACTGTTCCCTTTTCCGGAAGAATTATTTCTTTAATCCTCCTTTTCGTCTTTTTATGCTATTGCTTTTATTTAACTAAAGAAAAAATTACTTTCAAAAAATTAACAAGATATTCTTTCCTAGAAGCAATTTTGAGACCTATAGAGATTTATAAGCAGACTTTTAAGCTAATTTTTTCATCTCTCTCTGTTTTTCTCTTTTCTTTAATACTGATAGAAGCAACTGGAAGACTAGCTAACAAATTGGGGGTTCACGAATCTATTCTTGGAGCTACTTTAATAGCTATTGGATCTTCTTTGCCAGAACTTTCAACAACTTTTGCAGCTTTAAAAAAGAAAGAGGTTTCTTTAGCTTTAGGCAATTTAATAGGATCTTGTTTGACAGATGTTAGCCTTGTTTTAGGAATTACTATGCTAGCAAGAACTTTAAGACTTTATGAATTCTTCTTCCTACCATTTTTTGCTTTAATCTCTTCTTTATCGCTCTGGATATTCTTAGTTTTTACTTCAAGAAGAAGGATAGATAGAGCCGAAGCATCATTTTTGCTAATTTTGTTCATAATTTTCTTAATTTGTTTGTCGCTTGGATTAAAGTAATTTAAAATTCTTAATAAAACCTAAATTATGGCAAAAAGAGTACCGAAGGTTGTTATAGACAGACTTTTTACTAATGTATTTGTTTGCAGAGTTTGCAAAAGTAAGATAAGAGCTGATCCTGCTAAAGTAAGGGCTGGAAAAGTTAAATGTAGAAAATGCGGCTCTAGAGCCTTAAGGCCTAAAAGGAAGCCTGTATGAAGTTACAATATATTACTACTAGAATTTTAAAAGATAAGAAATGGAGATTTGTAGGGAAAGTTAGGGTTATAAAATTTAAGGAAGAAAACGATGCTAGAGTAATTTATAAATGCCCTAATTGTGGTTTTGAGGAAGAAAAAAGAGAAAAATGGAGAAAACCTTTTTCTTTTAGATGCTCAAATTGCAATTTGCTAATAAGAGTTCCTAGTTTAAGATATGAGATTAAAAAGATGAGAAAATGCAGTTAAAACCTTGGGGTTCTCATGAAACTTTGCTAGAAGCTGATAATTTTAAAGTTAAGAGATTAATAATAAAACCGAAGGCCAGAATAAGTTTACAGTACCATAATTTTAGGTC
>CAZGBT010000005.1:4553-58893 GCA_964524025.1 uncultured archaeon | reverse complement strand
TTTTATAAGCACTTTTCTATAATACGAAATATGTTTTGTATTTTAAGGTAAAGATAATCGAAAGCTAATCTGCTCTGACTATTAGAATTACTTTGACTTTTTTCCCTTCTTTGAGCGCTTTCTTAACTTCTTCTCCTAGATTTTTAGCGCTTTTATTAGCAAGTATAGCTACAGTAGCTTTGTTAATTTCATCATCCTTTCTTATTTCTAAAACATCAGAACTTTCAAACAATAGCGCTGGAGACCCAAAAGCAAAAAGCGTTTCCGTTAAGCCATCGACTTCAATCTTTATTTCTATTCTTCTCCCTTGCTTTGCCGCGTTTTTAAAATCTTCCCTCAAATCTTTAGCAGCTTTGTTAGCTTTAATTCCTATAGTAGAGCTTTTAATTTCCTCACTTTTAGTTAAGCTGATTGACTCTTCAGAAGTTAAATCTAAATTTTTATGTCCTACTGCTTCTATTTCTTCTTTTACAGTTTTAATTTCTGTAAGCAACCTCCATCCTTTTTGCGTAGGTATATAAGCAGCTTTTTCCGTAAGATAAACTAACCCTTTTGATTCCAAAATTTCCAAAGTACTTTTAACAAGTTCTGGAGTAATACTCGGTGCCGGTTCAGGTAATTCCTCCGGTATAGCATTCTTAATTTTTTCAGTTTCCATAATTTAACTTAATTTCCTCGCTATAACTATAAAACCAGTATGCATAAGGCCCATAGTTTTTGGCCTTAACGTTTTTCTAAATTGCCATTCCCTAACTATATTTTCGACTATTTTTCTCTCGAAAAAACTATACTTTTCCAATTCTTTGCAAACCGATAACAACTCATCAACTGTAGGACAATAAATGATAAGATAACCACCAGACTTTAAAGACTCAAAAGCGTGAGGAATAACTTTTATCACATCCTTAAGGTCAAGAATTATTAAATCTGCATTTTTTTCGTCAAACCCTTTCGTAGCATCTTTTCTTTTTAGAACAACATTTTTCAGCCCTATTTCTTTTAAGTTCTCTTTAGCCAACTTAAAAAACCTTTCATCTATTTCATAACTTACCACTTTTCCTTTAGGTATAAAATTAGCTAAGTAAATAGCTGCAAAAGCCGATCCTGTACCAGCATCTAATATAAGACTGTCAGGTTTTGGTGTCGTGTAAGCAAGGATTAAAGCCATGTCTTTTGGTAAAATAACTTGAGCACCCCTTTTTGCAATCTTTTCCAAAAAATCTCTTAAACTTGGTTTTAATACTATGAATTCTTTCCCAAGATGACTCTTCACTTTTCTCCCAATTTTGATTTTGCTCAAGTCTATCCTACCAAAATGCGTGTTTAAAATCTTTTTCTCTTTCTTAACTATTATGCATCCATCCTTAGAAGCTAGTAAGAAATACTTTTTCATGTTTTGCCCATTAAGAACATGAACATAAAAGTTAAAAACAGAACTAGAGATAAAATAGATGCAAAATACAATAACTTTTTGTTAGTCGCAACCCCTATTGGTATAGGCCCTATAAAACCTACGAAGGCAGCTTCTGTCTTTTTCGCCATTAAAAATGCCGATAGTAGGATCAGGAAAAAACCTATAAAAATTAAGGCTATGCCCACTAAAAATAAGTACTCCATATTGAATAATTTTTAGTTTGAAAAATAAAGTATGAAAGCATATATTTTTACAAATCTAGTTGGAGTTTTTTGCGTAAGCGATAAGGGAGAGCTTATTGCTAAAAAGTTTTTTGGTAAAGATCCATCTTATTCTGCAAAAAAGTTTTGGCAGTCAAGGTTTGGTTTAATAGAAGAAGAAAGGGAATTATTTGAAGAAATGAAAAAACAAAATGTTGATGTTTATTTTGTTGTAAAAAAAGACAACTTTCCGTTTGAATATGATGAGAGAGTCGAGAAGCTGTTTAAGAAGAATTTTTTAGAATTTTGCTACGAAGAATTTAAGGATATAACCAAACTCTTTGAATTTTTAAGTTTAGCCGGTTCCGAATTGGCAAGGATAGCTATAAAAGAGTCCATCGGAAGGGACCCATTTATAATTCAAGCTATAAGAGCTGTAGAAGAGTTGGATAAAAGCATTAATATTTTGGTTGAAAGGTTAAGAGAATGGTATGGATACCATTTTCCAGAAATGGAAAAAGTAGTAAGCGATCACAAAAAATTTGCTGAGTTAGTTGCAAAATTTGGAAGAAAAGAGAAAATCGAGGGAATGGAAGATTTAGCATCTAGAAGCATGGGGACCGAGCTTAAGGATCTTGACGAAGAAATTCTAAAAGAATACTCAAAAACTTTGCTCAAACTTTTTGAGTTAAGAAGTAAACTTGTCGATTATTTGGAGAAGAATTTGAAAGAGTTCGCACCAAATCTGCAAAATATTGCAGGAACTATTCTTGCAGCAAAACTAATAAGTAAAGCTGGAAGCTTAGAAAAACTTGCAAAAGCAGCAGCTTCTACAATTCAACTAATGGGAGCAGAAAAAGCTTTGTTCAGATTTTTAAGAGGTAGAGGAAAATCTCCAAAGCATGGTATAATTTTTATTCATCCATATATCCAAAAAGCTCCTAAAAAACTGAGAGGGAAAATAGCCAGAGCTTTGGCCAGCAAGCTTAGCATGGCCGCTAAAATAGATTTTTATTCTAAAGAACTAAGACCTAAACTTAAGCAAGACTTAGAAGAAAGGATTAAAGAAATAATGGAGGAATATGAAGGTAAAAGAAAAGTTTGAAGGTGTTTATAAGATAGGAAAAGATTTAGCTACTATAAACTTGGTTCCTGGCGAAAAGGTTTATGGAGAAAAGTTGATAAAGATAGGCAATGTTGAGTACAGGATTTGGGATAAATGGAGAAGCAAGCCAGCAGCAGCTATAAAGAATGGGCTCAAGAAGTTTCCGCTAAAAAAAGGATTTAAAATTTTATATCTAGGTGCTGCTACTGGAACTACAATTTCACATTTTAGCGATATAGTTGGAAGAAAAGGTATAATCTTTGGAGTAGAAATTAGCAGTAGAGTCCTTAGAGAATTGGTTCCGATAGCTGAAAAGAGGAAGAATATAATGCCAATCTTGGCTGACGCTAGGAAAGTTGAGGAATACAGAGATCTAGTTCCGTTTGAGGTAGACTTGGTCTATTGCGATGTTGCAGACCCGCAGGAGGTCGAAATTTTTACTAAAAATTGTTTAGAATTCCTTAGAAAAGGAGGGTTTGGCATGGTTGCTATTAAATCTAGGAGTATTGATGTAACTAAAAGACCTTCAATAGTCTTTAGGGAAGCTAGAGAAAAATTAGAGGAAAACTTTAAAGTTTTGGACTTTGTTAGATTAGACCCTTATCAAGCTGACCATGGATTTTTTGTTACACAATTGGTTTGATAAATCCAAAAATTTTGTTGCCTAGTTTTACACTTACAAGCAATTTCTTTACATCTCTGTCGTTTATGATATTAATATTAACCTTCATATTCAGATTCGTGGATTTGTATAAATGAATTCCTTTAATGGTTTTATTCCGAACTCCAGAACAGCTTCTTCTAGATAACTTCCCCTGCAATCCTTGCAGTAAATTCTTCTCTCCCCCATTCCATCAAGAAATCTTATTATTCGAGGAGATCCGCATCTAATGCATCTCATGAATTTAACTTTTCTCTTAAAAACTTACTGGTTACGAAGGGGGTCATTTCAAAATTTCAAAATAGATAACAAATCATTCAGCTTATCCTCTCTTATTCTAAACCCAGCAGCTTGCCTATGACCTCCCCCCTCAGCGTTTACGCTTTTCTTTAATTTTTCTATAAACTTTACTAGATTAATTCTACAACCTTCGCATCTTGCACTAAAATGAATAAACTTTCCAATAGTTTGCCCTATCACTATTACCTTACCCTTGTAAAACTTTGTTAAGTAAGATGCTAGGGTAGACCTTAAGTTGTATTTAGATTCCGCTAAAAAGAAGACAAACTTTTCATTCTCAAGCTTCTCCTTTTCAAAAACCTTTAATATTTTCTCCATCTCCTCGATATATTTGAAGTACCATTTTAGCAAAAGTTTGCTTTCTTTCTTTTTAAACTTGAAAACTTCTTTCCAATCATTTATTTTAGACAAAAAGCTTGCAGCCATAGAAGCTCCTCTTTTCCCTGCTACAATTCTTGAGCTGTTAATTATTTTTGTTAAAGTTCCTAGTAACGACTTTTCGAAAAGTAACTCTCGAGAAAAACCACTAATCAATTCTGGAAATTCCTTTTTTATTTCTTTTAGAACGTATTTACAGCTTTTAATCGCAAAATCTCCTAAAATACCGATTCCAGCTAACCAACAGGCATCCCTTTTTTTTACAATTTCCTTATAAGCTTCATAAACAAAGCAAGAAACTGGTATATAGGCTTCTTTGTCTATGCATCTCGGATTGAAATAAGGAACGTTAACTTTAGTCGGTAGATGATGGTCTAATATGGCATAATTTTTGGTTTTGAGCTTAAGATCTGGTATGTCTAAGATAAAGTAAAAATCAAACTTTCTGCTTATCTTGATATCTTCTCCTGCATGTCCAGCTAAAAACTCTATCTCTATATCTTTTTTTCTCAATAATTTAGCTAAGATACTAGCTGAACTTATTCCATCACAATCCTCGTCGTGAATAAGCAAGGCATTCTTTATTTTTAAGTTTTCAAGAAAAAGAGCTAATTCTTTTCCTACCTTTTCTGCTATTTTCCTATTTTTCATCCTTTTTCGATTGCTGTGACAGAAGGTAGTATGAAGCTTGTTGGGCTATTCTAAATTCTATTAAGGAGAGCATCGAATCTACTTGAGAAAGCAGCAAAGCTTCGAAAGTTCTTGGCGGCGTCGGCCCACTTTCTCCTATATGCGACGCTACTATATGGATAACCTCTTCTGGAAAATCTCTTCTATAAAGCTCTGCTACAGCTAGCATAGAGTGGTCTAAAAGAATTCCAGTTGGCTCAATACCCTTTTCATCTCTCTTCCACTCAAAGACTTTCATAACATCATGCAACAAAGCAGCTGCTATGAGATAATCTTCGTTTAGCTTTAATCCAAAAGTATCTTTTAATATCTGAGATAGGCAAATGCAAGCTTTGGTTACAGCTATAGTATGATTTAAAACATCTCTTGGTACCGTAATAGGGCCTGAGGGTGTTGTTACTGTAAAAAGTGAGATGGCATTTTCAAGCTTTTCTTTAGGATATTTATTAAATTCTGGATGCTGTAAACTAGGATTTTTTAGAAGTTCTATTACTTTTTTCCTTAGATTCTTATCTTTAATCTTTTCTGCTAGTTTAAGCAATCTTTCCATTATCCGAATAAGGCTCCTAACCCTGCTATAGCCTCCTCTTCTCTTTTTTCCTCCTCTTCCTTCTTTTCTTCCTCCTTTTTCTCTTCAGCAGGAGCTGCTGCAGCCGTAGGAATCGTCTGAGCTTGCTGGATAACTTCATCTATATTAACTCCTTCTAAAGAAGCAACTAAGGCTTTTATTTTATTTTCGTCTATTTCTATTCCTACTGAACTTAACACTTTCTTGATGTTTTCTTCGTTTATTTCTATACCGGCGCTATGCAATAATAAAGCTGCATAAACTTCCTTCATTTCATCACCCTATTCAACGCATTAGCATGATAATATGCTTTCATAATTAAATATCTTATAGTTTCTTTAGTTGGATAATTTATGTTTATCGAAAGGTTGAACGCATATTGTATGCATCGTTTGAGTAAGTTTGGATATTCAAAAACAAGTTCTAAAACATTTCTCGGATAAATATCCCCATCGCAACAAATAACGCTTACTTTTAACTTAACTGGAATTGGTTTTATTTCAAGCTTCCTTAAAATGGAAGCCAATTCTTTTGTTATAACATCACCTTTTTTTGCTGCAGTAACTTCCTTTACTACGGTTATGACGCCTTTTTCAACTCTTGCTGGTATTTTAGCCCTGGCAAATTCGCTTATGACAGGTCCAGGCTTTAACTTAGTAGGTCCTGGAGGCACTATTATATCGCTAGGTGCAGTATCACCTGGAAGCGCAAATCTATAGACTATGCATCTCTCGATTTTTCTGAAAAGATTGAATGGATTGGTTTCGTTCGAAAAAAATAAACCAATTTGATTAGGCAAATATTTTTCTATTTCCTTCTTTCCTAACTCTTCTAAAATTTTTATGAATATCTTCTTTTTCACTACTTTAAATTTCAGATCATTTAATCTTCTCTTAATAATTTGGAACTCTCTTGTTGTAAGCTTGAACAAGTCAAAAACACCAAAACTTCTATAATCTTTTAGAAGCTTTTTAATTTCTTCAGCCATTTGGATTTTTCTTTCGCTTACCATTTTATTTCAACCCTTACAGGTTTGCTCATCGTAAACTTCAGAAAAATACTTTTTATGTTAACTTTACCTTTTGGTAATTTTGAAATTACTGTATTTATAACTTCCATAGCATTTTCAGCAATATCTTCGTCTTTCATGCTCTCTTTTCCAATTTTGCATTGGATAACTGGGTTATCCTTTGTTTTTATCATAATAGCTTTCTTATATTTTTCTATCATACTCTTCGGGTCTCCCTTAATTAATCTTGGCATTTTTCCTCTTGGTGCTAATACCTTTCCTAAATTCCTTCCTATTAACGGCATAAGCCTTGGCTCTGCTAGGAAAAAATCTGTCTTTCTTGCTAATTTTTTAGCTTCCCTTTTATTCTTTCCTAACGCTTCTATTTCTTTGCTTCCTAACACAGGGCAGGGCAAATCTTTAAAAGTATCAGAAAATACAACGATTTTTGCTTCATCTCCTCTACCATGCGGTAATATAATATCCTCTTTTATCCTATTTTCTGGCTTTCTCAAATCTATTCCCTTAAGATTTATTATAAGTTCTACAGACTGTTCGAATTTTCTTTTTTTAGAGATTTCTCTAAGTTGTTTTAACGATTTAAGCAAGGCCCCTCTCAATTTTTCCATGTTTCCTAACTTGGATTAGAAAAATTAAAAGTTTTAAACTATGTAAGAGGAACGAATGGCTTTCTTTTCTTCGTATAATCTGATTATTTCTTCCTCCCTTTCTTTAATTATTTTTTTAACTTCTTCTTCAAAAGAACTTTTAAAGTAACTGAATAATACTCGTAAATCTAATTTATTTAGTGAGCAATCGTCAGAGGTGTAGATTTCTGGTTCAACAAGATAGCCAAATAATTTACATCTAACTTTTTCTCCTGATACTCTTAAATCTAAGATGAGCGGCCTTTCCGAACGTTTTATTTTCAATACTATTATGTCGCCATGCTCATCCATGTAAAATTTAAATAATTCACGCTCCCTCCCGTAATCCAATATAGGGGTTAATCCTAGTTCATTCCTAAGGAAAGAATCGATACGTTCTTCAAACTCCCCTGCTATTCCATATACACGATCTTTTATAGCAAATGGCAGTCTCATACAACTTTTTCCTCGTAAAATTTTAAATCAATAATGTGGAAATAGAAAAATTTAGCTCGGTCAAAAGGATGCTTGGTGAACTTTTGCTTTTAACGAGAAGTATTAACACTAAAAATACTTACCTAAAAGGTCTGAAGTATTTTTCAAAAGTTATGGAATTTGACAATTTAGATAAGTTGGTTGAAGATATAAAGAAAGGCCTTGTAGATCCTAATCAACTTTACAAAGATTTTTTAATAAAGATGGCATCAAGGAATTTAGCTCCTAAGACTGTGGCAACTTGGGCATTTTCTTTAAAAAAGTTCTTCGAGGCAAATGGAATAGAAATAAAGGAAAAAATTAAGCTAAGGCAGTATGCTATTCATGAGGATTACCTTCCTTCAAAAGATGATTTAAAAGAAATTTTGCTTAGGGCAAATCTAAGAACTAAAGCTATCATACTTTTTCTTTTATCTTCAGGATTAAGAGCAAGCGAGCTATTAGAGTTGAGGTTAAAAGATGTGGATTTAAATACGAACCCACCTAAGGTTAAAGTAAAGTCTCTTATTTCAAAGCATAGAAAAGGAAGGATAACTTTCATAACGAACGAAGCTAAAAAATACTTACAACTTTATTTAGAGGAAAGGAAGAAAAGGGGTGAAAAACTAACTGAAGAATCTTATATTTTTGCAACGAAAAGCGGAAAGAAGATGTCCTACCAAAACCTTCAGTTTATACTAAGCAAAGCATTTAAGAATTTCTCAAAGAAAGTGGGTAAAAGATATAATTTACATCCTCACGTACTAAGAAAATTTTTCAAAACGCAACTTATATCTGCAGGCTTGCCAGGACCTATAGTTGATAGGTTGGCTGGCCATGCAAGATATTTAGCTACAGAATACGAACTTTATACAGAGAGCCAACTTAAAAAATGGTATAAGAAAGGGGAGGAAGCTTTAACTATTTTCTCCTAATAGATTCCAACAAAGAAACTAACTTATGAAGAGCAGTCGCTAGTTCCTCTCCTTTTGGCGTTAATTTAATTATTTTGATCCTTCCCTTCTTTTCGAAACTAACAATCCCATAGTCGTTAAAAACATCTAAAAGTTTTACCGTATGCGAATAAGTACAATCTATTTTTTTTGCTATAATGGTTGCGTATTTTGGACCAGTTAATAATTCTAATAATATCTTTACTGGTTTAGTATGGAAGAACAACTTCATTAAGCGTTTTCCCCTCACGTTTTACCTCCAGTCTATTTAATTTATCTTTAGTAGCTTTAATAAGGTTAACCCGCAAATTATATAATTTTAATGGAAATTTTGCAATTTTAATTGATGATTAAAATAAGGGAGGCAAGATTTGCAGGTTCATTCTATCCTAGTGATCCAGATGAGTTAATTAAACTTATAAAAGAATTGATTAACCACAAGTTTGGCCCTAAATTTATAAAAGAAGAGGAATTTTATGGTGCAATAGTACCACATGCTGGCTATGTATATTCTGGAACGACAGCCGCTTGGGTATATTCGAGGATTAAAAAGGCAAATTATGTTATCATAGGACCAAACCATTATGGTTTGGGTTCACCATTTGCTATCTTAAAAGAAGGTTTGTGGAAAACTCCTCTAGGAGAGATTCTAATAGATACAAAATTTGCTAGTTGCTTATTAAAGTGTAGATGGATAGAATTAGACGCTATACCGCATGAAAGCGAGCATTCAATAGAAGTTCAGCTGCCATTTTTACAGTTTAGATTTGGTAACGATTTTAGGTTTGTTCCAATTTCGGTTTTGCATCCGTTTCCGAGCGAAGAATTTTTTAACCAATGCATAGAAGTAGGAAAGTTTATAGCTGATTGCATAAAGAAAGCAAGCGAAAGATGGATTTTGCTTGCATCGTCAGATTTTTCTCATTACATTCCTCATAAAAAAGCTAAGGAGGCTGATACAAAACTTATAAAGTTTATAGAAAAAATGGACGAAAGGAAATTTTATGAAAATTTAGTAAAGCTTAACGCTTCTGTTTGTGGTTTTGGCCCTATTTTAATAGCAATTTCTTGCTGCAAGGAATTAGGAGCGAAAAAAGGAAAGTTGCTTTGTTACAAAACTTCTGGTGATATAACTGGCGATAAAAGTTCTGTTGTTGGGTATGCTTCAATAATTTTTGTTTAGCATGAGAGAAATTGCGTTTAAATATGCTATAAAAAATGCACTCAAATTTGGGAAGGCAAGGAAGGATGCAGTAATTAAGAAAGTTTTAGGAGAACTTCCTCAGCTTCGAGAAAAAATTAAGGAAGTTATTAAGGTATGTAAAGAAGTTGTTGAAGAAGTTAACAAGCTGAGTTATGATGAGATAATTGAAAAAGCCCAGTTGCTTGGCATAACATTAGAAGTAAAAGGTAAGGAATTCAAATTACCACCATTGCCTCTCGCTGAGGAAGGAAAAGTTGTTATGAGGCTAGCTCCTTTTCCATCTGGACCTTTACATATAGGAAATGCAAGAATGGTTATCTTAAACGATGAATATGTAAAGATGTATAAAGGGAAATTGTTACTGGTTTTTGACGATACTATAGGCAGTGAAGAAAAAAGATTATTACCAGAGGCTTACGATCTCATACTAGAAGGTCTTGAATGGCTTGGTGTAAAATTTCATAAGATATACTACAAGTCTGATAGATTAGAAATCTTTTACAAATATGCAAAGAAACTTATAGAAAAAGGTTTTGCTTATGTTTGTGAATGTCCCGTTGAAGTTTTAAGAAAGAATAGGAAACTTGGAGTTGAATGCAAATGTAGGTCAAGAAGTATAGAAGATAATTTAGAAAAATTTGAAGAAATGCTAGAAGGTAAATTTAGAGAGGGAGAGGCGGTTGTAAGATTAAAAACCGATATGAAGCATCCTGACCCAGCCTTTAGAGATAGGGTATTGCTTAGGATATGCGAAAGAGAACATCCTAGGGTTGGAAATAAATACATAGTATGGCCTCTATTAGAATTTTCTTGGGCTATAGACGATCATTTGCTAGGAATTACTCATATTTTAAGAGGAAAGGATTTAGTGATAGAAGATAGGGTCGAAGAATTTATATGGAAAGTTTTTGGTTGGCCGCTTATACCTTTCATACATTATGGAATGTTAAGAATTAAAGAAGCAAAATTAAGCAAAAGTAAGGCTAGAAAAGCTATAGAAAAGGGTTTGCTTAAAGGATGGAAAGATCCAAGAACTTGGAGCTTACAATCTTTGATGGAAAGGGGAATCCAACCAGAAGCTTTAAGGAATTTTATAATTAAGATGGGCTTGAGTTTGGCAGATGTTGAGGTACCTGCTGAAATATTGTACGCGGAAAACAGAAAAATAATAGACCCAAAAGCAAATAGATACTTCTGTGTTTTCAATCCGAGAAAAATTAGAATAAAAGGTCTAAAAGCGAAGGAAATTAAAAAGAAGCTCCATCCTAACTTCCCAGAAAGGGGAGAAACTGTGATTAAAATAAACCCCGAAGCTATTTATGTAGAGAAAGAAGATTTCGAGAAGTATAAAGGGAAGGAAGTAGGGCTTGCCTATTTTTGTACGATAAAACTAAATGAAATCTCTGAAATTGTTTCTCCAAAAGTAAAATTTGAAGTTCCTAAGATTCATTGGGTTTCTGAGCCATTTGAGGAAATAAAAATATTAATGCCAAACGGAGAAGAGATAACAGCTTTAGCAGAGCCTTCTATCAAAAATGTGAAAAAGGGTGAAATAATTCAATTATTTAGGGTTGGATTTTGTAGAAAAGCAGACGGAATTTTTTATTTTTCCCACCCCTAACATTTTTTAAACTGTCTATTTAATTATTAAAAAGCTGAGAATATGCCAAAGTCGTACGTAAAATTTGAGACTCCAAAAGAGTTAGTAGAAAAAGCATTGCAAGCTATAGAATTGGCCAGAGCTACCGGTAAGATTAAAAAAGGTACTAACGAAACTACAAAAGCTATAGAGAGAGGACAAGCTAAGCTCGTTTATATAGCAGAAGATGTAGATCCAGAAGAAATTGTTATGCATTTACCACCTCTATGCGAAGAAAAAGGAGTTCCTTATCTTTATGTCCCAAGCAAGCTTGAATTAGGGAGGTATTGTGGAATAGAAGTTGCTGCTGCATCAGCTTGTATAGTTGAACCTGGTGAAGCTAAAAAACTTGTAGAAGAAATCGTCAAAGAACTAGAAAAAATAAAGAAATAGCATGGCTGATGCATGGCCAGCTGAAGTTATAGAGATACTTGGGAGAAGCGGTGTTAAGGGAGTAACTCAAGTAAGGTGCAAAGTCTTAGACGGCCCTAATAAAGGGAGAGTTTTAATTAGGAATGTGATGGGTCCTGTTAGAGTTGGTGACGTGCTAATGCTTAGGGAAACTGAGATGGAGGTCGCAATGAGGTTAGAAAGCAGGTAAGATGAAGTGTTCCTTTTGTGGACAAGAAATACCTAAGGGAAAGGGAAAGATGTTTGTTAAGCTAGATGGCTCAATCTATTATTTTTGCTCAAAGAAATGCGAAAGATATTTCTGGAGGAAGAAGAAAAAGCCTTACTGGGCTAGAAGTTGATTGCGTGAGATGGGAAGTTGGAGATAGGAGTAAGGAAATTGTAAACGTTTTGAGGATAATTAAAAGGTTTAGCGAGAAAGAGGTTGAAATAAGAAAGCTTTTGCACGAAATTTTTGTTAAAAACGTTCCGAATTCTGATCTTTTTTTCATAATTTTAGATTGTTTGAAAAAATTAGGAAAGATAGAAGGAAAAAGAGGTAAAGTTAGGATATTAAAACTTGAAGAAGGAGATTTGGTGAAAGTTAAGGAAATTGTGAAAAGAAGGATCGCTAGGATTAAAAAGATTTTTGTCACACCGCTTGAGGTATCGAAATTTTTTCAATGTCCTCGAAGATTATGGCTAGAAAAAATAGTTTTGTCGAAGCAGTTTAAAGAGGAGAAAGGAAAGGTCTGGGATGGTGAAGTGATTCATCTTGCTGTTAGGCTATTCGTAAGTAGACTTAAGAGATTGTCTCTAGAAGAAAATTTAAAAAGATCAGCAAGGGAGGCTATTAAAAAATTTGAAGGTAAAACTGTTGAAATCAAAGAGAGCGATTTAGTTGAATTTTTAAAAAGCCTTTATGGTTTTTTTATCGAAGAGAACTTTTCAGAAATTTATCCAGAAAAATTTTTGGAGAGTTTTAAAATTGGGTTGGATGGAACGCCAGATTTGATCTGCTTTAGGAATGATGGTAGCATAGTAACCATAGACATAAAAGCTGGAAAGTTAGGTAAGGATATTAAAAAGGAGCATCTTTTGCAGAGTATAGGAGAAGCTTTGCTTGTCGAAAATTTTTTCAGAAGAGAAGTTTCAGAATGTGTGCTAGTCTATTATGGCTCAAAAATACTTGTTAAGGTCGAAATTACGGAACGAATGAAAAAGGAATTCTTGAATTTAAAAAGAAAAATTGAAGAAACTTACAGATCGCAAAGAGTACCGCCTAAGTCTAAACTTCCAAATTTTAGGAGAAGAGTTTGTAAAGGGTGCCATGTAAGACCTGCTTGTGAAAATTTAGAAAAAGTTATGAAACTAAGGATTTATAGAGGAAACAAGGGCCGGTAGTTCAATGGTAGAACGCCCGGCTTGCAACCGGGAGGCTCCGGGTTCGAATCCCGGCCGGTCCACTCGTTAACTTTAAAATTCTAATCTTCCTAATTTTAGGTGGGTCTTTTGAGGCATTTAGTCAGTATAGAAGATCTTAGTAGAGAGGAAATAGAAGAAGTTTTTGGGCTTACGGATGATGCTAAAAATGGACATATTAGAAAGTACGATGAGTTAGGTTTGAAAGCTGGTTTATTATTTTTTGAACCTTCTACAAGAACTCGTCAGAGCTTTGAGAACGCTTTTAAAGAGCTAGGAATAGAAACGATGGGTTTTGCCTCGTCTGCTGGAACTTCTATAGAAAAGGGGGAAAGTAAAGGGGATACAGTAATGCTTTACGTAAAAAGTTATGGTTGCAACTTTATCGTAGTTAGATCTAAAGAAAGAGGAGTTGCTAGGTACTTTATGAAACTAGTAGGAGATGAAGCTTGTATAATTAACGCTGGTGATGGTGCCAACGAACATCCTACCCAAGCCTTGTTAGATTTGTATACTATAAAGGAACTTCATGGAAAAATTGATGGCTTAATTGTTGGCTTTATGGGAGACCTTCGTAACAGCAGGGTTTATCATTCTAATCTCCTGGCCTTATTGAATTACGACATTAACGAGATAATTTTAATTTGTCCTGAGACGCTTCGTTTACCTTTTTATTATGAGTTGAGATTAAAAATGGCAGGAGTAAGTTACAGGTATGCTTCAATTACAGAATGGAAGGAAATTATCAAAGAAATGGATGTTTTGTATGTAACCAGAATTCAGAAAGAGAGATTTTCAGATCCGCTTGAATACGAAAGGGTTAAGGGAAGTTATAGATTAACTTTGGAATCGCTGGATGGAGCAAAAGACAATTTAATAATTCTTCATCCACTACCAAGGATTGACGAAATAGACCTTAGAATCGACCAAACTCCTTATGCGGCATATTGGAAACAGGCAGAAAACGGATATTGGGTAAGGATTGGGTTAATAGAGTGGCTAGTGGAGGAGAATTATGGATAATAGAAGACTGATAGTAAGCAAGATAAAGGATGGAATAGTGATAGATCACCTACCTCCTGGTCGTGGTATGATAGTATTGGCAGCTTTACAGAAATATAGTGAAAATAGTGGTTTTGACCTTTATTCGAAGAGAATAGTCTTACTTATAAATACGGATAGCACACAATACATAAAGAAGGACATTTTAAAATCCGAAGGTTTAACAGAACTACCTCCAGATGTAGAAGTTGTTATAGCTTTACTGCGACCTCATGATCCGCCTACTGTCAATATCATTAAGAATTACGAAGTAGTTAAGAAATACAAACCACAACTCCCGAAGAGCTTTTCTACATATTTCTTAAAATGCCCCCATCCTAATTGCATTACTAACGACGTAAGAGAGCAAAAACATTTTGGGGTGCATGTTCATCGTGAGTTCGAGGTAATCGAATATGAAAAGGAGATTTATTTAAGATGTCCATTTTGTAACACTATAATAACGCTGGACGAAATACAGAAGTTAATTGGTTAAGAAATTTAAATTTCTTAACCTAAACTTGAAATACCATGGGAATATCAAGAGTAAAGGATGAATACAAAGAAAAGCTGAAAGAAGAGCTTAAAAAAGAGAGGGAAGAAAAGGAAAAATTAAAGAAGCTTTTGGTTAAGGAGAAGAAGAAAGTCATAATTAGATTAGCCGATGCAGATCTAGACGGAAATAAAAGATTAAGATGGGCTTTGTTAGGAATAAAAGGGATTAGTTTTGCTATGAGTAAAGCAATTTGTGTGGCTGGAGGTTTCGACCCTAACGTAAGGTTAAAGGAACTTAGCGAAGAAGATTTGAAAAAATTAGAAGATATAATAAGGAATCCAGGAAAATACGGAATACCACCTTTTCTTTTCAATAGGAGAAGAGATCCAGAAACAGGAGAAAATATACACTTAACTGGAGAGGACGTTAAAATAAGGATGAATTTGGATATTCAGCGAGAAATCGAGCTAGGAACTTACAGAGGGTGGAGGCATAAGTTGGGATTGCCTGTAAGAGGACAGAAAACTAGAAGCCATTTTAGGAAAGGTAGGACAGTTGGTGTTGTTAGAAAGAAAGCACAGAAAGGAGGCAAGTAATGAGAAGATTAAGAAAGAAATACGAGAAACCTTTTAAAAGATGGGATAAGGCAAGGATAGAAAGGGAGAAGCAATTGATGAAAGAATATGGGTTAAGGAGAAAGAGGGAAATTTGGAGGGCTGAAGCTATTTTAAGAAAATACAGAAGAATGGCTAGAGAGCTTAATGCTAGGAGGAACGAAAAGATGGAGAAGATGCTTATAAACAAACTTTATAGGCTTGGAATTTTACAATCACCAAACGCAACTCTCGATGATGTGTTAAGCTTAACTGTAGAAGATATTTTGGAAAGAAGGTTGCAGACAGTAATTTATAGAAAAGGTTTGGCTAATACTATAAAGCAAGCAAGACAGTTTATAGTCCATGGTCATGTTTTTATCAATGGTAGAAAGGTTATATGGCCAAGTTATTTGGTACCTAGAAACGAAGAAGATAAAATAGAGGTAAGGATTAAGGTGAAATAATGCCTAAGGAAAGAATAGGCATAGCTCATATACTTTCCACAAAAAATAACACAATAGTTCACATAACTGATATAACTGGAAGCGAAACTATCGCTAGATATTCAGCTGGAATGATGACAGATAAAGATAGAGAGGGTGGTATGCCGTTTCCAGCTATGCTAGCAGCGAAAAAAGCTGCAGAAGAAGCTTTGGCTAAAGGTATAACGGCTGTTTACGTAAGAGTGAGAGGCCCTGGAGGTGCTAAGTCTAAATTTCCAGGATTAGGAGCTCAACCCGCTATAAGAGCTCTAGCAAAAGCTGGCCTTAAAATTCTAATGATAGAAGATGTTACACCAATACCGCACGGCTATATGAGACCTAAAGGAGGAAGGAGGGGAAGAAGAGTTTAAATTTTTTCTTTACATTTTTTATAACCAACTTCATCTAATAAGGATAAAAGAGGAAATATTTTAACAATTTCCCGAGCAATTTTTACATATTCCAAAGCTTCCCAACCTTTCTTTGTTATTGTGATTTTTATTCCTTGGTAAGGCTCTCTTTTCATCAGCTTAATTTTAAATTAAAAAGTTAAATTCGTAGCTCTTTCAAAAATTATGAAAGCTCTTTTCGTAGATTGCTTGAACACAAGAAAGAAAGAGAGCTGGAGAGAGGCAATACCAATAGCACCCAGGAGAGTTTGTGGTATCCTGGAGAAAATTGGTGTCGATTTTGAGTTTATGCATTTCTATGAGTTCAAAAGAAAAAGAAAAGAGTGCAGGAAATTTAACTTGCTTTTAGTAAGTGGAATGAGAATTGATTTAAATAACGTTAGAGCGGTATCAAAGATTTGGTCAAAGTATTCAGCTGGTTATAAGATTATTGGAGGTCCTATAGCGACAGATTTTAATGTTTGCTTTAGAAATGGTTTTGACTTTGCTATTATAGGAGAAGGAGAGATAGCACTTCAGCAGTTATTTAGAATTAATTTTGACATGCATAAGCTCAGAGATGTACCAAATTTGGTTTTTAAAAAAGACAGCAGAATCTTCTTTTCTGAGAGAAGGTTTTGTAAGGTTAAGGAAATAATAGAAATAAATAATTATAATCAAGTTGTTAGAAAGTACCCACTTTATTTTGCATCTAAGGTTTATGTTGAAGTTGTTAGAGGATGTAGCAATTTTTTACGTCCAAAAATTGGAAATTGCATAAAATGTGGAAATTGCGAGAGCGAGGATTTAAAGAAGAGACTTTTTTGTCCAGTTGGCATTCCACCGGGTTGTGGTTATTGTTCTGTACCTTCATTCTTTGGTCCAGCTAGGTCTTTACCAGCTAGTTACATAGTTGAGGAGGTAAAGGAGTTAATAAAAATTGGTGTTAGGAGAATATTCTTAGAAGCTCCAGATTTTCTTGATTATGGAAGAGAGCAACTAGCTACTCCGCTAACAAACCCCAAAGAACCACCAGCTAATTTAAAAGCTATAAAAAAGTTGCTTTCTTCACTTTTTAAGTTAAAAGAAGTAAAGGATAGAAAAGCTTCTATAAATGTAGAGAACATAAAAGCAAATCTTCTAACGGAAGATGTAGCCGATCTTTTGGGATCCTATTTAAGGGGTACATCTTTAAACTTAGGTTGTGAGACTGGAAGTGAAAAGCATTGCAAAAAAATAGGAAGACCTTTTGGTCCAAAAGATGTTTTAAAAGCCATAAAATTGCTAAGAAAGAATGGCATTTTTTGTGGTGTTTACTTTATCTATGGTCTTCCATTTCAGAGTAGGGAAACTGTTTTCCAAACAATTTCTATGATTAAAAAATGCGTAGAAGCTGGGGCAGAAAAAATTCATATTTATAAATTTTTACCCTTAAAAGGAACTGCATTCGAAAACTTTAGAGCTGGAAATCCTAAAGAAAAATTGAATAAATTGCTGATAGAGTTTGTAAATGAAATAAACTTTCAGCTCAAGAAAAAATTGGTAGGTTGCAAGTTGCCATATATCATAGCCCAAAAGATTAAGAAAAATAGGTATTTTGCATATCCTTTAAAAAGAGGGCCCAACGTAATAGCTAAAGGTAAGTTTAGAGTAGGATCTATAGTTTTACTTAAACTTCTTAAAGCTTTAGGACCTAACTTAATGCTAGCTAAAGCTAAAAAATAAGTAGATCTAATTGTAATGTGATTTAAATGGAAATTAAAATACTAGAGTTGAGCGAGAGAGAGATAAGGTTTATAGTTAAAGGTATAACACATGCTTTTGCTTCTGCTTTAAGGAGAACTATATTATCAGAAGTTCCTACGATGGCTATTTATGAAATAGAAGTAAAAAAGAACGATTCGGTTCTGCCAGATGAGATTATTGCCCACCGCTTGGGCTTAGTTCCTCTAACTTTTGATCCATATTTCTACAATTTACCAGAAAAATGCAGTTGTAAAGGTAAGGGATGTGCAAGATGTCAAGTCAAACTCTTGTTGAAGAAGAAAGGACCTGCGATGGTTTATTCAGGAGATTTGAAGTCAACAGCCAAAGATGTTAGACCAGTCTTTGATAAAATACCAATTGTAGAATTATTTAACGATGAAGAAATAGAACTAGTGGCTACAGCTAAGCTAGGTTTTGGAAAGGATCATGCAAGATGGCAGGGTGGGATAGTTGGTTATAGGAACCTTGCCAAAATAAAGGTGGGCGATGTTAAAAATCCAGAAGAAGTTGTTAGATGGTGCCCTAAAAATGTGTTTAAAATAGAGAACGGAAAGTTGAAAGTAGTGGATGAGTTAAGTTGTAACTTATGCAATAAATGTGTTGAATTAACAGACGGCGCAATTTCTGTTACACCAGTAGAAGATACATTTATTTTCTATGTTGAAAGCGCATGCGGTCTTAACGTGGTTGATTTGATTAAACTTGCTATAAAAACTCTTAAGGAAAAAGTAGTGGAACTAAGGGAAAAGGTGGATAAGGTTTAAAATTTTTAAACTTGCTTTTCTCAACATTTTTTAGGCAGGGGTGGCCGAGCCTGGTCAAAGGCGCAGGAAGGCGCTCCATGCGCCTTGCGAGGCTTAAGATGCCAGCTCGGCTAAATCTTAAGCTTCGACGAGCTGGATGAGAGACCCTGTGGCGTAGAGCCTTCGTGGGTTCAAATCCCACCCCCTGCATTTTCGCTTTTATCTTCTGGTAGCTAATAATTAATAGATGGGAATAAAGCACCTTGTAAGCAGCACTTTTGAATCAAAAACTAAGGATATAGATGAAGAATTAAGAGAAATTCTTGAAAGAAGGAAAACTCAGATAAAAGTTGTAGGCGCAGGGGGTGCTGGCAATAATACAATTACTAGATTAATGCAAGTTGGTATAGTTGGTGCAGAAACTATTGCCATCAACACAGACGCCCAAGATTTGCTGTACACAGATGCAGATAAAAAAATCCTTATAGGAAGAGAGTTGACCGGAGGTTTAGGTGCTGGTGCAGACCCTCAACTAGGAATGGAGGCTGCCAAGGAAAGTAAGGAAGAAATAAAGAAAGCATTACAAGGGGCTGATATGGTATTTTTAACTGCAGGCCTCGGCGGAGGATGCCTTGTCGGAGATTCATTAATTTTAACGAATCCTGAGGGTCCTGTAAGGATAGATTCGATAAAACCTGGTAGTATGGTGTATTGTATAGATAATGATGGCAGACTGATTAAGAAGAGAGTTCTCGCTTCTGTGAAAACTGGAATAAAACCTGTTTACGAAGTAAAAACTAATAACAGAACGCTATACGCATCTTTTGATCATCCATTCTTAAAAGTGGTTAAACTTAACAATTTAAGTAACGGTCGTTTCTCTAAATTTGCATTAGAATGGGTAGAGGCTAGAGATCTAAAAGAAGGAGATTTAGTTGTTATATTAAGGAAGGTTCCAGACGAGGGAAGACCTTATAAGTTACCTGACGGAAGCTTTACAGATGAAGAATTTTGTAGGCTATTTGGCTTTCTTTTAGGTGACGGTTGGATTAGTAAATCGAAAAAGAGCTGGAAGGTATTTTTCTCACCATCGCAAGATGAAAAGAAAAATGAGTACTACAGGAAGCTTCTTGAGAAAAAGCTAAAAGTCAAAGTTAAAAGATCGAAAAATTGGTTCTATGCCAATTCTAAAAGAGCCTATGAATTATTAGAGAGGTTAGGACTTGATAAGAAAGCAAGAGAAAAAGAAATACCAACTTGGGTTTTTAGTTTACCCGAATCCCAGAAAAAAGCATTTATCCTAGGTTTGGCTGATGCTGATGGAAGTTATTATAGAGTTAAGAAGGGAAATAAGGAGAAAGTAGAGCTTAGGTTTGAAATGGCTAGTGAGAAATTAATAAGGCAGCTAAAAGTGCTTTGTGATAGTATAGGTTTAAGAACAGGAAACGTTTTGCATAGGAGAAGAAAAATTAAACCACCAAATTCAAAAAAGGCCAGGTTCTTCGACACGTGGTCACTCAGGATTTACAGAGTTTACCAGCTCGATGAGAATCTAAACAAAAAAGCAAAGAGAAGAGGACTAGGATTCCTTTATGGATATAGGGGCCCAACAAATGCCGAATTCTTCAAGTATTTCGGTTTTGCTAGGATTAAATCCGTAAAATATATAGGTAAAAAAGAAGTCTACGACATAATCGTAGAAGGAAGCCATAATTTTATTGCAGAAGGATTCGTTGTTCACAATACTGGGACAGGAAGTTTACCCGTCATAGCTGAAGTTGCTAAAAAGTTAGGAGCTTTAACAGTAGCCATCGTTACTTTGCCTTTTTCCATGGAAGGTAAGAAAAGAATGGAAAATGCGAGATGGGGTTTAGAATTGTTGGAAGACGCAGTTGATACTTTGATAGTTATACCTAATGATAAGCTGTTGGAAATAGTTCCTGACGTTTCTCTTTTAACTGCATTCAAAATTGCCGATGAAATTTTGGTAAATGCTGTCAAAGGTATTGCTGAAATGGTTACAAAACCAGGTCTTGTAAACCTGGATTTCGCAGATGTAAGAGCTGTTATGAATGAAGGTGGTTTAGCTATGATTGGAATGGGAGAGAGCGACAGCGAAAATAGGGCTTTTGAATCTGTCCAAAAGGCCTTAAATAATCCTCTTCTCTCGGTTGATATAACTAATGGAAGAGGAGCTCTTATAAATATAACTGGAGGACCTGACTTAACTATAAGAGAAGCCCAACAAATAGTAGAAACCATTTCTAGCAGACTAGCACCTGATGCAAAAATAATATGGGGAGCTCAAATCGATAAATCGCTGGGAGAAACTGTAAGAACTTTGGTTGTTGTTACTGGTGTAAAATCTCCACAAATTTTTGGAAAAGAGAAAAAATGGACTGAAGAACAGAAAAAAGAAATAGAAAGGATTTTAGGACTAGAATTCATTAAGTAAATTTTATGGGAGTTTTTGAAAGAGCAAGAAAAAGTGTAAAAGAGTATTTAGCCGTCTTGAGAGTTGCTAAAAAGCCTAGTTTAGAAGATTATAAATTTATGGTTAAAGTCTGTGCCATAGGATTGCTCTTGCTTGGCTTTTTAGGTTTTTTAATTTATATCTTTTCAACTCTTTTTATAGGTTAGTATGATATACAGCGTAAAAACAATAGTTGGGAGAGAAAAGGTAGTTTTAGAGGCTTTGGCCGCGAAAGCAAAAGTTCAAGGTTTGGATATAAAAGCTTTAGTGCATCCAGAGGAACTCAAGGGTTATATTTTGGTTGAAGGAGAACTTAGTGATATAGAAAAGGCAATTAGAGATATACCGCATGCTAGAGGTATAATAAGAAAACCTATAGAATTAAAAGAAATAAGCAGATTTTTAAAGCCTAGAGAAGTTGAGATTGAGTTTAACGTTGGTGACATAGTAGAAGTTGTAGGAGGTCCGTTTAAAGGAGAAAAAGGCAAGATCAAAAGGTTTGATAAAACTAAAAGAGAGGTTACCATCGAGTTGCTAGAAGTTTCAGTTCCTATTCCTGTAACGATTTCGGCTGATCTAGTAAGATTAGTAAAGAAAGTGGAGGAAGGATGAGAGTTATAAAATTAAGCGTGAAAAAGGGAAAGTTTGACGAGAAAGCGTTAGATGAAGAATTAAAAGGTTTAGGAAATTTGGAAAAAATTAAGGAAGAAGCCAAAAAAATAGCAGAAGATTTAAAAGATGTGGATTTTGAGCTGAAAATTTTTGTAGAAGACGATGGAAGTTTTTATATAGAAGTAGAGACGCCACCCATAGCTGAACTGGTTAAGCAAAAATTAGGAGTAGATAAACTGAAACCGCCAGAAGGACAAACTATAGTTGGAGATCTGCCTTTTAGTTTTGTGGAATGGCTTGCTGAGATTAAAAAATACGAAAGTTTAGCTAAGGATAAAAAAGCTAGAATAAAAGAAATTCTAGGAGCTCTAAGTTCAATGCCTTTAACTGTGGATGGAAAATTGCCAAAAGAATTGATGTCCAAAAGTTTTTGAAGTGCTTCCTAGTTTTAGAATTTTCTGCTCATCGTTTTTGTCTTTCTAAATTGCGGTAAGGATGTTACGTAGTTTTATGCTACGCGAAAATTTGTAGGTTTTTACGATTCGAGACGAAATAAAATGTTAGTTAAAGAATAGCGAAAAAGTGGAGAGAGTAGAAATATGCACCTAACTTTAATAGGGTATTTTCCTTCAACTCCTATCGTTGCGCTTTCCCGGCAAATTTTAATACCATAACCTCTCAAATATTCCAAAAATAAGTCGATGGCATCTATACATGCTTCTTTGCCCCAAACGCTTCTTATAAAAGCTGCTAAATCAGCCACAGCAAAGAAAACTTTTTTGACCTCTCGCTCCTTCCTTGCAAGCAAGCCGAAGTAAGAAAGAGTATAATCCCCAGGAATAAAGCCTTCTAAGTCGACAAAGACTATTTTTCCTTGTACTCTCTTTGCAATTTCAAGATGGTAATCAGGTAGAGAGAACTCCAATCCGTCCCACATAAGTTCAGGTTGAAGAGGGAGAGAAGTTACACCATCCTTATCTATATCTACCTCGTAAAGTTGGAGTGCTTCGTACTCACTTCCTCTTCTTTTAACTACTTTTAAAATAGCTGCTAACCAATCTGCACAAGATCTCATCGAATTTTCCACAAACACCTTTTGGTTAAGATAACGTAGAAGAGTATCTTTGTTTTTCCTATACGGAATCGTCTTTGCTATCGCCCTTCCTAAACGGTATATACGAATAGGGTATGGAGGAAACCATCTTATCAAAATTCCTAGTTCTACTGGATAGTCGGAGTATCCTCTCCAAAACGGTTTCTCACCCTCAGGAAGAAGTTTCTCGCTCCAATCGGTAGGCAATTTCTGAGTAGCCACAACCGGTACTAAAGAAAGTTTTATTTCTTCCTTATCGAAAGTTGTTAGAGGAAATTGGACATATGGTTCGTTAGGTTTCCATTCTCCTAAAGCTGATATAGTTTGTTCATATGTAGCAGCCGGGGCAGAACACCCTCCATAAGGTCTATTATCACCATCGTCGTATCCCACCGTTGCTAGCCCTATCCCACTTCTGCACCCAACACCCTTACGATTTTGTACTCCTATCTTTGAACTATATTTGGGTAAAAATATACTTCTATCACTACCTTCGTCGCAATATACTTCTTCAGCAACTTTATAAGGTATTCCTAGGAAAGATAATACATCTCGATTTAATATTAACTTATAGAAATCCTCTGTAAGCCAAGAAGAAGGGAATGTTTCTGTTGGAATAACTTCTCCTCCTAACTCCTCTAACCAAGATGTAGCTTCTCCATATGCTTCTGTTAGCCGTCTATCGGGTTCTATTAGCGTCATAGTTATTTATTATTACAAAGTGAATATACTCCTTTGGCTTTTCGATTTTTAAAAAGTTGCACAACTTTTACCTTAGTATTTTCCGCAGAGTCGGCGATAGCAAGTTCCACTCAAGTTGCAACTCAAGAAAGCCGTTGACTTATTTTTTAGCTATCTTTGTGACTTTACATTCTTCAACACTCCATGCTAACCTCTTATCCAGAATCTAAACAGCATATTTTTTTTAAATTCCTAGTTTTATCGGTCTTAAAGCAAGTTTGGGGTTAGCTTTGAGATAATATTCCTTATCTCAAAGTTTCCTCAAAAAAATTGTTTGTTTTTTAATAATAAAAAATTAGGGAATTATTTTATTAATATAGTTCTAAAAATAATAAATCAAGCAGAAAATTGTATTTAACCCCGATTAATCGTTAAATTCGTCGTGTTTTCCAAAAAATATACCTTATTACATACTTTAGAGTGAATAATTAACTTAAAGTGTTTATTATGAAAAATATTTTATTTTACATTTTATCTTTTAGTTGTTTTATAGTGGATATATTTAAAAAGTGAGAGTTGTTCGCAGAAGTATTTACTAACTGATAGTAATTTACCTGAACAAAAACAGTAAAGACCTTTTCCACTAAAGTTTGGGAAGTGTGGGTTTTGAATGGATTTCTGCTGCAAAGAGAGTGAGAATTCTTTGAGGTTTGTTTGAAGTTTTTTTAACGGTGTGACGAAAATTAATATGTGTCTTTGCTGTCTAAATTGAAAAAATTGTTTAAGAGAAAAAGTGAGCCTGAAGTATTGGAGGAAAAGTTTAAATTGAAGGAAGAAGAGAGCGCTCCACAGCGCTCTGAAGCGCTTCGAAGCGCTTCAGAGCGCTTTGAATCGGAGGTTTTGGAAGAGAAACCGAAAGAGGCGTTTTCAATAGGTTTTGCTGCTGGGTACGCTGGAAAATCTTTACTGACGATAGAAGAAAAGGTTAGAGGCCTTGAAGAAAAGATTATTACCAAAGAGTGGGCACAAAGCGAGGTCGTAAAGAGATTAGACGATATTCTTTTTGCTTTACAAAAACACGATGAATCAACCAAGAAAATTCATGAAAAAATTGCTTACCATTTGATTAGAATTTTAGAAGTTGCGCAGAATTTGGCCCAGCCCCATCGTGAAGCTATAGAAAAGGAGGTAGAAGAAATAAGAAAAGAAATTTCCCTGACGCCACGTATGCAGAAAGTTTTAGAGTTGATTAGGGAGAAAAAAGAGATAAGTTATAAAGAATTAGCTAGAAATTTAGGGTATAGTTCTATTTCTGGTATAAGGGCTTTACTTTCGGAGATTTCAAAAAGGACAGATGAAATTGAAAGATTCGTAAAGAACGGCGAGGGATGGGTTAGGATAAAAGGCGCTTCAGAGCGCTCTGAAGCGCTTCGAAGCGCTTCATAACTTACTTCCACAAATTGGACATCTTCTTAACTTCTCTTCTAGTCCAACTTCTATCAAGGATCCGCACTTTTTGCAAGGTACGCGCAGTTTTCCCATAAACTTTGTAAGTTTCATAAATTAAAATTAAAAACTAGAGAAATAAAGATTTTTAACTACTGGAAAGAAGTAACTTCATAGGCAAGTTGGTATCTTTTTAATAAAAAAGTTTTTAGAACGCGTGTCACAATTTTATTTATGAAACTAGAAGAGCTTTCGAAAAAATTTGGAGATAACCTTATAGTAGAAAGGAAGGCAGACAAGGTTGTGGTAAAAGGAAAGAAATTCAGCATCGAAATTACAAATTACGCGCTCGATAAACTCTCACATATCTCTGCTGATAGACTTTTGGATGTTGCTAGAAAGAAAGGATTAGTAAAGATAAATAAGAGGACTGCATTTTTTTACACTTTCGATTTTGAAAAGGTAGTAAAATTTATCAAAAATAACCCAGGCTGTTATTTAAGAGAAATAGCAAGAAACCTAAACCTACATCCCGAAATTGTAAGGAGGTACATTCTCAGAATGATGCCTTTTCTGGAAACGATAGATTTGGCAGAAGGAAGACCGTTACCTACTCTTCCAAAGCTTTTGAGATTTAAAGAAGAAGTCGAAATAAAGAACTTACTTGTAGAACCAGACTTGTTAACCAAAAGGCAAAGGAGATACAAGGATGCAAAATATAAGAGTGCAGCTTTAGTGAAAGAAAGAGAAGGCAAGACCTCTTTTGCTAACGAAATAGAAGAAATTTTAGCTATAGTAAAATTTATCAAAAATAACCCAGGCTGTTATTTAAGAGAAATAGCAAGAAACCTAAACCTAAGTCCTGCTGTAGTTAGAAAGAGGTTGAAAGAAATAAGCGAATTCCTTAAATTCGTTCCGTTAAAAAGGAAATTGGATGCAGACGTAAACTTACCAAACCTTCCAGTTTTTATATACCTTAAAGATGGGATTACTCTTAGTGGTATTAAGAGATACCTTGAAATAAAGAAAAAATTAGGTAGTTTGTATGGAAGATAAGGCAAAATTTTATAAAAGAGCGATGGAGATTTCTGATCGCGTAATTCCCTTTGCAAAAAGGATTGCCAAGGAAGGCATAAATATAAAAGAATTGGCCGAAAAAATAGAGAAAAAGATTATTGAGCTAGGTGCTAAGCCAGCATTTCCAGTAAATATTTCGATAAATGAAATAGCTGCACACTATACTCCTACAATTGACGAAAAAACCGTATTAAAGGACGGAGATTTAGTAAAAATCGATATAGGTGTGCACGTTGAGGGATACATTTGCGATAGAGCTTTTACTGTTTGCATTGGCGAAGGAGGCCATGAATTGATTAAGGCAGCAGAAGAAGCATTAAAAGAAGCTTTAAAGGTTATTAAAGTAGGAAATAGAGTCTGTGATGTCTCTAAGGTAGTTGAAGAAGTTGTTTCAAGCTTTGGATTTAATCCAGTTAGGAATCTGTGCGGTCATGGTTTAAAAAGATATGTTCAGCACGCTGAACCGACAATACCTAATTGTATTAATAATATCGAAAGGGAGTTTAAAAAAGGAGAGGCTATAGCTATGGAGGTGTTTGTTACAAACGGCCTTGGGTGGGTTAAAGATTCTTATCCAGGTACGATTTTTTCACTAATTAAGGAAAAACCTATAAGAATGTCAGCTGCTAGAAATTTGCTTCGTTTCATATTAAAAGAATTTAAAACATTGCCATTTACCGAGCGATGGATTTTAAACGTAAGTAATTATAAAGTCGGCCTATATGAGCTTGTTAGAGAAGGTATTGTGAAGGAATATCCGGTGTTAAAAGAAAAGAGCAATGGATTGGTCGCTCAAGCTGAGGAAACTATTCTTCTTTTTTGACCTCTCTGCCATTATTATCGAAGAAGGTTGTTAGTGGGGACGCTATCAAATATCCACAATTGTTACATCTACCATTAGTAACTTTTAAAACATGTTTAGGTATAAGTTTTTCGCATCTAGGGCATTTAACCTTAGTTGGTGTATAAGGCACATTCTAACTTTATCTTTTTGTTTAATTTCCATTTTCGTCATGCAAAATATTGTTTCAAAAATAGAGAAGCAAAAATTAGTTTTTGAAAAATTCATATAATCCTTTTTGTTTTTCTCCAGCCAAGATTTGATCTTCTTTAATACCAAGAGCCTTAAAAACACGCATGCTTGCTGGTAATATTTGATGATTGATGTAATAGTCTATATCGTAATCTTCTAAACTAACGAATTCCGCTGGTTCAGCTCTGTCAGAAATGCTTCCAGAACCTTTGACTATAATGTATCCTATGACACGCCCCTCTACAACTGGGATTCCTCTATCTCTAGCTTTCATAGCAGCTTTTACATGAGGCCCTATTTGTTCGTATTGACTTAAAGGTCTTGTTATTTGTTCATAAATTATCAAATCGTCCAATCTAACTTTTCTTTCTTTTATTTTTCTTATGGTTTCTCTAACGATTTCCATAGCAGCTTTCACATCATTCTTTAAAACAAGTTCTAGCACTTTCCTCTGTATTTCTTTAGCTAATTTGCACCAATCTCTTCTTACTACTTCAAATCCCCTTATTTCGAGGTTTCCTGATTCATCTAATAATGCATATCTCTTTTTAGCTCCTGTTGCACCTCTTTCTCTTGCAACGAAAATTCCAGTCTTGTAAAGACCTCTAAATTCTAACTCTATTATACCCGGAAACGTTTTGTTAACCTTTTCTAATATTTCTAGACTTTTTTTAAGCAATTCTTTTGGTTTTAAGCCGGGAATTGTAAAGAAAACCGAATCTGTATCTCCATAAATCACTTTGCAACCCTCTTTCTTTAGTAATTCAATACTTTTGGTTATGTAATACCTCCCAAAAGCAGCCGTAGCTTGTGCACATTCTCTTGAATACCATCTTGCTCCTATAAAAGCAAAATAACCATAAGTTGAGTTAGCTATTATCTTTAAACTATACTGTTCGTTATTAAGAAAAGTATACAAAGGAGAATTTTTCTCAACGCTCTTCATTTTTTTCTTTATCTGTTTTCTTAGCTCTATTAAAAGTTTTAGATATCTTGGGAAAAATCCTTCTACTTTTTTGCAAAAGTGAAGATTAAGTGAAGGAACTTTATTCTCTTTCTTGCATTCTTCATGTTCGCAATTGAGTGTTTCTGGAGAGATATTATGAGTTACTATAATAGTTGGATACAAACTTCTAAAATCAAATACTACAATGTTCTTATGAATCCCCTTTTCTGGTTCTATTACTATAGCACCCCTGTATGGGAGTTGCATCCTTCTTCTTTCTTTTTCTTCTGTTTTTGGGGAATTGGGTATTATTCTGTTTTCCTCAAAAGACTTTCTAATAAAAAACTGCTCAACCAATTGTGAGTAAGTTTCTCTAGAGCAGTCAAACGGAATTTCGCCTACTAGCCTAGAGATAGAGAATATTTGTGGTAAAATTAATTCTGCAAGTTTTAAAGTGAGTATGCTATCCCTTAAGCTATACTCAGCAAGTTTTGTTAGTCGCTTACCCTTACTTTTCCATATATCTACCATTTCCTTATATTCCATTTCAACTTTACCTTCTCCTAATAACTCTTTTGAAACCTCATCGAGTGTTAGCACCTCACTCTTTAAACTGGCTGAAAGTATGTTATTTATGAAAGTAAATATGTCGATGTGAACTATACCAGCTATTCTTGCACAACTCTCCCTACCCCTTCTTACAAATTTTACTTTCTCTCCAAGCTTTCCTAACTGAAGCGGGAACTTAGTTTTTTCATGTTTTTTCCTCAATTTTGCAAAGTCAAAATTATCCGAATTATAACCTACTAAAAAAACAGGATCGATTTCCTTAACTATCTCGTTAAATCTTTCAAGTATCTTTCTCTCATTTGAAAGAGTTTCAACCCACTCTGGTTTATTTTCCCAATTCTGTGTTGTTAAAACTCTCTTAAAACCGTCTGAGCTAGCTAAACTGAGCATTATCAATTCTAAATCTCCATTTTTCTCCACCCATTCAGTGTCAAAAGCCAGAACTTTGTATCTAATTTCGCTCTCATTCCGTTCTTCTATTCTTTTAAGCTTATACGTTCTGTAAGGATATGGTTTTCCCTTAAGTTCTTCGACATCAACTGTAACTAGGCACATTGGTTTAATTCGTTTGTCTATTAGGAATCTTCTATAAAAATTAATGTTATACTCATATGTTTCCTCTACTTCTGGCCATTCTTTAATTGCATCTCTAACTTTCGTTATTTTTCTTGGATTTTCTACGAAAATTTTTAGAAAAACTCTTTCTTTCATTCCAAAAATTTTTCTGACAGGCTTTACGGCAATTATTTTACTTCCAATTACTTTTTCATCTAATTTAAGGATTTTTTCTCTTAGCTTTTCTTCGCTCCCTTTTTTAGGTAAGACATAAAAATAGGGAGCTAAAGAATCGTCAAATAAAACTACTTTTTCACCATTTTCTGTTAGACAAAATAATCTAACTATAGGTCTGTTTCTTTCTACAAAATAATCGGCATCGTAGATTTGAACTTTTAGTTTCATCAAATTAAGATTAGATAAACTTAATTAAGAATTAACCAATGAGTTTTATTTCCATATGAACATCGTGGGGTATGTTTATTCTCATTATGTGGCGTAAAGTTCTTTCGTCAGCCTGTACGTCTATTATTCTTCTATGAATTCTAAGTTCCCATCTATCATAAGTAGCATTTCCATGTCCGCAACCATCTCCGCATGGCGTTTTGAGAGTTACAACCCTAAGTCTTTTGGTTGGTAAAGGTATAGGTCCTCTAAAATCTACACCAAACTTTTTTGCTATCTCCTTAATTTCTCTACATATAGAATCGAGTACTTTTGGGTCTCTTCCGCTCAGCTTTATCCTGGCAACCTGCATGTTTGAATTATTAATTCAAACAGTTTTTAAAGTTAATGTAATGATTGCTATATGCGAACTTTGTTACGGCTTTGGTCATGCAGAGAGGGCGTTTATTATAGCAAAGACAATCACAAGTGAGATTTTTACATATAATCAAAAGGCACATCAATTTTTCCTTGAACGTGGTATAAGATCCTTTCTTTTACCATTTCAGTTTAAAGGAAAGAATTGGCTGGACTTAGCTTTCCACATTCCTTATAACTACATGGTCTACAAAATCATGGTAAAAAAGGTTTTCTACGATATTCAAAAAATTTGGCTATGAATTATTATAAGCGAATCAGAACCAGCTAGTGTTGCCGCTTCCTCTAAAAGTAAGATAAAATGTATTCTGCTTCAGAATGTTTTCAGTGTCCTAGAGGATTTTAACAAACTACCGAGCTTTTTGCGTAATAATTTAAAGTTAAAAGTAAGCTATCTACTTCTATCTAAACTATATGGCATTGCGAAGAGAAGAGCTAGGATAGTTTTCACATCATTTTTCCTTCCTATAAGTTGATGGAAAATATAGGACTTTTTACCCCAACATCTGTTATAAAGAGCAATGTAGTGTCAATTGGAGATTCATTACGTGGTCGTTCGATTCTTTTAAAGATTCTGAGCGAAATACGCAGGTTTCCTAACGAAACATTTGTGATTTCTAAAGGCTGGTTAGGCGTACCTACAAACATTCCTAATCTAATTGCATATGAATGGATACCCTAGAAAAATTTGTTTGCCTAATGAAGAACTGCAAGGATTTATAGGAACACCAAGCTATAGTCATATAGCTTTGGCATTGCAATTCAAAAAACCTATGCTTTTAATACCATTACCAAATCATATAGAGCATTATTGCAATTCTTATATACTCTATAAAGAGGGATTTTTGCAGATTTAGCCTTTTCTGAAAATTTAAGCCTTAAAAATTTTTTTGAAAAAGAGGAAGCGTTGAGAAAAAATCTAAGGAAGTTCAAATTCAGAGATGGTATCAAAAAATTTAAACAAATTGTGAGGAAGAATTAAAAAAATAAAAAGTTACTTAGAAGCTTTTTTGACGTCCAGACAGATTCCTGCTGCTATTGTCATGCTCATATCCCTGATTGCAAACCTTCCTAATCCTGGGAATTCTGAGTATTTCTCTATTACCATTGGTTTAATTGGTTTAGCTTTAATCCTTGCCGCATCGCCAGTTTTTATAAAATCTGGTTTCTCTTGAATTACTTGTCCAGTCTTTGGGTCTATCTTAGCTAGAATTTCTGTTATAGTACAGGCAACGCTAGCCGTGTGACAATGAAATACAGGAGTATAACCAGCAGCTATAGCAGTTGGGTGTTGGAGAACTATTATCTGTGCAGTGAATTCTTCTGCAACAGTTGGTGGATTATCAGGGTGCCCAGCAACGTCCCCCCTTCTTAGCTGATCTCTAGAAATACCTCTTACGTTAAAACCTATATTATCACCCGGTTTAGCTTCTTGGATTGGTTGATGGTGCATTTCTATCGATTTTACTTCGCCTTTAACTCCAGCAGGTTCGAAGATTACTGTGTCACCAACTCTTAATACTCCTGTTTCTACTCTTCCAACTGGTACGGTTCCAACGCCTGTTATTGAATATACATCTTGGATAGGAATTCTTAATGGTTTATCTATCGGTCTTGGTGGTACTTCAAATTCGTCTAAAGCCTCGATTAAAGTTGGTCCATCGTACCAGGGAGTTTTCTCAGATTTTTTAACTAGGTTATCACCGTAAATTCCCGAAACCGGTACAAATCTTATTTTATCGACATTGAAGCCTAAAGGTTTTAGCAAATTTATTACATCCTTTTTAACCTCTTCAAATCTTTCTTTGCTGTAGTCGACAGTATCCATTTTTGATATAGCGACTACTATTTGATTTATTCCTAGCACTTTTAACAAGAATGTATGTTCTTTTGTTTGTTCTTGAACGCCTTCTCCTGTTTTTGCAGAAACTACTAGGATAGCTCCGTCTGCTTGAGAAGCTCCTGTTATCATGTTTTTGACAAAGTCCCTATGACCAGGACAATCTATGATAGTAAAGAAGTATTTCTTCGTTTCAAATGGTCTATGCATTACGTCTATAGTCAAACCTCTCATTCTTTCCTCTTTTTCCTTGTCTAGCAAATAGGCAAACTCCCATCCTTCTTTTCCGTACTCCTTAGCTATTGCTTTTAGTTTTTCAAGCTCTTCTTTCCTTACTGCACCTGTTTCGAATAAGAGTCTGCCCATTAACGTTGATTTACCATGATCAACATGTCCAGCTGTTATTATGTTAAGATGCGGCTTTTCAGGCATTATCTCACCAATTACTTAGCTTTAATTCATCTAAATTTAAATTTTTAGCTATAAACTTTCAGGGGTTGGTATTTCTTCTTTCATTCCTTTCCTTCTTCTTATTTCCAAAACAGTTTTAGTGAATAAGTCTTGCGGAAGCCTTTCGAAAACTATATCGACTAAGCTGTAAAAACCTCTTCCACTGGTAGCCGATTTTAGGCTTGCATCAAAACCAAAAATTTCGCTAACAGGTATTTTTGCTGTTACAACGGTAGCCCCTTCATGTTCGCTTATGTTAAGAATCTGACCCCTTCTCCTCTCAACTTCCCTTATAACGTTTCCTATTAGATCGCTAGGCGTATCTATCCTAATTATCTGTTTTGGCTCAAGCAATTGAATACCTGCAGAAAGCATTGCTTTCTTTATAGCATAACGAGTTGCTGGCATTATTTGCCCTGGACCTCTGTGAACTGGATCTTCATGAAGTTCTGCATCTATAAGCTTTACCTTAACCTTTGTACAAGGTTCTTTAGCGAGAGGACCTTCTTCCATTATTTCTTTGAAAGCAGCTTTTATCATTTCGATGACTTCGTTCAAAAATTGTACACCTTTTGTGAGATCTATAAAAACGTTTTTATGGTGAATAACTTTAACGTTTTTTGCTTCATCATAAGGCATCCCGCATTCGGCTAATTTCTTAAACAAATCTAAGCGTTTTTTCTTTATTTCTATACAATCTGGGATTTCTCCATTAAGCATAGCTTGATAAACACCTTCTTCCAGTGGTTCTACAGTTATGTAAAGTTTGTTGTGCTTATTTGGCGACTTCCCTTCGATTACTGGAGATTTTTTGGTTATAGTTTCTCTGTAAACAACAATAGGTTTTGACATTATTACATCAATTCCCATCTCTTTGAGTTTATTCTCTACTTTAGCTTCTAGATGCAACTCGCCTAAACCAGAAACTAAGTATTCGCCAGTTTCTTGGTTTATTTTAACTTGCAAGGTTATATCTTCCTTTGCAATCTTCTTTAAAGCCTCAACTAATTTAGTAAGTTCCATTGGATTTTTTGGTTCAATAGATTTTGTGACAACAGGCTCGAATAAATGCTTTATCTCAGCAAACGGTTCTATTATATAATCCGCATCACAAACTGTCTCTCCTGTAAAAGCCTCAGGTATACCCACTACAGCTGCTATATTACCAGCTACTATTTCTTCTACTGGTATTCTTTGAATTCCTTTATAGACAGCTACTTGTTGAATTTTTCTTTTCTTATTTAGCGAGACCAAAAACACATCTTTTCCTTTATACAATTTACCTGAGAAAATTCTAACTGTAGCGACAAATCCAACATGCGGGTCTGGAACAACTTTTGTTACTATGGCTGCAAGCCTTCCGTTTGCATCACAATTTATCATTTGTTTTCCAATTTCGCTATTTACATCACCAGACCAAATTTTTGGTACTCTATATTTCTGCGCTTCTACAGGCGATGGTAAGTGCTTAATTATCATATCAAGAACCACTCTATGTAAGGGGGCTAATTTAGCTAGTTCATCCTCTCTCCCTTCAAGCGTTAGTTTAATAATTTCCTTAAATGTAATGCCACTTTCTTGCATGAATGGTATGGAAATTGCCCACCTCTTAAATGCAGACCCAAAAGCTACACTACCATCTTTAACGCTTACTAACCATTCGTTTTTAAATTCTTTTGGTGCATACTTTTTTATTAAATCGTTAACGTCTTTGATTATTTTTTCGAATCTTTTTTGCATCATCTCTGGAGTTAACTTTAATTCCTTAATTAACCTATCAACTTTATTTATGAATAAAACAGGTTTGACATACTCCCTTAACGCTTGTCTAAAAACAGTTTCTGTTTGTGGCATTACTCCTTCTACACCACATACTAAAACAATAGTTCCATCAACAGCCCTCATAGCTCTTGTTACATCACCACCAAAATCTACATGCCCAGGTGTATCAACAAGGTTTATAAGATAATCTTTACCTTTATAATTGTGGACCATCGATACGTTTGCTCCATAGATTGTTAGTTGTCTTTTTCTCTCTTGCTCATCGAACCATGTAAACATGATTTTTCCTGCTAATTCTTCTGCTATCATTCCTGCCCCTGCCATTAAATTGTCAGTTAGAGTTGTGTTGTGAACAAAAAATCCATCAGCAATGAAGTTGTGTGTTCCTTCAACTGTAAAATCATAAACTTCTCTTACATTATCTACAACTTTTATACTAGCAACAGGGATTGCAAGAAAGTACCCCAAATCAATCGCTTTCGAATATATTTTCGAATAAGAAGCATTTAATACTAACATAAGAAGCTTCTTGTTTTTATAAGGAATCGAAAAACTTATGTTCTTCTCGAAAGAATTTAAGTGCGTCTTTCCTGAAATTTTCAGATAATAATAACCATTCTTCTCTCTTATGTACGAAAAAATTCCGAACCTTAACAATAAGAGCTGAAGCTTTCTTATGATTTCCTTGCTAGCAGAAGTTAAACAGACTTGTTGATGAACATAGCCATCGGTATCATAATAACCCTTTAGAAACATAGAAACAATAGACAATGGTAAGTTGAAGAAATAATTTGGTAAGTCTAAATTTCTTGATTTTTCTTTATTCTTGTAAAGGAAAAGATGTTGGAAGATTTTCTTAAGAGTTAAGCCGCCGTTTAGGTAAAGCCTTTTGCATCTTTCTTTATACTTTTTGAGAGTACAATCAATATTGAACACGTTCTTACAAATTTCGGAAACCCTATTAAGCAATAGATCATTTTCGTTGTCAAAGGTTAGGTTTACACTACCATCACCAAATAATGCTCCAACTAAATAAAATAACTCTAAAAATTCTTGCCAGGTTTTTGGAATCTTTAACTTATTAGAAGTTCTGCTTCCAAATCTTTTTAGACCCTTTCTATAACTAATCTTTTCAATTTTTTCGTATCCAAAAGCCTTATCATAACCAAATATTTCGAGCAGCCTAACATAATCCCTAAGCCTATATCTCCCCCTCCAAACCCCGTGGTAAAACGATAAAAATTTAAGCTTCGAACCAATCGTCCTCCAAATTTGTTTCCTACCATTTTGAATTATTTTTTTATGCAACTCCTTTCCAAAATTTGGCTCTAAGTAAACTAAAAATCCATAGTCTTTGCTTAAAATTTCTAGGAAAAGTCTTTTAATATCATCTAAACTCATTTCTTTGGTTAATATTTTTCTTGGGGCCAAAACCCTGTCTCCTATCTTTAAATCTTTTGCTTCTATTTCGCAAAATCTTCCATTTTTAAAGCAAATAAACTTATGCATAGGAGTTACCTTAACCTTCCTCCCATCCAATAGTTGTACCTCTATTAGCGGATCTTCGTTGAAGAGTTTCCAAGCATAGACGATTTTTCTTATTTCAATTCCATTATTTGAAACCGAAAGAGTGTGCAGGTTAAGGTTGGAAATTTCATAAATTTCTTCTTCTCTTGTTTTCTTAATTGGCTTTCCATATCTTTTTGCCAATTCAAACAATTCCTTAGCTTTTATTACTTTTTCTAGAGTAAAAATAAGGGAATCGGGATCTACACATTTTCCATGGTGTACATGTGAACTTGTAGCGACGTTTCTAATTCTTTCTGGATGTTTCATAACTTCCTTGATCCTTTCTATCATTGACTTTTTCATGTTAATACAAAATTTAGTAAAAAAACTTTATTATCTTGCAGCTTCGGCCTCTCTTTCTATCCTCTCTTTTTCTCTTATAGCCTCGCTTTTGGCAGGGTTGTTTTCATAAGCTCCTATAATCTCTTGGGCCAATGCTTCAGCCATCGTTAATTTGGTGTTATGAGCCTTCCTATAAGCTGCTTGTACCATTAACCTTAAGGCCAAATCAACTCTTCTTTGAGGGCTTGTAACGACAGCCCTCCTAACTATTATGCCACCAACCTGATAACTTGCTATTTCTTCTCTTATTGCAGCATTTTCAATTGCTCTAACTAACACTTCTATAGGATTTTTTCCAGTCTTTTTTTCTATAATTTCAAAAGCTTTCATCACAATCTTGCATTTTTTCAAATAATGACCTGTACATCTGCCAGAGCTTATAACGTGTTTTTTTCCTCGATGACCAGGGACCATAAGCCTTGTTATAAGCCTTTCAACTATGTGCATTTTAGATTTGTGAAACTGAGTTTTGGCATGTCTACCTCTTGATTTAGGTATTAAAACCGGAGAGAGATTTATATAAGGTGCTAATCCAGGGTCTTTAACTTTAATTCCAGAAGAATCCCACCTTCCAAATATTTTAAAATTCGGCTTATCCATTCATTTCACCTAGTTGGTTTTTGTTTTTTCCCTTTCAGTATTTCACTTAAGGCTACTCCATTAACCATGGTTACCTTGTATTTGATACCGACCATGGTTCCTAAAGAGCCACCCTGACTTCCTCCAACTTTCTCTATTATAACTTCATCATGCTCGTCTATGAAATCTATGGCACCTTCTCCAGGTACGAAAGCTGTTACTAATGCATTGTTTTTAATAAGTTGAACTCTAACGCACTTAATCAAACCAGAAGATGGTTTTCTTTGTTCAACAACTCTCTTTTCTATTACAATCCCTCTAGCCATAGGAGCTCCCTCTAATGGATCTTTCTTCCAAAGCTGGAGAACTCTCCTTTTGTAGGATTCCTTCGACCATCTAAACTTTTTCCTCTTCCTTTTTAAATTTCTAGCAGCAAATTCTCCTCTTGCCATTTTTCTATCTTTGCTATTTTACTATTAAATCTTTAACTCTATGATTTCTCTCCAATATTAGTTTGTAGAGTTTAAGATTCCTTTTATTTCTTCCTATTACGTGGAATTTATTTAGCTTATCAACCCAAATTTTAACTATTTTGCCGCCGTCTTTTTCTTCTATTGAAATGTTTGTAGCATAAGGGATGAGGTTTTTTACAAATTTTTTCAAGTTGGGTGAATACTCAAAGACTTTGATCTTTTTATTGATAAGCTTCTCGATAATCCTAATTTTATTCCCACCTCTTCCTATAGCATATCCAGCTTCATTTTCGCCTACTATGAATATAACCGTGTTGTTTTCTTTATCTAAGACACAATCCTTAACTGTAACTTGGGCTAAGTTTTCAAACATATTTATCAATCTTATGGTTTCTGTGTCAAAGGTTATCATATTATCTTTTAATAACTAGCGTGGAGACCGGAAATGGTCTGCCGCATAGCCTTCCTAGCTCTACACTACTCCCATTAAAAACTTCAATCTTAATCTTGCCTATTTTTGCATTATATTCAATTACTTCCCTAAGGTTTTCAGGTATGTTTTCAGCAATTACTATTTCCTTAGCTTTACCATTTTTAATAGCTTTTAGCGATTCCCTAAAACCAAGAATTACTTTTCCTTTTTTGATGGCCTCCTTAATCTTTTTTTCTATCATAACTTCTCTTTAGTTAAAGTTGTGATTAATTCGAACATGCCTGTACCGACTGGAGCAACTTTTCCAATCATCACGTTTTCAAAAATTCCTTTAAACGCGTCTACTTCACCCCTTATAGAAGCTCTAACTAAATGTTTTACGGTCTCTTCAAATGCTGCTCTTGAAAGGACAGAAGTTTTCCTCCCCGCAATTCCATACCTTCCTATAGGCAGCACTTTTCCATAAAATGTCATTATGTCAGCAACTAGCATAACATGTCTTATATCTACATCTAAACCTTGTTCTTGAAGAGTTTTTGAGGCTTCTTCTATTATCAAATTTCTAGCTGCTTCTATTCCAAGAACCTTTGCGGTTTCGTGTATGTTATTAGTTCTTACTTTCTTCCAATTTACTTGAGGCAATTCCATAACATCCTTTAGATTAGAGCCAATAGTAGTTATGATCCATTCGTTGCCTTCCCTTCTTACAATGGCATTTTCTATACCTTTTATCCCTTCTACATGAAGACCCAATATTTTCTCTCTCAACTTTCTTAACTCAACGACATCCAACTCTTTTCTAGGTATAACTTCGATAGTTTTTTTCTTTATTTTTACTTTCACATTTTTTAGATTTTCCTCTATTATTCTTGCAAGTGTATTCATTTTTCTTTTATCGGAAGGCTCGAGTTCTATAGTCCCAGTCTCCAATTTTATAATAGTTTTATCGATGAATCTTTCCATCTTTTTCTCTATTATCATTTTGGCAATTTTTCTTGCTTTGTCTCTAGTATTAAATTCTTTTTTGAGATAAATTGTCATAGAGGGCGTTTCTGGTTCTTTTTTTGCGTCAAAAATTTCTATGAGTCTTGGTAAACCAAGAGTTACCTTTATTCCAGCGATTCCAGCGAAGTGATATGTTCGCATTGTCATTTGGGTGGCCGGCTCGGAGATGCTTTGTGCAGCCAAAAGTCCTATAGCTTCCCCCGCCTCGAAGCATGACTTTAAATACTCTTTTTTTACTTCTTCTATCAATTTTTCCTTCTGTTTTCTATTTAGTTTCAGTTCTTTGGAGACCTCTTCTATTTCATCCAAAATTTTCTTTGGTAACTCAATCTTACCCAAATAATCTAGCTGCGATCTCTCTGACATTTATACCACCTCTTCTTATTTTAGAAGGATCTAATCCATCTTCTCCAGCTAAAAATTGGATAATCCTTTTAGAAGCATCTCTAACAGTACCATCATATTCTACTTTTAAATCTTCTAAAGCGCCTACTAGTCTTCTTTCCATATAACCAGAATGTCTTGTTTTAAGCGATTTGTCCATCAAAGATTCTCTTGAATTCATGGCGTCGAAGAAAAATTCAAATGGTGTAAGCCCATCTTTAAAGCCATGTCTAACAAAACCTTTTGATTCTAGGCTCATATCATCTATCTTAAAATGAGGAAACGTTCTGTGATAATATCCTCTTTCTATTCTTTCACCCATTATCATTTCTTGACCAACTAATGCCGCTGTTTGTAAAATATTTACTATATCACCTCTAGCCCCACTTTTTGCCATTATGAGGGTTGGATTCTCTTTCATGAATTTTACTAGTATCTTTTGTGCTTCATTTAAACAATTCCTTAATACAATCTTGATGGCATGCTCTAAACTTTCTTTTGGGGATCTACCGGCTAATACTTTTAGTTCGCCTCTTTCAAATTCTTCTATTAATTTGTTAACTTCTCTTTCAGTTTTCTTTATTATACTATCGATTGCTTTTCTTGCTTCTATAGGCAAATCTTGGTCTGAAATACTAATGGAAAAACCGTAAAGCGTCAAAAAATAAATAGAAAGCCTCGAAATTTTGGACATAAAATCACATACAACCTTAGGTCCGTATTCTTTTTCCAATTTATCTAATATTTTCCCACTTTCAGCTCCTACGCCTGCTTTGTCTATAACACCTTTTATTAGTTTACCACTTTTTATGACAACAAGTTCACCACTTTTATTCCTATATTCTATTGAAAAATCTTTCGGTAAAAATAAAGAGAAAATTTCCTTACCGCTCATTACTTTTTTCTTTGGTATTTCTATTTCTTTGTCTACAAACCTAATAAGTCTCACGAAATTCTTTCTATCAAGCTTTGTTTCATCTTTGGTTAAAAGGTAAAGAGCAGCTATATAATCTCTTATTAGTCCGATGATTGGACCAGAAAATCTTGGGCTTCTTATATGCTTATGAACTATCATAAGCATTTCTGCCTCAGCTCTCGCTTCATCCGTTTGCGGTACATGCAAATTCATTTCGTCTCCATCGAAATCAGCATTATAAGGAGGACAAACACAGAGATGGAGTCTAAATGTCTTAAATGGCATAATTCTCGCGCGATGTGCCATCATGCTCATTCTATGCAGGCTTGGTTGTCTATTGAAAAGAACTATATCACCATTTTGCAAATGCCTTTCAACTATATAACCAACGTCTATTTCTTTTGCTATTTCCTCCTTATTCAAATCTGTTATTCTCTTTTTCCTACCATCTGGTCTGATAATGTAATTAGCGCCAGGCCACTTGTTAGGGCCGTTCAAAATAAGCTTTCTTAGTTCTTCTATATTTTCTTTTGTTACCCTAACAGGTATTGTTAATTCTTTTGCTACTTCTACAGGAACACCAACTTCATCTAATTCAATCATGGGATCTGGACTTATTACCGTTCTTGCAGAGAAATTAACTCTTTTTCCCGCTAAATTACCTCTAAACCTTCCTTCTTTCGTTTTTAATCTTTGAGTCAATGTCTTTAAAGGTCTCCCAGACCTATGTCTCGCTGGAGGAACTCCAGTTAGTTCGTTATCGAAAAGAGTTGCTACATGGTATTGTAATAATTCCCATAGGTCTTCAATAATAAAGTCAGGAGCGCCAAGTTCTATATTTTCTCTTAATCTCTCATTTATCCTAACTATATCAACCAACTTATGAGTTAAATCATCTTCGCTTCTTTCTCCAGTTTCTAATGTAATTGATGGTCTAACAGTAACTGGCGGAACTGGTAATAAGGTTAATATAAGCCATTCAGGTCTAAATTTTCCTAGTTTAAGTAATCTCAAATCCTCATCTGATATTTTTTCCAATCTTTCTCTAATCTCGATTGGGTTTAAAAATCTATTTTCTTCTACAAACGTATACGGCTTAATTAATTTTATCTTCTTTTGCTTAGCTTTGCAATAAGGACATTCTTTCTTTACTTTTTTAACAAGCTCCTTAAGCGTAATTTTCCTTTCTTGCAGTTTTTTGATATCTTCTGGTTCAATTAATATCCTTCCGCATTTCCTGCAGAAGATTTTAAGTAAGAACAAAATGAATTTTACATAAAGAACATGAACCACAGGTCTTGTTAATTCTATATAACCAAAATGTCCATTGCACTCGTTCATATTACCGCCACAAGTTCTGCACCTTAAACCTGGGTCTACAACACCCAATCTTGGATCTACTACTCCACCTTCGATAGGATAACCCTCTTCATCGTAAAGATCTGGCTTTGTTATCTTAGCTGCTGCCATTTTCTTTATCATCTCGGGGCTTAGGATGCTAAATTCGATCTTCTCTACTGTATTGTCTTTGACTATTAATTTTGGATAGATGCACATACATTTGAGTTCATCTAACATTAGTTTGAAAGCGTAACTCATTTCTATCCAACTTATCTTGCTTTCCCCACAAACCGGACAATAGACCCTCTTTCTTATATGATCTTTGACAGCGATTAGGCCGCATTCTGTGCATACTGGGAATAAAGCTTTATCAGAATCGAATCTTTCTTTAAGAGTTATTACAGCACCATGAGCTAACAAACAGTCCTTTTCCATTTCACCTAATCGTAACCCTCCTTCTTTGCTCCTTCCCTCAGTCGGTTGCTTAGTTAATAAAGTAACAGGTCCTCTTGCTCTTGCATGAATTTTGTTCGAAACTAGATGGTCGAGTTTTTCGTAAAAGCAACTTCCTATAAAAACTCTGCATGGTAAAAGCCTTCCTGTCATCCCTTCGTACATAGTTTCTTTTCCATCATCCCTATAATGAAGTTCTTTAAGTTTTCTTCTAATTTCTCTCTCCTCGATCGGAGAAAACGGAGGTGAAAATAAAATTTTTCCTGAAAGAGCGGCAACTTTACCCGCTATAATTTCTAATAAATTTCCCATCGTCATCCTAGAAGGAATCCCATGTGGGTCGAATACTATATCTGGGATTGTACCATCTTCCGTAAAGGGCAAATCTTCCTGTGACGCCACCAATCCTATAACTCCCTTTTGTCCATGTCTCGTTGCAAACTTATCACCAATTTCTGGTATTTTCAAATCCCTGACTATTACTTTAACAAGCTTCGTTCCGTCGGCTGTTTCTGTTATAATAACTCTATCTACAATTCCCTTATCACCATGCCTTAGCCTTATAGAAGTTTCCCTTAAATTTTCTAAGCCAGTTATAAATCTATCTATAGATCCTAAAAATCTTAAAGGTGAAATCCTGCCAACTAAGACTTGGTCGCTTTTGACTTCAGTTTCTGGATTTACTATTCCGTCTTCTGGCAAATGCTTGTAAGCATCTTCTCCAGCATAGCCTCTAATTCCAGGCTGAGGAATGCCGATAACATCTTCTTGTCCTCCCATATACCTTTTTTCTTCTGCAGTATAGGTTCTGAACATATAACTCCAGAAAAGTCCTCTTTCTATAGAAGCCTTATTAAATACTAGTGCATCTTCTATGTTATAGCCCATGAATGGCATAAAGGCAACTGTAACATTAATTCCAGCGGGTTTTCTTTCGTATTTTATCAATTTGTGGCCAAAAGTTTGCACAAGCGGTTTTTGTGGGTATAACAGAATGTTTGATTTTGTATCAGTTCTTCTAAGATAATTAAGGGAAAACATGCCAATAGCTTGCCCAGCCATTTTAGCTCCATAATTTACGCGATCGCCTCTGTTAAATTCAGCATAAGGAATAAGGGAGGCTGATAAACCGAGAATTGTTGAGGGATGAATTTCTAAATGTGTATGATTTTCTGTTACTTCATCCTCTTTTAGGGCGATAAAAGCATTTTCTTCTTCTTCTGCGTCAAGGAATTCTATAATACCATTCTTTATCAAATCTTTTAGAGTGACTTTGCCCTTTTTCAGCTTTTCTATCCATTCTTTGGTTAATTTTGATTTCCCATTCTCTACAATTATTAACGGTCTCCTTACTCTTCCTGAATCTGTGAATATTCTAACTTCATTTAAATGCTTGTGGTATGCTACGTTAACTTGATAAGATATCTCTCCTTTTCTTCTTAGTTCTCTAATTTTTTTAACTAATTCTTCAGGTTTATCTGTATAGCCAACAAATCTACCATCAAAAAATACATGAGCCAGTTTCATATTTTCACCTTCTAACTATGAATTGATTTATTATTCCTTCGACCTTTTTCCTTTCAGCATCGCTTATTCCATAAGTTACTTCTGCCATTACAGCTAGGTATTTTCTTAGACCTATCGTAGCACCTTCAGGCGTTTCGCTTGGACACAACTTTCCCCAATGAGTTGGATGAAGTTCTCTCGCTTCAAAATGCTCCTGAGTTGATGTCAAAGGAGATAAAACGTTTCTCATGTGAGAAATCGTTTTGACAAAACTCCCTCTTTCTAATCTTTGGCTAACTCCTGTCCTCCCTCCAACCCATGTTCCAATAGCCATGGCTGAAATTATTTGATTAGTAAGTACGTTTGATTCTACAACTGCTTGGAGTGGTGGCATTCTGCCTCTTTTTGTTAATTTTTGATAGTTATAAGTTATTCTTGTTATAAGCCCCCATTTTCCTAGTAAGATAGCTCTTAAGAGTAATTCTAACAAATCACCAGCTAGTCTCAACCTTTTATTTGAATAGTGGTCTACATCGTCTTCTTCTATTTTACCAAGATGGAGTTTAATTAGTTTTTCTGCAGCTTTTGCTAAATAAATCGCCTTTTCAAGCCTATTAGTTGGTTTTTGTCCCAAATGTGGTAAAAGATATCTATCTAACAATCTTCTTACTCTTTCCATCCTTCTTCTCTTTTGCGGTATTTTAAAATACTTCCCCAAAGCTTCAAAAGCTTCTTCTGCTGTAGCAACTCCAGCTTCGTACAAGTTTACTAAAAATTCCTCTTGAACTTCTTTATCTAGCGAAACGGCTTCTAAAATTTCTCTATCGCTTTCTAACCCAAGGGCTTTAATTAAGATTGCTATGGGGATTCTCGGTATATTGGCAAAAGTTACAGTAATTATTCCATTTTTTCTTCTTTCTAAAAGATGTTTTTGTACGTAACCATCCTTTTCCGAATGTATTCTTGCAATTTCCGAAACAGTCTGAGAGTCGACCTTTTCTACTATTATTTTGTTAGGTGTAATTTCTTCTACTAATACTAACAACCTTTCGGTCCCGTTTATGATAAAATAACCACCTGGATCGTCTGGATCTTCACCAACTTTAATCAATTCCTCTCTTGACATTTTTGAGAGTGGACATATTTTAGATTTTACCATAACTGGCAAGTCTCCAAAATTGACAAAAGCACTTTGTGTTTCAATTCCATTTAATATGGCTTTCATTTCGACAAACATAGGGGCCGCATAGGTTAGACTCCTTATCCTAGCTTCCATAGGTAGAATTGGTCTTATGGAGCCATCTGCCTCTTTTACGCATGGATTACCAATTCTAAATTCCCCAAGTTTAATTTTTAAATCACCTAACTCAGGAACTTCTGGTTTTATAGTCCCAATACTTTCTAAAATTTTAGGAATCCTTCTTGTAACAAAGTCGTTATAAGAATCTATTTGATGCTTTACTAAACTCCTTTCTTTGATAAATGCATCTAATAAAGTTAAGAATAACTCGTTCATTCTCCTCTTACAACAATTCTATAATAAACTGCCTCACCAGCTGTAGGACTCTTCCTAGTTATTTTTATTATATCACCAACTTTGGCTCCAATAGCTTTTACTACAGGATCCGAGCTTAAAATTCTCGGAAGTTGTCTTAAAGATTTTATTCCATATTTTTTTAACAATTCTTCTTTCTCCTTTTCGCTAATTATTTCATGTTTTGGTACTAACTCATGCTCCAAAATATTTACTTCATTCTTCCTCAACATATCACCTAACTAGCTTATTGTAATATGCTACCATTATATTTTTAAACTTTACTACAGAAAAAATTTAGCAAACTTTTACCCTTTCTTCTAAGTAAAATTTCATAAACGAATAACGAAAGCATCAATCCAGTATTCAACTCAAAAAAACTATGAAGAAGGAATTTAAGAAGAAAATTACCCTTATACCATCTTATTCCAAATGCCGCCATAATACCTTCAAAAAAAGTATCGAGCAAAGTTCCTGTAGCAAAAGCTAAAAGTGTTGGTTTATAAAGTTTTAAGAGAAAAATGTTTAACAGGAAAAAAGAAATAGTTAGACTAACTTCAGCCAAATGCCACCATCCTGGCATTATTCTTCTAATCGTAATCGATTCTCCAAAAGCTGGAATGAAATTCCCAAGTGGATGTAAGATCCAACTTATTACAAATAAAAGAAGAGCTAGTTTACAGAATTTTCTTTCCTTTTTTGTAAAGAGGTAAAAGAGAGAAATGTAACTCGCTCCAACGAAAAGAAAAGTTGGGGAAAAACCTATTGCAAGTATAACAAGTAAAGGATGTAGATTTCCATAGATAATCCTGAAGCCAATTTTAGAAAGGATCAATTCTGCTACTACCATAAGAAAGCCAGCCACAAGTGGAATAAGAAGTTCCTTATATTTTCTGTAGAAGATAAAAGCAAAAAGCATGGGAAGAATCGCTAAAATGCTCGATAAACAGTAACCAGCAAAGAATGTCCTATTAGTTTCTGTTAGAGGAAAGAGCATAAATTATAAACCGATTTTTTATTTAAAAAACGCCCCGGCCGGGATTCGAACCCGGGTCTCAGGCGTGACAGGCCTGCATCCTAGGCCGCTAGACGACCGGGGCAGTATTTAATTTTTGGTGTAATTTCTTTAAAATTTGTAAAAAGGGGGTTGGCAGCGTGGTGGATTTCCCCTGGCCTAACGCCAGAGTACTACCCACTACGCTGGAGGGCTTAGCTTCCGGGTTCGGAATGAGACCGGGCGTACCCCCTCCGCTTTGGCCGCCAACCCCAATAACTTATTGTAACTAGTAATTAAAAACTAATCCCCCGGCCGGGATTCGAACCCGGAACCTTCCGGTATTTGTCGAGCACCGGCTACCAGCAAGTACAGCCGTACTCGCCTACAGCCGGACGCTCTACCGTTGAGCTACCGGGGGCCAAGTAAATTTTTACCTTATTCAGATTTAATACTTACAGTTCCAGACTTGATTATTTTCTTTTTTCCCTTCTTTCCAGCTTCTAAAATTGCTGCTGGTAACTTTAGCTCTCCTATAACGTCAACTACTGGTCTTATGTAATAAGTTAAAATTCTTTCCTCTTTTGGTTTTAACTTTCTGAACCTCCACTCTAAAACGGTTCCCTCTTTGCTTGCTTTAATTTTAGTAGGTGGTAATGTATCGAATTTCTTAAGAACCCTGGCTATAGGAGGTACTTTATCAACAACTCTAACGTTTCTCATTTCCCTCCTTCCTTTGTTCTTAACAGATAAAGTAATTTTGATTTCTTTTTCTTTAGTGATAGGACCAAAATGCTTTGGTATTTTCAAAATTGTTGGCGCAAAAGTTATTCGGATGGAGAAATAGACTATGAAAACGATAAACAACAAAGCCAACCAAAAATGTACTAGAAAAATTGTATAAGTTATTTGGACAGATTCACCAGGATTAATGTTTTTAATAAGCCATCCATAGACAATTCTTCCGTTGACTGCTTTTTCAAAATCCGGCTCAATAGTTGGGAAAAAGAAATTTTTAGCAAATGCTGGCAAAGATTCTGTCAAATAGAATGGTCCTGTCTCAACATTTCCTTCGTTTTTAATCGTAATTATGACAGTCGCCTTAAGTATTCCATATTTAACTTCTTTTCTAATATACTGCGATGGCTCAATTTTTACCTCCTTTAACTTAACGGTTTCGATTTTCTCATCAATAACTCTATCTTTAGAATCTTTCAGCAAAATCCTAACCTTGTAATCCCCAGCACTTTGGTATTTTCCGAATTTGTAACTAAAGGTTACGTATGAAGAGGATAGTGGAGGAATGTTTTCTAGGTCTTTAACTTCCTTATGGATTAATTTGCTATCTTTAAGAAGCATGAAAACTACCCAGTACTTTTCTGAAATACTTTCCTCTAAATTCCTAACTTCTACTTTTACATTAAAACTTTCAGATGGTTTTAGAATATACTTTGATAGAGTTATGCTCTGAATATGTACCGGAATAGCCCTTACTACTTTAATCAAAATATCCTTTGAGTAAATTTTTTTAGTAATTAGAGAAGTTAGCGATAGCTTAACGAAAGTTGTTACTTCTTTTGCTTCAAGCGAAGATGATACTAAAATTAAGAAGGATTTTGAGGAAAGTCTTGGGATTGAAATTGCAGTCCTTTCAGGAAGTATTGATGTTCCGAAAAAAGAGGATGGAAAAAGCGAAATCGTAAAAGTATCATCAAAGGTTTGTTTATTTTCAACTGTTACGTTAAGTTTAACTACTTGGCCAGTTTCAACAACACAGGAAGTTTTTTCTGGTAAAATTTCAACTTGGGCAAACGATACTTGCAAAAGAAGCATGAAAAAAATTAGAGAAAAAAGGAGAGATTTTCTCATAATTATCTTTTCATCTTTTTCTTTATATCCTCTAAAATTTCTTCCAAATTTCTTGGACTCATGCTTATTCCTGGTTGGATGTAATATGAAATAAGGTACTTTTGGCCGAATCTATCTACCCAAGTTAAATTTTCGAACCAAATCCTTTCCTTTTTTCTTTCAGATATTTCTTTAGTTGGATAGCCTAAAGCTATCAGAAAAATAGGTCTTATATTATCTGGTAATTGAAGGATTATTTTTACAGAATCTTCTTCAAAAGCCTGAACGACATAAGTTCCTAACCCAAGCGCAACAGCACAAAGTGCAATGGACAAAGCTGCAAAAGAGGCATCTTCGACAGCATAAAGGATCTCGCCCCTCCTTCCATATTTTAGGCCGATTTTCTCCAAGTCGACACAAACTACAATTACTACTGGAGCTTCTTTTATCCAAGATTGTTTTAAAGCAGCTTCATAAAGTTTTTCTTTTATTTCTTTATCTTTCACGACTATGAAATTCCATTCCTGGCAATCTCCAGCGCAGATGGATTGGGTAGCATGATAAAGCAATACTCCTATTAGTTTATCATCAACGTCTTTCTTCTCAAATTTTCTGACTTGTCTCAATTTTTTCAAACAAGTAAAAACGTCCATGCTAATATTTTTTTACGCTTCCACATTCAGGACAAACCCAAACCTCTATCTCTCTATCCTCAAAAATTAACTTCTCCTTTTTCATTAAAACTTTCTTATGGGAATTTTTGAGACAATATTCACAAACCCTGAAATTCCAAGTTGCTATTTTCATTTTTAACCCTTTTATTTTCGAAATAAGATTTTGAAATTATGAAATATATAGATTTGGCTAACGTTTATGAAAATCTAGAAAAAACTTCTTCAAAGATAGGAAAGACGAGAATTCTTGCCGAGTTTTTTAGGAAAACTCCTAAAGAAATTCTGTATAAAGTTGTTTTACTTTCTCAATCTTTGGTGTACCCACCTTATAAACAAATAGAACTTGGCATCGCTACCCAGCTTATGATAAGAGCTATAACAAGAGCTACAGGTTTTTCTACAAAAGAAATAGAAGAACTTTACAAAAAATTTGGAGATTTAGGGTTAGCTGCTGAGCATTGCGTAAGAAATAAAAGGCAGAAAACTTTCTTCAAAAAAGAATTAACTATAAGTTTTGTTTTTGATAAATTGCAGGAGTTGGGCAGAATAACTGGTGAAAAATCTCAAGATAAAAAACTTTCTATACTATCTGGTTTGTTGCTTAACGCAGAACCTAAAGAAGCAAGGTACTTGGTAAGAACTATTCTAGGCGAATTAAGGATTGGGGTTGCTGAGGGTATTGTGAGGGACGCTATCGTAGAAGCATTTTTGATACCTAAAGGTATTAGGAAAGAAGAAGGTGTTAAGTGGGTTGAGTACGCATGGAATATACTTTCTGATTTTGGGGAAGTTGCATTAATAGCAAAAGAAGAAGGTATAGAGGGTTTGAAAAAAGTAAAGCCTGTCTTGGGAAGGCCTATGCAAGTTATGCTTGGGTTAAAAGCTGAAAGTATAGAGGAAGTTTTAAAAAGACACCCTCGCGTTATAGTTGAGTTTAAGTATGATGGTTTAAGGATGCAATGTCATAAAAAGAAAGATGAAGTTTGGATTTTTACTAGAAGGCAAGAAGAAGTTACTAAGCAATTTCCTGATGTTGTAGAATCTATTAGAAAACATGTTAAGGCTGAAGAGTGCATTATAGAAGGAGAGGCTTGGCCTATAGATAAGAAAACTGGAAAACCTATGCCATTTCAAAAATTGAGCCAGAGGATTCAGAGAAAGTATGATATAGAAAAAATGGTAGAGGAAATACCAGTTCAACTAAACCTTTTTGATATAGTGTATCTTAATGGCGAGCTTTTGATAGATAAACCGCTTAAGGAAAGGAGGAAAATTCTAGAATCGATAATAGAACAAGTTCCTGGTAAAATAATGCTTGCAGAAATGATCGAGACTTCTGATTTGAAAGAGATAGAGGAGTTTTATCATAAAGCTTTAAGCTTGAAGCAAGAAGGGGTTTTTCTAAAAAACCCAGAATCTCCTTACATTTTTGGAAGGCATGTTGGTGGTTGGTATAAAATTAAACCAACAGCCGAAACTTTGGATTTAGTAATAGTAGGTGCCACATGGGGGGAAGGAAAAAGGGCAAAATGGTTAAGCTCTTATGTTTTAGCATGCAGGGATCCAGATACAGGTAAACTCTTAACATGTGGAATGATGGGCACTGGTTTAACTGAAGAACAATTTGAAGAAATGACAAGGTTGCTTAAGCCTTTGATTGTAAAAGAAAAGGGGAGGGAAGTTTGGGTAAAACCGAAAATAGTTGTAGAAGTAGGTTTTCAGGAAATTCAAGTTTCCCCACATTACGAATCTGGCTATGCTTTAAGGTTTCCAAGATTGGTTAGAGTAAGGTTCGATAAAAGTCCTATGGAAGCTGATACGATCGAAAGACTTAAAAGATTATTCCAAACCCAAGGGAAGGCGGGTTGATAAAGAATTTAAAATTATCTATTTAAATATCCACTAGAAAGTGAGAATTATGTTAGTGTCTCAAGCCGTAATGGATGCTCTAAAAGCTATTGGATTAAACCTTTATGAGAGAAAAATCTGGGTAGCGTTATTAGCTAAAGGTGTAGCTAGCCCAGGGGAACTTTCAGAAATAACAAACGTCCCTAGATCAAGGTCTTACGATATATTACAGAGTTTAGTAGCTAAGGGGTTTGCTCTTCCGCAAGGAGGTAAACCGATGAAATTCGTTGCTGTTCCACCAGAAGAAGCTTTGGAAAGGGCTAAGAAAATACTCGAAGAAGAATTTAAAGCAAGAATCGCAAGGATAGATGAAATAAAGAATTCGGCCATAATGGATGAGTTGAAAAAATTGTATACGCAAGGGTTAAAGTTTGTAGAACCAGAAGAATTAACAGGCGCCGTTAAAGGAATTTTACTTAAAAGGCAGCTAGAAAGCATGTTTAAAGGCGCCAATAAGAAGATAAACATATTAACAACTCCTGAAGGACTTAAGGATTTGGCAACTTATTATCTTAAATACTTGAGAGAGGCTAAGGAAAGAGGTGTTGAAATAAGAATTGCTTCGAAAATCCCCAAGAAATATCTTGAATTTCTTAGACCTCTTGCTGGAATTGCTGAAATAAGGAATATAAATGAAAAAGAAATACCAGTAAAGGGAAGGTTTGCAATTATCGATGGAAAAGAGATATTGATGAATCTTACTTCACCAGGCGAAGTCCATAAAACAGAAGAATTAGCAATTTGGTCAAGGAGCGAACATGCGGCAAGCGATGTTTTAGAGCCACTTTTCGAGTTAGTCTGGCAAAACTCAGAGCCGGTCAAGTTTTAATTTTTAGAGCTAACTTCTACAGGTTTTCAATTAGCTTGGAGAGACTTTATTGATTCAAGAAGTTGGCCATTTTCTGTTAAAAGCGTCCAAGTTTTAGGCAAAATCAGAGTAAGAAGATTGTTTAATAACTTACGTAAAAAATATAAGTTGTAAGGTTGAAAGCCCCGTCGTCTAGCGGCCAAGGATGCCGGGCTCTGGACCCGGAGACCCCGGTTCGAATCCGGGCGGGGCTATTCTTGTTCAGTTTTAAATTTTTAAAGTAAGTAGAGTTAACCGTGGATTTTGGTCGATTAGAGAAATTTTTGATGGATATAATAGACGAATGTTTTCCTAAAAGAGAGGCTGTTTACATTTACGGTTCGAATGTAGTCGGTTTATCAAGGGACGATTCGGATATAGATGTTTGTGTTGTATTACCAAAAGGATCCAAGATGTATCGAATTAAAGACGAGTTTAGCTTCGAAGGCAAGCCAATTGATATAATTGCAGTACCTCCACGCATGATAGTAAGGTATGATTTTTTCCTCGGTCTAGAAAGGCCAGTAAGAATACTCGAGGGTTACGCATTTCTTCGTAAATATATACTTGCTGCGAAGCTACCATTGGTTTACGACGCTATAAGATATGCTATTGAATTCTGGGGTTGTGACATGGTGAAAATGCATGTATGTTATCCTCTTTACCTATACCTTGTAAGGGAATCTGCCAGAAGACCTTGGAGGGCGCGGCATAATTATAGATTTATCAGAGAAGTAGACCCTTTTTTAATTAAGCAAACCTATTTGCCTGTTTTTTACTTTTTAGAAAAGAAAGGAGTAGCAAAAAAGGTTAGTACGGATTGGTGGGAGGTTTCTAGAGTAGAAATAAAAGGCGAATCTATTCATTTTAACATCCCACAACTCCTTTTGCGTGTTAAAAGAATTTTAAATAAACCACTTTCCTCTTTTCTCCAATTCGCTGTTCAAGAATTTCCTGATTTCATAAGGGGGATTTTATTTGTTAGGCTAATGGATCCAAACTATATCACTAAGCTTTACACCTTTCCAGTAACTTCCTTAAGAACCTGACTCTGTCTTGTAAAGCTTTTACTTCCCTAACGCTTCTAGCTTTAGCTAGTGCTTTTAAAGTCCTCTGAAGTTGTTCTTCTATCAACTGTGTATTCATAATTACTTTTAAGTAGTTAATATTTATAAATGTCACTACTTCTTGATTGCAATTTAATAAAGATTGGTATATGTTGCTAAAAAACTATATCAATTTATGGAAATCGAAAAGGTTTTGGAAGAAGCTAAGAACTTGGTAAGGCCTCCAGAGGAATTAAGGAAGAAGATTGAAGAAATTTCTCAATTGTTTTTAAAGGCATGTGAGGAGATTTCTGCAGGAGAAGCAAAACCTATTCTAACGGGTAGTTTTGCAAGGGATACTTGGCTTCCAGAAAAAAGTGAATTCGATATTTTTTTAGTTTTCGATTCATCTATCTCACGAAAAGAACTGGAAGAGAAAGGTTTGGAGATAGGAAAGAAAGTTGCAGAAAAACTTGGCGGCAAATGGAGGATTGAATATGCAGAGCATCCTTATGTAAGAATTGATTTTAGAGGAGTAGAAATAGATATAGTTCCTTGTTTTGGTGTAAAAAGTGCTTATGAAATAAAATCTGCAGTTGATAGAACTCCTTTTCATTTGGCTTATCTTAAGCAAAAATTAAATAAAAAGCTATGCGACGAGATCAGACTTCTTAAAAAGTTTTTAAAAGTTAGCGGACTTTATGGTGCAGATGCAAAGACGCAGGGATTTTCTGGTTATGCTTGTGAGCTTTTAATACTCTATTATCAAAGCTTTCTGAATTTGGTAAAAAGTGCTATTGAGTGGAAACCTGGTTTGATTATAGATATAGAAAATTTATGGAAAGGCAAAGTCGAACCTGTTCAAGAAATTTTTAGGAAGCAGCCACTTATTATAATAGATCCTGTAGATAAGTTTAGGAATGTAGCTGCTGCGCTTTCAGTTGAGAATTTTTATAAATTCAAAAAATTATGTGCAAGATTTCTGGAAAATCCCTCCTTGGATTTTTTTAGAGAGAAAAGTGTTAAGCCAATAGGAGTTTCGGAATTTAGAAAGAAGGTTAAAGAAAGGGGAACCGAAATAATTTTGATTAAGTTTAAACCGCCTAAAGTTGTACCTGATATCTTATGGCCGCAACTGAGGAAATTTGCAGAAAGGTTGCAAAATATTTTGGAAGAGAAAAAGTATGAATTTAAAGTATTAAGGAAGGATGTATTTACGGATGAAAAAGAAATAGCTCTTGTATTGTTAGAAATGGAAGTTTTTAGGTTGCCTTTTATCCAAAAAAGGGTTGGGCCACCTGTTTTTAACCTAAGGGATTCTGAGAGATTTTTAAATAAATACAGAGAGGAAGCTATCGTAGGCCCTTATGTAGAAGGTATAAGATGGTGTGTTGAAATAAGAAGGAAATTCATAACGGCAAGAGATAAACTTTTCGATAGTTTAAATAAACCCGTTGAAATATTGAAAGCAAAAGGCATACCGTCTTACATTGCTGAAGAAATTTCTAAAGGTTTTGAAATATTGGTTGGAAATGAAATATGCAAATTGATTAGAGAAAATAAGCAAGTTGGAATCTTTTTGAAAAAGTATTTTGAAAAAGAAAGATTGGTATGATTGTAATAACCTTTTTGGGTACAGTTTCTGGTATACCGACAAAGGAAAGGATGCATCCTGCAATTTGTATAGAATATTTTGGGAAGAAGAAATATACATTCTTATTTGACTGCGGAGAGGGAACCCAATTGCAACTTATGAAGGCTGGCATAAGCTTTATGGACGTAGATGCAGTTTTCATAACCCATTGGCATGCAGACCATTTTGCTGGTTTGCTACCTTTAATTGCTACTATGAATTTAGAAAAAAGGAAGAGAAAGTTACTAGTATATGGTCCAGAAGCGGAAAAATTTACTAAGCTAATCTTATCTTTGGGTTATTTTGGCACTCGTTTTAAAGTGATTCCGGTTGACGTAAATTTTGAAGGCGATGTAATTAATAGAATTTATTCTTCTAAAGATTTTGATATATTTTCAATTCCTGTTTGTCATACAGTCCCGGCTGTAGCTTATGCAATTAAGGAAAAAGATAAATGGAGCATCGATGTAGAAGCACTAAAAATGCTCGGATTGAAAAGGGGAGCCTGGCTTAAGAGGTTGAAGAAATATGGGGAAGCAAAATATAAGGGAAGGATTGTAAGGATAGAAGAAGTAGCAACTTTAAGAAAAGGACTAAAAATAGTTTATACAGGAGATACAAAACCTTGCGATAATGTACTAAAAATTTCAACCGATGCTGATGTTTTAATTCATGATGGTACTTTTTTAGAAGAAGAACTAACAGAAGACAAAGCTCATGCAGATGTAAAAAAAGCGGCCGAAATTGCTAAAAAAGCTGGGGTTAAATGGTTGGTTTTGACTCATATAAGTAGAAGGTATAGGGATGTTAGCATACTAGAAGAAGAAGCTAAAAAAGTCTTTCCGAATACTAAAGTAGCTTGCGATTTAATGAGAATTATACTTAAGAAGGATGAAATAATTTTTGA
>CAZGBT010000005.1:0-4453 GCA_964524025.1 uncultured archaeon | reverse complement strand
GCCCCGGTAGCTCAGCTGGCAGAGCGGCGGCCTCGTATCGATGAGGATGGGCATACGATATGAGAGATGAATGCCCATCTCTCGACTGAAAGCCGCAGGTCGCGGGTTCAAATCCCGCCCGGGGCTAGAATTTAAGTCTATATTATTCATTTTAGGTTATGAGAGTCAAAGCAATTTTTGAGGATCTGAAAGGTAGTTTGTGGAAAAGAAGCATTAAACTGAAAAGGGAATTTTTGCGGTTTTGGATAATTGCAGATTTGCATTTGACTTATGATAAAAAGATAAAGAGGGGATGGTATGTTGATCAAATACTTGCAATATTAAAAGATCTGAATGAAGAATTGCCGAGTGGTTGGGATTTTACGATTGCAATCGGCGATAATGTAGATTTTGTAGAAAAATGGTGGTGTGAAATTTTTGGAAACGTAAGTTTAGGAAATCCATTTACCTTCCTAAATGCACTCCCTTCTCGCTTTGGCGCTTGGCCTGGTTTAAAGAAGGTTGATTCTTTCATTAAATGGCGTGAAATTTTTACAGACAAAAAACTTTCCAAAAGTCTAGATAGGGATAGGGTAATTCCAATAGCTGGAAATCACGAGTATGATAAAGCTAATAACGAAGCCACTCTAAATACTTACTTGAAGTATCATTACAGGTTTTTCATCAAACACAATGCTTCTGAGCCATTATCTTTTTCTTTAACACTTGGAAATCTCCTCCTAATATTCCTTATTCCAGATTCTCCTGGAGTTGCCTATCACACGGCTGGTATTACTAAGCAAACAGGTTTTGCTAGCTACGCAAATTCACTTTATTGGTTTGAACAAACTATAGAAGAAAATCAAGATAAGATAATTTTTGTTTTCTCTCATCACGGTCTTATATCAACGGTAAGCGGCGACACGGTCGATTCCTTAGATTTCTTTACTTTTTTAAAACAACATAAGCTTTCTGCGTGGGAATTGCTTAGATTTTTGCTGAAAAAAGGCAGAACCACTTGGCCTTGGGGTTGGCCTGCTGATAGGATTCAAACTAATTCGATAGCGATAAAAGAAAGCCAGTGCCCTTACGTAAAAATCCTAAGGAAGTTTAGAGTTGATGCTTGGTTCAGCGGGCATATACATAAGAATTGGGGTAGAGAGGATAGGTGGTATATAAAGAAATACGGAACAAATCATTTCCTTGTTGGAGCGCCTTGTGTAAGGTGGGATGGGAAAATTTCTGATTGCCCTGCAGGTATGATTTTGGAACTTTGTGAAGAAAGTAGGGAAGCAAAAATTCGCTTTAGATGGTTCTCTACTAAAGGTAGTGAATGGGGTTATGGGAGTATACCATCTACGTTTGTTCTTTCACTACCTTTTGAGTTTAAGTTTTAAGAGAGATAATCTAAATTTAATCTGCCCGAAAGAACGATGAAGACGCGGGCATCAAATGATTAAATGAATGAGGTCAGAGTTTCGGAGAGAAAAATTTTTATATTTTTTTAGCTAAATTATTTTGCTTTTTGTCTACCAAGCCTTCCTTTGGTGGTTGTTTATGAAAGAGATGATAATTCAGTTAGTCAAAGAACGCAAGATTGGGGAATTAATTAGTTTAATTTCTATGCTTTTTGCGGAAGGATTTAGAGAGGATAGGCTTGAAGTTGTGAAATTTCAGATCTATGACGCCTTCAAAGTAGTTGGTGGTTTGTTGGCTAGTCGGGTTGAAGAGAAGGAAGCGGTTAATGCGTTGAATGAATATGGGAGAGGAATCGGTATGTTTAGGTCTATAGAGTATTTACTTCCTAATGGTAGCAAATGGCATAGACAAATGCCACTTATACTAATAGACCAAGTTATAGTTTCAGAGCCCATTGATGTTAAGGTGTATAAAATACTTAAGGATTCTTATAATCTTGATTTTAATTACCCGCGTTGCTATTTAACAAGGGGCTTTGTGCACGGATATTTTAATCGCTTTCTTGGAGGTATTCATTTAGAAGAGCAATCTCATTTTCAAAGAAAAGGAGATGACTTTTATTGTAAATATAGAATCTTACGCGCTAAACAATTTAACAAAGGAGGAGTAATTATTATTTAGTGATTTCTTGAAAAGGCTAAAGCAGGCTATTTTATGGAAAAAAGAAAGGAAAGGAGTGAGATGTTTAGCTTGTCAAAGAAAATGTTACTTAAAAGATAGAGAATTCGGATTTTGTTTTGCTAGAGTTAATTTAAAGAATAAACTTTACATGCTAAATTTCGGAAAGATAATATCAGCAGATGCCGTTCCTATAGAAAAAATTCAGGTATTCCATTTTTTTCCAGGAACAAAAACTTTGGCCATAATAATACCTGGTAATAATATGTACAGAGACGAGAGCATTTTTAAAGATAAGAGAAAGCTTTTGTTGCATGGTAAGGATTATACTCCTGAAAAAATTTCTGAATTGGCAAAAAAGGAAGGTTGCAAGTCGATTACTTTTTTAGGTGAATCGCCTTCTACCTATTTTGAATTCGCTTTTAGGACTGCAAAATTTGCTAGAAGGTTAGGATTGAAAAGCATTTTTGTAACTAATGGTTTAGCATCTCCAGATGCTATAAAAAGGTTGGCAAAATATGTGGCTTGCTTTGTTGTTAAAGTAAAGGCATCTTTAGATCCTGAGTATTACAAGAAATACGAAGGTATAGACGTTAAGCTTATTTATAGATGCTTAAGGCAAATAGGAAAGAGTAGAGCTCATGTAGAAATTTTAAATGTTATAATCCCTGAAGTTGGCGATAATTCACAATATGCTTATGAGCTTGCTTTATGGATTTCAACCAATTTAAATACTACAGTTCCTTTACACTTCTTAGCATTTTATCCAGATAAAAAATTTCCTGACGTCATTCCGACTCCTGTCGAAACTCTAGAGAAATGTATAAGTGAAGCTAGAAGAGCTGGCTTAAGGTATGTTTATATAGGAGAAGTGCCCGAGCATCCAGATCTAAATACCTATTGCTTTAACTGCAGAGAATTGGTTATGAGAAGGGAATATTATGAACTTAAAGAAAATAAGCTAGTAAACGGAAGGTGTCCTAAATGTGGGATGAAAATAGATATAGTTGAAGATTGAATTTAAATTTCATAGCTAGATTTAATTGTGATGAAGAAGTTATTTTTTGCTATATTTTCTCTATCTTTTCTACTCTTAACTTTTATTTCCTTAGCTCAAATTCAATACTTCGAGCTGGAAGGTTCTCTTGATGAAAAAGGTCTTTTCGAAGGAGATTTGATCATAACTGTAAAAAAGCAGCTAAAAAATTTTGAAATATTGTTTTTTTCGCCGATCGAAGATTTCAGCTATTCTTCCAATTTTCCTGCATCTTGTTCTTTAAAAATTGGGGAAGTTTCTAGCTTAGAATGTAATACAAATTTGGAAAAAGAATTTGGAAGCATATTTGCTTCTTTTAAAACAAAAGGATTTGTAAGAAAAATTGGAGAGAAATTTTTCTTTAAGTTTGATTTTTCATCTTCGTCAAAAATCGATAATTTGGTTGTTTACGTAAAACTTCCTGAAGGTTTTTTAGTAAGTAAGGGATCAAAAGTTGTACCCACAAACTATAGGTTGCTAAGCGATGGAAGAAGGATTATAATAACATGGCCAGTTAAGAATGTAAGCGAAAACAAAATAATGAGTTTCTTGGTATTTTACGAACCTGTTAAGAAAATTTCATTTCCGTTTTGGTATTATGTATTGTTTGGTATTTTAGTAGCTTTGGTTGTAATCCTGTTCTTTTTGCTTTACAAAAGGAAAAAATTTGAAAGAAAGGCTTTTCTTTCTGTTTTAGACAAAAACGAAAAAAAGGTTTTTGATGTTTTGCTTAAGCATAAAGGTAAGGTTTATCAGAAAAAAATTGTAGAAGAGACTGATTTTTCAAAAGCTAAGGTTACACGCATCTTGAAAAGCTTGGAGGAAAGAGGGCTTGTTGAAATAGAGAGACTTGGAAGAAAAAATTTAGTAAGGATAAAAAAGAAATAAAAATTTTAAAAATGAAACTTTTTAGCAAAAAAATTTTGAATTTTAAATTTTTTTAGGAAAAAATTTAGGTTTTGAAACTATTAAAGAAACTTTTTCAGAAAAAGTTTATATAGGAAATTTTACTTAAGCTTATTTAGAACTCCCAAGCGTCGCCGCTTAATGCGGCGGCGGAAAAGGGAGAGAAAAATGAATAGAATAAGTAGAAGCATAATAGCGGCCTTGATGGCCTTGACAGTGGTAGCCAGTGCTCTAGCAGTGCCTTTGAACACATTTCCAACATTCCTAGCGAAGGTTGAAGCAGGAGTTTCAACACCAGACTATTTGATAGTAGTTGGTTCAAGAGCTAAACCAATAGATGTTGTTGCAGCGATCGATTTAGCATCTACTTTAGCAAGTTTAAGTTACCAGGAAAAAACTGTAACAGCAGCACCAACTGCTGAGGTTACTGGTAAA
>CAZGBT010000004.1:40669-60884 GCA_964524025.1 uncultured archaeon | reverse complement strand
TCTTTAAGTCTTTCATCTAATACTACCTGTTTAAATCCTAACTCTTCGGCAATAATTCTAGCGGTTTGTACGCATCGCAGTAAGGGGCTGGAAAAGATAGATTCGATTCCCTCTCCTCTTAACTTTTTTGCTATTTTTCTTATCTTTTTCTCTTCACTTCCGTCATCAAGAATTAGAAGATCTGTATTACTTAAAAAGCCTATCTTTTCGAACGACGTTCTTGCATGCCTAAGAAGAATTATCTTTTCTAACATGTCGTTACACCTGTGAATAAAGGGTCTATACTAACTTGAATTTTATCTACTAAGCTTAAATAGTTGACAAAATTTAAGCAGGTTCCATTTGTGGCTAAAGATGTAAAAATATCTCCTTGTTTCAACTCCTTTAGTAAAAGTGGTAAATCCTTATAAAGGAGTGGTTCTCTACCGGTGATAATAAACCTCATTTATTTCATATTCATCAATTAGCTTTACTATTTCTACATACTTTAGATCACAACCCTTAGACTTAGCGTTTACGCAGCAATGTTTGTATCTAAGATTACAACGATTCGTCACCTAACTTCTAAAAGAAAATTTAGAAAAGATTACGAAGATTATTGAAATTAACAATAAAGTTATCTTGACATATTGTAAATTGTATAGAGAACTAAAGAAAAAAGGAAAAATTTTACCAGATGCGGACCTTTTGCAAGCATCTATTGCGATTTCCAACAATTTTTCTCTAGCAACGAAAAAATTGAAACATTTTAAAAGATTGGAAAAATTTGGGTTAAAGCTAAGCAAACTATAATAATTATAGTTATCGCTTTTCTATTGCTTTAAAAGAGAAAATTGCTCTGGTTTAAACACTTGCGGATTATGGAAGAAAATAGTTTGTTATAAGTGTGCCCTTTCAAACGTTTTTATTTCCCTTAGCCAGGAAATAAAAAGTGGAATCTCCAAGCCAATAATTATAACAGCTGAAACAAGTAAAGCAAAACCTACATGCTGCATCGTTACCTCATTTTTTGGCAAAGTAGGGAATATTCTTAAGACTAATTGAGCAGAAATGAAAAAAGCAAGTATGAAGAATAAATTTTTCTAATTTTAAGATTTTTCTGGGAAATTAAGAGAGGTTATTTGGAATTTAAACATTATTCCAAGAAAAGATATTCAGACTCTTTTCTTAAATAAAAGAGAAATTAGGAAAAGCGTAAATAAGGAAAGAATAATGAGAGGACCTGCAGGAAGGTTTGTGTATTGATAAATTAAAAGACCTATCGAAGCTGAAATTACTCCAGAAAGAGGAGAAATTAATAAGTATTGTTTTAGAGACCTAGCCAAATTCGAGGCTATTGATGCTGGCAATATTATCATGGCAACTGTCATTATACCTCCAACTATTTTTACTTCCATAGCAGTTACTAAAGCTATTAAAATTAAAAAAATTAAGTCCAAAGTTTTTACATTTACTCCTAAAGTTTTTGCAAGATCTTCTGAAAGCGTAACGAGGACTATTTTCTTGTGTATTTTTGAAACTGTAATGAAAGTTATTATAGAAAATGTGAGAGCTATCCAGAAATCGTTTATGTTAATTTTTGTTACATCCCCCATTATAGCTTCTTTTGCATGCTCCATTGGTAAAAAGAGAAATCCCAGAGAAAGACCAAAAACAAAAGCAATTCCTGTAAGCGCTTCAAGAGGTAAATTTGAAACTCTCCTTAATACCCAAACTATTAACGCTCCAAAAAGTATAAAACCCAAGGCTCCTAGGAATACGTTAAAGTCGTAGAGTAAGGCTATTGCAACTCCAGGTAATGCTAGATGGCCAAACGGACCTGCTGTTAGTGACATTCTTTTACTGATCATAAAAGTACCCAAAAAACCAGCAGCACTTGCAACTAAAATTGTTGTTATCCAAATTAGTGGGGTCATCTTCTCATCTTATGCTTATGAAACTTAATCTTGATTCCATAAGTTTTTGTCAAAATTTTTTCGTTTAACACGTCCTCTGGCTTTCCGAAAGCTAAACATCTTTTATGCAAACACAAAACATTAGTTGAGTAATAGTAGACTATGTTCAATTCATGAGTAACCATAAGAATCGTCATACCCTTTTCTTTCCAGAATTTGTAGAGAAGGTGGTATATTGTCTTTTCACCACCTATATCAATTCCAGTTGTAGGTTCATCTAGCAAAACCACATCTGGTTCATCTACAAACGTCCATGCTATCAGTAACCTTTGAAATTGTCCTGCAGAAAGCTCATGTGGATTTTTATTTAAAACTTTCTTGTATTCCAATCCTACCATTTCTATAGCTTTTTTAATTTTTTCTTCATCCGTATTTTTTAATTCAAAAAATTCTTTTACTGTGATCGGTATTACAGAAAAACTTTCTTTTGAGAACCATTGAGGCAAATAATTTATTTTAATTCCTTTTTTCCACTCTATTTCACCTTCGTATTTTATTAAACCTAAAAGAGCTTTCAGCAGGGTTGTTTTTCCAGATCCGTTAGGCCCGATAATAGAAATAAAATCTCCTCTTTTTACCTTAAAACTAAGATTTTCTATTACAGTTTCTTTACCAAAAGATACTTTTAGATTTTTAACTTTCAAAATTATTTCTGACATTTCACAGAAATATTAGCTTGCTGAATTTTCTTATTTTCGGTTCTACAATCAGCAAATATTTATTAAGTCTTGAATAGCCCACTAGAAAGAGTTATGAGTTTGAAAATAAGATTATGTTAAATCTTAAAGCAGTTTCCATTTTAATTGAACACTCTACCTTCTTTAACATCCTTCAATGCCCTTTCAATCTTTCTAATAGTTTCTTTAGATAAGGGATCTTCGTCTATTTTAAGTTGAATTAGCCTTTCAATTACAGATGAATAAGATTCTCTTGGGTGTATTTTTAGTTCATCGAGCATTCTTTTTGTTTTGAGACTAATTTGGATCGTAGTTTTCATAGTTATAATTTGTTAATAAAACTATATACTCAGAAAACTAAGGTTAATATCGATCATGGATAGGAAGCGTTTAACAAGAATTTCTAGAAACCAGCTAGTTTTAGATATTAACTATTCTTCACTTTGAAGCAAAATAACTTTTTCAAACCAATCTAATCTCTTTTATTTTTTCAAAATCTTTTTTGTTCCTAGTGAATAATCCAGCATTGTGCACGTATGCAGTCGCAGCTATTATACAATCCAAAAGCGAAACTTTATATCTTCTTCTAAACTCCCCGGCTACCTGAAGTATTTTATTGTCTGGATTTATCTTTTTAAACCTCGAAAGGAATTTAACTATTTTTTTCTTTTTTTCTTCAACTTCCATGTCTTTTCCAGCAAATATTTCTGCTTCAGTAATTCCAGAAATTATAAGTTCGTTTTTTTCTAAAAGTTTCTTAATCATTTCTTTTGTTGGTTCAAAACCTCTTAAAACATCAATAACTATATCTGTGTCTATAACAACTTTCATATTCCTAGTCTTTTCAACCTCTTTTCGCTTTCTTTTCTTATCTTCCTCACACACTTGTAGCCCTCCTCTCCAGTCCAAATCCCACTTACTTCCTCCATTATCTTCAAAAAACTTTTCTTAAATTCATTCTTTTCAGACTTTTCTTTCAACCAGTTTTTAATAGCTTCTCTTGCAGCAATGCTTAAAGCACCTTTTCTGTATCCAAATTTTTCCATAGCTTTTTTCCTAAACCTCTTTAACAATCCATCTTCTATTACTATTTTTAGACTTCCCATATTACCATATTGGCTTTTGTAACTTAAATTTCTTGAATAACCAGATGAAATACTAATAGGCTTTTAAGCGATCTCAAAGCGGTTTCTCTCCATCTACTTGAAAACTCATTCAATTCCCAGGATCTTCTTTACTTGGGAAGTAGAATATACTTTTCCTTTTCTATTTCCTTCAGAGCTCTTTTAATCTTTAGGATGGTTTCTGGGAATAAAAGCTTTTCATTTATTTTAAGTTGGATTAATCTTTTAACTACAGAACAATAGGATTCTCTTGGACGTATCTTCATTTCCTTAAGCATTTTTTGTTTCGATATCTATCTAGATTGTTGTTTTCTAATTATAGATTGCTATTACCTTATTTGAGGTATGAATCAAAAAAAGTTTAAGGATTTACTCCTTTTTGTACTAAGAAAACGAAATCATACGGAAAGTTGCCGAAATTTCGTTAAAGGAAAATCAAAGTTTAATAGTCTATCTCAAAATATAATATGCACAAGTATGAAAATTATGAGCTAATTAGAATGGGGATTTATGATGAGAAAAGAGGTTATAAATTGGTTTAGGCAATCAAAAGCAGATTTAAAAACTGCTCGAAATTGCTTTAAATCAAAAGATTATTATGCTTCAGCGTTTTTTGCTCATCAATCGATCGAAAAAGCTTTGAAAGCTTTGCACATTCACTTAAAAAAAGAATTGCCGCCAAAAACACATTCCTTAATTGAGCTTGGAAAAGCATTAAAAGTAAAAAAGAATCTTATGCCAATTTTAAAAGAAATGAGTCCTGAATACATCTTAACAAGATATCCGAATGCTGCTTATGGTGTGCCAGCAGAACTTTATACGAAGGAAAAAGCATTAAAATGTATTAAGAATGCTGAAAAAGTAGTAAAATGGGTAGAAAAAAGATTAAAGATAGAATAGTTTTGAGGTTTGTTAAGAAATTAAGGAAAAAATTTAGGATAGAAAAGATAATACTTTTCGGTTCTAGAGCAACTGGAGATTATTTGAAGGAAAGCGATTATGATTTTATAATAGTTTCTCCAGATTTTGAAGGGATGTTTTTTACAGAAAGAACTGCAATGCTTTATGACTTTTGGGAAGGAAAGCAAAAGCTAGATGCTCTATGCTATACTCCAAAAGAATTTGAAGAAAAGAAGAAGCAAATTAGCATAGTAAGAGAAGCTTTGAAGCATGGAATAGAACTTTAAGATTTTTCGAAATTCAAAATAAAGCGTGGAAGTTAATATTAAGAATCTTTAAAGTGACAATTTCAAAATTACGGAAATTATTATTTTATTTTTATTTTGTCTTTACTTTTATGAAACTCTCGTCAAACTGCTATGCTAGACGGTTAGCTCAATTTCGACCTATTCAACTCTTTTAATGGAATTTTTAAAAAATGAAAAGAAACAACAGCGAAATCTATAAGTACCAAGGTTAATTTAAGATAATTTATTAAACCAAGGTTAAATTTTATCTATGAGAAAATTCTGTATTCTCTTGATTCTAGTCTTATTTTTAGGTATAATAACTTATGGTTTTTTACTACCTTGGTATGAAAAGAAAAAGGTAGCTTCAAAGGTCATTTCAGAATTAAGGAAAAAATACGAATTTTGCGAGTTGGAGAGAATAAGCAAAAAAGATGGGGTTTTTCATGTTTATTTGATATGCAATGGAAGACCATTTTATTGTGAGTACGTTAATGGCACATTAAGATTTGATCTGAATGGGTGGAGCTGGTTAAAGGCGACAAATTATTGGAACGAGTTAAAAGATTGTCAATTATATAATTATGAGAATTCTATGATTTACTTCTATTGTCTTTCTGGGAATAGGTACGTAATTAAGAAATTTAACTTTAATAGAAAAGGTTGGAGTTTGGAAAAAAAAGGAGAAGAAGATATGGAAGAATTTATTTTAAGAGATTTGAATAAGATTCTTTTGGTAGATGGTTGTGAAATTACTAATCTAACTGCTGAAACAACAGGCTACAAGCGCCTTTTCATAACATTGACTTGCCATGGCAACATGTTTTTCTTGTTTAGTGACATAACAATTTCACTTCAACCTCCGCTTAACCTGGACGAACAATTATCAATAGAAGAAAGGATGAGAAAATCGATAGACATGCTTGGCTGTGAGGTACTATCTATTAACGAGAAAGATAGGAACGCAACGGCATTGTGCAATGGAACAGAGATTATTTTTAATTTTCATTTTAAAGAAAAAATGATCGATTATCAAATTCCAATTGAGGAAGCTTGTAGTTCAATAAAATTTTTTGTCTTCCCACCACTCAAGGATAATTTAAAATTGCTTGGATGGAAAGGTAATAACACTTTAGTCTACTTACTCGGAAATAGGGTGATAGGGGCCATGGTTTCTGGAAATAAAATTACAAGAATATTCATAAAGTCTGAACATTATTGAACAAATTGAAAACTTTTAATTAAATTTTAAGTAATTTTAATAAAAATTATGGAAAAAACTTCTGTTTTTCTATTTTTTCTCATTTTTTTGGCTTATTGTTTATTCTCCTTTTCTGTGTCGTTAGCCGCATGTAAGTGTAGATGTAAGGAATTAAAGGAGGATCAATATGGTCCTTCTTGCGGATGTTGGTTATTGGGAACGAGTACAGTCAGTTGGTCGGCAAAGGCTGCCTGTGGAATTTCCACAGGTAATGCTCCTCCAGAATGTGATTATCTTGCTGGTGATTGTGAGGGCTCTTATTGTAAGTATAACAAGTGTCCGGATGTAGGTTTCGATACTAGAGATGTATTTGTTTGGATGGAAATTTGGAAGGATTGCTGGAATTGGGGTTGTTACTGCCCCTTCGTTTTCTGTGAGTGGGATGACAGTGAAAATAAGTGCGTTAAATGTGATAATGGAAGAGAGGTGAAAATTTGTGGGGATACATCTTCCCTTTACGTGTCCACCAGCGACGATTGCGAGTCTGCCTGGTGTACGAAAGATGGAGACCATCAATGCGAATATGCTTGTTGGGCTGATGCGGAATGCGACGAAAAGGACCCACTTACATGGAAGGATTACGACTGGGGGGAAGATACTTGCAAAAAATGCTATAATGATTGTAAGTTACATGTAATTGATTGCGACGATTATGATAGTTTTAATGAAGGAGACTATTATTGGCGAGAATGCGAAGTGAAAAGTTGGTCATGTACAGCTAGCTGTTCAGGTAGCGATTGTTGTGACTGCCAATCCGCTACTTGCAATGCTAATAATGAATGCAAAAGATTTGTTGATTTAATAACTAATGAAGACGAAGCTCCTTCTAATGCTAAATGTTATTACGATGGTTCTTCATGGAAATGGGGAACTCCTTTATCAAGCGAGACTGGAAGTCTTTGCTGCGATGGTTATGATAACGATTGCGACGGTTTTGTAGACGAAATCGATCCAGATTGTTATTATGATGAAAATAAAGATGCATGCGAAGGATGTGGTTTTGACTGGAGAGAAGGAAATTATGAGTTTGGAAGTAATGGATATTGCTGCGGGGACGATGGAATAGATGATAATTGGGGAGTTAATTGGACTGAAGGAGGCACTTGCACAGGAAGCATACCAAGCAATTATTGTGATCAATATAACAGCTATTCATCATGCAGCGCTGATAAGTGTTGTTTCTGGACTTGTACGGAGATCGATCCAAACACGGGTGATTGCATGAAATACGAATGTGAAGAAAGGAGCTGCTCAGGAATGTCAGAGTCGCTATGTACTCAATGTCAGCACTGCACCTGGAACCCAACGGTTAAGAAGGCTGTTTGTTGTCAAGGTGATTATGATTATATCGGAGAGACAGATTCAAAAGTTTGTTGTGAAAGTTCAGATTGTGGAGTTTGTACTGATCAAGGATATGCGAATGTAACGGCTGAGTGTATAAACTATGAATGTCTCTGTGGTCCCTGTCAAACTAATGACAATTGTGTAAGCGGATGTTGCGAAAGAGCATCTCCACCAAATGGCCCTGGATGTAACTGCATAGAGGCTGGTATCGTAGAGAAAGAAAAAGGTGACGATTGCGTTCCTGTTGGTACTGTTTGCGATTGCAACCCGGCTTGGATTTGTATAAGCGGTAGTCCAACTGAATGGAAAGAATGCAATTCTTTTAACGTTGGTGAAGTTATTGAGATAGACGAAAAATCGTTTATTTGCCAGGAAGTTTATGGGAAATATATGTGGGTTGAGACAGTAAGAACGAAAGTTAAAGAAAAGAATTTAGTTTTCCTTTTCTCCAAACTTTTCGATTACCTTATTTCTCCTCTTTCTTTTCTTTTTTCTTGAAAAGTTATATCTCTTTTAAGCGGTAAGACATAGGACTAACAAAGATTTTTAAGATAGTAGGATATTTAGTTGGTAATAATTGCGAGATATAACTCAGAGAAATCAAGGCTTTACCTATACTGGTACCTACATTCTCGTATTCTCCAGGCCTTACTGTGAGATCTCCGTATGCTGGAGGTGGCGTTATGGGGTGTTTCTCTTGGTATAGTGTATCTTTAAATTCTTCCTCCCAAGCTGTCCCATTCCAACCTTGGTAATAATACCCCATGTTATTTCCGCTAGGAGGTAGTGCTAAGCTTTTTACAGCAAAGAAGCCATGTGCAGCTCCTCCTTCATGGTAGGGAACAGTTACTACCCACGCTGGTCTTCCAAAACTTGCTGGTATGGATATAAAGCCGTCAACTTCTTGCTCGTCTACACCAACCGCATATGGGAATCCCATCAAAAACACACAAAAAGGATCTTGCGCTGTTACATTATCAAATACCTCAAGAAACGATTGCTCTAGGATTGGCCAGTTATGGAGCGTATTCCACCACTTAGCTTCTTCAAAACATTTTTCTCTAAACTCTGGATCAGCAAAGCCTTCTTTTGCAACATCATGCCAATGTTCCCATGGAGTTTTACCATTATATTTTTCAGATGGCTGAACATTAGCTAAAAGTATTCGAAGACGTGGATGGCTGTAGGGATCTCTTTCCATTTTTTCCATATCATAAACACAGAGTGATTTGGGAAATAGAACTTGGGCTTGTTCGACAGGCGTGTAGTTCTTAAGAAGCGAAAGATCTATATCTCCATTTTTTATCCAGCCTAAAACATGCTTTATTGCAGGATCTATTCCTTCTCTCCATGCATATTTTTCGCTTTTTCTTAATTCTTCCGGGCTATCGTCTTCTGCAGCTTGAAATACAACAGGAACTCTAAGAGTGTAACAACATGCATCTATTTGCTTAACTGCTGGAAATAGAAGGAATTGTAAAGTTTTGTTAGTAACAAGTTGAGATGTGTATGGATAGCTGGCAATCATAAAACCTACATGACATTCACGGGGCGAGAAGAGGACAGTTCCGTTTTTAGCAATTATACCAAGAGAAGTCCCGTTTCTATCGATTAGCATTAGCAAATTTCGTATGGCTTGAGATGTATAAATGTCTCTTATATCAACTCCACTCCAATGCGAATCGTCAAGGTATAAAATAGCTTTATCCAAATAAGCTATGCTACTTGCGTTTAATAGCCATAACGAATTGGTTGGATCTAAAACCCAATGCGGATTCTTTAACATTTCTGAAAAATTATTTTCACCGCTTCTATCCCAATTTCCATAAACTATGCTTTCATCTCTTAGCAACTTTCTATCGACCAAAGCTCGTAATTCTGGATCTGTAAGATTAAGCAAACCATTAACGAATAGCCATTCTGCAGTTGCGTTATTTAATTGCTGAATATCGCTTATTGTAATATTTATTTGATCGTTTGTATAGCCAAGCGTTTGCAAACGTTTTTGTAATTCTTCGTAATGCGGAGTTGGTCCTTGAGGCGGTTGCTCTGGTGGTGGCCGCTCTTCTGGTGGTGGTTTTTCTGGTTTTTCTTTTGATGGTTTCTCTTTGGAAGGTTTAATATGAGATATAACGTAATAACCTGTAGCAGCAGCTGCTAGTAACGTTAATATCGAGCCAATAGCCTTAAGAACTTTCCCTAAGTCTTTTTCCTTAAACTCGCCATATATCTCGATTTCTCTTAATAATTGCTCGACTCGATTCCTTAGCTCTTTTCTTTCCTCTAAAAGAAATTGAGAAATAGGGATATCGCGTGAAAGTTCGTATAAATCACTTCTGAGATTCTTTAGGTAGTCATATGCTAACTTCACTTTAATCATGTCTCGCTTTTCGATAGCATCTTTAGCTAGCCGGCAAAGTTGTTCGTATCTTTTAGCTGATTCTTGGAGATGTGATTTTACAGCTTCTTGAAAATCTACGCTTGCTATTTCGATACAACCCCCGTCAGTTGCTAAATTTCCATTTCCAGTTATTCTAAACAGTTCTTCGATTATAAGGTTGAATATATCTTTATAGCTAGTCCCAAATTCATCTTTACCTTCTATTACTATAACGTCTCCACTTTTCGTTACAACTCCGACAAGCTTACCGTTTGCATATATCTCATATCCGCAAGGTAGGTTGTAATTGTTGTACCGTTTTCTTGTTTTTACTCTAGGCCAAGAGCCTTGGAAGCTTTTGTCCAGTTGAGTTGCATATCTCTCGAGTAAATCATAAACAGTAGGGTTTTGTCTTTCGATTTCCTTAATTTTGTCAGCAATTTCTTTTGGGCTTTTAAGAGTTCTTCCATCCGGAAATCTAAACCACCATGTACTTTTTAAATTCCAAAATCCTTCAAGTATCCATCTTTCTTCTCGAGGGGTTGCTTCTATAGGTTTTCCATAATAATCATGAAGTTTTTCAAGGTAGTCCCAGGCATTTTTTTCATCAAATACCAAGCAGAGCTCGTCGATCTTTTCAGCTACTTCTTCTGCAACTATAATCGGATTTTCTATAGCTCGAATGTTAGTTAAATCAAAGTATTCGTCGAGTGTGCAAATTCTTTCGAATTCCTCACTTCCTAGTTTTACATGTTCTAGGCTTGTTTCCCATTTTTCTTCTCCTTTTTCGTTTCTTCCCCTTCTTTGAACGGCGAGTTGGAGGTAGATAGGAATTATAACACCTTCTTTTTTGGCTAAATCCAAAAGCTCGCCTAAGAAATCACGAGCTAATGGATCATAAATTGATATAGTTAACGGTTCGGTTATCCTTTCTCCTTTCCACTTAGCTAGTCTTATTGTATGTCGAACCTTAGCTCGCCATTCATCGAGTACAGTATCGTAAGCATCTCTCACCCATTCTTCAGCTTTATCTAAGTCAATTTTATATAACCTTGCTATTTCTCCAATCGCAAACCTTTCTGCTTCGCTTTCAGGAAGATTGCGCTTTAATGCAAGATTATAACGATCCGCAAAAATTCGAGCTATTGCATGACGATTATAATAATATACAAGCGTTCGAATTTTATGATTAGGATCTATCGGATTTATTATCAAGAATTTATATGGAAAAAAAATGTAATCATTGCCAAGTAGTCTTAGCATAAATTAAATTTAGCGTTAATTTTATAAAGTATTCGAAACGGATAAAGCCACTCCTTTGGAGGAGAGTTACGGTGCTTATGACAATAGTTGTTGTGAGCTTTTGTTTAATTAATATTACCTAGAAATTCTAAAAGAAAAATATGTACAAATCTCGTTTTTTCTTTTTGTTTTTAATCTTACTGTTTTTAATGACTATTACAAGAGCCGATTATTGGAAGGAATGTACTCCTACTAATGAATGCGAACAAAGAGAAGATCATATATGCATTAACAATTGTACCCATTGGGTTTGGGTTCCGACAGACCAAAAGCCAGAAATAGAAGAATGTTGCAGCGATGGCTACGATAACGATTGTGATGGCTATACAGATTGTAACGATACAGACTGCTCATGCCTCTCTGTTTGTGATAATATAGTACCTACAACGACTATCTCTCCAGATGGTACTAGTTGGGTAAATTATGATGTCAGCTTTGATTTAAGTTGTAATGATAATTGCGGATGTTTAGAAACAAAATATTCGATAAAAAATTTTGATGAGACTTGTCCATCTTACGATCAGCTAGAAAATACTGGAAATTCCGATACCATAGCTTGTCCTTCAAATTCATTTTGTAAAAAAGTAGTTTGTTTTGCAAGTAAAGATATTAATGGAAATGTAGAAAATGTGAAAAGGAGTAACGAATTCAAAATAGATAAAACTTTACCTTTAGGTGATATCCAGATTTCGCCGACTGAACCTACAGATAAAGACACTGTTACTTACACAGCTACAGGTTCCGATACAGGCTCAGGTTTATCCAGAATAGAGATTTATGTTGACGATGAGCTTAAGAGGAGTTGTGTAATAACTTCAGTTTCTCCAGGTATGGAGGAAGAATGCTCTTATTCAGAAGGGCCTTATGAAGGAGATTCAACCCACTCTTATTATGCAAAATTTTACGATAAAGCTGGCAATGTAAATTCTACAGGAATAAAAACTTTCACCGTAATCAAAACAAAATGTGATAGCGATGCTGATTGTGACGACAACAATCCCTGTACCATAGATACATGCATAAACCCAGGAACCGACAATTCCTATTGTAATTATACAAACCAACAATGTGGTTATTCTTGTTCAATAAATGGAAAAGCTGGAATTTGCGATGGAGAGGGAAATTGCTATACGAATGTTACAACCTGTACTCTTAATTGTACAGTGCCAGATGCAGGGCAAAATTTTGAGAGATATTTGACTGGGAATTGCGGAAGGGATTCTGTTTACAAAAGTGGTGATGATAAAGTTTGTGATTTAACTTCTTGCATTCAAACTTCTTCCAGTATAGTAATTTCGGGCGGTTACGATTCTATTCAATATCCATCTGGTACTTACCATCCTGGAGATGTTATAAAAATAACTGTTAAAGGAATTTATGCTACAGAAGGTTGGACACCCTTAACTGAGTGTAAACTTGTAAAATCGGACGGTTCTGGTATTTATTTCGATTATTGGGGTACTGGAGACCATACTTTTAGTTATACAGTGAAAGACGATGATCCAACTGGAACTTGGAAAATCGAATATTGCGGTGTGTGGTCAGATTTCGAAGCGAATAATGGATGGGTTCTAAAAGTTGATAGAGAGACAAGAACTTTTAATGTAAGCGGATATACATGCAATTACAATGGAAGATGCGAAAAATATGAGACACAAGATTCTTGCTCTTCCGATTGTAAGACTGTTTTAATTCTTCCGAAAAGGACCGTATTCCCAGGACAAAGGATAAGCCTAACAGTAGAATTTAACGATTCGAGATTCCATTATTCCCAAGGTAACTTTTCAAATGTTAGGTTAATTCTGCAATTTTATACACCAGAAGAAGTATTCATTATGAATTGGTCTGATTGTAAAGTACATGCTATAAACTGGTCAGAAATAGTTAGAGAATGTAATATGAATTGGGGGGAGTTTAATGAATATGATTGTAAGGGAACAAAAATCGTTTTAGCAGAAGGTTATGGAAGAATCTCCTTTAACTGTACTATACCAAAAGATCTAGAAATAGGAGAATATATATTAAAAGTGACTCCAGTAATTTACTCAAAACCTAAAATTCTAATGCCCGGAGTGGCAAGAATAAAAGTTGTTAAAAGCTTTAACCCATTAATCAATTTCTTTTATTATTTCTTCAAGCTATTTGGTTTAACAAGGTAAAAACCAATTTCCCTCTCTTTTTCTTTTATTTTGCTTAAAATTTTGCGTACTTCTTTTTTTGCTTCCTCCAAAACATCTTCTAGCCTAAGACTCCTTCCTCTTATTTTATCCATAAGTTCTTCGAATCTTCTAGAAAGCTTTTCGTCTAATACTTGCGGGGAAAATTTTTCTAACGTTACTACTAATTTTTTACCAAGTTCTGATATCCTTATGTTTTTCTTCCCTTCTATAAATCCTCTTTTGTATAAAATATCTAAAATCCTCGACCTAGTTCCTTTAGTTCCTAATTTTCTTCTTTCCATTTCTTCAAGAATCCTGCTTAAATTATACCTCTCTGGAGGTTTTGTTCTATCTTCCTCTAACTTAACTTCCTTTATTTTAATCCTTTGCTTCTCTTTCAAATCTGGTAAATGAGTAAGTTTTAATTTTGTGGGATAAATGAGCAGCCAACCTTTTTCTTTTATCTCCGAACCCTTAGCTGTAAAAATTTCACCTTCAATTTCTATTTCACATATTTTTTCTAACTTTATACAATCTCTGAAAGCAGATGCTAAGAACCTCCTTACTATCAAATCATAAACCATTAATTCTTTTTTACTCAATTTCCTTGGCAACAAGCCAGTGGGGTGAATAGCAGGATGCGCAGGATCGCTTTTTCTACCTTCTCTTATCTTTATTCTTCCTTTTAAAATCTCCTTACAAAAACTCGAATAATTACTTAATTTACCGAGATTCTTAATTATATTTCTTAGATTTAGATTAGGAGGAATTTTCTGGCTCGAAGTTCTTGGGTAGCTTATTAACCCGTTCAAATAAAGATTTTCAGCTATTTTTAAAGTCTGGGAAGGGGTTAATTTAAAGAACTTAAAGCATTCTCTCTGCAAAGTTGTTAAATCAAAAGGGGGTGGCCTCGGTTTTCTTACCACCTTCTTCTCAAAATTTTTAACTAAAGCAAACTCTGCATTCTTTACTTTTTCATAAATTTCTTTAGCTTCTTTTTCATTCCAGATCTCGCCTTTCTTGTAGCTACAACTAAATTCTGTTCCATCAGCCTTTAAGGTTACTTTAATCCTCCAAAATGGTTTTGGTTTAAATTCTTCCCTTTCCTTCTCTCTTTTAAAAATCAAATACAGAGTTGGGCTTTGAACCCTTCCAGATGAGATTGTTAAGCTTGGTTTAAATTTTCTAGCGCAAATGCTTAAAGCTCTCGTTAAATTTATCCCGCAATAGAAATCTAAGTAGTGTCTTGCTAAACCTGCAAACACTTGGCCAAAATCCAAAGAAGGCATCAAGTTGCGAAAAGAATTTTCTATATCAGCTTTCGTTAAAGCAGAAAACTTCATCCTTTTTGCATTCTTTCTTCCAAAAACAAATCTTAATATATTATATCCTATTACATCCCCTTCTATGTCATAATCTGTAGCTATTATTATATCTTCAGCTTTCCTACCCAAAATGCTTAAAGCTTTTAAGTAATTTTTAAGCCTTTTTTTCCCAAATTCTTTAAAAGAAGGTAGCCATTTTGCATTAAAAACTGGGTAGTACCAGTATTTATCTTGAGTATCTAGCTTAAACAAATGACCTAAAGCAGATGTACAAACATATTTTTTGCCTTCTCTGAAAAATTCATAATAAGTCAAGTTTAACAGTTTCCTTTTCTTAAAATTTCCGTTAGATAAAAATTTAGCTATTTTGTAAGCAGCTTTTGGTTTTTCTGCCAAAATTAAAATCATAAAAACAATTTAGTCTAAAAGTTTTTTAATGAAGCTAAAATATTTGTTTCTAGTTTCTTACTCAATCTTAATACTTATACTTTCTTCCATTCCGCTCGAATTTCCAGAAGTTATAGAAAGATTTGATCCAACAAAGTTTACACTTCACTTACTTGAATACACAATCTTTGGATATTTAGTCAAGTGGTGCTTTAGTCTAAGGAATTCATTCCTTTTCGCTTTTTCTTTTGCTTTCTTCGACGAGTTTCACCAAATCTTTATACCATACAGAAAGTTTGATCCTAGCGATTTGTTAGCAAATTTTCTCGGATTAATAATAGGAATTTTTCTCTTCATTAAAATTAGGAAAGAATGAGAAGGAAATGGATCTATATTTTTTCGTTTTTCTTACTCCTTTTCATACTTCTAGTTTTTAGAGTTAACCTAAGAATCTTTGTATTTTTTGTAATTTTAACTTTAGTAGATAAGGTATTGTTTTCTTTACTTAAATTTCCTGGAATGATAGGCATAGAATTAGCAACTTTCATATTCTTTCTTTTATCAAAGCAAAACATTTTTCTGGTTCCCATAGTTTCCCTCATAATCTTTCCATTCATAGATACGCTTAAAACGTTTTACTTCCAATGGATGGAACCTCCAAACCCTGGAAGCGTAATCCTAGATACTTTAAAATGGTTTGCCTTTTGCTTTTTCTTAATCTATCTTTCAAATTTCCTTCCATTTAGAATTTCTGCGTTAATAATGATAGCCTTGAAAAATTTGCTCGAGTCTTATCTAGATTATCAAAAAGGACAGTTTAATCCTTTGCAAAAAATTGGAAATTTCCTGTTTAATTTTATACTTTTCGTTTTCCTAGAAAAAACACCTCTCTGGTTTTTAATAAAATGGAGCGGAATAAGTTTTAATTGATGGACGAAAGAAAAGTTGAGAAGGAGATTGAAGAGTTGCTCCAAAAATTTCCAAAGAGTTTAAAGCTATTTCATAAGTTAAAAGAAGATGAGGAAGTAAACGCCCTATTAGAGCAAGCTAATAGAGTTGCTATAGGAAGGTTAGGCTATAACGATCATGGAAGAGTTCACGCAAAAATTACGGTTTGCAATGCTTTAAAAATACTAGAATTACTTGAAAACAAAGGTTTTAAAGGTAATCTTGTAACAGAAGGACTTGGAGACGAGGATGATGAGAGAATTGTAATAATTCTAGCTGGATACCTTCATGATATAGGGATGTGTACAGGAAGAGAAAATCATGAATTTATGAGCGCAATATTTGCTTTACCTATAATAGAAAGGTTGCTCTCTGAATTTTATCCAAAGGAAAAGATTGAAATACTTAAATCGTTTATCATAGAAGGTATAACTTGCCATATGGGTAATCGGGTTCCAACTAGCTTAGAGGCTAAAATAATAACGTGCGCAGATGGTACTGATATGACTAAAGGAAGAGGAAGAATACCTTACAAAATTTCTAAACCAGATATGCATAATTTATCAGTTCTTGCTATAGAAAAGGTTGAAATTAAGGAAGGTAAGAAAAAACCGGTAAGGATAGAAGTATTAATGAGCAATGCAGCTGGAATTTTTCAGGTTGAATACCAGCTATTAGAGAAAATAAAAGATTCCAAATTTGATAATTTTGTCGAAATAGTAGCAAGGCTTGGAGAAAAAGAATTTACCTACCTTTTATGAAAGTAAGAAGCCTGGATAAGAAGAAGGTTATGATATTTTTGTTAGCAATACTGTTAATTCCGTTTCTTTTTGAAAAGAAGTTAAGAATTTTCCTAATTTTATTTCTAATTCAGAAAGTTTTACTTGGTTTTTTGGTTTTTCCTTACCATCTTGGAATAGAATTATTTACTTTTATTTATTTGGTAATTTCAATCCACTATGGTGCCCTTTTAGTAGTTTTACTTAATCTAGTCATATCGCCTATTTTTGATACTTTAAAAACTTTTTTCATAGAAATTTTACAACCACCCTGGATAGGGGATATAGTCTACACTACCATTAAATGGTTTGGTGTATGCATCCTTTTACAAGTTCTTTTCTACTTATTAAAAATCCCATTCCCAATAGCTGCTAGTATTTGCGTAATATTAAGGAATGTGCTTGACTGCCTTTATGATTACTGGAAAGGGCAGCTTAATTTAATTCAAAAAATAGGAAATGCAGCTTTCAATTTATTCCTTTTTAATTTCCTTCCTTCAACACCAATTTGGAATCTGGCTAAACCTTTATGGAGGTTCCCATCAAAGCCTAAGTTTTTAATATGAAATGCTTGCTGCTATTTTCTGGAGGTTTGGATTCTTGTTTAGCAGCAATTATTTTAAAAAATCTTGGCTTTAAGGTTGAAGGTTTATATTTTAAGACTTATTTCTTCGACGAAAGGAAAGCTTTGCGAATGGCAAAGAGAATAGGAATTAAGCTAAGGGTTGTTGATATATCGAAAGAACATTTGGAAATAGTTAAGAATCCAAAGTATGGCTATGGAAAAGGAATGAACCCTTGCTTAGATTGCAAAATCTTGATGTTTAAAAAAGCTAAGGAAATAATGGAAAGGGAAGGGTTTGATTTTATAGCTACTGGCGAGGTTTTGAACGAAAGACCTTTTAGCCAGTCTAGGAAGGCTTTTAAAATAATAGAAGAGGAAACCTCTCTTAAGGGTTTGATAGTAAGGCCTTTATCAGGAAGGATTTTGCCTAAAACTCTGATAGAAGAAAAAGGGATTATTGATAGGAAAAAATTGTACAATATAAAAGGAAAGAGGAGAAAAAAGCAGATAGAATTAGCAAAAAGGTTTGGTTTAAAAGAATATCCGCAACCAGCTGGCGGCTGCATATTAACGGATCCTCAGTTTAGCAAAAGGTTAAGAATGCTTTTAAAAGCTTGTAAGAATCCTGTCAAAAGCGATATAGAACTTTTAAGGTCTGGAAGGAATTTTTGGAGGAATAGTGCATTAATAGTTGTTGGTAGAAACGAAGAAGAAAATGAAAAAATTAAAAAATTGGCGAGAAAAGGTGATATTTTAATAGAATTAGAAAATTATCCCGGTCCTACAACTTTAATAAGGGCTTATGGAGGTAGTGCAAAAAAGCATTTGGAATTTGCTAAGCAGTTAACTAAGAGGTATTCGAGAAAAGCTAGAAATAAAAATGATGTAAGGTTTAGGATTCAGGAAATTTAAAGGAAAAAATCTTAAGGTATTTGATGGTTGTTATTTCAGGATGGGTAGAAGAAATTAGGGATAAAGGAAAGATAAAGTTTATTTTGTTAAATTGTGGAAAGGAAAAGGCTCAAGTAACTCTTAAAAAAGGTGTAGTTAAAGATGACTTGCTTAAGATAGTAGAAAAATTAACGAGGCAAAGTGCAGTAAGAGTTGAAGGAGATTTGGTAGAAAAACCAATAGCAAAGATAGGCAAAGAAATTATTCCTAAAGAAATAGAAATAGTTGGTTTGTCAAAGCCAATACTACCATTAGACCCCAGCGGAAAAACCAAAGCAGATATGGAGACAAAAATTGAATGGAGACCTTTAGCTTTGAGAAGTGAAAAATATCAGTTCATTTTTAGGGTAGAAGCCGAAATCGTAAGATTGGCTCAAGAATTTCTTAACCAAAAAGGTTTTATTCAGGTTTTTACGCCATGCTTAATAGTGGCAGCTTCTGAAGGTGGTGCAGAAGTTTTTAAAGTAAAATATTTTGACAAAGAAGTTTTTTTAAGGCAAGATCCTCAGTTACATAGAGAATTGACCGTTATAGGAGGCTTTACTAAAATATATGAAATAGGGCCTTGCTGGAGAGCTGAACTAAGCCATACACCGCGTCATTTAACCGAGCATAGAGTTATAGCTGTTGAAAAAGGATTCATAAAGGATGAGTATGAAATAATTGAGTTAGAAAAGAATCTAGTTCTGTTTATAATCAAAAATTTGGTAAGAAAGTTTAAGGAAGATTTTGAAAAATTCGGTATAAAATTAAAAATTCCTAAAAAAGTACCAATTCTTGAATTTCCAAAAATTTATGAGATTTTGGAAGAAATGGGAAAGAAGATAGAGTTTGGTGAAGATTATGATAGAGAGAGCGAAAAATTGTTAGGCAAATATGTTCAAGAAAGATTTAATTCGGATATATTCTTTGTTAACAGGTTTCCATTCAAAACAAAACCATTTTATGTTATGCGTTACGATGATGAACCAATATGGGCTAGAAGTGTTGATATGTTGATTAAAGGAATTGAAATAAGTTCTGGAGGCCAAAGAGAGCATAGGTATGAAAAATTAATCGAGAATATTAAAGAAAAAGGCTTGAATTTAAAAAATCTTGAATGGTTTGTAGAGCATTTTAAGTATGGTGCTTGTCCGCTTGGTGGTTTTGCTATTGGAATTGAAAGATTAACTATGACTTTGCTTGATTTAACTAATATAAAAGACGCAGTTCTGTTCCCGAGAACCCCAGAAAGAGCTTTACCTTAAATTTTAGAAACACAAATTATTTTTGAGCCCCCGTCGTCTAGTCCGGCCAAGGATGCCAGCCTCTCGAGCTGGAGACCCGGGTTCAAATCCCGGCGGGGGCATAAATTTTCTGGGTATAGTGCCATTTTTGATTTCTATAGAAATAAAAAGTATACATGCGATGAAAGGAAGAATAAACTTTGTTGCGGAGCTGGCGGAGGTCATTAAAGTTAGTTGAAAGATTAAAGTTTAAGCTCATGTTCAAAAATCGGGTGTTTCTAACATTGTCAAAAATCATAATTTTTTGAACAAATATTGTTCAAATTTTACTCATCACTTTTTGAACAATCAAAATAGCTGCTATTCAAAGAGAGTATGAGTATTGAATATTCTTCCTTCAAAAACTATATACCTTTTGCTATTTGTAAAGCTCTAGTTGGTGAAATTATTGCAGTTTTACCTTCTGTAAGTTTTTTAATACTTTTTGATTTTTTAGTTAAAGTACGATCGTTGGTTACAAAATAGTTCACTTCATCCAAAATACAATTTGAAATAAGAAGAGCGTCGTGAGTCTTAAGATCAGGAAAAATCAATAAAAGATAAGAAAATAAATCTAATAGTTCTTTATCGTCAAAAGATATTAGT
>CAZGBT010000004.1:19904-40659 GCA_964524025.1 uncultured archaeon | reverse complement strand
CTCTATCTTTTTCTCAAAAAGAAGATCGAAACTCTTAAAAGTCAATTCCTTAATCTCTTTTACAAAATTTTCAGTTACTTTAAGTTGTGCATGTAATCTTCTATCCGTCCATCTTGAAATTGGATGGCCTTTCACAAAAAGTAAAATAGCTTTTATTTCCTCTTTTACTGCATTAAGTATTTCAAAATAACTAAGCTCATAAATTCTCCATTCTACAGAAGGAATTTTTTGATTAATGATATTTTCAATAAGATTTATCGAGTTTTCATACCTTTTTTGATAAACAATTAAAAATTCTTCTGGAATTTTAAAATGTTCAAAAATCTTTGGTAATATTTTCTTTCCTAGGCTCCAATAAGCAATTACATTACTATCTAAAGCTATCTTTAACTTTTTTCCAATTTTCACCACCAGATAATTTTTCTCTTCTTTTTAGATGTCCAAAGACCAATTATCTGACCTTTTTTACCTTTTTTTGTTGTCCGTTGTCTGACAGAATAATACTTACCAGTCACAGGATTGTAAATTCTTTTCCTACTTCTTTTTTTACTCATATTTGAAAATTTAGCATTTTGTGAATTAATTATTTTTAACTCAAACTAAATCAAGAATTTCTAGAAACCAAAGAATTAAGAAGCAAAGAATTGTGATTAATTCTACTCTTCTTTTGTTAAATCTCGCTTTTCCCTCTTTTAACCTAAATACTTATATTTCTGAGATTGCAATTAAGATGCTTAAAAGGAGATAAAATACCTTAAGAAAGATATTAAATGTGATAGCAAAGGCCCTAACTCTTGTTTATATCTTAGGGGTCTGCTTTTACATAATCGTCAATCTTTATCGTTTCCTATCCGCATATGAAGTAAAACTTCTTCTTAATGCAATCTTTGCAGCGCTTTCTGTTTATATTTTCTGGAGAGGAAGCAAGTTTGGAGAAATTGTGTTGAAAAGAATGTTAAAACATAAATTCTACGTAGTAAAATCTTTGTTTACTTTATCATTCCTTTTTACAGCTGTCGTACTCTCCGTTTTGGGAATCTTCTTTTTTCTTCTTATTGGATGGCTTTTCCCTATTTTCTTTTTTCCAAGTCTAGAGAAGTATCTCTTCCTATTAATACTTCCACCCTTTATGATATCTTTCCCCCTCCTTCTCTACCCAATAGCGGCTTTAAGAGGTGCTCCGATTTTCCTTTTTTCTGCTGAGAGGAAAATAGGAATGAGAGAGGCCCTGAGGCTAAGTTGGAGGGTAAGAGATAAATTAGTTTTCTATGGGACGATACAGACTCTTCTATCATCTTTGCTTGAATCTTTAGCGGAGAGAGTTGAAAAGATAAGCAAAGCTCTATCACATATAATATCAAGATTTGGTAGTGCTCTTATAGAATGGACTTTTGTTATATATATCGCTGAGAAAATTCCCCTTCCAAAAGCATTCGCAAAGGCTTATGGAATATGGAAAAGAACACCCTTCGAAAGTTTCTATGGAGAGAATATTGCTTTGCTAGTGTTCTTTTTATTGCTTTTTCTTTCTGCAATTATTCTTCTCATCTTCGTTTATTTTGTCAATCCATTTTCTCTGTGTCCGCCTAGGACGTCTTGCTACATGATATCACAGATTACAATGGCAGTTATAACCCTCTTCTTTATAGGGTTTGTACCAGTGACGGGTTTTATCTTGTTTAAGCCGGCTTTCTACATAACGATGCTTCGGCTAATAAAGCAAGGAAAAATAAAACTTGGAAAGTCAATTATTCCAGCTAAGATTGAGGAAATAGTACGTCCTTATTTTAAGGAGCTAGCGGAAATGGAGGAGAAGGCAGAAAAAACTTCCCTATCAATTCTGGTAAGGATACTCGATTCCAAGGTTTATAGAGTTATGTTGGTTTTCTCGCTCTTTCTAAGTTTTCTTTCGCTTTTAATTGGTTTTTTAGGAATTAAGTAGTCAATAAATTCAATTTTTCTTCTCTAAATTTGGAGTTTATCAAAGTTAAACAAGGTGTTTGTGGATTGAATTGTTGATTCGGTTTAATATCAACTAGTGGGTCAAGTTTATAAAAACTTTTTTTGATCTAGGTTTTCTTTTAATTTTTGAAAGAATGAGGATATCTACTATTATTTCAGCCTTTCTTTTTCAATACCTTTCTTTTTAGTAAGAACAAAGAATAATTCAGCAAGCACTTGATTTGAAATAACACCTTTAACGAAACCATTAAAGACCCTCTCAACTAGTCTTTTGCATTTTTTGCGTTTTTCGTTCATCGAATGTGAACGCATAAACTAAAATGGAGTATCAAAGAAAATTTTACCTTTCATAGATTTCCTCTCTTTTAAATTTCCATTTCTTTCCCTTCAACCCTTTTTTTAGGAAAAAGAGGGCTTGAGTGATTATATCATTTCTTTTCTTCTTCCTGATCCAATCTCTCATAATCTCCTTAAGTAAAATTTTCCGTCTTATTACACTTTCCAACTTTTTCTATAAGTTTTTTGTTTCCTTTGAGGTTAATTTTCTTTTTATCCTCACGGTTGTCTACCTCTTTTTTGATTTTCCAATCATATTTTTTACTTAACTTCCGTCCAATCCTTTTTCACAAATCTTAAATACCAATTCTTCCATGTTTTTGGTTTAAGCAGATGAATTTCAAAAGGTCCTTTAATGCTTTTCCTAATTTCTGCCAAAATTTTATTCCTTTCTAAATCTTTTTCAGGAACTTTTTCTGAAATTATTGCAACATCGATATCCGAAGAAAGGGTTGCCTCATTTCTGACAATAGATCCAAAAACTATAACTTTAATTTTTTCATCTTTCAAAAGCTTTTACTTCTCTCTTTTATTTTTCTTGCATACCTTTTCCAATTTTTAAAATATTTTTCGCGTCTGAGCAAAAAGTTATAGATTTCCATATTCAAGCAATTTTGCAATTTTTTAATAATTTCAAACAATTTTTCTACAATTTCTCTTGAAAATTTCTTTGAAGGTAAGTAGCGAGAGGTTACATAAGCATCTGAAAGAGTTGAGAGTTAAAAAGAATGAGCAGAAATAAATTTTTTAATTTGCTTTTTCTTGAACTTTTTTCTAAGCAATCTTAAAAGCTCCTCTAAATCATGAATTTTTGGAAAATCTCCAAAAATTTCAAGCAATTTTGCCTTTTATTAAAAATTGTGCTGCTTGCTCCAAATGAAAGGCTGCTAAGTTATATTTTTTGTTTTTAAAATCAAACTTTGCATCTTCGAAAAATTCTTTTGCACGAGTCAGAAAAGCCTTAACTTCCTCTCTCATAGCTTAATTTAGAATTATTATCGTTAAATCTTTACAATTGAAAGAAAAGCCGATTATTATCCAAATCAAAAATGTAATTATGCATATTCTTGATCATAAGAAAATTATAACGCTTATTTTTATTCTTTCCCTGTTTGCAATCTCTCCAACTAGTGGACTAAATCCTTCAGAACATAACGATTTTGTTCAAGGAGGGGAACCCGAAAGAATAATTGTAGTAGATTTACAAAAGAATGAAACATTAAAACTATGGGATTACTTACTGACTTTTAAACTGAGCAAAAATATACTGACAATTACAGTTTCCAATCAAGAAAAAGATTATCTTTCTACTTTTCTTATACCGGCTCGGGTACTTCAAGATAAACCCTTACTTTTTTTCAATCCAAAAAATAGGCAGAAAATAATTTATTTCAAGGGTTTTTCCAAAAATCGATCTGAAGAAAGATACATAATTGAATTAAAAGAAGAACCTCTTCTGCTAAGAAAAATAGAGTTAGAAAAGCAGTTAAAGATTAAAGAAAAAGAGGCCGAGCTTTTTCGTTTACAAAGAAATGATTCACAAAAAATTTTAGCGTTAAAAAATGAAATACTAGCTTTAAAAAGAACTGTCCAACAGAAACTGAAAATTTATGAAAGAAAAATACGTGAAACTCAGCAAAAGGTTGTAGATAATATAGCCAACCTGCTAGGGAAGCATAGGAATTTTACTAGTTTTACTAAAGTTTTTAACGGAATTGCGATTTCTTTGCCTAAAAAAGTAGTGAAAGACATAGAGAAGTTACCTTATGTTAAAAAAGTTTGGAAAGACGAAAGAGTGAAAGTATTACTTACAGACTCGGTTCCTCTAATAAACGCTACCGAGCTATGGGATTTAGGTTTTACGGGTAAAGGTATAAAAATTGCGATTGTAGATACAGGAGTAGACTATACTCATCCAGATTTAGGAGGATGCTTCGGCGCAGGATGTAAGGTAATAGGTGGCTGGGATATAGTAAATAACGATTCCGATCCTATGGACGATCATGGCCATGGCACTCATTGCGCAGGCATAGCGGCAGCTAATGGAAGTCTAAAAGGAGTTGCCCCTGGCGTAAGTTTATTAGCTTATAAAGTCTTAACTTCTGAAGGTTCGGGATACGAATCCTGGGTGATAGAAGGGATAGAAAGGGCTGTCGAAGATGGCGCTGATATAATTTCGTTAAGTTTAGGTGGTCCTGGAAATCCTGACGATCCATTAAGTACGGCTGTCGACAACGCTGTTGCTGCCGGAGTGGTTGTTACAGTAGCTGCAGGAAATTATGGAACTTATGAGAGTATTAGCTCACCTGGAACTTCAAGAAAAGCTATAACTGTAGGTGCAACTGACAAATCCGATTCAATAGCTTGGTTTAGTTCAAGAGGTCCAGTAATTTGGAAAGATGAAGTTCTTTTAAAACCAGAAGTGGTTGCTCCGGGCGTTGATATTAACTCAACTATACTAAACGGAAAATATGATGCATGGAGTGGCACCTCAATGGCTACTCCTCATGTAGCAGGTGCAGCCGCTTTATTGTTAGAAGCACATCCTGATTGGAAACCGGAAATAATTAGATCGGTTTTGATGTCTACTTCTAAAGATTTGGGATATGATGTTTGGACCCAAGGAGCTGGAAGAATAGATGTTATAAAAGCGTATAATGCATCTATCGCTACCTATCCGCAAGCCATAAATTTTGGTTTTATAAATCAAACCATTATAAGCGCAGAACTTACTATTCAAAACCTTAAAGATTATACTATAAGCATAAATCTAACAGCAGAAAAAGTTATAGGTTACCGATATTTAGGCGGAAATCCAGAAACTTATGATGCAGCATCTCTTAATGAGACCTCTCTAGAAATACCTCCTGGAGAAAACGCAACAGTTCTCCTAACCGTTAATACTTCGGGTTTGGAAGGATACTTTTTCGGTTACATAAGCGTTACGGATGGAATCTACTTATACAGAATTCCTTTCACTTTCGTCAAACTTTCCTGGCTTACAGTTATAGTTAAGGATAAAATTAAACTTACTCCAATATCCATAGGAATTCATAACGATGATATGACTTTCCGAGAATGGAAAGAGCAAGGTATAGACTTTTCTGGCAATAATTATACTTTCTCTGTTCTAAGCGGAAATTATACTATTTATGTTCGAGGAGATAATGAAAATCATACCCTAACTTATATATTGATCAAGCAAATAGAAGTTCAGCCTGGCAGCAAAGTTACAGCAATTTTAAATCTGAGCGATGCAAGACCATTCACAATTCATGCTGAAAGTTTAGATGGAAGGCAGATAAAACTCTTTGAATTAACTTGGGGATTCATTTCTAATTACTCGGAAAAAATAATTAATGAGTTTTACCAACCTACGGATTCTGATGGTATTAACGAATCGACTATTATTTACTTAAAACCCCATGTTTCAGAATATAGCGAGGTTATAGTATATCATGATAATTCAACGAATAGAAATATTAGGTTAGACTTAGGGCTTAATTATTCAGTAAAATCTTACTATAGCGGCATTGTAGAAATTTTTAACGTACCAGGCTATAATTCAACAGCAGGCGATTATTTTCTAGTGAATTACAGTCGTTGGATGACATATCCGGCAAGGTTTACATACTTAGGCTGGGGCTTTCTCGGGAATAGAACGATTTACTTATCTAGCAAACCCGATAACAAGGTTGATACAGATGTCGTAATTCGTTACTACGGAGTTCCTAGCAGGGATGAGTTTGGTTGGAAAGATGAATTTGAGAATTTGGACGAAAAGGAATTCGAGGAAGTGATTCATAAAATATTTAGAGAATATTACATCGCTGAAGAACAGTACGCAATGGGCTGGATATTGCATAATATTAATGAGAGTGCTCAAACAATCTTAGACTATTCAGTTAATGAGCTGGGTAATTATACTTATTCGTTCAATTATCCTGCCCAAGAGTCTTATGCTTTTATTAACTTTTTCTTATGGACTCACCCTTGTCCTCGCGGTGGTGAGTGGTTCTGTATCGAGATAGTTCCTGGTTATATTCTTAGCGTTCCTCTAAACAGAACCTATTACGCTAAAGGTGAAAATCCTTTACCAGCTAGATTTGAAACAAATTGGTCTATAACAAACTCGATGAATATAAATTATTTAACCCATTCTGATCCAGACTTTCAATTTTTGCTCGATGTTATACACGAAGAACGTTCTAGCTCGATTACTCCAAAAGCTGGTGATAAACTCTACGTTACCTTTGGGGCAGCGCCTTTTGAACCGACAAGCGTTAAAGTTGATATGAATACAATAAAATTAGCCGGTCATTTGTTGAAAGGATACTTGGGTAACTCGTGGTTATCGAGAGCGACCGATGCCTTAGAAGAAGTGGGTTTAACGCTTGTTCCAACTTACGAGATATGGTTAAACGGAAATTTAAATGAGACGGGCAAACTCGTCAAAAATGGTACAATTGTTCTAATCCCAGGCATCGGTTCCTTTAGGGAGTGGTGGGATTACAGAGCATTAGATTACCATATACCAGCGGATGGAACTTATTTAGTTAATCTAACCATTCCATCAAACTATCCTGTTTGGAACCTTACTCAAATAAAAGCAAAATTTACCGTTCCTTCCGCAGACGTGCAACCTCCAAGACTTGTTAAGATAGAAGCAAAACCCTATTTTGAGTATAATAAAAATTACACTATTGAAATTAATGTTAGCGATAATTCTACTATTGATGCAGTCAATGCATGGTATCGTATTAGTGCAAATTGGATATCTATACAACTTACTAATAAAACCCCGATCAGAAATACAGCATTGTTCGAAGGGGTCATAAATATAACGGATTACAAAGCAAGCAAGCTTGATTTAAAGATCTATATAAGTGATTCAAGCGGAAATCATATTAACTATACAATTTCACCGATTGCAATTCCAGCTAAACAACCTGTGATAACAATTTCGACTCCGCAAGAAGTAGTGAAAGGAGAGGAGTCATATATTAAAGGGAATCTTACAGCTCATAATCTTAGGTTTGAAGTTTTCCTCAATGATACTTTCCTGGATGCTTATAAAAGTGAATCTCGTGAGTATACTTCTAAACATGATTATCCTCGTGGCTGGTATAATGTAAGTTTTAAAATACCATGTACTCTTAGTTACGGGGATGTTAATCTATCTCTAAAATTTTATGGAACAGGAATTTACCTTCCAGCAAAGAACAGGACTACTATTAAAATAATTGAGCCTACTTTTTATGTTAAAAAGGTAGTCCCAATCCATTCTGAAGTTTTGATAAATGCAACTCTTGCAGGAGCTTTGCTTACAATCAACAAAAGTGATTTGAATTGGAGTTGGAGTAAGGTAATGGAAGAAAAAGAATTTTATTTTATCCCAAGAAATTATGGAAACTATACGATTACTCTTCAATTTACTACACCTTGCGAAGAAGTGAATGTTACACGAATTTTATTTGCTAACGTAACAAAACCACCAAAATTTGAATCTATAACCATAAAACCAGATTATCCTACTTTGAGAGATGACATAACCATTGTTATAAGCACTCAAAGCGAAGCTAATCATTTTGTCAAAGGTAACATAAGTAATGAAACATGGCAAAAACCTCTAGATTTAATATGGAAAGGCAAGACGTATTATGATAAATTAACAGGAGAGCCTTATAATTTGACCTCATGTAAGGAATGCTGGGATGCTAGTTTTAATCTTAGCCCAGGGATGTATAATTTAAGCTTAATCTTAGAAGACAAAGCTCATCAAAAGGCTTATTGGTCAAAGAATGTCTTTGTATACCCTTTAGCAAATATAACCTTTGTAAGTAAAGATCATAAAGGAGAATCTGCTAATAGAAATATTAGCATAGCCGTCGGATTTTTAGATGAAACCTATAAGACATTTCAAATTAACGGGAGTAAAGAAATCACCTTACCTAATTTTACTTATTTTGAACCAGAGCGTAATATTAGCTTACATATTTGGTTAACCTACCCGGAAGGGACTTCTGTCGTTTTTGTAAACTCAACTTTAGATAAAGAGATGGGAACTATTTCAGAATATTATGAAGGTAGATTATTTTCAGGGGGGAAGATTTTATATGCATTCTACGCATTTAAACCTAGTTGGGAATATGAAAGCTCTCTTTTAATGGCTCAGTTTAACTTGACGGATTTAATGGATTACTCAAAATTAATTGAAAGCGAAGATTTTGAAGGGCTGGAAGGAGGAGAGTTGCCAGTAGGTTGGTCAACTGGAGGCGATGCGGGAAAATGGGGCGTTACAGATAGAGAAGCCTTTTCCGGTAATTTCAGCGTTAATGCATACCTCACTGAGCTAGGTCTTTCTTGGTTGAGTAAAACGATAAACCTAAACGAGCGTGCAATGATATCGTTTTGGTACCTTAAACTTCCTGGTTCTGGCGATTTTATCTTTTACATAAATCAGACTCCTTATCTTAAAATTTCTTCTGAAGATGGAACGAATTGGACGAGGTTTGGAGCAATACTGGAACCAGGTACTTACATTTTAAACTGGACTTGGCAGATGGAACCTCTTTTCGAAGGAACAAAACCTGGCTCTGTATACATTGACAATTTTTCTATAAGAAGTTGGTCTTTTAAGGTGTGGAGTTGCGAGGATTGGGATTTTGCAGTAAAAAATTGTAAAGTTCCATTTAAACAAGCAGAAATAATGGAAGAGAAAATAATTGGTGATTTCATTTTAATAAAAGCAAAAAGTAATACAGAAGCATTTGCTTTTGGTATTAATCAATACTGTGGTGATGGCTATTGCAATCCTGATATCGGAGAGACATGCGAAACTTGTCCAGCAGACTGTGGTCCATGCCCGATTCCATCACAACCTTCATATTACTCATCGCAGCAAATTATTTGCAATTATAAGATCGGACTGATAGTTCCTAAATTGGTTGAATTTGAAGAAGGAGGGAAAAGCTTTGAAATAGTAGTTAAAAATGCTGGTAACTGCAGTTTAGAAAATATTAAAATTTTGTACTTTCTCTATCCTGAATGTAGGAATTGTGAAGTTTTGGTAAGTCCTAGAGAAAAATCTCTGCTAGGAGTAGGAGAAGAAATTAAAAGTTTAGTTACGCTTTCCAATTTTACAGAAGGAGAGTACATTTTAAACTTTTTAGTAACTTCTAGTAAAACTAGCGCTGAAAATTCTACCAAAATTTTAGTACGAGTTAAAAGAGAGGGGATAGAAGCAAAAAAGCTTATAGATCAAGTCGAAGAATTCATAAAAAAGCATAAAATTGCGGACGAGGAATGCTTAAGGTTGCTCGAGGAAGCTAAAAAAGCTTATAACGGGGGCGACTATGAAAAAGCTATTAAACTAGCAAAACAAGCTCTAAAGCTAGCCGAAGACATCGTAGAGAAAGCAGAAGAAGTACAAAAAGTTGAAGTAAAGAAGTTTCCGGTTATTCTAATCTCGATTGTTTTAGTGTTATCCATACTAGCTTTCATTCTGCTAAAATACTATAAAACGTTATCTAAAAGAAAGACACCCGAGTATTTTACAAAAGTTAAATTAATTTCTTCTTCGCCCTTGACCCATAAAGGCAAAAAAGTTATGCTGGAAGGAAAGCTAAGTTTGATAAGGAAAGGCGAAAAGGGGAGAATATGGTACTGGTTTGAAGACGAAACAGGAAGAATTCCCGTATTTACCTATGAAATCTTAAAAGAAGGTAATGGCAGGATTTTTGGTGAAGTTGGAGAGGTTGGTGGTATTGCTTTTATAAAATTAGAAAAATTCGAAAGATTTTCCTAACAGGTTATTGTTTCAAAAAGTAAATTAAGCATTTTAAAGTTTAGCTTTTTCCTAAAATTATGAGTGAAGTGATCTTATTCAAATACCTTGCCAGAAATCCTCTTTGCCTTCGGTTATATTTACATACTCCTCTTGATTTGCACAGGCTAACTGAAGAGATTAAAGATGAGTGGATTAAAGATAATTTTCCTAGATTAGAGATATTTAGGCTTCCAGTTGAACCAAAAGAACCCGAATTACTTTTGGTTTATGATACTATGCACAAATTCGAGGTTGTGATTGAAAAAATGAATAACGCTACGGTAATAAGGAATGTAATAGGTGCAGATTATTTTGGTATTTCTGCCCAACGTTGTTTATTTTTGTTGCTAAACCTTCCAGAAATTAGCTCTGCTATTGAAGAGTATGGTTATTCATGGCATATCATGAGAAGGCTTAAAACGGCAGTAGCTGGAAGTTTGAAGGTTCTTTATGAAAGGGAAAAAGAAGTAAGAAAATTATTTTCTGATATAGTTGATTTATATTTTCCACCTTCAACTAGAGAAATTCCAGAAATTCCTGCTACAGAAGAAGCAGAGAGAGAAGGAATTTGGAGTTTTAGAAAAATCATTAACGACAGCGATTTGTTACTCGTTTTAAAAGCACCCCAATATAAAGATGGCATAGGAATAAATACAGCAAGCGACATAACTTGGGCCACAAGCCATGGAAAATTGGTAGTTCTAGAAGAATACAATTACCCACCTGATGTAAGAGCACTTGCCGATATGGTTTTAAAATTAAAAGATTTAAGATCGAAGCTTTTGCATTATGTACTTCCTTATGAAGAATGGGAAAGGGCACTTGTTAGATACGATGTAAGAGAGCTAAAATCTTTATTAGAAACTAGTTTAAAGGAAGGTCACTAAACCATTCCATTCGTAAGGTTTATATAACAATGGTTCTGTCTTTTTAGCTTTTTCGATAGCTTTTAGCATAATATCCGCTTTTATTAGCTCCCTTTCAATCTTACTTTCAACAAGTTCTGTAGCATATCTTCCTTCTTCGCAAACAATAGTCAAGAAAAACAGAAGTCCTAGGTAGTGAGATCTATCAGGCCCACAATCTTGTATTTTAATTTCTTCTCTTCCTATCTCAACTTTTAAAAAATTTCGAGCTATATCCATCTATTTTTAAATCTTTGCCATTAAGATACCCTTTCGCATAAAGAAGTTTTTATCTCCTCCATGATAAGGAGCTAAAAATTTTCCAACTTCCATCCTTACGGGATAGCCGTTCAATTCTGCTTCTACAAACATATAAGTCTCACCTGAGACTCCGGGTTCGTAACCGATCTCGTTTTTGAAGAGCTCATCTTCGATAAATCCAAAAATACTTCTTTTTATCTTTAACTTACGGAGAGAATCTTTTGTTAAAGGAAGTATTTCTAATGCATGAAACAGCATATCATTGGAAACTCCACCACCAGGGTGTCTTCCTAGCCATTCTTTTCTTTTCCAAAAATCAGACTCTTCCAAATTTTTCTTCCTTCTATATTCCAAAACTGCTGAATAAATACTTTCCCACTCTATATCTTCTAAATTTTTGTAAAAGAGATTTCTGAAAGTAGTCCAAGCTGGTTTATAATGATAGTGGTCATCCAAAAAACATACAACACCTTCGTTTAGCGTTTTTTCCCAAATCTTTTTTCCATATTCTTGTTCTTCTGAATAAGGTGGTTGGGGCATGTGTAGCCAATTAAGTAATTCTCTAAACTTTTTTCCAAATATGGAGTATGAGTATTTGGCGGTGCATAATTTATGAGAATATTTGCTTGGTTAAAAAGCTCCTCTAGCTTGAGGAACTTAAGCCCCCTTTCTTTAACTCTTTCTTTCCTTATATCATAGGCTCCTACAATCTCTACTTCTAGCCTAGGTAGTTCAATTCTTTTATCCAACTCTTCAAATCTTTCTATATACCAAAAACCCAAACCAGTTATACCTATGTTAAGAATGCTTCCAAAGCACTTTTTAAAACATTCCCCAAGCCCTGTAACACCTATCTTCAGTTTTTTCATTAATATTGCTAATCTAATTAAAGCATTTATGAATATCGCTTTAATATAAATGCTTGCCCCGAAAGTTATTTATTGGGCGGGGGTCGCCTAGCCTGGTCGATGGCGCCAGCCTGAGGCGCTGGTGGGGTAGTCCCTTCGTGGGTTCAAATCCCACCCCCCGCATTCATCTTTTAAAGAAACATTGTTGAAGAAAATTAGAACAATGTAAAAAATTTAAAAGTAGACTAGTGGAATTCCTTTCTTCCTACGGCTATAAATACTATTGCAAGTACGTTTAGGCTTAGAATTGCTGCAATCAAAGCAAATGTCCATCTGATTCTTTTTATTGCAAATATACCACCTGCAATATCTATTATACCTATTGTTAGCATTAGGATGGCTAACACCAAACTAACAGTGTTTTCTAACGTTCCGAATGGAGCTTTTGCTTTTACTAGTGCAGCCAGTAGAAATAAAACTCCTAGGATAATGTAACCTACTGCTCCGAGGAGCATGAATATGCCAGCTAGCAAACCAAAAACTCCCTTTTCCTTTTCTGCCATTGTTATCAAATCTAAAATTAAACTTGCAGTTAAAATACCTTTACTTTCTCGACTTTTTAAAGATAAACTTTTAGCTAAAATTATGGAATGCTCTTGCAAAGTTTGCAGATATAGAGAAAATGTAAAAAAGAGGCTAGGAGAACTTTATGATAAAATTCAATTTTACATACCAAACCCAACTAATTTGTCGAAAAGCGAAGTCGAAGGTGAGGACGTAATGGCTATAAGGGATATGCAGGTTAATATTGGAATTTATTTGCTTGAGGGAAATTTAGAAAAAGCTTCGGAAGAATTAGAAAGACTTAAAGGGCTATATCCAAGATGCAAATCGATAATAGATAGATTCGGAGGAATGGAAGGAATCGAAGCAATATATTCTAATTTAGAAAAAATTTCAGAAGCTTTTAGGAAAGCACTAGAAGAGCTAGAATGAAATTAATTCACGTAACCTTACTAGCTTTAGCTCCTCTATCAGAAGCGAGAGGTGCTATAGTTTATGGAATTAAAGCAGGAATACCTCTTTTTATCCTTTTACCTCTCTCCATTTCTTTAAACGCAATTTCAGCTTCTCTAACTCTTTTTCTTTTAAAATTTCTGGCGAGAGAAATCAAGAATTACAAAAATAAAACAGCAAGGTTTTTAGTAAAACTTCTTAATAAAATAGAAAAAATTTCTGCTAAAAAGCGTCGATTAGTAGAAAAATTCGGGGCAATAGGTTTGGTTTTTGTTTCTTCTCTATTCGGGGCTTATTCAGCTTCCATAATTGCATTCTTGCTTAATCTAGAATTCAAAAAATCTTGTATGTTAATAATTTTAGGCATATTAATCGCATCCTTCCTTTCTTTATTCCTTTCCCTAAATATTTTTAACCAATACTTTAACCAACTTAAATTATGAAAGCCTTATTCGAGAGAAGCTGCCCTAATTGTGGAGCCTCTATTTCGGACGATAGGCTAAATTTAGGTTTGCCTTGTTCTAAATGTTTTCCTTTTGAGGAAAAGAAAAGTGCAGAGGAAATAGCAGAATACCTAAAGGAAAAAGGAAATTTGCAGGGTTATTCTTACATTTATAAGCTTGAGCAAGGATTAGAAGAGTTTAAAGAGCTTTTTGTAAGGATTATAGGAAGCGAGATGTGGAATGCACAAGAAGTTTGGGCTAAAAGATTGTTAAGCGGAGAAAGTTTTGCAATAATAGCTCCCACTGGTTTAGGAAAGACCGTTTTTGGATTAATAGCAAGTTTATACTTTGCCAAAAAAGGTTTAAAGAGTTATTTAATTTTTCCAACGAGTTTATTAGCCAAGCAAGCCCATGATAAATTGATTCAATTTTCTAAAAAGTTGGATTTCGAAGTTTTGATAGTAGGTTATTATACTGGAGTTGGGAGAAGGAAGAAAGTTAAAGAAGCTATTAAAAAAGAAGATTACGATGTTTTAGTTACGACTGAAAGATTTTTAGTAACTAATTTTGATTTAGTTAAGGACAAGAAATTTGAGTTTATATTCGTAGACGATGTCGATTCCTTTCTGAGAAGCTCAAAAAACGTTGATAAAGTCTTAATGTTGCTAGGAATTCCTGAAGATTATATCAAAAAGACTTTTGAATTAATAGGAAAAAAGGACGAACAACTAGAAATTATAAGGAAAGAAGTTAAAAAATTAAGAGAAGAGGGAAAGATAGGAAATCTTATAGTTTCAAGCGCAACCATAAGAGCTAGAAGGACTAAGAGAATTAAACTTTTTAGACATTTGCTTGGATTTGAAATAGGTTTTTCAGCAGAATTTTTGAGGAATATAGAAGACATAGAAGTTAAAGCTAGAGATCAAAAGGATGTTTTAGAAAAAGTTTATGAAATTGTTAAAAAGTGTGGTTTTGGTTGCTTCGTTTTTGTACCTTCAGCTTTAGGGAGAGAATTTGGAAGAAAGGTTATGGAATTTTTGGAAAATAAGGGAATAAGGTGCTATCTTTACGAAAAAATGCAAAAAGATATCCTAGACAAGTTTATTAGTGATGAGTATCAAATTCTGATAGGTGTAGCAAGTTATAGAAGTCCTTTGGCGAGAGGTGTTGATTTACCAGAAAAAGTTAGGTATGTAATTTTTGCTGGGGTTCCGAGAAGAGAAATTTTATTATCGCCAGATACAGTAAACCCCGTAAGACTTTTAATCCTAACTCAAAACTTTGCTGATTTGGTTGAGGACGAAAGAAAAAGAATTGATTTGCTTAAGCAAGCTGATTTACTCAAAAAAATAAGGTGGTTGCAGAAAGAAGAAATGGAAGAAATAGAAAGAGCTATAAAAGAAGGTTTAGAAAAAGTTAGCGAAAATTTAAGCTTTCCGTTCGCTGTTATAAAGAGAACTCAAGAAATTTTGAAAGAATTGATAACGCCCGAGTTTCTTAAAAAGATAAAAGAAAGTAAGGAACTCAGTTTAGTAGAGAGGGAAGGGCAGCTCTATCTTGTAATTCCAGATCCAATCGGTTATATACAAGCTAGCGGAAGGGCTTCTAGACTGTACGCAAAGGGAATTAGTAAAGGTGCTAGCTTTTTGATAGTAGACGAAGAAAAGGCTTTTGTTGCTTTAAAAAGGAGGGTAAGATGGTTCATAGAAGAAATGGAATGGAAGGATATTAGCGAAGTTGATTTAGAAAGATTGTTTGAGGAAATAGATAGGGATAGAAAGGCTATAAGGGATATAAGGGAAGGTAAAATTACAGAAAAAGAAAAAGAAGAATTGATTAGGATAACTTTGTTGATTGTAGAATCTCCAACTAAAGCTAGAATTATTGCAAGGTTGTTTGGAAGACCTGGAAGAAGGAGATATGATAATATAGATGTTTTTGAAAGCGTAATAGGGAAGCACATAATCAATGTTGTAGCAACCAAAGGTCATGTTTTCGATTTGGTAACTGATAAATTTTACCATGGAGTCAAGGTTAACGAAAAGATAATACCTGTTTATGGTCCTTTAAGGAGATGCAGAAATTGTGGAGAACAATTTGTTTCTTTTGATACTTGCCCAAAATGTGGCTCCGCCAATATAGATAAAAAAGAAAAGATACTCGAAATATTGAGAAGGCTTGCAGTTCAGTCTAATTTAGTACTAATAGGAACGGACCCTGACAGAGAGGGTGAAAAAATAGCTTGGGATATTTATCTTTACATAAAACCTTACAATCCTAACATTAGGAGAATAGAGTTTCACGAGGTTACTAGAAGAGGTATTCTAACAGGAATTTCAAATTTAAGAGATATAGACGAAAATCTAGTAAAAGCTCAAATTGCGAGAAGAATAGAGGATAGATGGGTAGGTTTTGAGTTAAGCCAGAGGTTGTGGGATGCTTTTTATAAGGGATTATCAGCAGGAAGAGTTCAAAGTCCTGTTCTAGGATGGATAGTCGAAAGGACGAAGAACTTAAGAAAGAGACAAACGATTTTTAGAGTAAAATTAGAAAATAATGTTTGGTTCAGTTTTTCTACTCAAGAGGTAACTAAAAAGAAAGAAGTAGAGGAATTTGCTGAGAAAATAAAAGAAGTAGATTGGAAAGTAGAAGTTGAAGAAAGCGAGAGAGAAATTGTACCAAGGCCACCTTTCTCTACTGATACGATGATTAAAGAAGCTAATAGAGTTCTTAAATTTTCTGCAACAAAGACGATGCAAATTGCACAAGAACTTTTTGAATTAGGATTATGTCTAACAGGCGATACATTAGTTATGCTTAAAGATGGTAGAATAGAAGAAATAAGGAATCTAAACAAAATAGGGGAAAGGGTTATTGGAATCACTAATCTGAGAGAAAATAACGGTATAATTACAAAATTCTGGAAGATTAAATGGAAGGGCCCTATTTACAAGATTAAACTTGAGAATGGTAACGAAATAAGAGCAACTCCGGATCATCCATTTTTTATACTAAGGAATGGCAAATTTGGGTGGGTTTCTTCTAAAAACCTTAAGGAAGAAGATTATCTAGCTTTGATTCATAATTTTAAGGGAATTGAAAGAAGATCATTTAGCTTGCTAGAGTTACTTGAGAAACTTGGTATAACAAACGTAATCTTAGAGTTCGAGAAAAACTTTTTCTCAAACAATTTAAAAAATTTAGTTGCAAGAAAAGTCAAGACATCAACCAAATATAAGTACCTTAAAAACCATGCCCTACCTCTTTATTACTTAAAGAAATTCGGTATTGATTTAAAAGATGCAGAAAAGCATGTCAAATCAATTTATAGGCAAGTTGCAAGAACCAAGAAGATTCCTTATTTCAAACTGGATGAGAATTTTTGGTATCTTGCTGGTTTTGTATTGGGTGATGGTAGTCTTAGGGGAAGCAAGGTTTCAATAGCTCAGAAACCAGCATTAAAAGCAGAAAAACTTATAAACTCGACCTTGCCATTTGTGCATGTTTTCGTTACGCATAACCAAGCAACTTTTTCAAATTCGCTAATAGCAGAAATATTTAGAAGACTTGGATTAAGAAGAGGAAGGTTGAAGGGGTTGATCTTTTCGCTTCCAGAAAAATTTGTTAATAGCTTTATAGCTGGCTTTTTCGATTCAGATGGTTGTGTTTCTTTGCTTTATGACAAAAATACAGGAAAACATAACCTTAGAATTTGTTTGAGTTCTAAGAGGAAAGCAGTTTTGCAAAAAATAGCATTTTATTTGGCATCCTTAGGTATATTGACTTATCTAAGAAAGGATAAAAGAACGGGCGTCTACGAGTTAATCGTTTCCAACAGGAGCTTAGAGAAGTTTATAACAAGAATAGGAAAGTATCTTAGATTCAAAAAAAGAAAGTTAACCGAATACTATTCAATTTATAAGAAAGAGCATAAGAGAAGGGGTGATTATGATTTGCTCCCCTTTGCTTCTATCTTAAGAAAAATAGGGTTTAAGCGGGGGAAAAAGGCCTTTATTTTGAAAAGGCTTGGAATAGATGTTTGGAATTGGTTAAAAAAGCAAACTGAGAGAATACCAAGAGATAAGTTAGTTAAATGTATCGAATGCCTAAGGGAAGGTGAGGAAAGAGAAATCTTAAAAGCTCTAGTAGAAGCTCCTCTTACATGGGTTAAAATAGAGAAAATCGAGAAGACAGATTTTAATGGCTACGTGTATGATATAACAGTATCTACCGAAAACTTTTTTGCTAACGGAATACTTTCTCACAATTGCACTTACCATCGCACTGACGCCACTACAGTTTCAAGTTTCGGAATAAACTTAGCTAAAGAGTATATTAGCGAGAAATTTGGCGAGCAATTTTTCGTTGGAAGGAGTTGGAAATTAAAAGAGGGTGCTCATGAGTGTATAAGGCCAACCAGAGCAATAGACGCAAACACTTTAGCGATGCTTGTAAATAGAAAAATTTATAGATTTCCAAGAAAGTTAACAAGAGACCATTACATGCTTTATAATCTGATCTTCAAAAGATTTATAGCAAGTCAAATGAAACCTTGTAAAGTTAAAGTTCAAAAAGTAAAAATTTCTTCAGAACTTGCTTCTGCAGAAGTAGAGAGGATAGTTGAGATAATAGAAGAAGGTTTTAACAAAATTTCACCTTTAAGAATAGAAGAAAGGTTGCAACCAGGGATTCTAAAAGCTGTTGAAGTTAGGTATAGGAGGGTTCCTTTAAAACCACCTTATACTCAAGGTGAAATAATAGCAGAGATGAAAGAAAAAGGCATAGGAAGGCCTAGTACTTATGCGAAAATAATTGAAACTTTATTAGAGGAAAAATATGTTAAAGATTTAAAAGGTAGAATAATAGCTACTCGTCTAGGTTTTAAAGTTTATCAATATTTGAAACAAAAATATGGGCATTTTGTTTCTGAAGATTTGACTAGGGAAATGGAAGAGAATTTGGATAAAATTGAGGAAGGTAAGCTAGACTATCAGCAATTTTTAAGGACAATTTATGAGCAAGTAAAAAAACTTCCATGATAGTTAAAGCTTTTTCTGTAAAGAAGAAAAGAGGATGCTATCAATTAATACTTTATTGCTTCACTCCAAGAGGAAAAGAAAGAATAGTTAGGCTAACCTTTCCTTCTGCTCTTATGCTTGAATTTATTAGTAAAATAAAGAAGTTTGTAGGAACTAAAACAAAAGAAGAAATCGACTATGTCGGTTGACTTAGCTCCATATTCTGTGAAAAATTGGTAGTCTCCTTCTTTCTGGCTATTCTCGAAGTTCTGTTTATTATATCCCTCGACTCTTCCTCCATTCCCCTTAAAATTGAAAGAGGAATTATGTGAATTGAACCGATTAGATAAGAACTATTAGCAACCTTGTAACAAAAGGTGGATACTTATTATTCAAAGTTAGACTTAAAATTATTAAATTATTTTTGTATAACGGCGTTATACAAGTATTTAAATTACTATTTAGTGGTAAAAAATATGAAAGCATGGATAGTCCAAGAGGGAGAGGATAGAAGAAATATTCAAGAGCTAGATGGTGAGCTTGTTTTCGTTGATTGGGAAAGATTGAGTTATGAAGATTTTCTCGAGTTAATGAAAAAATTAAGAGCTGAAGGTTACAGTCAAAGACTAATATTTACCCATGGCATTTCTGGAGTGTCATATTGGAAGTGGTACTGGAAAGATGGCTCAGGTTTTTGGTTAAACCGAGGTGGTATAAAATACATTAGTAAAGGACTTATCTATGTTTTTAGAGATGGAACTGTTAGCGATGTAGATGCTAGAAGAGCCGTTAGCCATATGAAACAATATCTTGAGGAAGAATGGCCAGATCTTGACGATTTTTTTACCATTATATATTACGGCCCTGAAAAGAGTATGCTGGAAGAATTACACCAAGCGTTAGTACCTTATCGTGGAAGTCTTGCCATAGACTTTGATAAACTTGGTTCAATTGTTACGGAAGAATCTTACAGAAAAGAAGTTCCACATGTGGATGTCTTGATTAGCAGGAGAAGAATAAGCGACGAGACTGCAATATGGGGAGCTTCTTCTTTTCTCTACGGTCTTTGTATAATAAGAAATACTGGGGAAATTCCAGTTAGGCATGAATTTACACATTGCCCGTTAGGATATCATATTCACCACGATACTGCACTAATAAAAGCTTATGGCACTTACAGCGGAGACTATAATGCTGAATGTCTAATGTGGTGGGCAGGAAATTCGCCAAGACCATGTCCAAAGTGCAGAGACGGTATTGAAGCTTTCTGGGAAGGCTTAAAAGAGCGTGGTCTAGTTAAAATTTAAGGAATTTCTATCTATACCCTTCTACTTCATAGGATTTTCCGAGTTTTTCTAGTAAGTAAGGAATGTGAAGACATCCTACCATGATAAGACAAGGTTTCTCTTCAATAACTTCAGCGATTCTTTTAAACATCTTTTCTTCCCTTCCAAGTAAAAGAGACCCTGAAGGCGTGAAGGATATTTCACTCCCTGCTTCGTCCTCTAGCCAGCAGGCATAATCCATAAAAGTAGCTAAGTAAACGCATCTTAACTTTAAAGCTCTTTGTTTTATTCTTTCTAATCCAATTCTTCTTTCCATTCTGCTTTCCGCAAGCAATGCCTCTCTTATGCGTTGCAGAAGTGTTAGATCATTGGCAAGATAAGTTTCTAACAGAGCTTTGAAGTTTAAATCGAGATGTGGGCTGAGCAAATTTTTGTCGACTAAAAATCTTAGAACTTTTAGTTTAGCATTTAAACTTCGACTTAAATCAGAATAGAGAATTTTCATTAGTCCTTCTGGATCTTCGAGGTAGCCAACAGGCTTTTTTGCATTTTTAATTACTTCGTCTTCGAAAGAAAGAAGAGAAAATTTTCTTTGGGTATAAGCTACATCAAGGGCTGGAAGCAGGAACACAGGATTAAGACGCTGTAGCACTTCCCACCACACCTCACCTAATTCTTCTTTAACCCATTTCTTAAACTTCCTTCTGCTTCTCCATCCAAAACCGTGCTCTTTAAGAAATTTCTGGAGTCTTTTATCTGGATATAAAAATCTTGTAAAATCTGGACATGAAGTTTCTATGAAAATTTTGGACACTTCTTCCGCTATTTCCATCAACTTTGGTTTGATGTAT
>CAZGBT010000004.1:0-19804 GCA_964524025.1 uncultured archaeon | reverse complement strand
GAAAACCTTAAAAAAGTTGATATAAAACCAGTTTTTGCAGACGAAGTTTTAGTAATGGGGATGGTAAAAGTAAGAAGGGAAGGAGAAAAGGTTAGCAAGGAAGGAATTATAAGGTTAATTTTCACGGACGTAACGACAGCAAAACCGATATCTGTTTTAGTAATAACTTTATCCACAGCAAAAGGTTTAGTAAAAGCCTTACAAAATCAAATTAATAAAATAGAGGAAAATCTAGGAAAAACTACAACTACTACAGACCTTACTTACATAGGTTAATATTGACAGTTAGATCGTGAATCTACTCTAACTTCTTTCTCTCGTATTTCTCTAAGAATTTTATTAAAGCATTCGCTCGAGCGAAGATATTTCAAATCTGTAACGCGGGTATAACATTTTAATAGGCTAGATGGATGGGTTATAATTATTATGAATTTTAACCATGTTTTTATTTGGCTTCGGATATTTAACCTTAAAGGAGAAAATTTTACAACCTTATTTTAAGGACTCGATTAACTAATTTCTTAACTTCTTCATGAACTTCTTCTATAGATCTTGAAGCGTCAACTACATAAACATTTGGAAATTCCTTAGCAAGCTTAAGATAATTTTTCCTTACTTTTCTTAGCTCTTCTTTTTTCTCGAATAGCTCAGCACCGAATCTCGAAAGCTTTATTCTTTTTAAGGAAACTTCAACAGACAAGTCAAGAAGTATAGTTAGATCTGGCTGAAGGAATTTTGAATTTATAAATTTTAGCCATTCTTTTTCTAAAGAGATCATGCCATAAGCAATTGTTGAGAGTAAATATCTATCGCAAATAACAATTTTTCCTTTTTTTAAGGCAGGCAAAATTTCTTTTTCTAAATGATGTGCTCTATCTGCTGCAAAAAGCAATTGCAAGCTTAAAAGAGAAGTTTTCCATTCGTTTTTCAGACAAGCTCTTATAAGACCTCCTATTAATCCATTAGTCGGTTCTTTCGTCAAAACAACTTTATAGCCAGCTTTCTTCAGAGCTTTTTCTAACAGGTTAGCTTGTGTAGTTAAGCCAGCTCCGTCTATTCCCTCAAAAACTATAAATTTCCCTCTTTTCATAAACTTCTTTATTTTTTAAGAAAGAAAAATGTTGAGAATAAAATAAAGGAAGAAAAAGTTATAAGGTGAAAGTAGGAAAGCGAAGCTATAAAGCCTCCTGCTAAGGTTCCAAGCCATGTAGAAATTGAGATGCAAAAAGAATAGATACCCCAATACCTTCCATGCAACTTTTTGCTTGCACCTTTTATGTATAACGCGTTTAGCATGCTTGTAAATGGATAGTAAAGAACTGAAATTAGAATCCATGATAAACAGAAAATAAATAAAGTTATTGAATTTTTTTTGAAAGAGGGGTAAAGAATATAAAAAAGTAAAGAATGACAAAAGTAATGGAAAGTAAGTTATCTTGACTTTTATTTTAAATAAAGAGAAGAGAAAAGCACTTGCAGTTCCCAATGCATACAAAAGGTAAATAAACCACAAGTTTAGACCCAAAACTTCTTTCATAAATATTATGATAGCAGGAACGTAAAGTAGCCCAAAATGAAAACTTTGAAGAGAAGACGCTATTAAGTATCTTAATCTTTTCCATTTAAGCTTAATCTTTTTAACTTTTCTTTTAAGTTTCATTTTTACAGATGGTAGCTTGAGTATAAACAACAAAGATGTTACCATCATAATTGCAGCCAAGAAAAATAAATAAGTTTTCGTAAAAAGAGCAAAAGGATTGCCGAAATTATAGCACCAAAAGTTCTACCTAAAGCCCTGCTTAAAGAAAATTGGTATAAAGCATGAAAATCTGAAAAACCTAGCTTAGTATAAATAGCTTTTAAAGCTACTCTTAAGGGAGATACTATTCTTCTTAGAAAGATTAACAGAATTATTAAGGCTTTTGAAGAAACGAAAGGTAAGAAAGAAAGAATTACAGCATCGCAAAAAGTATCTAAAACTAGAATTTTCTTTATGTCGACCCTATCGCAAATCTTCCCTATCACATATCTCAAAAATGCTGACAAGACTTCTATAGAAAATAGTATTACGTTTAAAAACAGTATGCTACGGATTATTTCGTAAACATAAGTTGGTATTAAAACTTCTAGAATGCGAGAAGTTGAGCATCGTAAAAACCTTAAGCTGAGTAGTTTAGCTTTCTGTTTAACCATTATAGATTATTTTGATTGAAAAGCTAAAACTTTTCTGAAATAAAGTTCTAATAAATTTGTGGAGGAATTACTTAAATCCTTAGGAATAGCAATAGCTTTAGGAGCGCTAATAGGTTTAGAAAGGGAAATTACCCAGAGGGAGGAAGAAAGGATTATAATGGGTGTTAGGACTTTTATTCTAATGTCTATAGCAGGCTTTCTTTCGGCATTCCTTTCTTCTTTCGTATCCAAATCCTTTATCTTGCTAGGTTTTGGAATGGCTTTAGCTTTAGGTATAGCAGGATATTTTGTAAAAGTTTCTAGGATGCAAAGAATTGGTCTAACAACAAATCTAGCTTTTATAATAACCTTCTTAATAGGCGTTTTAGCTTATTTTGATTCTTACCCATTTTTAAAAACAGTCTCAATAGGTTTAGTAGTTGCTTTAATACTCGCAATAAAAGAATATACAAGAAAGTTTGCAAAACATGTTTTAAGGAAAGAAATAAGGGCTGCAATAATATTCGGAATCTTAGCTTTTACTATTTTACCAACTCTTCCTAACCGAGTTATAGACCCTCTAGGGCTTATAAACCCAAGGGTTATATGGCTAGCTTTAATCTTAGTCTTGGGGTTTAGTTTTCTCGCTTATGTAGGTATGAAACTTTATGGTCCTAGAGGGATTAGTATAGCTGGAGCTTTAGGAGGCCTTATAAGCTCTACTAGCGTAACTTTTACGATGGCAAAAAAGTTTAAGGAAAGAAGATATTCTCTAGAAAGGGTATCTTCAGCCATATGTTTTGCCTCTTCTACTATGTTCCTAAGAGTCTTAATAATACTTTTGTTGCTAAATTTAGCTCTAGGAATTTGCCTTTCAATACCATTGCTCTTAATAGGTCTTGTAGGTTATGTTTTATCGGCAGTTTTGATAAGAGCTAAAAAAGAGGAGAGGATAAGCATAGAAATGGAATCTCCACTTGCTTTCAAAACTGCAATAGAATTTACCTTATTGTTCTTAGCAGTTCTTGTTTTATCTAAATTTTTAACAAAAATCTTTGGTACCCAAGTTGTTTTACCTATAGCTTTTTTATCGGGTCTTGTCTCTCTAGATGCTATAACAATTTTTGTAGCGACTTCAAATTTACCGCTTAATTTAGCTTCTCAATCTATACTGATAGCATGCCTCTCTAATACTTTGTTTAAATTAATTTTGGCTCATTTAATTGGCGGTAAAAACATTAGTAAAAAAATAATAGTTCCATTTATCGCTATTTCGTTCTTATTAGCAATTTCATGCTTTACACTTTTTGTTTAAATCTTCCAGAATTTTTTAGTAAGCAAATACTTTCTTTCTGCGTTAAGCAATTCTCTTAAAAATTCTCTCTCGCTTCTATAATATTTTTGTAAAATTCTTTTTGCAGTTTCCAAACCAACTCCTCTTGCTGCTAGGGTAAGCAAGTATTTTTTACCATAGGTCATGAACAAGCTAGCAGAATTAAGAATTTTTTTGAATTTCTCTTTCTCTTCTTTCCCTAGTTCACCTCTTATACCTTTTTGGATAAATTTTAGAATGCTTAAATCTTTTTTCTTTAAAGGTGCAATCAATTTTGCTCCGCAAACGTCACACTTTAATTCTCTTACGTCCTTGACCCTCAAAGTCCTGTACCATCTTCCACAATTCATGCAAACAAACATGAATTTTTTCGAAAGTAATCTTTCTTTAAAAATTTCTAAAATCTCTCCTTTACTTTCTTCAACCAATATTTCTCCGACTCTTCTTTCTAAACCTATTTTTGACAAATAAGAAAGTCCCAACTTACTTTCGATCTTTATTTTTCCTCTTCTTATTAATCTAAAAACTTCTTTCGTTTTTTCGATATCAAATTTCTCCTTTTTAATCTCGTTTAAAGTTTCTACAAAAGGAGGCTCTCCTTTCAATTCCTCTATAAGCTTCCTTAACTTTCCCCTCGAAACTTCTGCATCTTCACTAATAACACCAAACCTTCTGGCTACATGCAAAAATCTATGCTCAAAAATTCTTGTGTTAGGCAAAATTAGGTCTAAAATCATTTCAATAGATTCAGGTTCAATTCCTTCCAAAATTTCCTTAACCAATTCTTTATTTCCATTAATAACATAAATCCTATAAGCATCGTTTTTACATTCAACATTTTTAACTCTAGCCTTCAACAAACCAGAAAGAATTGTTGCTATTGTATTATTAACTAAACTCCCGTAACATGCGTGGATTACACATAAATTTTCTTCCTGTTCTATAACAATTTTTTCAAAGGTCGGCAAGACACCGTTTTCTAGCTGTTTTTTAATACAATTTACCATCTTTTTAGCTAAATTTTCGCTAACAGGAAATTTCTTAGTCAAAATTTCAACTAATTCTTTTCTCTCCAAATTCTCGGCTATGAATCTTCTTAATTCAGATACTCCCCTTGCTACTTCAAAAGGAACCGGGATTAATTCTCCTTCCCAAGAAGGAATTGCGGCCTCTTTTTCTTCCGAAGGCTCAACTATTACTTTATCATTTTCTACAGAAACAACTCTCCAGACTTCTCCCTTCATTACAAAATTCACTCCAGTTTCGCAATGAATGACTACAAATTCTTCATCAAGCTTTCCTATAGTTTTGTTATCAACTATATTCACAACATTGAATTGTTTAACTGTTGGTATTGTAGACAATCGAGAAAAATAAAATTCAAAAGAACCCCTTCTTGGTTTTATTTGCCTGTTTAAATAGATTAACCCAATTTTTTGCAGAAATTCGCAAACTTTAAAAAATTCTTTAAAACTTAAGGTTCTGTAAGGATAGGCTTTAGAAACTGTTCTAAAAATTTTCATTAAATTCCTTTCACCTTCTATTAACATACCAACAATCTGATGAGCTAAAACATCTAAACTTTTCTTAAAAGGAATAAAACTCTCTATCTTCTTTTCCAAAGCCATTTTTGCTATTACGGCTGCTTCAAAAGCATCGTCTTCATCTATAGCAATTATTATCCCTTTACTAGTTTTCTCAAGGGCGTGGCCAGACCTTCCAACTCTTTGTAACAACTGAACTACTTGACGAGGTGATGAGTATTGAATAACCAAATCTATTCTTCCTATATCAATTCCTAGTTGAAGTGATGACGTGCAAACTATACTCTTTATTTTACCATCCTTGAATTCTTTCTCAACCTTTTCTCTAACAACTTTTCCTAAGCTTGAGTGATGGACTTCTGTTTTAACTCCTAATTGTCTAAGCCTAGAAGCTAGTATTTCTGCGGTTTCTCTTGTATTAGTAAATATTAAGCAAGAAGTCGATTTATCTACTAGTTCACACAACTTTCTTAACCTAGCAGCAGTTTCTATTGGAACTAAAAGCTTTTCTGAAATTTTCAAGTCTTTTTGCTCAGGCTTAGGAAAGACAACTTTAATCTCAAATTTCTTTTCTACGTCAGCCCTTATTATTTCCCCTTTTCCGCCAAAGTATTTCATAGCTTCTTCGCAATTTCCAAGAGTAGCGCTTAGCATTATTAGCTGGAATTCTGTTAGTTTCCTCAGCCTTTCTAAAGAAAGGGCTAGTTGAATACCTCTCTTAGAATCAAAAATTTCATGAACTTCGTCTATAACTACCCATTTTACGTTAGAAAGTAGTTTCCTTATCAGCTTTCCAACCAATATAGCTTGTAGAGTTTCTGGAGTTGTTATTAGTAGAGAAGGAGGAAAACTTACTTGCTGTCTTCTTCTATAAGCGCTAGTATCTCCATGCCTTACATCAACTTCTAATCCAAGCTTATTGCACCACCAAATTATCCTATCGAGCAAATCCCTATTCAAAGCTCTTAAAGGTGTTATATAAAGGGCTGCTATTTCTTTCGCTTTTGTTTGTAAGATCTTATCGAGTATTGGCAATAAAGCTGCTTCCGTCTTTCCGCTACCCGTTGTAGCAACAATTAAAACATCTTTTCCACTAAGCACTTTCGGTATTGCAAGTTTTTGAGGTAGGGTCGGCTGCCTAAATCTTTTCTTTATAAGCTCCTTAATTTTTTCGCTTAATAATTCGAAACTCACAATTTCATTTAAGAAATCTTTAATTTCTATATGAGGGTAGAGGAAATTATTAAAAGGCTTAGAAAAAGGTATAAGGGTAGATTTTTTATGGAAGTAAAAGACCCTTTTTATGTTTTAATTTCGACTCTACTTTCACATAGAACTAAAGATGAGCTAACCATAAAGGTAGCTAAAAGGTTTTTCGAAAAAATTAAAAAACCTGAGGATGTTTTAAAGCTAAGCGTTGAGGAGATCTCAAGGCTAATTTATCCAGTCGGCTTTTATAGACAAAAAGCTAAGAAGATTAAGAAAATTTGCAAAATTTTAGTAGAAAATTTTGGAGGAAAGGTTCCTTCTGAGCGGGAAGAATTGTTAAAATTGCCTGGAGTTGGACCCAAGACTGCCGATTGTGTTCTTTGTTATGCTTTTGGTAAAGATGTTATACCTGTAGATGTGCATGTTAAAGTAATTGCTAAAAGACTTGGTTTGACTAAGAGTAATGATATAGAAGAAATAAGAAGGGATTTGCATGCTGTGATACCAAAGAAGTATAGAAAAATTGTAAATGAGCTTTTTGTTCAGTTCGGTAAGGATATATGCAGAACTAAAAAACCAAGATGTGAAATTTGCCCTATTAGGGAGTTATGCATCTTAAAAAATAAATAACTGATGAATAGAAGTTAAAACTAAAAAGAGTTAGAAAATTTTGTTACAGAATTAAGCAAATATAGGTAAAAAAACCATTTAGCATGATTACTGTTAGAAAAGCTGAAAAATTATTGGATATCAGCCAAATTTTTGAGATAATCAATCTCAAATTAGAGAAATTTTATTTTCAGCAACTGCTTATTTATACTAAATCTGCAGAGCCTTTCTTCTTAGTTCTTTTAAATCTTTCAGGTTTTTTCCTTACCAACCTTATCCTATAATGCTTAAAGAACAAGATAAAAGCTAGAATCAAAGCCACTGCTAGCATTATCAACTTTAAAGGAATTTTAAATTCTGGCTTAACTTCGGGCACTGTTAGAGGAACTAAAACAGGTCCAAACTTCTTGATCGATATTAACTTCTTTTTGTAAGGATAGGTAAGTATTATAGAAAAGTTACCAACAGTTGTTGTTGGTGTAACGTTAAAGATCACTGTTGCATTCGACAAAGGTCCTAATTTTACAGATTTTACTTTTTCATCTACACTCCAATCAGAAGGCAAGCTAATAGTTAGGTTTGCAGTTGCGTTAGCTAAACCACTATTTTCAAGCACAACTTTTATCAAAAATGGTTCCCCTTCAAAAACTTCCGTTGGAAAGATAAGATCCTTTACTGTAACGTTTGGTCTTGGCCTTATCTTTAGGATAAAATAAGAATAATTCCAGACTTTTAGTGCAGTAAAATGCTCCTGTGCAAAAACTTTTACAGCATAAGATCTGCTAGCATTCTCAGGAATTTTTATTTTTATGAAGAATTTTTTAGGTATCCTTTTCATAGTTGTCCAATTCCAAAAAATCTCTAAATGGTCAAATTTTTCAGGAATTATTTCGTATTCGAATGGCAAGCCAGAAAGGTTTAAAGTAATAAAGTGGAGCCAAGTATTGCCAGTATTTAAAAGTTTACCTTCTACAGTTATTTCTTCTCCAGGATCGGCATAAACATATTCGGGTAAAATTATCATAAAGCTTCTCCTTAGCCTAAACCTTAGGGAAAAAGAAACTGATAAAAGTAAAATTAAGCTTAAGGCAAAAATTGCTAAAAGTTTTTTCATCAATTTTAACTACTTTTAAAAAAGATATTAAGATAAAGGAGAATTGCTTTTAAATCTTTTCCGAAATCTTTTTAAATTTTTAATAATTCTTTACCGATTTTTAAAATTTCTTCGTATCTCTTTTTTCCAATCTTAAGAAGCTTTGGTTTTTTTGAAGGTATATCTTTAAGAAGGATTAAACCAATTTTTGAGAATTCGTTGATTTCGAATTCTGTCAAACCTTTTATTAAAGTAATTGGATAAAGCTTTTTCGATTCTATTAAGTAATCTAGACTCTTTTTTGGAAACTTCCAACCCAAAAACTTTATACCTTTACACTCACAGAATCTTCTTGCATGATCAGATATTTTTGAATTAGATATTATTAATAATTCTTTAAAGCCAAAATTGTGCAAGCCTCTTTTGTAGCCATCCAAAACATCTTGGTAAGCAGCCCAGCTTGCTAGGATAACGTTTAAGCCAATTCTTGCATGTGGGTTTACATGATGTTTTATTTCTACAAATTCCTTTTCATCGTTCTTTTCTGCTATAACATCTACTTCATGCTCAACACATTTTCCAGGTACTATTACGTTTCTTTCTGTTTTATATCCAATTTCTTGTAAAGTTCTTTCCACAAAAAGTTCAAAATCTGGCTTTGGTCTCAATTTGGCAATAGCTTCTCTTAAACCTAATCTAAATCTTAAAATAGGGTTAAATTTCTGGGCATACGCAGTTATAAGTTTATATATTTCCTTAGTAGGTATGGTATCGTAAATTCTCTTTTTAACTTTTTCCAAAACCCTTCTCGCATTCTTAGGCTCAAGCCCCAATTTAAAGCAAGTCTTTAAAACTTTGTTTTCATCAAATAATTCTAAACTACCATCTGCCTTTCTTACTCTAATTATCATCTAATTATATTTGCTTCTAGGCTTGGAAGAATTTTTCTTATTTCATCTTCGCTGACTTTTTCTATTAAGCTTTTTAATTCAAAGGGGGCTTTTTGCAAGAGCTCTTTTTTAATTAGAGATGGTAACTTTTCATTTTTACTTCCAGGGACTAAAGTAACAAAAAATTCGCTTTTCTTTCTTATAGCAAGCGGTGGACCATAAATTATTTTTACTTCGCTATCAATTTTTAACACGGAAATAGCAATTCTTGGTTTTACCTTTTCTATTTTCCTTATTTCCCCGCTTATGGTTATGGATTTGTCTATTACAGCAACTTGGTCTCCTTTTACATAAAATATCTCTGTTTTCTCTTCCCTTCTCTTCCAACATTCAGAAAATGCAGCGCAAAATTGGGCTGCCTCTAAAATTGTTTGAGGTGGAATGCCTGAATTACTTTCATTAACTATTACAGCAAACATGGGGTTGGAAATATCATAAAAAAGGAAGAGATTCTGCGGTTTCGCAAATTTTTTTGTTATCGTTAAATTATGTCTTTTATTTTTTCCCATTATAACTAAAAATCCGTCGCTAGAGATAAACCATCTATAAAACCTTTCATACCATCTCCTTCTCACTCTCTTCCTTTTACTTTCCTTAACCTCCTCTTCAGGTTCGACCTCTTCTTCTATTTTAAAATCTTTTTCGTATAGTAAGTAAATTTTATCTATTTCTTTAAGCGAAAGTTCTATTCCCTTCTTTTCTGGAGCTATTTTCAACTTTTTGCATATTTCATAGGCTGCATCTTCTTTTAAACCAACAACTTTTTTAAGTATCTCTATAACTTTCTCATCTGTTTCGAACAATTTCTTAAAATCGAAAAACCTTAATTTCACAATTTTTTGTAAGATTAAATTACTTAATCTTTTTAGTAAGTTTTAAGAATGTTTGTTTATAATTCTCTCTATCTTCCTCTATCCATTTCTTAACATCATATTTAACAATCCTTCCTTTTTCATCTATAGTAACAACTTGCTTTATTCCAGCATTTATTAAAGTCCTTTTGCAACGTTGACACGGCATACCAGGAACTGGTTTTTTAGTTTTAGCGTCTATACCGAAAAGATAAAGGATGCCTCCTAAAACGTTAGAACCACTTCTTGCTGCATTGAGTACCGCGTTCTCCTCCGCGTGAAGTGCTGGGCAGTAATCGTAAGCACTACCATGAGGTAGATTTAAAGCTTCTTTTATGCAACCTATCTCAAAACAATTCGTACTTCCTCTAGCGGGGCCGTTATATCCTGTACTGACTATTACATCGTCTTTTACCACTATAGCACCATACTTTCTTCTTAAGCAAGGAGATCTTAAAGCAACTGCTCTTGCTATTTGAAGATAATATTCGTCTTTACTTGGTCTTTGGTTGCTCATAAAAATAAATTTCTTGCAATCCTTAAAAATAGATAATTTAAAAATAAGTCAGATGAGTTGGCTTAGGTTAATAAGATTTTTAGAAGAAGGTATCGAGAAAGTTAAACTTACATTAAATGAAAGGGTAGAACTAGAAGGAGATGTTTCGATTCATCTAAATAAACTTATTTATAGGATAAAGGGGAGAATAGAGGATTCTATTATTCGACAATTTTCAAGAAGAGAAAATCTAAGGGTTAAAATAGAGGAGAAAAATGATAAGACCGTATATCACCTAGAATCGCCTTCTAACTCTGTTGTATACCTAAGGATTTTATCAGAAGACAATTCCACTCTTATCGAATGTTATAGCTATCTCAGCAATGAATTAGCTGACGAACTACTTAGAACAGCTGGATTAATCTAACCACAAACTCTTACTAGGAAATGTTTTAATCTGTCCATACCTTTTTCTATTAAATTGACAGGTGGCATGCTATAACTTAGCCTTATGGTATTCTTTCCTTTATTATTAGGATAAAAACTCTGGCCAGGTATGTATGCAACTTTATATTTATTGATAGCCAAGCTCAACGATTTTCTTCCATCGAATTTTTTATTAATTTTAAGGAAAATAAAGAAGCCACCGACCGGTTTTGTGAATTCTACCCATTTTGGAAAGTTTTCAAGACAGCTCAACATGGCATCTCTTTTTTTCTTATAGACCTTCTTAAGTAATTTAATTTGCTTTTCTACTAAACCATTCTTTATAGCTTCCGCAACTAAATATTGAGTAAGAGTTGTTGTATGCAAATCGATATACTGTTTAAAAAGTTCGAACTTTCTGCTTAGTTCTTCAGGTAGGATCATCCAACCTATTCTAAGTCCAGGTGCTAGGATTTTGCTAATAGTGCTTAAGTAAATAACTCTCCCTTCCTTATCCAACATTTTAATGGGTTCGTTGTTTACATTTTCAAAAACAAAGTAACCGTAAGGATCGTCTTCAACTATTAGAAAATCAAACTTTGATGCTAATTCTAACAAATATTTCTTCCTATCTTTAGACATACTTAACCCAGTGGGATTCTGGGCAATCGGGATTGTATAAACAAACTTAATCTCTTTATTTTTTCTTAAGAATTCTTCTAGCTTGTCGACCCTCATTCCATTTTCATCCATTTCTATTCCAATTATTCTAGCTCCACAAATCCTAAAACTGCCTAAAGCCGCAAGATAAGTTGGCGATTCGGTTATAACTATATCACTTTTCTTTAAAAGAGCTGTTGAAACCATAGAGATTGCTTGTTGACTCCCTTCTGTTATGATGATATTCTCTAACTCTGCTTCAATACCTCTCTTTTTTGCTAAAATCTGGATAGCTTTTCTCACTTCCTTTACGCCTTTTGTTTCGCTGTATTGCAAGCATTCCTTGCCATATTTTTCTATCACGAGCTTAGAGATCTCTGCTAATTCTTTCTTTGGGAAAAACCTAGGGTCCGGCATCCCTCCAGCAAAGCTTATGACATCCTTCTTCTCTTTAATTATCTTTAAAGTTTCCCTTATCTCTGAAGCTCTAATACCCCTAACGTTTTCCACTATAAACCTCTCTAGGTTCATAACAAAAAATTGCGAACCATCTTATAAATTACCAAACTGGCTTAACCAAACTTAACCCATTATCTCGTAAACTCTATCCATATCAATATACTTCCTAGCTTTCTTCGAAATTTTGTCTATCACCCTTTCCCACATATCGAAAGGAATTTTTTGCGATGGAGTAATAGGATCTAGTTCTGGAAGTTCTGCTAATTCAGGAAAATATGGAAGTACACCTACGATTTCCTTTCCGATTCTTTCCTGGTAAACAGATTTAAGCCTCTTTATTCCAAGATTTATATACCTTTCTTCTATGCCCATCCTCAAAAACTCATCACTTCTAAACTTGTTTAAGATAACACCTTTAACTATTCTCCTTTCTTCTGGATTTAAAAAATAAAGCGTTCCTATAACCGAGTCGAAGCTATCAGTAACTAGAATTACAGGCGCATCAGCGATTTTGACCGTCCACATATTAGCAATTTCAAGTAATTCGCTAAGTGGCCCAAGACCTAAAAGCTTTGCTGGCCCTGAACCTTCAATACAAACTATATCGTATTCTCTTAGTAAACTTTCTAAGCATTTTCTAATAGCACTCTTTATTTCCTCGAAACTTTCTCTAAACCCTAATATTTTTTTAAAAATCGCCTTTAGGAATTGTGTTTTTGGATTATAATTTTTTCTTACGCATTCTCCTTCTAAAAATATATCAAACTTACCATCACCTAAAGGCTTTACCGTGCAAGGATTCATCTTACAATCTGGCTCTTCCCCAGAAGCTCTAGCTTGCAGCGCTTGAGCATATCCAAATTCTTTCCCATCTTCATTAACGTAAGTTACAGGAGTTAAGTTTAAAGGTTTAAATGGTGCTACTCTATAGCCATCTTCTCGAAAAAGTTTACATAGCAATGCTACTACAAAACTTTTTCCGCAGCCAGTTCCTAAACCTGTTGCTTGAACCATAAGTCTTTTTGCTACCATAATTAGTTTTAAATTAACTAATTTTAACGGATTCCTTTATCTTCTTTCTAATTTCATCCAAACTCATTCCAAAATATCTCTCAAATTCTTTAGTTATTTTTATCAGTTTTGTTCTTCCAAACTTTTCAGTTCTAATCAAACCTTTTTTCTCCAATTCCTTTATATACCCATAAGCCTTATTTCCTTGGTATTTTACGATAAGGGATTGTGTCACCTTGTCTCCTAAAGCGATTATCAAAGCCAAAGTTCTAACCATTCCGTCACTTAAATCAGAAAAAGGAGCTAAAGATGCAACTTTTGGTGTTAGAAAAGGTTTTACCCTTAGTTCATAACCAACAGGAGTTTCTACCAATTCCAAACCTCTATCACTTTTATTTAACTCCTCTTTTATTTTTTCCAACAAATCCTTAATTTCGTCTTCCTTTAAACCAGTTAATTTGGAAAGTTTTGTTAGAGAAAGTGGCGAGGAAGACATAAAAAGAGCCGCCTCTATTAAAGCTTTCTTTTCCAAATCCATAAAGATATTTTCGAAAAATTTGATTAAATCGATTTATCTTTTAAAGTAACTCATCTAGCTTATAACCCAAAATTGCACAAACTTCTTCTAATTCGTCACTACACTCTTCTTTTGCTTCTTTTAGAATTTCTTTTAAAACCCACTTGCCTTTTTCTGTAATTCTATAATTTATGTTATTCGTTTTTTCTAACCCTCTTATCTCACAAAGGAGTCTTGCGAAAATAGCTGCATCTTCAGACCAATAACCTCCCGGGATTTTCTTTATTAGTAAAAACGGAAGTTTATCTTTAACAAGTGCTAATTTTTCGGAAATGTAAGGTATATCGAATTCTTCTTCGGCTAAAATTACTAGGGCAAGTACATATGAAGTTTTCATAAGAAAAAAATAAGGAGTTAATTTTATAAGCTTATCCTTTTCTCGTACGCAATCTACATAAATCATAAAGAGCCGATAAGGTAAAAATTATTTGCAAAACGATAAACACATAATCAACAAGGTATATGCTGTAAATTTCTAAACAAATTCCACCAAAAATGTAAAACATATCTTGTCGCTCTCTTTTCTTAGTAATTATTCCAATCGAAACCAGAATTAGTCCCACTGCACCAATTAGTTTAAAAAATATATCAATCACAAATCTTTTTCAGCAAATCAGCATAAAAAATTAATTATACAAGCATATCCAGATATCTCCAAACAACTCTTGCTGCTCTGCCCTTATCTTCTTTTGTTGCTCCAAATGCAACAATGGAATAAACTTGCTAACTATGTCTTCTCTTTCCCATTTAACCAAATCCCTAAACCTAATCCTTTCTCTTTTTTCTTCTTCTATTTTTTTAACTATCAAATTAAAAAGTTCTTCCATTCTTTTACTAATATCTTCTTCCTCAATCTCTATTCTCACTGCTTCTTCAACCAATTTTTTTCTTCTTAACTTTCTTTCCCTAACCTTAAGAGCCTTTCTTAAAGCCTTTATCAAATCTTCAAGCGTAATAGGCCTTTTAGGAATTCTTTTAACTGGCTTAAGTAAATCAAAAAGTTTATCTTCAATTTCGATTTCTGGTAGCTCAACTTTCCTTTCTTCCTTTTCTTCCTTCTTCTCTTCAAAAAAGAGTAAATAGTTTGCCTTTATCTTTAAAAGAATAGAAGCTACAAAAACAACTTTTGCTGGAATCCTGAAATCCAATTCTCTTACCTTTCTCAAAAATTTTATAAAACCATCAGCAAGTTTTACCAAATCTATATCCCAAGGGTCTAATTTTTCAACACTAACTATGTAATAAAGAATTTCCTCCCAACTTTCTTTCTCTATTATTTGTTTTAAAAGTCTAGTCTCCATCATGGCAATTCTAACCCTACTATTTTGGATTCACCATTAACCATGCTAACTCCATAAAGTCTATCAGCATATTTTATGGTTGTATCGTTATGAGTTATTACTATAAATTGTGCTTGTTTAGAAAGCTCTTTTATAAATTCAACAACTTTTTTCGTATTCTCTTTATCTAAAGCTGCATCTACTTCGTCTAAAACATAAAATGGTGTAGGTTTATACTTTTGAATTGCAAAAAGAAAAGCTAGTGCAGTTAAAGTTTTTTCACCACCTGACATAGCATCTATGCTTATCAAAGATTTTCCAGCTGGGTTAGCTCTTATTAAAAGTCCGCTTTCAATATTTTCAGGATCTTCGAGCTTAAGCTCTGCAAAACCTCCAGTCATCTTATTAAAAACAAAATTAAAGTGTTTGCTTAATTCTGTTAAAGTTTTCATAAAGACTTCTTTTCTCTTTTTCTCTATTTCTTCGATCATCCTTAAAACTGCTTCTCTTTCCTCAACAACCTTTTCGTATTTTTCCTTTATCTTATCAAATTCCTCTTTAAACCTTTCGAATTCTTCTATAGCTTTAAGATTAACAGGGCCTAATCTTGCCAATTCTATTTCGCTTTTTCTTATCTCCTTTTCTATCTTTTTAACCTCCCAATCCAAAGTTTCTATTCCTTCAAACTCTTTCTCTCTTTCTTTTAGAGTTTCTATTCCCTTCTCTATTCTTGCTTTTTCTATTTGCAGTTCATTTATCTTACTCCTTAACTTTATCCTTTCTTCATTTAGCTTAAACCTTTTTCTTCTAAGTCTATCTATTTCCCTTTCAGATGCAATTCTTACTTTCTCTAAATCGATGTACTCTTTCAAAAGTTTTGATTTAGCAAGTTTTTTTAGTTCCTTTTCTATATCTTTAATCTCGCTTTCAAGCAAAGCTATTTCAGTTTTTAAATCCTTCCTTTTTTCTAAATAAAACTCTAACTCTCTTTCTACATCCCTTTTGATAAGCTCAACAGGCTTTTTTATTAGATAACCGCCTGTCATTGCGCCGCTTCTTTCTATTAAATCTCCGTCTAAAGTAACCATTCTTATCTTTCCTATGCCAACAGTTTTTGCTGTCTCCAAATCTTTAACTATTAAAGTATCCCCAAAAACAAATTCCATAGCTGGTAAGAATCTTGTATCAAACTTTATTAATTTACTAGCAACTCCTATTACTCCGTCTATCGAGAGCAAATTATATTGCTTAAAAAGCTTTGGTTTAATCTTGTTAAGAGGAAGGAAAGTAGCTCTTCCAATCCTCTCCCTCTTTAAATATTCTATACAAAACGATGCTACATCTTCGTTTTCAACTACTATATCCCACCAGTGAGGACCTGCAGCAACTTCTATAGCTGTCCTAAGCCTTTCCGGAACTTTTACAAGCTGTGAAATAGTTCCATAAACCCCCCTCAAATTTAATTTTAGGATTGCTTTTACAGCTCTTGGCATTTCCCTTAATTCCTCGACTCTCCTTTCATGCAATGCCTGAAGTTTATCTATCAATTTATCAAGTCTTTCTATCTCCAGTTTATTGACCTCTATTTTATTCCTTTTCAGTTCCAATTCTAGCTTTAAATCTGCAATTTTCCTCTCGATCTCAACTTTTTTAGAAACCTCAAAAACCTTTTTTGCAATTTTTTCTATTTCTCTTTCTTTTTCTAGAAGCTCATTTTCAACGCTCTTAAAATCTTTCTCGACTTTTTCTAGCTTATCTTTAAGGAAACTTATCCTCTCTTCTATTTTATTTTTTTCTTTCTCACACTCTTCTTTTCTTTTTTTTATCAAAGAAGCCCTTAAAATTTTTAATCTTTTTTCCAATTCCTTAAACTTTAATGCTGCATCTCTTTCTTTCTTTAACTTTTCAAAAATCTGCTTTTTTTGGTTAATTATTATTTCTACTTCTCTCAGCTTTTGCTGAACAGCCTCCAAATCCCTTAGAGCTTTTTCTTTTTTTTCATTATACTCTTTTATTCCAGCAATTTCATCTATAATTTCCCTTCTTTCTACTGGATTCATTTCTATTAAGCGAGTCACATCGCCCTGAAGTATAATGTTATAACCATTCGGTCTTAATTTTGCCATAGATAACAATTGTAAAACCTTTTCTCTTGTTACATTCCTCCCATTTATTTTATAAACACAAACTCCTCTCCTGTTTATTTTTCTCGTTATTGTAACTTCTTCATCATCATAAGGGAAAACTTTTGAAGAATTATCTAGATAAAGTGTTACAGAAGCGTATTCAGCCGGCTTTTTATTAGTTGATCCATGGAATATTAATTCCGCTAACCTGCTTGCTCTTAGAGATTTGAGGGAAAGTGTTCCTAAAACAAAGCAAATTGCATCTAAAATGTTCGATTTTCCAGAGCCGTTTGGACCACATATAACATTAAAACCTTTGCAAAAAGGTATAGAAGTTTTTCTGTTAAAACTTTTGAAACCCTTAAGAACCAATTTCTTTATATAAGTGACCATATATTAAAATTTAATTTTTCAAGCTTAACTCGTTTACACAGTAAATAATCTTCTTAATTTTTCTGGTATAGAAAACAGACCAAGATTCAGACCTGCATCTACATAAGCCCAGCTTATTACAGCCGCCTCAAAAGCCTCCAAATATTTACCTTCTTTCAAAAAATGTTCACAATCTTTTGCATAACTCTTGAACAATTCGTATAATCTTTGGCCTTTTTTATTAACAACTTTGAGTTCTTTTTCTATCAGCTTTATCCTTTCTACCTCTCTTTCAGCAGCCTCTCTTAACTCCATATATAATTTTTTTGCGTTTAAAAGTAATTGTGAGGATTGATGCTGTAAAGGAATTTTTTGAGAAATATTACGAAAGCAATGTATCTTCTATAATAAATCCTTGCTACGAAGAGGCTCTTAAAGCTCATCATAAGACTATTTTGGATATAGGTTGTGGGACGCTTGAATGGACAGAGAGAAATAGATATGTAGTTGGGATTGAAATAAGCGAAAATGCTGCCTATCAAGCCAAAAGTAATAACGAAAATTGTGACGTAGTACTTGGATGTGCAGAAAAATTACCTTTTAGGTCAAATAGTTTTGAGTGTGTAATACTTTCTGAAGTCTTAGAATTCGTTGAGAATGCTACTCAAACTTTAAAAGAGGTTAGTAGGGTTTTAAAGAAAAGTCTGACTTCAAAAATTTATGTTTTACTTAAAACGAAAGAAAACATTGAATATTTCTGGAAGAACTTACCGATTAAACCTAAGTTAGTAAATCCGAAAGCTACTGAATTTCTTTTAAGAAAATTTGGCGGATTGAGGAAAATTAAAGAAAAAATTATTAACTTATCACAAATGCTACGCATTCATTGCTATCATTATTACTCAAGTATATCAGATTTCCCTCTTCTAATCCTCCAAATTTACTCGCTTTGAGGCTTAAGAAATCTAGTTAGAAAAATTATCCCTATGACTGAAACTATAGAAACTGCGAATGCAACAACAAACTGGGTTATCCAAAATTGTTTAAAAGGAATTGCTTGTTCTATACTTTCCCTATAACTTTCAAGCAAAGATTTAATAGCATCTCTCCATAATAATGCTGCAACAAAAGCTAAAGCTCCGGTAATGAAATTTGTCATTAACTTTCTAAATTCTCTATGAAAATACTCTATTTCTTTTTTTAGTCTCTCAAGTTCTTTTTTGGTTACTATCTTCCTTTTTACCTTAAATCTTACGCTTCCCTTTTTAGTTTTAAAGCGAAATCTAAAACCTTTTCTAAAGTCTCCCAATTTTTCTTTTAATTTAATCTTCAACTTTTTAATGGCAAATTTTTTCATTAATGGGCGGGGTGGGATTCGAACCCACGACCTCCCGGTTATCAGCCGGGCGCTCTAGCCACTAAGCTACCCGCCCTTAATTAAAGTTGTTTCCTGAAAAGAATAAAAATTACCCATTTTCTATAAAAAGTTTGATTTTTAATTTAAATATGGGGAGATTCTTAGAGAAGCTGGAAAACGCACCTTTAGGATTAACTTATAGGGATGTTTTGTTGGTACCAAAGTATTCTGAAATTATACCTAAAGACAATCTCGACCTTTCTACAAATTTTTCAAGAAATATTAGATTAAAAATTCCTATTTCAAGCTCTCCCATGGATACGGTTACAGAAGCAAAAATGGCCATAGCTCTTGCAGAAGAAGGTGGAATTGGAATAATTCATAGGAATATGGATGCTAAAAGACAAGCTGAGGAGGTAAAAAAAGTTAAGGAAGCTGGTTTAAAAGTCGGTGCTGCTATTGGTGTTTTTGACGAAGAAAGAGCCAAAGAATTAATTAAAAGTGAAGTTGATGTTTTGGTTTTAGATGTGGCACACGGGCACCACGAAAATGTCAGAAAGAGTATTAGATTGTACAAAAGGATTGATAATATAGATATAGTAGGAGGAAATATAGCTACGAAAGAAGCTGCCGAAGATTTAATAGCAGCAGAGGTTGATGGACTTAGGGTTGGCATGGGATGTGGATCAATTTGCACGACCAGAGAGATAACAGGAGTTGGTGTACCCCAATTGTACGCAATAGCCAGCGTGGCCGATGTAGCTAAAGAATATGGAATTCCTGTTATAGCTGACGGTGGTATAGAAAGTTCTGGCGATATATTAAAAGCTCTTGCTGCTGGAGCTAAAAGTATTATGCTAGGTTATTTACTAGCTGGAACTGACGAAGCTCCTGGAGAAATTATAACAATAAACGGAAAAAAATACAAGGTTTATAGGGGCATGGGAAGTAAAAGCGTTATAAGTTCGTTAGATAGATACTGTAAATTTGTTCCTGAGGGTGTTGAGGGGCTAGTACCTTACAGAGGATCTGTTCGAAATATTATTCGAAAATTAATTGGTGGGATAAAAAGTGGCATGGGCTATATAGGTGCTAAGAATGTACAAGAAATCTGGCAGAAAGGAGAATTCATAAGAGTAACTCCTTTAGGATCTTACGAAAATAAACCAAGGAATATTATAGTGTTAGAAAAAGAATTATATTGAAGGGGCCGGTAGCTCAATGGTAGAGCGTCCCGTTCGCAGCGGGAAGGCTCCGGGTTCGAATCCCGGCCGGTCCA
>CAZGBT010000003.1:0-82965 GCA_964524025.1 uncultured archaeon | reverse complement strand
CAACTGGAGCTTATGAATCTTGCACCATTGTTAATAACGAGTACAATGGTTGGTACAATTGCACTTGGGATTCTACAGGCAAGAAAGAAGGATATTGGTCAATAAGATTAAACTCAACTTTATGGCCACTCTATGACTTTAACTCGACTTTATATCAAGACTGGTTCTGGTTGGAGAACCTTAATACAACCGCAGAAAACGCTTCCATTTATGTATGGAACTATTCAACTAATGAATGGCAAAAGGTAGAATTTGCCCAATCGACTGGATGGTCGAGGCTGTTCAATTTCACTATTGACATCTACGACCAAGAAGGAGATACTATTACTTGTAACTTATACTTAAAAAGAAACTCAACCAATGATTGGCAGTTAGTTGGAAGCGATACAATAGAAGGAACTCCTGGTATACCTACAAAAGGAACTTGTAGTGTATTGTATCATAAATTTGAATGCAGCGATATAGGAATAAATTCATTCAAATGGGAAATAAAGAACGGAGAACCAAGCAATTATTACAACACAACTCCAATAGAATTTAGATTAAGAGAAAGTATTGTAAAAGTTTCGTTAATAGAAGGAAATGATAGTTGGGTAAATAGAACATCAGGAATTAATACGATTAGAAACCTTGTAGTTAAAGTGTTTGATGTAGAGAATAATTCAATAACTATAGGAACTAACGTCTCATTCTGGGTAACTCACGATAATGTTAACTATCAATTCGATAAGCTAGTTCAAACCGATTCTCATGGCTATGCAACCTATAGTTTCAACCCAGACTGCTCTTACAACGTAGGTCTACAATACTGGAAAGCAGGAGTTACAGATTCTTGCTACGTTGATATTAACACAACTAACTTTACTGTATACATAGTTGGCGATCAAATACTAGATATCCTGCAACCAAACGGAGAGAAATACTTAAGAGGGGAGATTGACGTACCATTAAGAGCTTATATAAGAGACGAATGTGGCTTAAACTTAACTTCTGCTTCTGTAACCTTTAAGACAATAAGCGCAGAAACTGGCTCGATATTTACCTGTTCTCCAACTATAGAGGAAGGTGAAGGATATTATAACTGCACAATAAACGCTTCTACTCACTCAACTTGGCCAACTAGAGGGTATCATGTTAAAGTAGAATCTTCAAAGCAATACTACAACTTCAACTCAACTCAAGAGGACTTCTTCTTGGGAGAAAGAGGCTTCTTCCTAGAGACTAGACCAAGGTTAGAAAATGTTGAAGTAATACCAAGTGATGACGGAGGTTGGGGCGAAACCTGGACATTCAAAGTTAAAGTTACGGATGAAGATCTCGATAGGTTAGCTGTTAAGATGTGGTTGAGAAAAGTTGGAGGAGAATGGACTCTAGAGGCGGCTAATTATTCGGTTAAAGGAGTAAACGTTACTGTAACATTTACCAAATCAGACTTTGCAAGTACTGATATAGGAGATTGGGAAGTCAAGTTTAACGTAACGGATTATCCGCATGTAGATAGCTGGGATGTAAACGAAACTTCTGCAGCGCAATTTACTTTAATCCAAGATGATATAAACATAACCTTAGTAGCAGGAAACAATAGTATCGTAAACAGAAGCATTGCACCAGGCAAAAGCAACGTTACGTTTAGTGTAAGGATTTACGATGTAGACAGAAATGAAATAGTTGGGGCAGGAGTTCCGATAAATGCTAAATTCTACGTAGAGACTGCTCCTGACGGTTTGAACTTTGTTCAGGATTCGAGCGTTAGCTCTGTTCAAGCAGGAAAGTTCGTAAACACGACCTTCCCAAGCTTAGATAGATGTACTTACGATATAGGTTTGTTAAGATGGTACGTAGAAGCAGGAGGTTCTGGAACTGCTTATAAACTAACTAATTCAACCCAGTTTTACGACTTCTTCTACGTTACAACAGTTACTTATCCATTGCAAGCCAAAGTCTTATTGCCAGATAATAGAACTTATAGGAGAGCTGTAGATCCCATAACGTTTGTTGGATATGTGTGGGACGACTGTGGTGGAGTCAAACAAGCTCAAATAACTTTTGATACAGAACCTTATTCAAGCTGGAGTCATTGCGATCCTTCGGAAGTTACAGATTATAACAACGGAACTTATAGTTGTACAGTGATTTCAGCAAGCGATGCTATGCTACAATGGTATAACCTTACCATGCAAGCATCTAAGCAATACTATACCGATAGCGAATTAGCGAGAAAAGTTGATAGCTTTGTTCTTGTAACCAATCCACTAATAACAAATCCAAGAACTGATAAGAGTGGGAATATAGGAGGTTGGGGCGAAACCTGGACATTCAGCGTTGATGTTCGTGACATAGATAGAGCAGTTTATGATTTCGAATACATGAACATTAGTTTATGGATAGATTTTGGTAACGGATATGAATACGTAGATTCAGCTCTTTGTACAGCTGCAACTTGCGCAGAATGGACAACCATAAGCTTTACAAAGACGTTTGAATGTGGGAAGCAAGGAATTCATAGGTTCAAGTTCAACGTAACGGATTATTGGGGTTATAAGAATGAAACTAGCGATGAACAAATGACCATAGAGAAGGATGACGTTAGCATAGAATTTGTTTCAGACCCAGATTATATAAACAGAGAATTCGACCAAACTGGAAGATTTGTTTTCAGAATTTATGATGAAGATAGAGATGTTTATGTTACAAATACTTCAACTCTTGCAAAGATTTGGTTTACCACAAACTCAAGCGATCCAAATAGCTGGGATTCTGGATGGGTTGTAAATCCAAGCTCAGATGGTTATGTTTACTTTGATTTCGACCCAGATTGTAACTATTCGGTAGGAATTCAGAAATGGAAGGCTGGAATAGAAGAAGATGCATGTTATAAACCAGCTTTGCTGTCTTTCTATCCAGAGTTTGAAATAAGAGGTCAATTAAAGAATGTTTTGATAAAGCCAGAATATGGAAGTTTATTCAACGTAACTCAAAAAGTTTTGATAAACTTCACAACTTTAAGCGATTGCTCAGAATTTAGAGACGATGAGAATCCAGTTATAAATGCAAGCTATTACTCAATAGAACTTAAAGATCCTTATGGAAACTGGTTTAACTGTGAGCCAATTAGCAATTCATACAAGGGTTGGTATAACTGCACCTTCGACACTACTGCAAAAAGAGAAGGATATTGGAGTATAAGATTAAACTCGAGTAAGCAATATTATAACGATAACTCAACTTTGTATGAAAACTGGTTCTGGTTAGAGAATATTAAAACTAAAGCTGAAAATGCAACGATTTGGATATTTAACTATTCTAGCGATGAGTGGGAAACTATAGATGAACTTACTCAAGTTGGGTGGACAAGATTGTTCAATTATACTATAGATGTTTATGACCAAGAGGGTGATACAGTAACTTGTGAATTGTTCATAAACAAAACCGGAACTTGGCAGTTAGTTGGAAGCGATACAATAGAAGGAACTCCTGGTATACCTACAAAAGGAACTTGTAGTGTATTGTATCATAAATTTGAATGCAGCGATATAGGAAAAGTAATTGCATACAAATGGCAAATTAAAGATGCAGAACAAGCAAACTATTTCAATACTAGCAAATCAATAGGACCAAACTTGACAGTTCCAAAAGTTGAGATAAGCTTAGTAAACGGAAACAATTCTGTAGTTAATAGAAGTAGTGGAATCAACCAAATTATAGAACTTTCCGTAAAAGTTTTTGATTTGGAAAATAATAGCGTTACAAATAACGTCGAAGTCTCATTCTATGTAACGCATGATAATAAAAACTACCAGCTAGATTTAATAAACTACACCGAAACAGGTTATGCATATTATTACTTTAATCCAACTTGCGATTATTCGGTTGGAATTCAGAAATGGTATGCAAGAGTTACAGATTCTTGTTACGAAAATGTGCAAACAGACGAGTTTACAACGACCATCTATGGAGATCTCATCCCAACTATTTTATCACCAAAAGGAGCAAAGTACTTGAGAAGCAATTATCCAGATGGTCAACTAGTTCCGTTTAGAGCTAAAGTGATAAACGATTGTGGAGTTGCTATGAACGATGTTTTGCTAAACTTTAGTGCTATTAAAGGTAGCGAAGTTAAATATTGTACTGATATTCAAAACCTTGGAGACGGTAATTACACTTGCCAACTTAATACTACAGGATTCAAAGCACAAGGTTGGGATGTTAAGGTTAATGTTAGCAAGCAATATTACAACAGCAATTATAGCTATGAAGCATTCTGGATTTGGAAGAAAGGTTTTTGGGTTGAAACTAAGCCTATTTTGAATTCTCTCTTTAATTATGTTACCTATGATTATCTTGGTAACAAGGGAGATTATGGTTGGGGAGAAACTTGGTATTTCTTCGTTAACGCAACTGATGAAGATGGGGATACACTTAGAGTAATTCTCTGGGTTAATACAACAACTTCTCCAGAAGATTGGGTACTTAAAGGTCAGAATACAAGCGTAAGTGGAATAAATGTAACTGTCAAGATAAAGGCATCCCCAGCTTTCGGTCCAACTGAAGCTTTGAAACCAAGAAAGTTCAAGTTCAACGTTACAGAAGTTAAAGATATATTTGGAAACACAACTCCAGACTTCCCACAGAACAAACACGAAATAGGATTTGGTTACTTCACTCCTCAGAAAGATGACGTAACATTCTTCCATGTAGAAGGTAATGGAACTTCTGTTAATAGAACTGAAGGGGCTCAAAGGTTGTCAGTAAGGGTTTGGGATAAGGATAAAGGTGCATGGGCATATCAAACTCCAACTTCTCCACCGACAGCAAGAATCTGGGTTACTACAGATGATGATAATTACGTTGTAATTGCTCAATCTCCAGCAGGAATCTTGCCTGGAGGTTATATAAATACGACAGGAGCAGGTTTTGATCCAGATTGTAGCTTTGAGGTAGGTCCTCAGAAGTGGAAAGCCGGAATTACTGCTGAAAACCCATATTACAAAGCAGCTAACAGCAGCATCTATTCGATTAACATAATAACAATTCCTCTCTCTTACAAAGTTGTTCATCCACTGAATGGAAAGAGGTCCCTGAAGAACTATCCAGAATTAGTTGAAGACATTCCGATAATAGTTAACGTTAGCGACGAATGCGGAGGGGTTTCTGGAGCAAACGTTAAGATTTATGCAGAAAGAGGAACTACAGTTAAAGAATGTTCAAGCATTATAGATTACAATAACGGAACTTATTCATGTACATTCACAGCAACTCAGATAGACAACGATCCAAGCTGGGAATATGGATATTGGAACATAAGTACTAACGCAACCAAAGCATACTACAATAGCTCGCCAACCTTAACTGAAATAAACGCATTCTACATAGCCTCAAAACCAGAGCTAAGCTTACCATCTCCATACATTACAACAGTTTTTGGAACTTATGATTGGGGAGACATTTGGACTTTCAGAATAGATGTTGACGATAAAGACTATACAGGAGAGCTGGGAAGTGTTGTTAACGTTAGTTTCTGGATAAACCTAACTAGCGGCGAAACGTATTTTGGTTCAAAGATTTGTGTGAGAGGAGTTAATTGTAGCGTCTACGATCCACAAGGCCCAGTAGAGTTTAGCGATATAACGTTTACATGCAACAGAACTTATAGCGATGTTGGTGTAAGGAGCTTTAGGTTCAAAGCAATCGATAACTTTGGTTACGAAGATGAATTAACCCAAACCTTTACTATAGATGAAGACGATGCAATCTTAGAAGAGGTAGGGAGCAATACCTCAAGCTTGGCGAGAGAATTCAGCGATACAGCTCATTTCTATGCAAGATTCAGCGATATGTGGAGAGGGACTATAGATTTTGCAGGAGTTAATGGAACTTTATGGATAACAACTAATGATACTTTTGATTATAACGTTTGGTTGCAGACAAACGAAAGTGGATACTTTAATTATTATTTCGATCCAGATTGTAGGTTTAAAGCAGGAATGAGATGGTGGAAGATCGTCTTAAATGATTCATGCTATGAAATAGTTGAATCTCCAAACCAAAGTTTAACTATTTATGGTCAATTAAAGTTGGATTTGATAAAGCCAGAAAAAGATTCTGTAATACCAGTTGGAGAAATTGTTGAAGTGAGAGCTAACGTTTCTACCGAATGTTATGAAAAGATAGAAGGGGCAAGCGTTAGTTTTGAAGAAAGAGACCCAGAAGGTAATTATAGGATAATAACTGAAAACGCTTCAGACATAGGTCAAGGCTTGTATAATGCAAGTTGGAATACGAGTTTTCACAAAGGAGGATATTATGGGATAAGGGTTAATGCAAGCAAGGATTATTACTTCGGCAATTCAACTCTATTCGCAGATTGGGTATACTTGAACAATACTCCACCAACTGTTGAAAACTTCTCAGTAACACCAAATCCAGGAATGTGGGGTGAAATTTTCACCTACAAGGCAGATATTTATGACTTACAAATGGATAACGTAACCTGTAAATTGTTGGTTTCGCTCGATGGAGGAACTACATGGCAAGTTAAGAATTCAACTATAATATATTGGGGAAGAGGAACTTGTGAATTAACAGCTAGGTTCGATTGCTCAGCCATTGGCACAGATAATTATTACATGTTTGAAATAGACGATGGAACTAACAAGTTTAATACAAGCATGCAATACGGTCCAAACATAACTAAAGACACAATAATAGTAACCTATGTTTATGGAAATGGAAGTTATGTATATAGAAAAGGAACGAATACAACCTTGCTAGTTCTTAAATTCTACGATCCTGTAAGAAATGCACCAGCTGTTAACACAAAAGGAATAGTTTGGGTTACTTATGATGGTGTAAATTGGGACGAAGGAACTATAAACTACACAAACTCTTCAGGTTATCTAAACGTTTACTTCGATCCAAGCTATCATGAAGTTGGTCCTCAAGTATGGACAGGAGGTAGCTATCAAGATTCTTGCTACTATGATAACTCAACTAATGAAAACTATACCTTGACTATAATAGGATCTTTGGATGTTAATGTATCGCTTCTAGAACCAGTCCCAGAGCTTAATGCGTATCTTAAGCCTGTTGAGAACGTAAGTTTTGTGATAAAAGTTACAGACGATAACAATAACCTAATAGAAAACGCAACCATAAACGTTACTTTTATCCACGAAACTGGATGGAAAGCTTATTGCTATTATTGGTGGGAGGTCGGATATGGTGAATATAGATGTTCAAGAAATACAAGCGAGCTTAAAGCAAGAAGCTATAACGTTACAGCAAGAGCTTCGAAAGAATATTATGAAGATGGTGTTTACTATGCTTATGAGCCAGAATTGGGTTACGAATTCTTTGTTAAAACTAAACCAGTTCTGTGGGGAGAACTAGTTTATTCAGAACAAGGTGGCAATATAGGTGGTTGGGGAGAAACCTGGACATTTAAGGTTAACGTTACCGATGAAGATTTGGATAACGTCACGGTTTACCTAAAGATAAGAAGAATTGGAGAAACTCCGATTCAAGCAAATTCGACTTTAGTAATAAGTCCAACAAACAAGACCGTTACCTTAACTTACTACGATCCAATAACCTTCCAGACTAAGCAGGGAGTCTGGGAGTATTGGTTTGAGGCAGAAGATTCTTCAATTTGGGCTTATACAGCATCTACACCAACTCACAATTTCACGATAGAAAAAGATGATGCAAGATTAGAGTTGGTAGAAGGAGATGGAAGTTGGGTATGGAGAAATGGTACTGGAATAGTTTATCTCATCTTAAGAGTTTATGATTTAGATAGAGATGTTTATGTCGATAATCAAAACGTTACTTTCTATGTGACTACTGATGGAGTTAATTACGATAGCGGAAGATGGTTGTTAAGCAATTTAACTGGACATGCCGTCTATCAGTTTGATCCAGATTGTAGTTATTCAGTGGGAGTTCAAAAATGGTATGGAGCAATAGAAAACGATAAGTACTATAAAGATGTCAATTCAAGCGAGTATACGTTAACTATAAAGAGTTTGTTGTTGCCAGACGTTGTATATCCGGATGGTCAAGCCTTCTTAAGAGGATCTTTAGTTCCGATAAACGTTAGCCTGAAAGACGATTGCGAATTCGTTCCAGGAGCAAGTGTTTCAATTTGGGCGAAGTATTATACTACAGAATATCCATGTACTCCAGTTACAGATCAAGGAAATGGTTATTATAACTGCACTTGGGATTCAACCGATAGGCCATTTGGTTGGTATGATGTTAAAACTTCCGTAAGCAAAACTTATTATGCTTCAAACACAACCGTAAAGAAAAAGTCATTTTTCGTAGCAAGTGCACCATCTTTGAGCGATCCAAGTGTTACCCCAGAACAAGGAGGCTGGGGCGAGGAGTATAAGTTCAAAGTTTATCTGACAGATGTAGATGGTAATTATAACAACGTATCATTATGGAAGAGTTTTGATAACCAAAGTTGGGAGTTAGTAGCTTCGACTTATCTAAGACCACCTTATAGCGATTATCCGATAGAGTTTAAAGTAAGATTTCGATGTGATGACATGGGAGTTAATTACTACAAGTTTACTGCAGTAGATGAGTATGGATTTAGCGATGAAACAGAAATCAAGAAATTTGTTTTAGACTACGATAACGTAACGATTTCGACTTTAGCAGAAAGCAGCGATGAAGTTAGGAGAATTTCTTCAAATCTTGCTATGTTTAAGGTAAGAATTTATGATTCAGATCTAGGAGTTTATCCAGATAATGCAAACATAACTTTCTGGATAACAGAAGACCATTCGAATTATACCATAGCTATATCAAACTTAACAGAAGATGGATATGCAGTAGTTTATTACGATCCAACTTGTAACTCTGATGTTGGTTTACAATATTGGTTCGCAGGAACTACTGATAAATGTTATCAGCCAGTCAATTCAACTGTAGAAGAATTCAAAGTTATAGGTCAGCTTTATGTTAACTTAACCTCTCCAAAGCTTAACCAAATTATAAACAGAGATAAAGTTGTAAAGCTAAATGCTTCAGTTAATGACGAATGTCTAAATTCGATTTTAGACGCTGATGTTAATTGGTATGCAGGTGATAGCTACATAGCAAGTGGTTATAATACAAGTTGGAAAGTTCCAGCTACTTATCCAAGAGGCCCAGAAGTTATTAAAGTTAATGCTACGAGAACCTACTACGACGCAAATGAGAACCAAACTACTGTCTTTGTTTATGGGTGGGCTGATATAACTGAAATCTATCCAGAGAATGGAACTTCTGTAATTGCTGGAACTTCTGTGCAGTTAAGATGTAGAGTTATGGATGGAAATACCTCTGAGCCAATAGCTAACTATACAGTTTACTTCTATGAAAATGATACTCTAATACCAGGAGGTGAACAATTAACTGATGAGCAAGGCTATGCAACTGTAACTTGGTTTACTAGCGATAAAGTTTATGGATGGTATGAAATAAAATGCGTAATAGGAGATGATGAAGAAAAGTATTATAATGCATCAACTTATCAAAGAATTTCTCTAGTAAGGATAAGGAGACCTTTGATAATAGATTATATAAGCTGGTCGAGAAGTTGGATATACAGGAACGATTCTTATTCGCCTTATAATGCAACTTTAACAGTTCATGTTAACGATGCAAAGATTGGAGACGCTGCTAATGCAACCGTAAGATTTTACAACGATACAGCTCAAATTGGAGAATGCAATACTTCAGCTGATGGTTTCTGTTCTATAATCTATAATGTACCAGATAAGCTTAAGCCAGATGTTTACAAGATATACATAAATGCAACTCCGAATCAACCTGGAATAGAAAATTCAGAGACTAACGTAACTTCTATAGAAGTCAAAGGTATATTGTTCCTAAACATAACATCTCCTCTAAACGCTTCTCAATATGCAAAGACAGAATCTATAACCCTAACTACTTTGGTTACAAGTGAAAACGGAGAAGATATTCCAGTTGAATATCCATCTTCTTATGTCGAATGGTACAACATGGATGGAGAGAAGATTGCAATAGCTTATCCAACTGGAGAGCCTTATGAATATGAATCTTCCTATTCATTAAAAGAAGAACCGACTGGTTGGAGGAAGTTTACTGCAATAATAAATATTCCGCATTACGACAGCGGACAAGACGAAGTTTGGGTTCTAGTCTCTGGAGAGGCTGACGTAGTTTGGGTTTCACCACAAGATAATTCAATCCAACCATATCCAGATACAATCTATCCAACTTGTATGGTAAAAGATGTGGTTTCTGGAGAGGGCGTAGCCAATTATCCTGTAAACATTTCTTATGCAAAAACAGAAGGTCAATGGATATTGTTAGGTACTTTCTTAACAAACTCCTCTGGTTATGCAAACGCTACGTACACACCAACCGAAAAGGGAACTGTTTACTTCTTATGCGAAATTTGGGATAATGCAACTCTGCAATATGTTGCAAGGATTTCTAATGACACTGCAACAATTCATTTTAAAGATATAAGACCTCCAATAATAACTGATATAACTCTAAAACCAACTGAAAAGTTAGAAGCTAATTTGAACTCGACGAACGTTACGGCAAGAGTTACTGATGATTATGGAGTTTACAAAGTTTGGGCATCGTTTGTATTTCCAAACGGAACAGTTTATAACAAAACGATGAGCAACATTTCACTAGACTATTACTCAACAACTTTCATACCACCAATAGGAGGAACTTATGAAGTTTACGTTTGTGCAGAAGATTATCCGCCAGAATCGAATGAAAATTGTACTTTTGCTGGAACCTTACAAGTTTGGGGTAAAACTTATGCATACCTTATAAACAAGCCAAACTACATGCTTGCAGTAGGTATAACTCAAGAAGAAGGATTTACTTTTGAAATGTTAATAAATTACACAAACTTAGGTCCAGCAACAGCTTATAACGTTAATTTAAGCGTCATAGAATCTCCAGCGGCAGGTTATGTAGAATTTAACCAATCTTTCAAGCAATGCAAAACTATTTATGCGAACAAATCTTGCTTATTGCCTGTTGAAGTTTTCGTTAAACCAAAGACCCCAGCTAAATCGATAATAAGTTTAATTTCAAACGTTACTTGGAGAAACCCAGATTTATCTCTAAATTATACAACCTACGTAACTATAGTAAAGGTTTCTTCTAATCCTGTAATAGAAATAGTTGAAGATTATATCGAAAGTGTAGTTGAGCATGGAACTACAAAAGAAATAGTTAACCTAACTGTTTACTCAGCTGGAAACGACTTGCTAGAAAACGTCAACATGAGCTTCGATATAAATAGTCAATTTAAACAAGCTTGCCCGCATTGTACTATATCGTTTGAACCAGAAATTATTGGAGATATGCCAGCAGGTTTGAAAGTTAACGTTACAGTAACAATTTCTGTTCCAGCAGGCCAAGATCCAGGATTCTATTGGACCCATGTGTTTGCAAACTCAGCAAACGCTGGTTCTGATTCTGCAATAATCAACGTTACGGTCCCAAAAGATAATAGATGGGATTGGTCCCCAAAAGATTTTGGGATAGTTTTAACACCTCTTAACACAGAAGGTACCATTGGTTTGATAAATCTTACTAACATTGGAAACATCAAACTGTCTTCAGATTTATTTAAAGTTGGAGATATCTCAGAATTCATAACTATAGAACCTTCTGCCTTGGATATAGAAAAGCAAATCACTAGAAGCATTAACGTTAGTTATAGAATTCCTGCGGATGCGGAACAAAGGTTATATACTGGCTATATTTTGATAAGAACTGTTGAAACTGAAAGTGGCGACTTTGCAACTCCTTATGAAACTCAAATTCCAATTACCTTAAATGTAACGGACGTTCCACCAACCTTTGTTAACTTAACTGTTAAACCAAGAAGGTTCGAGATGGTATATGGAAGAGTGATAATAAGTTCTTACATTTTTGATAACTTTGATGTTTCCTTAGCTTGGATTAACGTAACCTATCCAGACAATACCTCAACCCTTATCTTAATGAATAGGTATGGAGATTTCTTTAACGCAAGCTTTAGTTCCGAAAAAGAAGGAAAGCATCTATTAAGAATTTGTGCAAACGATACAGCAAATCTAACTTCTTGTGTAGTCAAGGAAGTTTATGCAGTTGGTAATACAAGCTTGCGACTTATTACACAAAACGTTACAGCTTCCAACGTTACTCTTTATACAAACGATTCAGTTATTTTCAACTTCACGATAGAAAACTTGAACATAGCAAGAGCTTTGGGTGTTAAGCTAGACCTAGAATTACCAGCTGGTTGGACTTCAAGCTTTAGCTCTAAGACTTATGGAACTATCTTAGGAAACGAAAGCATAAACGATTCGGTTAAAATTGCAATACCAAACGGTACTAGAGCAGGATATTACGAAGTAAAGTTTAACCTAAGCTGGGAGAATTTGAATGGCAACTTATCCTCAAGAGTTTTTATTTACCATGTCTATGTAAAGCCATTGAAACTCATAGATATTGTTGAAAATGAAACTTATGTAATAATTCCTGCAGGTTCTACAAAAATCGTTAACTTGACTGTAAAGGCTGTTGGTAATGACATGGTTAAAGACATATTCATAAAATGTCTAAGCGGAATAGTTTGCGAGAACTTTACTGTTAAAATCGAGCCAGATTATATACAAACTCTAGACTTAGGAGAAAGCAGAAGGATAAACGTCTCGATTACTTCACCGCTTTACTTAGAAACTGGAGTTTATGAGGCATTTATCTTAGCAGAAACCGTTTGGTCTAACGATACTTCAATAATTAAAGTAAAAATACCAATAAATCTAACTTGGTCTCAAGAACCTTCAGAGATAAGAAAAGAAACTGTTCAAGGAGAAAGCGGTATACTTGGTAAAATAAAGATTAAAAACGAAGGAAACGTTAGAACTCTGTTGGATGTTGAAGTTATAGGTAACATATCTTACTTACTAAAGAACGTCCCAGATAAGATCGATCTCGGAATTGGAGAAACAAAGATAGTTACCTTAAACTTCACAGCTCCAATAGTTTATGAGCAAAAAGTTTATACCGGTTATCTAAAGACGAAGAATTATACAGAAGAGAGCGGATATCAGGAAAGAATTACTTATCTTGAGTTAATAGTTCATCCATTATTCGTCGACATAATAGAACCTACTGAAGAAAACCCAATAGTTAACGTAAGTGGAGGAATGCAATTGCAAGCTAAAGTAAATGTAACTTACGATGGAATCTATTTGGACAATCCTGCAAACGTAAGCTTTACAATAGAGCTAAGGAACTGGAGTTATTCTTATAGGATAACTTCATTTACGGCAGATTATTCAGAAACAGCAAAGCTTTGGTTAATAGGGTTCATTGCTCCTTCCCTAGCCGATCAAAGAGGTTACGATCTTTACGTTCAAGCTAATTATACAAATAAGAACATCCAGAAAGCTGACGTAGAAAGGAAAGCTATAATATACTATGATACTACCCCGCCAATAATTGAGATATTTGTGCCAGGAAAAGTCAGGGTTAATACAACTGTTAAAATACCTATAAACATAACAGATGCTGGAGGAGTCGGCTATGCAATGGCAAGAATAAAGTATCCAGACAATTCAACTCAAACCTTTAGCTTAAATCTCATAGGAGTTTATAGAGATACTTATATGTATGAGCTTGTATTCTCAAATACTTCCCAACTAGGTTTCCACACTTTAACAGTTTATGCATGCGATAAAAGCGATAATTGTAACCAAACTTCAGCTACTTTCGGTATATTCCCATTAGTCTACTTCTCAGGTTACGCAAGAGACGAGGAACAATTTGAACCAAAACCACCATTACTAGTTACATTTGAATTTTACTCTGTTGGAAGTGACGAGTTACTATATTCAGTAACTTCTGATCTAAGCAGAGATGGTTATTATAACATTACCATAGATGCTAAGCCGTACGATATGAGGGTTTATTTGCTTAACGAAACTATCAAGCTTTATCATGTTGATATAAAGACAGACCTTTATAATCCAATAATTTTTGGTATAATTCCGATTTCGAAAGTTGGTAGAGGACCTATTTTGAAAGCTCTAAGAATAGATTCGATTCTCAATTATTCATCTGCGATCTTAAGTTTTGATTATTCGGCATGGAAAGATAGAAGCGATATAAGCATAGATAACCTTGGTATATACCAATGTAACAATTGGATTCCTTACACAGAATGTAATGGTACTTGGACAAGACTACCGAGTGTTGTTAATAAATTAGACTATAAGGTAAGTGCAAATGTCTCGTTAAGAGGAGCTTTTGCATTAGCTCAGTATATCTGCGGGAATAAGATATGTGAAATGCAGTATGGAGAATCTTCGGCTGTTTGTCCAGAAGATTGTCCACCAGCACCTCCAGGAGTTCCAATCCCAAGACCCCCAAGACCAGCACCGCCGGCGCCGCCACCAGCTGTCGTTGCCCCAGCAGTGCCAGGTGTACCTGCTAGAGTACCGTTTGTAATCAAAACTACTTTAGTCTTTGTAACTTTAAAACCGAATGAGCATGAAATCCATTCGGTAGAACTAACAAATAACCTAGATACGCCTCTCCACGCATCTATAAGCGTTGAAGGTCCTGTATGGGAGTTTGTTGATTTAGAGAAGACAGAAATAGATATACCACCAACTTCTACAGAAGTAATCAAAATTAAACTATTCGCCCCAGCTGAAGCTACTCCAGGCATTTATACAGGAGATTTAGTTGTAAAGATTGGAGAGAAGGTTCATAGGATACCTGTAACTTTGAAAATAGAAGTTCCACCAGAACCGCTGCTAGATGTTAAAGTCGAAGTTTTAACTAAACAAATAGAGCCGAACGAAACTCTAAAGTTCAGAGTTACTGTCATAAACTTAGGACCTACACCTACCATAGAGGATATAGTTCTCAATTATACGATCAAGAACCTAAAAACTGAAGAGATATACTGGAGAAGCACAGAAACCATAGCTATAGAGCAAATAAAGTCATTCATAAGGAAAGTCCAATTGCCAGCTACTATAAAGCCTAATGAGAAATACGTTCTTGAGGTTACTGCAACTTATTGGTATGGGAAGAAAAAAGCGATAGCAGCCGATACCTTCGAAGTTTTAGAAATACCGGTTGCATTAAAGATACTTAGAAGTATTCTGCTAAGTCCATGGACTTATCTAATCGGAATGCTAGGAATTCCAGCAGCCTATGGAGGAATACGCTTGTATGGATTGTTGCAGTTAAGAAGGGTTAAAAAGAAGAAATACATTTTGCCGATCGATTTTAAGAAACTACCAAGACCAGGCAAATACGCAATAGAAGTTGGTAAAATTGCTGAAACAGACGTAAAAGCTTATTTCGATACAAGACAATTGATAATGCATACTCTAGCAGCCGGAGGCACAGGCTCTGGAAAAACTGTAAGTGCAATGGTTGTTGCAGAAGAATTGTTAAAGAGAGGAATTCCTGTAATAGTATTTGATCCAACAGCCCAATGGACAGGATTTATAAGGCCATCTAAAGATCCTCACATGCTAGAATTGTATCCAAAGTTTGGTTTGAAACCAGAAGATGCTAGAGGATTTAAGACGAATATAATAGTTGTAGAAGACCCAGATATGCCAATCGATTTAAAGAAGTATATGGTTCCAGGAGAAATTACAGTTTTTGTAATGAACAAGCTCAAACCAGCAGAATTAGACAGATTCATTAGAAGAAGCATAGACGCTGTATTTGCTATGAGACCGCCTGAATCAAAAGAACTTAAACTTTTGCTAGTTTACGACGAAGTTCATAGAACCTTACCAAAATATGGGGGTAAAGGAGGCTATATAGCTTTAGAAAGGGGTGCAAGAGAATTCAGAAAGTGGGGAATTGGTTTGTTCTTGATATCGCAAGTATTGCTTGATTTCAAAGGAGCTATAAGGGCTAACATAGCTACAGAAATTCAGCTAAGAACTAGGTACGAAGGTGATATAAACAGGGTGAAAATGAAGTATGGGAGAGAATATGCTTCCAAAGTTGTTAAGCTAGTAGTTGGAACAGGAATGGTTCAGAATTCAGAATATAATGATGGTAAACCATGGTTCGTAACGTTTAGACCGCTCCTGCATTCAACATTTGCTCTTACCGATAAAGAACTAAAGCAGTATAAGAAACTAGATGAAGAGTTAAGTAAAATAGAAGCAAGGATAGAAGAATTGAAAGCAGCTGGAATTGACGTTCATGATATAGAGGTAGAGGCAAAATTGGCTAGAGATAAGTTGAAGCAAGGAATGTTTAAGATGGTGGAAACCTATCTTGAATCTTTAATGGCAAGTTTAAGGAGATATGGAGGAATCTAGCCTTAATCTTACCCAGCGAGAATAATATAATGTGGGAAGAAAGAAAAAACCTGTTGATGTGCTCAAAAGACTTGAGCAAGAAAAGAGAGAGATTGAGGAGTTGATAGCTTCTTTGGAAGAAACTTATAAAAAAGGCATAATTTCCGAAGCCACCTATAAAGAAGTAAGGGAAAAAAATATCTCTAAGTTAGAAAGCATTAAGCAAAAAATGGATAAGCTAATGAATCTTTTTAAACCAAAGAAAAAAGAGGAAGTAAAAGAAACAAAAGAGGAAAAGGCTTTACCCAAGCCTCAGCCAGTTCAACCGATTTATCCTATGGCTGCAAAAGTCTTTGACGAAAAATTCTTGTTAGAATTGGAGAAGATAAAAACATTGCTCGAAGCTTTTAGAGAGGCAAAAAAAGCAACAGATGAAAGGATACATAGATTGGCAGAAAGTATTGGTGAATTGAGATCCATAGTTTTTCAAAGGGAGACTTTGATAAGAAAATTTGAAAGTGATATAGAAAGGATTTTGGATATAGTAAAAGAAGTTGAACCTACAAGGTTTATGAAGCAAATAGAAAGATTAAAAACTCAAATATCTTCTCTCGAAATGAAAATAGAGAAAGCAAGTTTCATGGCAAGCGATGCCTTAAAAATTTCTAAAGAGCTTCGTAATATAATAAAAGTTTTTGGAAATATCGAGAACTTGCTTCAAATGAATAAAGTATTAGGGGAAAAGCTTAGAGAAATAGAGGAAAGAAGTAGAAAAATTCAAAAACTCTCTGAGAAGGTTGAGAGAATTTATATGGAATTCAAAAGGAGACTAGACGAGTTTGATATAATAAAAAGTAAAATAGATATGTTTCAAAGCGATTTGCTAGATTTAAGGAAGAATGTTGACGACTTGATAATGAGGGCTAGTGAATTCGTTACTATGAAAGAATTTGGAGCTTTGAGAGATACTATAGGGACTTTGGAATCTCAAGTTGCTGAACTAGAAAAATCTATAAGGAAAGAAGTTTCTGAGGAAAAGGAATCGATATATGAACTATTAAGGTCAGTTGAAGAGGAATTTAAGGAAGGAAGAATTCCTGAGGAGGAATACTTAAAAATTAAAGAAGCCAATTTAAGGAAGCTAAAAGAATTAGAGGAAAAAACGCCTATAAAAAAGATAAAGAAAGAAATAAAAACAGAATCGCCTCTAAAAAAGAAACTCGATGAGTTGCTTAAAAGGGGTTTGATAAGCGAAGAACTTTATAAAAGAGCTATAAGCTCTCTTTCTAAAACTTAAAGCTGTAAGCTAAAGCACCTTTTAAGCAAATCCATTCTCCTAGTTTTGTAAAAGAAATTATTGGTAACCTATTGATGGAATATTTCTTAATTTCTGGAAAAACGAATTTTTTAAAGAACCATTTATTTTTTAAAGCCAAACTCCCTCCTATTATCAAAATTTCTGGGTCAAATAAATTTACTAAATTGGCTATTCCTATTGCATTAAATTTCCCTATAATTTTGATAAAATCGATGAATGGTTTTCTTCCATTTTTGGCTGAATCAAATATTTCTTTAGCTTCAAATTTTTTCTTCTTTTTTGACCAGATTTTAAAGAATCTTGGCAAAGAATCCCCTCCACAATAAGCTTCCCAATGCCCGTAACCGCCACAATGGCATCTTAAAGTAAAATCTTTATCTATTACCATATGCCCCGCTTCACACGCATTTCCATCTTTTCCTAAAATCAGCTTGTTGTTAATAATAGCCCCGCAGCCTATCCCGCTTCCAAAACTTATAAAGACCAAATTTTCGTAGTTTTTACCTTTTCCATAAAATTTTTCTGCAAGAACTCCAGCGTTGCAATCGTTTACTAATTTGATCTTAAAGCTAAATTTTTTAAGATAATGCTTTATCCTAATTTTCTTTTTTGGAAAAAGATTGGGCGAATTTACTATACAGCCGTTTCTTAAAGGCCCAACGCTTGCTATGCAAATTTCCTTAGAGCCCAAGAATTCGCAAATTTTCTTTAGTTGTTCTAAAAAATTTCTTACGCTTCTTTTCTCTGTTTTAACTTTCTTTTTGAGTAAAAAAGTCCCATTCTCTTCCCCTTTGCCGAATCTTATGTAAGTAGCTCCTATATCTATAACGGCTTTTGTATTAATATATTGAGATATCAATATCTCACTATATCAATGTATTAATCTATTGATATATTAATATAAAATGTGTCAAAAATTTCTGGAATCGAAAGAAAAATAATCGAATTTCTTAGAGCATCGCCTCTTTCTACTTACCAAATAGCGAAGAAGCTTAAAGTTTCGTGGGCAACAGCAAGGTTTTATTGCTATAAGCTAAAAGCTTTAGACCTAGTAGAAGAAAGCGTCGAGAAAACGAAACGAGGTATTGGGAGGAAGATAGTATGGAAATTAAAAAAGAAATAGCAATATTTTTAATTCCTATAGTTCTAACATTTTTAGCTATTCCTGTGAGTGGAGTAACTTATGAATGGTGGAATACAAGCTGGTATTTTAGAGTAAGAATAGAGGTTAATTCAACAGGGGTGGAAAGAACTAATTGGCCTATAGAAACAGATATAAACTTTACAAAACTTATAGAGCAACTCGGTATGAGCGGTACTTTTGACGAAAATTCTATTAGAGTTATAGAATACAACATAACTTCTGGCGAGTTTCTTTACGAAATTCCTTATCAATTTGAAAAAGCAGATAATTTTAACGCTACATCTAATGCTTATGGAACTCTAATCTTCATAGCAAACGGAACGACTCCTTTAAATCAGAAAAGAATCTTTTATGTTTATTTTGATATTTTAGAGAATGGTCAGAAGGAGCAAGCAAATTATTCAACCCAACTTTCTTATGCGGTAGTAGGTGATGAAATTAGAGTTAATACATCTTACTTTATGTATTTCATAGATTTATCAAGAGGAGATTATACAACAGGAATATATCAAGTTCAGGATTATGGACTTAGTACAGTTTTTAAGGACATACCTTCTAATGAAAGAACTGCTGAATACATAGAATACTCGAATGGAACTTACAACTTTACGATAAATGCATCATCTTTTATTATTACTAGCGGGCCCGTAAGAATAAAAATAGAAATTTATGGTGACGAAGTAATCCTCGGAAATCCTTATCAGAAAAGTGGAGAATTAACTGGAAAGAAAATTTATTATTTCTACGAGAAAGTCGGACCCCAAGCTTATGGTAGTTTTATATTAATTGAACAATTGCTAAACGGAAGTGCTACTAGAAATTCGACTAAAGCAGGGGCTTTAGCTTTTGACGTTAATAGAACTTTCAAAAGCGAAGAAGTTATAATTAGATATTACGATTCTTCAGACCCATACTCTTACGCTTATTCAAGAGGTTTTGGAGGAGAGGTTTTGGGCGTTATAAATCTTAATGAAACTGGTACTACTAATTTCTATGCTTTAGACTCTCCAGAGGCTGGAAGAACAGGAATTCATTTGAATACAATTTATATAACGCAAATTTCTGAAAAAGCATGCGTTTACTTTTCGACTTTCGGCGGTGGTGACGCCGTTAGCGAATTTTTGAATAAAATTTTAGAAGGTTTCAGACAACCATTTAAGAAAATCCTATCTAATCCAGAATACTTATCAGTAAGTTTTATTCCTTATACTGAATATCCTGTATATAACAGGAAGGAAGAGGTAGTAATTTTTGCTAACATAACATATGATCCTTACAATTTAACAGCTTATCTTAATGCAACCATAGATAGAGGAACTCCAGATAAATCTGATGATTTTTGGATATTGCTTTATGATAACGGGACAGGCGTTGATCAAGTGGCTGGAGACAAGTTATTTACTGGTTCTTTTGTAATAAATGAAAGCGATTCTACAGGAATTTGGAATATAACTTTGAGAGCTTATGATTCATCTGGAACCTTTTTAGGAAAAAATACAACATCTTTTAACGTCACTAATTTGCTAAACGTTTTTGTAAAAGTCTTGAACGAGTATGGTCTCATAAATAGGACTATAAATGCAAGTGTAGAGGTGAGGAACTACAGAAATGACACACTTCTTCCTAATTGTACTATAGTTTGTTATTTCGATGAAACAAATGCTAATGGGAACGTTACAGATTACAATAATGGGACTTATCTTTATTCCTTTAAGGCACCGTCAGAGCCAGGTCTTTATATTTTAACCTGTAATGCTTCGAGAGACGGTAACTGGGGGGATGGAGAAGATACTTTTTCTGCAGACGATTACGTAACCTATTTAGCTATTAACCTTACCCCAACAAATTATACTTCAACCACAATAACAGCTTATCAATCAGACTGGTTCGATTTCAAAGTAAAAGTTTATAATACATGGAACGGAACTGCTTACGATGTTAATGTAACGATAATTTTGCCAAATAATTGGCAAGCAAATTCTACTTTTGAAGAATGCGGATTAATACCGATAAGCGGTTATTGCATTAAGGCATTTAACATAACGATTCCAACTTTAACCAGATCTGGTTCTTATAATGTTACTGTAATAGCTAAATGGAGGAACACAGATAACTCAACAAATTCAACGTCTTCCAATTTTACCGTTATTGTAACTTCTAATCCCTCTTTCCACATACCAGAGACCCATGTGTATAATATAGTCGGTCGAGGAAGAGAATCTATCTTAGGCAATTTTACTCTAAATTCTACTGGTAACGACCCAATAGAAGGAATTAAATTTACAGTAATAGGCCTAGAAGATTTCCAGTTCGAGTTCATACCAAATATAACAAGCCTAGAAGGAGGAAAGGTCCAATCTATTCAAATAAACATTACAATTCCAGCTGGCTATCCGCCAGGAAATTATAGCGGAATATTGAATGTAACAACCTCCAATAATGGTTACGATTGGCTATATCTTAACGTAACAGTTTCTGGTGCCAAAGTAGAGTTTAACCTTACCCCAACAAATTATACTTCAACCACAATAACAGCTTATCAATCAGACTGGTTCGAGCTATTTGGAAATGTGACAAATATAGGAAACGTGACTGCTTTCAATTCCTATTTTAAACTCTATTTACCAGCTAATTGGCAAGCCAATTTAACTTACAAATTCTGCGGAAACATCTCAATAAATAATAGTTGTACATTTTCTGCTAACCTAACGATACCAGCCTTAACAAGATCGGGTTTTTACTTAGTTAATCTAACGTACTACTGGGAGGATATAGGAGAGGGAACTAAGAGTTTAACTAGAAGCGTAAATGTTACTATAACTTCCAACCCCTCTTTCTATATTCCTGAAAACTATGTTTACAATCAGGTTGAACAGAATAAAGAATCTATCTTAGGCAATTTTACTCTAAATTCTACTGGTAACGACCCAATAGAAGGAATTAAATTTACAGTAATAGGCCTAGAAGATTTCCAGTTCGAGTTCATACCAAATATAACAAGCCTAGAAGGAGGAAAGGTCCAATCTATTCAAATAAACATTACAATTCCAGCTGGCTATCCGCCAGGAAATTATAGCGGAATATTGAATGTAACAACCTCCAATAATGGTTACGATTGGCTATATCTTAACGTAACAGTTCTTACTAACAAAACCTGGACTATGCATCCAACTCATTGTGAAGCCAATTTTACTGTTCCTGAAGGTTTAATGTGCGTAGTTAGAGTAAACAATACTGGAAATCTACCTATAAACTTTACTATAACACCAAGAGAAGGTAATAAAACTTGGGTAAACGTTACGAATTTTACCTTAAACCCACAAGAATCTTATGTTTTCGGCGTTTATTATAATGTTACAGGGGCCGAGCTTAAGTTTTATAATTCAACCTTTAAAGTGGACGCTTTAGATATTGACGCATCTCCTGATTTTATGCTTTTAACAACGGTAATAAATCCTTATGTAGGACCTTTGATTAACGTCTCCGTCTTTCCGGGAAAAATTGAGCAAACGGGTCATATCGATATCTATGCTAACATAACCGATAGGTCTGGCTACGGAATTGAATGGGTAAGAATAAACGTAACAAGACCTAATGGTACTATCGATAGTCTTAATATGACGCTTGTTGAGCAATATGATGATAAACATTCTTTATGGTACATCCAATATCCAGGTACCAAAGGGGATACAAGCTTAAGAGGGATTTATGAAATTATAGTTTATTCTAAAGATAAAGTTGGAATAACAACCCAGTCAGAATCTAAGTTTTACGTTTATGCAAAGTTGGTTGTATTCCTTTCTACTTATCAAGAAGAATATCCACCAGGAAGCGATGGTAGGTTTTTCTACAGAGTTTTTGACTATACGGACAATCCATTAGGAAATGTAAGCGTTACTATAAAAATTTATGATTCACTCCAAAACTTAACTTACGAATCTAATTTTACAACTAACGAAGAAGGATATATCAATCCGCTACCAAGTTTTAGGATAACAAGCGATGCTCCACTCGGAAATTATACTTTAATAGCTTTTAGCTCTTATTGGGATAATATAGTCAACCATTCATCGAACAGCGAGGATCTTTATGTTTTTAAAGTTAGTGGGACTGCAAAAGTTTCATTAGAAAGCTTATACGTTGATGTAGAAACTACAGTAGTTTGGTATCCAAACAACGTTATGAAGTTTTCAATAATAGTTTATAATATTTCTGGATTGCCAGTAGATCCTGAACAGCTTAATCTAACCGTTAAGGATCCTGCTGGCAATCTATATCTTTTTGCTACTATCGATGAAATGGATAGGGTAGCAACAGGATACTATATTTACAAATACGCCATGCCTTCAGATACGCCTACAGGAGCCTATACCGCTTACGTTACTGCTTATCAAGATGGTAAATTTACCCAACGTGTTGCAATGTTTAGAGTTTCAGCAGGAGGCCCTTATGACGTTAGGATAAAACTGTTAGAAAAGGAAGTAAGCCCTGGTGAAACTCTACCTTTTGAAATTTACATCGAAAATCAGGGAGAAGTTTCCCAAGATGTAGACTTAGAATATTGGGTTGAGGGTGCTAACGATACTTGGTACTATGCTTCTGAAGCAATCTACATGCCAGCTTTGTCGAATAAAACTTTGCTTAGGAGTGTTTACATATTTTCAGACCAACCTTTAGGTACTTATTATTTGAAGGTAAAATTAACCTACGATCCCGTTAAGCCACCCATTTTAAAATGGGAAAGTTTTAGAGTAGTTACAAAAGTTCCTGTACCAGTGGCACCGCCTCCCGCACCTCCTGCTGTACCGCCTGTGGCTAGATTAATAATTTGGAGATTTCCTAGCGAAATTAGCATAGAAGGAGGATGGACCCGCTACATAATATTTTACCTTAATAATACGGGTTCTGTTGTTTTGCATAAAATTGAACTAGCTATACTTGGCGCACCAGCCAATTGGTTTACTTTTATTCCTTCTAAAATAGAGCTGCTAGAACCAGGAAAATCTATTGAAATAAGGTTAAAAATATCACCGCCAAAAGTAAACTATTCTAAGTTTTATAATGCGTCGCTTCTTGTCATTTCTAACGAAACAACAACTAAAAAAAGTTTTAAATTTAACTTATTCAAAAGTAGAGAAGAACTTCTAGCATATGAAATTGCTAAGTTAGAAAAAAGATTAAAAGAATTGATAAACCAAACTGATTATAAAGAGAAACTTGGCTATGATGTTTCTGCTGTTAGAAGTATTATAGAAGAAATTAAAACTCAAATAAAGGTTGCTAAGGATTATTTGAAGAGAAAAAAATTCGACGAATGTGCAGCTACTTTGATAGTAATTTCCAATTTGATCGATAGAGGTTTCTATTTGCTTTCTATAGCACCAAAGATAAAAGTAATTACTGTACCAGCTCCCCCACTCTGGCTAATAATTTTGCTCATTTCAATAGCTGTTGTTTTAATCTTTGTAGTATTCTTCGCAGTAAAGTGGAAGCATAAACTTATTGAGTTTGAAGAAAAAATAAGACCAAGGATAGAGGAGCTTAGAAAAATAAGAGTTGCTAGAATGCCTGAAGAGGTAAGGAAAGAAAGAGAGAGGCTTGAAAGGGTTCTTAGGGTATTAGAAAGGGAATATAGAGAAGGTTTGATATCTGCTAGAGCTTACGAGGAGCTTAGGAGGAAGCTTAGGAAAAGATTAGAAGAATTAACAGTTTAGTAGTAACGTTTTTAAAAGTAATTACCTTTAAGTAATTCATGAAGCTAATTGCAAAATTTTTAGTTAATTATTTTTTCCTAAACCTAATAGCTATAATCCTAGCTTTAAGCCTACACGAAATAGGCCATGCTTTAATAGCTAGCGCATTTGGATGTAAAGCAAAAGCAGTTATTTACGATTCTTCGAGCAACTTCCCCTATACAGAAGTGGCCTGCACAAAATTAAATCCCCTGATCTATTTATCAGGTTTTCTTTTTACGATACTAGCTTCTATACTACTCCTTTTGTCAGAAGAGGATGCACTTAAAAATTTGGGTTTAATAATTCTTGGTTTATCTTTCTCGCTTTCATCTGCTGACTTTCAAATAATTTTTGGCGGTTTGTTTTCCCATCTATTCTTTGTTTTGTCTTTTCCTTCAATTTTCTTTACAGAAATTTTTGTTGTAGAAAATCTGATAAACACAATAACCAACCATTTTAAAAACGTATAAGCCAATTTACTATTGAAAAATGAGGGTAATTGCTGTTGCATCTGGAAAAGGTGGGGTTGGCAAAACAACTATAGTAACTAATCTAGGAGCTATATTAGCTGAAGTTTTTAAGAGGGATGTAACAATTATAGATTGCAACGTAACAACTTCACATTTAGCCCTTCATTTAGGTATCTATTATTCGCCTGTTACTTTAAATAAAGTTTTAAGAGGAGAATATCCAGTTGAAGATTCTATCTTTGTTCATTTTACAGGATTAAAAGTTATTCCAGCTTCTCTTTCTGTTGATGATCTTAAAGGGGTTGATTTAGTAAAACTTCCAGAAATTTTAAGGCAGCTAGAAGAAAAAACAGAAATTGTCTTGTTAGATGCAGCGCCTGGCTTTGGAAGAGAGGCTTTAAGTGCTATTAGAGCTGCTAACGAAATACTTTATGTAACAACACCTTACATACCTGCTGTTATGGATATAGTAAGGGCCCAAGAAATAGTAAGAGAGATTGGCGTTAAACCAATAGGTATTGTATTGAATATGGTAAGAGGAAGTAGACACGAATTAAAAGCAAGAGAAATAGAGGAATTAGTCGGCTTGCCTGTAATTGCAAAAATAAAGTTTGATGAAAATCTGTTAAAAAGTTTAGCATTAAAATTACCTTTGATAACCTATAATTCAAAATGCGATTCCTGTAGAGAATTAATCAAACTAGCTAGTTACTTAATAGGAGAACCATATGTTGAGAAAAGCTTTTGGAGAAGACTGCTGGAAAAGCTTAGGTTGAGAAGGAAAATATAATTCTGGAACAAAAAAATTAAATTATGTATTTAATTCCTTTACTTTTGATAGTTTTTTTAATCCTTTTTTTCCATTTTAGAAGAAAAAGAACTGAAACAGAAGTCTTTTTTGTTAAGCATAGAATGAAAATTTTAAGAAAAAGGATAAAAGAATGGAAAAAACTTGGTTTTAGGTTAATGGAGAGGTATAAATAATGGAAGAAGAAGTTTTAGCCCAGCTTATAGAAGAAGTAGCTTCTAAATCCAGTAAAATCAAGGAAGAGGAGGTTGAAAAGAAAGTTTTGGAAAAAATAAAGCCGAAATTTGATGAAATAAATAAAAGAATAGAAGACAGCTTGAAGACTATCTTTGAAAACTTAAAGAACGTAGAGAGAAGAATCGGAAAGATAAAGACTAAAAGCTTGGAAGAAGAGCTTTCAATTCTTAAGCAGACCTTTTCCAAAAAGATAGAGGAGATAGACGAAAAGCTCAAGCACGTAGAAAAAATAACTTCCTTAGAGACTCAACTTAACGAAATAAGGGAAGCTTTAAAGGAAAGGAAAAAAACTAGAGGAATTTTTGGCGAATTACCAGAATTAACTCCAGAAGAAGAAGCCATGAAAGTTTTACAATTAGAAAAAAACCTAAAAAATTTAGAAAAGCTCGTAAAAGAAGAGATTTCCAATAGAATCTCTGCCTTAGAAACTTCTATAAAAATGATTTCAGAGATTCCAGTTTTAAAAAAGGAAATTTTGGATTTAAAAAATAAAGTTGGAAAAGAAACTTTAGATAGAATTTCGGATCTTTTTTCTATAGCAGAAAGAGAACTCCCAAAGAATATAAAGAAAGAAGTAGAGACTAGGTTAGAACCCTTTAAAGACGATATAAGAAAGATTAAGAAAAGCATTTCCGAAATAACTGACAGATTACACAATACAATCAGAGACGTCAAAAAAGTGAAGTTTTGCGAAAAAGAATTGGAAAATTTTGAGAAAAAATTGACCGAAATAAAGAAGCTAGAAAAAGAGATAAAATCGGTTAGGGATAACTTGAAAGCTAGCTTAGAGAGTGTAAAAAAAGAATATGCCGATGTAATAGGGGATATTAAAAGCGATTTAGTAAGAATTGGGAAAGGAATCTCTGAGCTTGTAAGTTCGCAAGAAATTCTTTCTAAAGAAGTTGAAAGGTTAAATGAAAAATTTGCAGGTTTGAAGAGCGATTTATCTTCTCTTAAATTTAAGCAGGAAGGTTATAAGGATAGTCTGGAAAGAATTAACAAATGGATAGAAAGTTTTGATAAAGAAAAGATCTTTAGTTATATCAGAAGTTTGAATTTTTTGGTTTCCAAGCTTAAAAATTCCATTGTAGAATTAGAAAGAAAAACTAATAATTTGGAAAGGTTAGTTCAATCAATAGAGGAAAAGCTATCAAAACAAGAGAAAATTATAGATTCGCAGCTTAAAGGTTTAAAAGAATTGGTTGAAGGTTTAAAATGAAAGAGTTAAAAGATTTAGCGGTTGTTCTAAAAAGTTTGAAAGAAAGTTTAGCTACAATAAAAAGTAGACTAAACTCTGCAGAAGAAAGAATTGTGGAATTAGAGGATAGAATGAAAAAATATGAAGACTTAAAACTCAGAGTTGATAAAACTTATTCTTTAATTTCTAAAGAAATCGAAGGTTTCAAAAGAAGTGTTTCGCTTTTTGAAAATAAGGTTAAAGGATTCATGTTTGAGCTTATTAACTTAAGAGAGAAACAAGAAATGGATAAGGCAAAATTTTCAAATAAAATAGAGAGAATAAGGGAAGAAACTAAAAGAATTTTAAGGGAAGAGGAAGGTAGAATTACTCAAATTTATAGAGAGATCGCTACCCTAAAGGACAATTTGAGCAATTTTACTAACCTCGCTAAAGAATTAGAAGAGATAAAGGAAAGATTTGAAAAGAAGTTTGTAAAGAAAAAAGAAAAAGAGGATATACTAAAAAATCTTGATAATTTAAGGCGCGCAATTAATTCGTTAACGGAAAAACTAAGCTCTGTAACTTTGGAACTTAAGTCGTTTAAAATTTTTAAAAAGAAAGTAGAAAGCTCTTTACCAGAAATGACTGTTTCTTTTGAAGGTAAGATTAAAGATCTCGAACTAAAGTTGAAGTCGTTATTAGAATCGTTAAACAAAATAAAAAAAGATTTAGAAAGAACTTCTTTACAGTTTGCCAGCCTGAAAAATTTAGAGGAAGAAATCAGTAAAATTAAAAATGAACTAAGCTTAGTAGATAGATTTCGGGACAAATTAACAGATTTGTCTGAGAAAATTGATAGTTTACTTAAAGAATCCTTGAGTTTTGCTAAAAAAGTAGAAATGGAAAAAATTAACAAAAAAATCGAAGATCTTATACCAAAGTTGAAATTAGAAGAAAAAATTGCTTATGAGTTAAAAAATCTAAAAGAAGAAGTTGAAAAGGTTGAAGCAAATTTTTCTACTAAAATAAACAAGCTTGTCGAAAAGACAGAAGATCTAGAAAACAGACAAAAAGAATTGTACCATAAATTGGAATCGTTCGAGTCGTTAAAAGATAAAAGCATAGAAGATTTAGATCAATTACAAAGCAAAGTAGCGAATTTATCCGAAAGAATTAGCAATTTGGAAAAAGAATCTTCAGGTTTTGCTAAAAAGATTAAAAATCTTGAATTTTTGGTTAGTGAGGTTGAAAGATTAAAAGAAGAGGTAGAAAGAATATGGAAAGATAGAGAGGTTATAAGTAGGAAATTGGATGAAGTAGGAAATTTTACCTCAATTATTAATGAGGAAATAAAAAAATTGAAAGATGAAATTAGTAATTTAGGCGATAAGATAAAACTCAGTAGGGACGAAATAAACAAACTTAAGGAAATAACTAAAAATTTAACCAGCCGCTTTGAACTTTTAGAAAAGGAAGTAGGAAAAGTTGATAGATTAAGCTTAGATTTAGAAACATTCCAAGATAGAGTTAAGAAGGTAAAACAGATTCAAGATGAGGTAATCAAATCTCAAAAATTATTGAAAGAGAAGATCTCTGAAGTTAGAAACGAAATTGTTATTATTAAAGATGATTTAAAAGGACTAAAAGAAAATTTGAAAGACATAAAGGAAAAGAAACTAGTTGAAAGGTTAGAGGTTTTATCGAATAAGGAGAAGGAAGTTAGAAAACGAATTGAAGCAATAGAAAAAAGAGTTGCAGAAATAGAAGAAATAAAAGATATCATTAGATCAATTGAGACAACGGTTCAGAATTTCTCGGCAACTTCGATGAAACTTGAAAGTAAATTATTAAATTTGGAAAAAGATTTTGAGAGTTTTAAGAATAAACTGGAAAAAAGGCTAATTGATATCATAGGTCTGTTAAAATGAAAGTATTAGATGAGTTGGAAAGAAGGGTTAAGGAAGTTAGGAAAGAAAAGGAAATTTTAGCTAAGAAAATAGTAGAATTGAAAAGTGAGATAGATGAGCTAAAAGAGAAGTTTAAGCTAATAGAAAAGAGAACGTTCGAGATCGAGAGCGAACAGAAAAAAAGGGAAGAGGAATTTTTTAAGTTATATAAAGAGCTTAAATCTGCTTTAAAATTTTCTTCCATTATTTCAAAACTCTTAAGAGAAGTGGATGAATTAGGGATTAAAGTAAAAGAGCAAGAAAGAGGCTTTGAGATTTTAAGAAAAGATTTAGAAGAGAAAGTTAGGGTTTCTGCAGAGCAAAATTTGAAGAAGTTAGAATCAAAATTTGAGGATTTAGAAAAGAAAATTAGCGAAATAGAGGAAAGGATTGATAATTTAAAATTTTCTTTAAAAGTGCTTTCTGAAAATTATCGTAACTTACTATCCGAATTCAAAAAACTTTCTTCTAATTTTATTTCCCTAGCTTCGACTGTAGAGGAAAAGCTAAAGATAAAAAGTATGGAAATCGCTGAAGATTTAAAAGACGAAATTAAAGCAGAAGTTGAAGAGAAGTTTAAGGAGAGAATAAGGAAAATTTTAGAACTAGAGAAAGATCTATCAAATTTAAAAAATTTGGTGGAAAGTTCTTACGAAATTTTTAAGAAAAGGCTTAAACAAATGGAAGAAAATTTAGAAAACCTTTCTAGGCTTAAAAATTTAAGGGAAGAATTTTTAGGTTTTCAGAGTAAGGTTAGAAAATTTATTAATACAACTGTGGATGATGTAGAAAACAAATTGAACAAGTTTAATTCTCTAATTCTCGATTTGAACAATAGATTGCTTAATTTGCAACAAATAGTAAGAAAAAGCCAACCTATAAACCTAGAAAAAAGAATTAGATATCTGGAAGAGAAGTTTGAGGTTCTTAATCAGACTGTTTCTGACCTTTCTAAAAGGTTTGAAGGAATATTTATGTTAAAAGAAAAATTTGCCAAAACAGAAGATTTAGAAAAATTATACTCAAAGTTTAACTATTTGTCTTCTATTTTAGATGAGTTAAAATTTTCTGTAGGCGAAGAAAAGAATGCAAGGGAAAGAATTGAGGAAAAGATAAGAGAGATTGAAATAAAGATTCAGGAAATTTCAAAGTTAGTAGATAAGGATGCTATCGGAAAATTAGACCTAGAACTTGGAAGTTTAAAGAGAAAAATAGAAGGTTTTTCTACTCAAGTAGAGAATAAAATTAGTTTGCTTGTAAAGCTAAGAGAAGATCTTAAAGATGAAATCGAGAAGGCAAAAGAGAGGTTAAAAGCTGTTGAAAGTAGGCTTGTAGAGGTGGAGGATGAGTCAAAAGAGCTGGCAAATAAGACTCGAGAGATGGAAAGGAAACTGGATGAAAAAGTAGAGGAAATTAGAAAGGAAATTCAAGAGATTTTGAGCAAGGATATTATAAGAAATCTTACTTTAGAGCTTAGAACTTTAAAGGAGAGAATACAAGCCTTTTCTTCTCGAATGGGTGAGCTAGAAAATAAAATTAGCTCATTCGAAAGATTAGGAAAAGATTTGAACGATGGAATAATTAAGACAAAAGAAAGGCTGGGAGTTGTTGAAGATGGTCTTCAAGAGGTAAAGAGTATGGCAGAAAAAATAAGTAAGGTAGAGGACAAATTTAAAGAATTAATGCATAAGTTTTCCTCTTTAGAAAATAAAACTCAAGAAATGGAAAGAAGGTTCAGCGAGACTAGACAAACCTTGGAAACTCTAATGGATAGGATAAGCGAGATAAAGAATTCTGCTATGCTCACGAAAAGTCTAAGAAGCGAAATAGAGCAAATAGAAGAGACTTTAAAAACTTTAGAAGATGCAATTAAAAAAGAAAAAATTGAATGGATAGAAGTTTAGGTGAATCCTGATTTTACTAGATTAAGTATTTTTAAGCTGTAGTAGCGTAAATCGTTAGAGTACCAGTTTTTACATCACCCTGAGCAACTCCGTATGGAATTACTACAGATATTAGATAGTCTAGAGCAGCACCTGGCTCTAGCGTTCCTGAGAATAGGTAATAACCTATATCGATTCCAGCAGTAGTATCATATCTTCTTGACCATCCTATTAGTGTGATGTTTTTACAGTCATAGGGGACGAGAACGTAATACTTGTCGATATAGTTATTTATGCTGCCATAATCCCCTATTGGGCCTTTATATCCCCACTTTTTGTCATTAGTAGAAGTAAGGCCGAAGCTTACATAATTAGCGGGATCGGAAAAGTCTATACTTCCTGTTTTAGTTTTTGTATGTGGATCTTTTCCTATATAGACTGTTCCATCCGTACAGTTTTGTGTTCCATTTACGACGAAAACGAAATATTCCTCTCCTTCGTCGCTTTCCCAGCCAGCTGTTCTAATTCTCGTAAATAAGCCACCGTTGTTCCATCCCGATGGTTTGTTGACAATATAAGTAGGTACAGATTCATTAAAGAAAACTGTATTTGGATAGAGAACCCATTCGTAAGAGCTACTGCTACTATTTATTAGGACTACAAATTGACCAGCATCGTAATTAGTTGCAACTCCAGTACCGAATGGGTTGCTTGTTGGGTTTGTTGTCGATGCCCAAATGTGTGTAATATTCGTAGAACCTATGTTTTCAACTTGGAACGCCTTCGGTCCACTTTCGGTATAGTTACGGGGAACTGGTAGATTTGCCCAAGTGAAGTTGATTGGATTTATGTCGACAGCATTAACTCCTTGAATGCTGACGTTGACGACGGCTGTATCTGTAGCATCTGCTTGTTCTTTAAATTGGCTTAGAGTTACTGTTATCGATGGAACTAAAAAGAGTAGTAAAGCAATGCTTGCTAAGGTTATAAACCTTTTCATTCTAATTTAAAATTTGTTAAACGTTTTTTATAAAAATTTTCGTTTAACATTATGGTTAACTACTTTTTCTTTAGTAGCAAGTAAATTTATGATTATGAGGAAATTTTGCTTGATTTTGTTAGTCTACTTGCTATTAATCTGCCCGCCTAGAGCTTTTGCTCAAATCTTAGGGACTTCTCCATCTAGATTAGATTTGGGTGTAGTAGAACCTGGAGAAAGAAGATTAGTTAGCTTTTATGTATTTTCTCGCGATTTTTCAGATCTATGGATTAAAGTTAACCCTTTGTACGAAGACCCCCTTTCCATTTTTTCAATTATAAACAAGAAGGTTTTAGAAAACGTTTCTCAAGAGGATTCGACTACATGGCTTGAATTTATAGAAAACCCTGTTAAACTTAAACCTTTACCTCCAAAAATTGCTTTTCTTAAGGGAATCGCTAAAAGTGCGAGTGAGGTTTCTTTTTTTCTTAAAGTTCCTGAAAATGCAGAGCCTGGTTATCATGCAATTTACATAAGACCAGAATCCATAACAAAGCTTCCCACAAAAACTGGGATAGGAATTAGTGTTAGAGCATTCATCCAATTTCCACTAATTTTTTATGTTAAAGGCGTTGCGATAAGAAAGGCGAAAATTATTGATATAGTTCCGAGAAGGGTTGACAAAAAATTAGAGTTAAGGGTAATAACAAAGAACGAAGGAACAGTTACTTTAATATCTCGAATAAAAGAATTAAAAATTACAAACGAAAACACTACCAAGACCTTCTCTTCAAATTGGGTAGTTTTAAAACCAGGAGAAATCAAATCGATTTCCATCACTTTAGATAAGTCGGTAGAACCAGGTAATTATACAACAACCGCTCTCCTTTCTTACGGCACAGGAATAGATATTTTTAATACGACTTTAGAAATTCCGGAAATTTATGAAATTAAAGAGAAAAAAGAAGTAAAATTTCCATTAGCTTATATTCTACTTTTTTTAATAATCCTATTAACATTGATAGTCTATTTCAAAATTAGATAGTATGAAAGGCGAAAAATTTGTTATTCTTTGCTTATTAGCTTTGAGCATAATAGCCACAATTTTTTCAAAACCAATAGTTAAACCACTTGGAATAACTAACTTTACTGCCAAAGTTTTGCGGTTCCCCCTTTGTACTTATTATATTAGTAGGTATCCTGCCTATGTTCAGTTGGTAAATACAACCAATCTAACCATAGGCATTGCTATAGAGCCATATGTTTTCAATTTCGGAAAGTTACCAATTTCTAAGGTTTTTTCCTCGAGAAAATTTATAGAAGTTTCTAATAATTTAACTAAAGCGGTTAAGGTAGAAATTTTGGCGTTTGGCACCATCTCGCGTTATCTTTATTTCAAGCCTTCATCTTTTATCCTTGGCCCATTTAGTAAAAAAAGCGTTGAAGTTATATTGAATACTTCTCAAGCAATTCCAGGCAATTATAGTGGCGAGATAGTTATAATTTCGAAGGGCAGCAGAATTGGCTTTTTAGCATTATGCTAAACTTTAAAATTATTTTGCTAGTATTAGTCTTAATAATCTTTCCACTTTTAACTTTTGCTGTAAAAATAAAAGTCAGCGTTAGGGAGAAACTCGATTTTATGCTCGAATATTTCAATTACTCAAAAAAATCTAACTTATTAACTTTTCAAACAGTAGTTTATAACCCTGGAAGTGTTGGATACAAGGTAAGGCTTAGGGCTGAAGCTTTTAAGGAAAAAGAAAGGATTTCACAAAGTTGGAGCAAAGAAGTTGATTTATTTCCGGGAGCTTCTAAAACTTTAAATTTTCATTTATACTTGCCAGATAAAGGAAATTATTCGATAAGGATAAGAGCGTATTTTGGTAATGAGATAGAAGAAGTTAAAAACCTAACTATAGTTGTAAACAGCTTATTAAACGAAACGTTTTACATTAATCTGAAATTGTGGGCCATCTTTCCAGACGAAATTATGTTAAAATTTAAAGGAGAGGAGGCTAATTTATTGGTCCTTCCTTATAACTTTCCATCTTCTTGGATCTTAGAGGAAAAAAGTATTAAGGAATGGAAAGGAGAAATTGTAAGATTAAAATTCGAAGGTCTTTTCTTTCCAGCAGAGATTAAGCTAGTTGCTGTGAACCTTAAGACTTATGAAGTCTGTGAAATTCCTATCAAATTTGAAAATTTAGAGACCAGTAAGCTGATTTTTTACTTTAAATCCTTCCTTATAGATATTTTTGCTATTTAACGAAATAACTGTCATTTAGCAGCAAAATAGTTACCAAATAGTTGTAATAATGTTAAACAAAAATGTTAAATATTTAATTTTAGCTAAAATAGAATTGTGGAAAGGAATTTAGAAGAAAAGATTTTGCAGTTGTTAAAAGGTAGGCTTCTGACAACTTCTGAAATAGCAAGAAAGTTGAAATTGAGAAGAGATCTAGTAGCTGGTTACCTTAAGGCTTTGGTTGATCAGAAAAAGATTAAGATGTATAAGGTCGGCAGGGCTTATGTTTACTCTTTAAAGGAAGCATGATTATAAGTTTTGTTTCTGAAAAGGGAGGAGTTGGCAAAACAACTTTGACTTCTAATTTAGCTATTGCTTTTAGGGAATTAGGAAAAAGAGTTTTAGTAGTTGATGGAGACTTTAGAACGGCAAGCTTAACTTTATCTTTTGGTATAACTAAACCACCCTTTACAATTTTGGATTTGCTAGAAAGAGCTGATTTAAAAGATGTTATAATATCACATCCAAGCGGAATAGAGATTTTAGCTTCTCCTATTTCTTCAAATCTTTCTTACTTAGAATTAACTGGCTTAAATTTTCCATCTTACTTCGATATAATCCTTATAGATACACAACCCTCCATAAAAGCTTCCCTTCCTTTTATTAAACTTAGCGATAAAGCTATCATAGTTAGTACTCAAGATATACCATCTCTCTTTTCAGCGAGAAAAGTTTTTGAAAAACTTAAAAAAATGGGAATAGAGACTGGAATAATAGTGAATAGATATAGGAAAATTATAAAAAAAGAAGTTATAGAAAGGTTTTTAGATTTGCCGATACTTGGTTTTATTCCCGAAGACGATAGAGTACTAAAATCTTTCTATAGAGGTTTCCCAGCTTTTTATCTCTTTCCTAAATGTAGGTTTTCGAAAGAAGTAAGGAAGGTTGCTTACAGGATTTTAGGATTAAACTTCAAGGAAAGTATTTTTGACAAGTTATTTAGGTGGCTAAAATGAGAAGGTTGTTTCTTTTTTCCTTCATTCTTTTATTTTTAGTTTTAGTCCGAGTAACTCACGCAAGTCCGCAAATAACCAACTTAACTTTGTACCCTTCCTCTAATTTATGGATAGGAGAAAATCTAACTTTATTGTTTAAATGCTTTGATAACTTTACAAATATAAGCGTAAAAGTAGAAGTAAAAGGTCCTTCCATTAGTTTTGAGTCTCAAGATTACAAAAAACTAGAGGATTATTATTTTTCTTTCAAAATACCTTACTACTGGATAGATAAGCCGGGTGATTATTCAGCAACTATTTATTGTACTTCAAATCAAACCTCAACCTTACAATTTAACTTTTATGTCTGGAATTTTTCTGTTTCAATAGCTTCGCTTCCGAAAAAAATATATGAAGGAGATACAGTCGAGATTAAAGTCCTGACAAAAAAGAACGATGTGATAATAACAAAAAACGTTAGTTTTAAACTGTTTTCTAACGGAAAAGAACTTCCAATTTTATTTAAAGGGTTTGATTTAGAAAATCAAGTTTGGGTTGTGAAGACAAAAATGGAAGAAACAGGGGATAAAGAAATTAAAGTTGTTGGTTTTTATGACAGAACTAACGCTTATGATAAGAAAAAAGTAGAAGTAAAGAAACTTCTTTTGCTTAATGCAAGTTTTGACAAGCAATTCGTTAGAGGAGGGGATTTATTAATAATTTCTTTACTTGCAACCTACAGAGATAAGCCAATTGATCTTAAAGCTGAGATGGTAAAGGTAAGTATTGGAAATGAAATATTAGCTTTCGATATGAATAAGAAAGGAAGTAGCTATCTTATACAACTCAAGCTTCCCAACTTTCAACCTGGTAAATACAAAATTAAGGTTGAAGTTGAATATGAAAATTTGAAAGAAAGTTGGTATGGAGAGGTTTATTATACAGTACTAGTAAAGGGAAATATAAAAGATGCTGAAGGTAATCCAATTCCAGGTTCTATTTTAATAAGAAATACAAATTCTCTAATTCCGATAACAGGTACAGGTTCTTATTCATTCTCAATACCTCCAGGAGATTATGATTTAGAATTTAGGCTTAAAGATTCAAGAATTGTGATTTACGATACAAAAGTAGAAGAGGATTTTGATAATCCATTAAGATTTGATTTGTTCAGGAAGAATTTGATCGAAGGTATAAGAATTGCAAATATATACGTTATAGAATTTACACTTCCATTTTCTTTTGCTACACTTTACCTTCCGTACGACGAAAGCAAAATACTTGATGAAAGAAACTTAGTAGTTTACAGATGTGAATGGTGGAATTTCGCTAGAAGAATTTGCACAGACGAATGGGAAGAAATACATTGCGAAGTTGATAGGATAAGAAATCTAGTTATCATTAACGTTTCTAATTTTTCCGCTTTTGCAATAGGCGAGAAGAAGAAAATAGAAGCAGACATATCTTTAGACAAAAGTGTCTATTACCTAGGTGATGCTATTAGAATTAAGGGTTTTGTTCACGATGAATTTAATAATCCAATAAAAGATGCTAAAGTAAAAGTTAAGCTTGGGTTTATTTCAAAAGACTTTTATACAGATAGATCTGGTTACTTTTCTGGTTATTTAAAAGCCCCAGAAACAGAAGGTAATTACACACTTTTAATTTCAGTTAGCGCCGAAAAGTCTATTGGTCTTGAAAAAGAGATAGAGTTTCAAGTTATAAAGAAGAAAAGTTTATCCTTACGCTTTCCCGACTCTATAAAAATTAAAGCTGGAGATTCTTATGCTCATTTCTTACAGCTAGTTAACGATGGGCAAGTTGATGTTCAAATAGAAAAAATAGGGCTTACAGGAATTCCTAGTCAGTTTTACGAGTTTAAGGGTAATGTATCTAGAATAAGGAAAGGAGAAAGTGTATCCTTGCCTGTCTACTTTAATGTACCTTCAACTTCCAAACCAAAAATTTATACGGCAAAGATTTCAGTTAAAACCTCAATAGGAAATTTTGAAAAAACCTTTGCCTTTTCTGTATTGGAAGGAGAAGAAGTTACAAAGAAACCTACAGGCTTTGTTGCTAGGCCCTCTCTCAAGATAACTTTTAGACTTTCTAGAGAAGAAAAAATAGGAATTATAGCTTTAGCTGCCATTTGTTTAGCCGTATTATTGATAAAAAAAAGAAGGAAAAAATATGAATCCCCTTTCTTTTTTGATTTAAAGGAATACTTTGGTTAAACCTTCTTCAACTTTTTCCTTAACAACTCTAATATTTCACCTTCTCTTACTAGAGAAACATATTTCTCTTTTAAGTAACAAAGGGTTGCAACTCCTACTCTTCTTCTATAAACAATTCCAGCTCCAGCCAACTCAGCTATATATTTTGCAGCAGTTATTCTTGTAGTTCCAACGAGTTCTGATATTTTTTGAATAGTTAAACCTTCTGGATGCTCAGCTAATACTTTAATTATTTTTTCTTTAATTTCGCTTCTCGGTTTTGCCACATTTAATTTTAAAATTTTGATTTTTTAAGTTTATCATTTATGTTAACCAATAATTTTTAATTGTTTGGGTTACCACTTAAAGAAAATTAAAAATGACAATTCTGAAGAGTTTTAAAACTTAATTACTCTTTCCTCCAACCCTTTTCCCAAACTTCCCATTTAATTGCGCACTCTTTGCATTTAAGCACATTATAAGCTTTGTAATAGGTTGCATAGCCAGTACTAGTATCTGATTTCGCTAGAGTCATTTCATCCAATCTATAAGCATGTTCGTAACAAACTGCTCTTCCGCAGATTGCACAAACCCCTCTAGCTTCTTTATCACAAAACCAGCACTTCATCTTAGTGCCTCCTTATATACGTCCAATACTTTATTTGCTATATTTTCCCAATTAAATACTTTTTCGACCGCATATCTACCATTCTTACCTAGCCATCTTGCTTTATCTGGGTCAGCCAACAAGGTTTTAATCCCCCAAGCTATCGAATTTGGATTTTGATAAACTCTTAAACCTGTAACATCGTGCCATACAAGCTCTCCAGCTCCTGTGCCATGCGTTGCTATTACTGGTTTTCCAGCTGCCCATGCTTCTAAAACAACTACCCCAAAAGGCTCGTTCCTGCTAGGCACTACCACCATATCGCAAGCTTTTAACCATTTTATTTTATCCTCTTCCGAAATGTAGCCAGTAAATCTTACTGCATGACCAACACCTAATTCTCTGCATCTATTCTCTACGTGTGATTTCATGTAACCATCTCCTATAAAAACGAATTTAGCATTTGGAAAATCTTTAAGTACGTCAGGAATTGCCTCGACAAGCATATCAACTCCCTTTTGATAAGTCATCCTTCCAACAAAAAGTATTACAGGATCATAAACCCCAATTCCCCACCATTTTTTTACATCGTTCCAAGGATCTATAAAACCATCAAACTTGTGATAATCTATTGCATTATAAACAACTCTTACCTTCCACTCAGGAAGTCTAAACAACCACTTAATTTCATCCTTCATAGTATTAGTACAAACAGTTACTAAGTTGGCTATGTAAGTTCCGTACCATTCTAAATTGTGTATATCTTGGGCTATTCCACCATTAAACTTATTTCCATCCCTTCCATATTGCGTCGAGTGCAACGTAAAAACAATTTTTTTGCCAGCTTTTTTTAGCTCATCTAAAGCATTAACTACATGCCAATCATGCCCGTGTACTATATCAAATGGTCCTATAAAACCTTCTGTTTCAAAAAAGAAATGAACCATCGATTTACACATATTGTTCATTTCCCATACAAGGTTATGGTTAAAAGCAAATGGACAACGATGATAATGAACTCCATTTATTTCTTGATAAAGAGGCTGATTGGGTCCTATTCTAGTAAAAACATGGACTTCATGGCCTTTCGATGCTAAAGTTTTAGATAATTCGTCTACGACGTAAGAAATTCCTCCTGCTGGAATGGAATAATTGGACTCCCAGCTCAGAATTGCTATCCTCATAGCATCACTTATTTAAACTTTTCGGAAAGAATTTAAAAAATTTTCAAGCTTTTTTATAGTTTTAAAAGCCTGGTTATACCAAAATTCAGAGCCCCAATAAAGATAGCAAGATGTTTCTGCTATAAGTAAAAGTTTTCTAGCTTTTCTCTCTTCTTTTTTGCTCAACCTATCCTTTAAGCCATGATAAAGCTTGCTGATTCGTTTAATAGATTCTATAATTTCTAATTTTTTGGTCCCCTCCAACCAGCTTTTATGAGTTGCCAGCCATGAAGCTCCGATCACTTTTAACTCAATTTTGCTTTTAGGATTGCCATACCTTTCTAAAAATTGAGAAACAGTTGCAGAACAAATTTTTTTGTTGATAAATTTCTTAAAAAATGGAACGAAAGTTTTTGGAAAGAATTCGTTCATCATGACATTTCCATTTTCTCCATCGCTTGCAGGAACTATAAGCAAGGGTCTTTCTTTGCAAATGCTTAGGACTTCTTCTAATTTTCTTCTTAAAAGGTTTACTTCACAACCTGCTTGCTGATCTATTAAAAAATAAGGAGCTCTAAATATTACTTTAATTTTTGCATTTTCTATTTCTAACCAATGTGGCTTTGAAATTATTCTTATAACTTGTTCGTAAGAAAGCCTTTCATAACCTTTTAAAGAAAAAATTGGAAGGATTAACCACTCATAAAACTTGCTTATCTCTTCTATAAGCTTCTTTAATTTATCTCTAAAACCTGGAACTCCAAGTTCTGGAAGCCAGAATCCTTTTACTCTTTCCAACGCTTTTTTTCCAAAAATTTTTTCAAAAACGTTTCTCCATTCTTCTATTTGTAAATACCAATCTTTTTCTGGTGTAGCAGGAAAATAGCAATGCGAATAAGCTGTTCCTGCAAATTCGATACATTCGGGATATTTTTTCAATACCTTCTTATAAAGCGAAATTATGTCTCCAATCTTTTCGCCATAAATTTCTATTCTAGAAAGATAATCTTTTAACTCTACCAAAGCTTCTAATAAAACACCAGAAAAATCGAGCATTATTCTTGGTTCAAATCCTTCCTCTTTCAATTCTAAAACAAATTTTGCTGGATTTTTGTAAGCTCTTGCTATTAATTTTGCATTCCATTTTATACGAGCATTTTCAGACTCTAGCATAACTTTCAAATAACTAACCAATTTATCGTTTACCCAAACTAATGGCTGATGCATATGAAGCCAAGGAACATAAAAAACTTCGCACATAATTTAATTTAATGAAAAATTTTGGCTTTAAGGTCGTTTCAAAAAATGGTGAAATAGGTTTAATTTTTAATAAAAAACCTGTTTTATGGAGAAGATTTCTTTCTGAGCTTGTTAAGCAAAGAGTAATTTTAAGAGTTAAGGATGCAAAAAAATTGCTAGAAAAAGGTGATGTAGAAATTTATCAAGTATTTAATCTCTGGAAATTCTCAAAGAAAGCTAAGGAAATATTAAAGAAATACAAGCTTTACGTAGATTTGACCCTTCTCTTTGCTGGAAGATTTTCTAGAGATGGAGAACTTTTTTGTACCTTTGGACATTTGCATGAAAAGGAAAGAGGAGAGCTTTATTTTTGTTTAAAAAATTCATGTTACCTTTTGCTTTCTGATTTTAAAAATAAACTTACAAGAGTAGTAAGATTGAGAGAAGGTTATGGTTATTTAATCCATCCAAGATTTGCTCATAGGCTTGTGTCTTTCAAGAAAGATGCACTCGTTTTAACAGTTTCGCCGATAGATGCAGGACATAATTATGAAATAATTAAAGGTAAAGGATTTCCTTATCATCTTTTTGAGAAAAAAGGAAAGTTAAAGATAATTTGGAATAAGAAGTTTCCGAAGCATAAGCTCGAAATGAAAAGAGCTAAAAGAATTAAGTTTAATTGGAAAAAATTAAAATCTATCTTATTCGAACCAGAAAACTTTCCAAGATTTTATTGAACTATTAAAAACCTGTAATTAATTTTCTTTTCACTCTCGAATTTTACATCAACTTTCCTAACTTTTCTGCTTATAGTAAAATTAACCCAATCATCCCCAATTCTCTTTCTCCTTAAAGAAAGGAAGTTTGGTGGAATTTTTGGTTTTGCAATAAAAACCTTATTTGGCAAATCTATGTTAAAACCGAGCATATATTCGTCGATGCATCTAATAATTAATGCATAATTCCATGCCTGTGAGATCGCGGCTTCTTCAACTTTCCCTTTCTTATCTAGCAAGAGATTGCCGTTTAAAGAATTCCAAGCTTCTGGTATGCAACCTATACACCTTTTCCTAATCAGATTGTACAAAATTTTTAGATATTCTAAACCTTTCTTTACATTTCCATACTTGAATTCACAACATGCCATTACTCCGTTTAAAATTCCCCAAGAACTTCCTTTATGATAAGCTTTTGGGTCGAAATCCTCTTCTTTCCTAGAAAGGGTTACTACTCCAAATTTGGTTGAGAATTCTTCGCTTTCTAAAATTTTCAAAATTTCTAGCGGTTTTGGAATAGTTTCAAAAAATATTGCAAACAAAACGTTAGAAGTTCTTTTTTTATTTGCTAAATTATCTATGAAAAAATCTTTGAAGTAAAAATCCATCACTCTATTTTTAGCTTCGATAGCAAGGTCTTCCAATTCTTTCGTATCGATGCCTAACATTTTTTTAACATAAATTAAACTTTTCAAAGCTCTTGCAAACATAGATTGAACATCTATGTTAAAGCCTTCCCTGCTTAAGGTATCCATCCAACTTTCCCCAGCCTTACAAAGTATTTTTCCATTCCTAACTCTAGATAGAATAAAATCTTCGATTTCCTTTATTCCACTGCTAAGCTCTCTTAAAAAGCTAATATCATTAGTAAGTTTTAGGTAATGTTCAAGCGAAATTAGCCATAAAAGCGTAGAATCTATTGAATTATAGCCGCAAGTTCCATCGAAACAAATGAAATTTGGAATTTTTCCTTCCTTTCTAAAATCGAATAAAGTTTTTAAGCAATCTTTTACTTTTTCAAAATCTCCTAAATCACAAATTGCTGGCAAAATCCAGCCAGAATCCCTTCCCCAAATCTGTAAGAACCATGGATAACCTGCTATAAATCCCTTAATTTTATTGCTTCTCCAGAATTCGTACAAGTTTAATAAGGAAATTTCAAAGAGTTGATTTAACCACTCTATGTTTGAATCGAAAATATAACTTTTTAGCTTTAAAATTTCTTCTTCCCTTTCAGAATAGATTCTTGGCAGATTTCCAATAATACTTTCGTATTCGCTTAAAGCTTCTCTTTCATCTTTCCCGCAAGCGAAAATAAAGGAAACGTTACTTTCTCCTGCTACATTCAATTTTACAATGTAAAAGCCAGGAATAAAGCATCTTTGCAATTCTTCTCCTGGCTTATGGTCTTTATACTTGGGCATAAATTCCATTTTTCCCTCTGGAAAAGAACCAAAAATTAAACATCCAAGCTTCGATTTAATCAAAATTTTCTTTCCAATTTCCCTTAGCTCGTAAGTTCTATTATGCCAATTTTCGTTCCATTTCCTTATATTAGCAGCTACTTCTGCAGAAATTTTTGCGGTTAAAGTTTTTCCTATTTTGTTTTTTAACTTTAGGACGCAGATTAAAGATTTAAGGTTTGAAGGTAAGAATAAAAATTCTTCTACGTCAAAAAACTTAGTCGAATAAATATGTTTGGCGCTTATTTCATTCCTATAAAAGCTTTTACAATTAAGTGGTGAAAGCCATTCATCATTTATTTTAAAGGCAAAATATTCTATAAACTTTTTATCAAAAACCCAGAATCCTGTCCACTTTGTTTTAAAACCAGAATCGCAAAATCTATGGAAAAAGCAAGTTTTGTTTGCTAATAAATAACACTTTTCAGGCAAATCTTTTGCTATTAAAAATTCCATAATAGAAATTTTAAAGCCTTGAGAAAAATAAGAAATATGACTTCAATCTGCTTTTGCTTCGAAGTCCATCAACCAATGAGAATTGCAAATTTTCAGCCAAACGGTAATTTAGCTAACAACAAGCTAATAGAAGCATATTTCAACCATGGTTTAGATAAATGGATATTCGATAGAGTTGCAAAAAGATGTTACTTTCCTACAACATCTATATTGCTTGAACTTATAGATAGTTTTAAGAAGGAAAAAAGAAAATTCAAAGTTTCATTTTCGATAAGCGGGATATTCCTGGAAATGGCCGAACGCTACAATAAAGATTTACTAGAGCAGTTTAAGCAATTAGTAGAAACTGGTTGCGTCGAATTGCTAGGGGAAACTTACTATCATTCTTTAGCTAGTTTATTCGAAGCGAAAGATGAATTTATAGAGCAAGTTAACATGCATAGGCAAGCTATGAAGGATTACTTTAAATTCGAACCAAAGGTTTTTGCAAACACAGAATTAATCTACAACAATATAATAGCTAAGATAGTTGAGGATTTAGGTTTTAAAGCAATCTTCTGCGAAGGAGCGGAAAGGATTTTGGGTTGGAGGTCACCAAACTTTGTCTATGTAAGAAAATTTTGTTTCCCTAACGATCCACCGCCAGAAAAAAGGATTAGAGTTCTTTTAAGAAATTACCAGCTTAGCGATGATATAGGCTATAGGTTTTCAGCTAAAGATTGGAGTGAATGGCCTTTAACAGCAGATAAATACGCTGCTTGGTTAAACGCAACTCCTGGTCAATGTATTAACATATTTATGGATTTTGAAACTTTTGGTGAGCATCAATGGGCAGAAAGCGGAATTTTCTGGTTTTTGAAAGCATTGCCTTACGAAATTCTAAAATATGAAAGTTTGGAATTTTGTACGCCTAGTGAAATAATTCTTAAATATAAACCTGTTGGAGAGATTGATGTATTTGAGCTTAGTACAGCTTCTTGGGCAGATATGGAAAGAGATGTTTCTGCATGGTTAGGTAATAGAATGCAACAAATATGCTTTGAGGAAATTAAGAATTTGGAGAAACATGTAAAAAGGCTTAGAAATCCTTATTTTCTAAAAGTTTGGAGGTTATTACAGCAAAGCGATCATCTTTACTATATTTGCACTAAATGGTGGAACGATGGAGATGTTCACAAATATTTTTCTTGCTTCCCCACACCTCAAGATGGTTTTGCAAATTTAATGAGTATAATTTCAGATTTTAAAGCTAGAGTTCTTACTGAGCTTATTAAAAAGGATTATGAGGAAAAGATTAAACCTAGATAAGTTTGTTTTTTTAGCTTTTGATCATTGTGTAGAACATGGTCCTTTCTATCAAACAAATCTAAATCCTGTTAGAATAGCTAATTTGGCGAATGAAGCAAAAATTTCTGGAATAATCTTGCATATAGGGTCAGCTAAATATGTGCTTTCTAAGATTAAGCTAAAAGTGCCTTTAATTCTAAAAGTAACTGGAAAAACTTCTATGGTTAGACCAAAAAATCAAGTTCAAGCTCTTGTAACTAGCGAGGCAGAAATTAAAAAGATAAAGCCTAGCGGATTAGCAGCTACAGTTTATGTAGGAAGTGATTTTGAGCATTTAATGATGCAAAATTTTGCGAGAGTTAAAGAAATTGCTCTAAGGATGAAAATTCCTTTAATAGGTTTTTTCTATCCAAGAAAGAATGGTAAAAAAGTTTATGATGAAAAATCTGTGGCTTATGCAGCAAGAGTTGGCTGCGAGTTAGGAGCTGATGTGGTTAAGACTTATTATACTGGGAATAAGGAGAGTTTTAGAAAAGTCATAGAAAAAACATTTTGTCCTGTAGGTATTGCGGGAGGACCAGAAATCGAAGAAGAAAAGTTTCTTGGAATGATTAGAGATGCCATAGAAGCTGGTGCTAAAGGAGTCGCTGTTGGTAGAAACGTTTGGTTAAAAGATGATAGCAAAGCAATAGAACTGTTAGAGAAAATTAAAGAAATAGTAGGTTTATGATACCTAGAATAGTTTTAAATTTCAAATCCTACAAGGAAGCTGTAGGAAAAAATGCTTTAAAGTTATGTAAGGCTTGTTACGAAATTTCTAGGAAATTTAAAATACCTATAGCAGTTTGCCCTCAGTATCTAGATGTAAAGGAGATCAGAAAGAAATTTAAAGATTTATTCATTTTTCTTCAGCATATAGATCCGATTAGAAAAAGTGGTGCTTATACAGGCCGCATAGTATTAGAAAATTATTTGGCTTTTGTGGACGGAACTTTAATTAACCATTTAGAAAGAAAGCTAAGGATTCAAGAAATTGTTGAGTGCATAAAAATAGCTAAAAAATTCAGAATAATTTCTTTGTGTTGTGCTTCTTCGCCGTTAGAAGCTAAGAAGATAGCTGAGTACAAACCAAATATAATTGCAATAGAGCCACCAGAACTAATAGGGACTGGAATTTCTGTTTCTAAAGCTAAACCTAAAGATATAGTAAAAACTGTTGAGCTTGTTAAGAGGGTTGATAGGAGAATTAAAGTTTTTTGCGGAGCCGGTATAACAACTCCCGATGATGTAGAAGAAGCTTTGAGGCTAGGCTCTGAGGGAGTTTTGATAGCTTCAGCTTTCGTAAAATCTAAAAAACCAAAGCTTTTTCTTAGAAAAATTGCTAAAGTTTTAGTCAACGTATAAAGCGAATTTACCTTCTTCTTTTATGTTCAAAGTTTTTGCTATTTCACTTTCTTCAGGTTTAAGTATTATTACCAATCCTTTCCAACTTGTTGAAAGATTTGTTGATTTACAAACTGGGCAAATTTTTTCAAAAGTAAATCTTTTACAGTTTCTGCAAACGTAAAGTCTCTTTGGCATGTTACTTCCTCTTTTTCTTCTTTTCTTCCTCTATCCAAACAAAGTTTCCCAAACCAGCTTGTCTCATAGTAAGCCCAATTCTTACTTGCTCACCCCAGGAAACTGAAGTTATTCTAGCTCTAACTTTATCTCCAATTTTTAAAGTTTTTCTAGTTTGTTTTCCTATAAAAGTTGATGTTTTCTTATCGTAGCTTACGTAGTCGTCCATTATCTGGGAAATGTGAACTAAACCATCGAAAGGACCTATGTTTACAAAAGCTCCAAAATCAGTATTATCTATAACTTCTCCTTCAACTAGTTCATGAAGTTCTGGCTTGTAGGTTAAAAGCTCAAACACAGTTTCAAAATGAATTCCTGGATCTGTTGGTTTGACTTTTCCTTCTCCTATTTCTTTTATATCAACAACTGCTAATACAATTCCAATAGTTTTGTCAGATATACCGACATACTTTTCAGAGATGGATTCCATTAAAGCTTCCTTTAAGTCCTTTCCCAATTTTTCCGGTCCTACCCTTACCGTATCCTTAACAGTTAGTATCCTAAACATCAGCTCATCTCCAGTTTCGATAAACCTCTAAGATAAATTGTTTTTACTCCAAGCTTTTTTAACTTTTTTCTTAATTTTGAATCGTTTGTTGCGACTACTGTATATTTATCTATTAATTCAAAAAAACCCTTGTCACCTTTTTCTTTTGTCTCTACCACCTTAAAATTCTTCTTTTTAATAAGTTCTAAAGCTAACTTAGAGAATGGCGAGTTAATTCTCCTAAGTTCCTCGATTACGAATCTAGGAATTACAAGCTTGGCCTTTTTTGTTGCTAGGAAGAACATTTCTTCAAAATCTATTTTAAACCTAAAAATATCTACCAAAAAGTTTGAATCGAAAATTATCTTTCGAATCTCCATCTTTTTAATTTAAGAAGTTAAAAATTATAAGAGAGAATGAAGGGTATTTCGCCTGTAATAGCAACTTTATTGATGTTAGTAATAACCATTGGCTTAGCAGGCTTGGCTTATACCTATATCTCTGGAGTGTTTACAGCTAAAACAGCGGTAATGCTAACTATTGATGGTACCGCTAGCTACTGTGATGCGAACTATATACATGTATTTGTTAGGAATGATGGGACCTCTATTTCTGAAAACGTAACAGTTAGGGCTTATTTCTCTAACGGTACTCAAATTGGTAGTGACGTCACAGGACCTCGAATAAAACCCGGAGAGATGGGTGAGGTAAGGGTAAATAGAACCTTTAACGAAGCTGATTATATAAGAGTAGTTGCTATGGTTCGTGGTACAAGTGTGGCCGGGACTGTATATTGTCCACCAACTGGCTAGGCTACAATTCCATAACCTATTAGCCTCCACCTTCCAGCAATCTGCCTAGAAATTACAACTCTTTGATTTTTTTCTATACATACTGGTAGTTTTAATTTTAGTCTAACTTCATCTCCTTTTACTGAAGTAACTATACCAACGCTTTTAGCAGTCCAAGCATTAATTAATAAAACTTCGTTAACCTTAATAGGGTCGACTTCTAGTATTTTCTCAAATCCTACTATTCTTTCAAGCAGTGTTACCTTTAAGTTTAATTCATATAACACATCTGGCAGCTTTTCAGGTAAACCAATAACCGAGCCAGCTAGCTTATCAGCTTTAGTTAAATAGGGGTCAAGCTGAGTAAGCAAACCCAACAAGCCACCAGGTCCAGCTTCTTCAAGATTTTTTCCAGCTTTCTGCAATCCTTCTATTTTTGTCTTAATGCTTTTGTATTTCTCACCAACTTTTATTCCTGGTCTTATCTCAATTTCATCGCCAATTTTAAACTTTCCTCTTATTACAGAACCTCCTAAAACACCTCCTTTAATTTTTTCCACAGGCGTCCCAGGCTTGTTTATGTCAAAACTTCTCGCAACCAGCATTAAAGGATCAGCTTTTTCCTTTCTTTTAGGCGTTGGTATATATTTTTGAATTGCTTCTAAAACGACATCTATATTAATCCTTTTTTGCGCTGAAATAGGTATAATAGGAGCATTTTCTATAGAAGTTCCTTTTAAAAATTCCTTTATTTCCTCATAATTTTTTATGGCTTCTTCTTTTGTTACTAAGTCTATCTTATTCTGAACTACTATGACATTTTTAATCCCAGCTACTTCTAAAGCCTTAAGATGCTCTCTAGTTTGTGGCTGTGGACATTTTTCGTTAGCAGCTATTACTAGTATTGCACCATCCATTATTGCAGTCCCTGTTAGAACAGTAGCCATCAAAGTTTCATGTCCAGGAGCGTCTACAAAGCTAACGGTCCTTTGCGGTTCTGTATCGCTAAAACAATAAGGACATTTAGGGTGTGTACAATACCTTCCGCAGTTTAAACATTTGTAGATAGTAGCATCAGCATATCCTAATCTAATGGTTATACCCCTTTTTAATTCTTCAGAATGCCTTAAAGTGCAAATTCCAGTTATAGCTTCGGTTAAAGTAGTCTTTCCATGACTTACGTTTTCGGTTGATGTAGCAAATTTGCTACATCAAAGTCCGACCATTCCTATATTGCACTCAGGAATTAACCTTGGATCTATTTTTCTTCACCTCCTTCCTTCTTTTCTTTTTTTGGAATAAGCTCTTCTATAGGCTTTTCGCCTTTTTTAACTATTTTACAATTAATCTGCACTATATCAAAAGAAATAGTATTTCCTCTAACCGTTTTTCTTTTCCTTTGACCTTTATGTTTTGGATGGAATCCGGGAGGTCCTGATAAAAGAACTCTTTTCCTCCCAGGCCCGTGAACGCTAGGATGCATGGGAAAACCATCTTTATCCGTACCTCCAGTAATCTTTAAAACGTAACCAGGTAAACCTAAAAAAGTTGCATCGAATTCATCTCCAATTTTTTTACCAACTAAATGAGCTGCCTTTTCTTGTTCTATTTCTATTTGATAAGCTTTTCTAGTTTCAGGATCGCTTACTACAAACTTAAAACTTGCCATAATTTTCACTTTTGTTTAAACCTTAAAATTAGTTATGAGAAAAATAATTTTAATTTTGCTATTCCTTTTCTTACTCCCAAAAATTTCTATAGCTTTTAATCCAAAGCTAATCAAAGAATTAAGAGCTGAAATAGTAAAAGAAGGAAAACTTCTTATAAGCGGTAGGATTAAGGAAATAAATCTGTTTTTATACATTCCGCAAGAAGGTTTGGAAAGGGTTGAAGTTTATCCTAACAATTTTGAGTTAGTAAAGGATAAATTTGGGAATGAGATGATTAAAATTAAAATCCTAAATCCTTCTTCTGCCGAAATTCCTTATAAAGTAAAATTTATAGTAAGGATAAAAGAAAAGGATGTAAAAAACGCTGAAATCGCTTTTAACTATAGTCATTTTCTAAAAAGGACTAGTCTAACAGATTGGAACAGAAAAATAGAAGCTATTGCTTATGGCAAAGAAACTTTAGAACAAAAAGTTTCAAGATTAGTAAGGTGGATTAAAAATAATCTTAAATACGAAATAAATCCTTTAAGCCAAATTACGAAATCTTCATTAGAGACCTTTCATAATAAAAGAGGAGCATGTGGTGAATTTTCCAATTTGCTTACAGCATTTTTAAGGTCCCAAAATATTCCAGTTAGATACGTAGTCGGTTTCGCTATCCCTTCAGAAGAGCTTAATACAAGCCAATTCTGGTCCCATGCTTGGATAGAAGTTCTTATGCATGGAAAATGGATTCCTATAGACCCAACTTGGATAGAAGGAGGTTACTTGGACGCAACCCATATAAAATTAGCTAATTTATTGGATAGTAATTTTACGGAAAGCTTAAGTTATAAAGGTTGGGGAAGCGTTGAATGGTTACCAAAGAAACCAACCTTAAAAATACTCGATTTAAAAGAAAAAACTTTAAATTTTACAGTAGAATCTCCAATCAAAGTCTTTGGAGATTCAGTTTTCCTTATAAATCTTACAAATTTGGATAAAGAAGGTCTTTATTCTATTAATTTAATTTCGTGCGTAGATGAAAGCGGAAAAAGCCTGTTTAAAATATTCTCACCAAAAAGAATTCTCTGGCTAAAAAATGGCGATAAGATATTTTGGATCGTGAAGGCACCGAAAGTAAGCAAATTCGAAAGACTTATTTGCCCAATAACTTTAATAGTAAACGGAAAAATAGTTAAACAAATTCCTTTAAGGGTAGAGGGAGAAAAAGAAATAGTCGAAATAGCTAGTTTGAATAAATCGCTGCCTGTAGGAGAAATTTATGAAATGAAGGTTAAAAAGAGAGGGATTTTCTTTTCTGATTTTTCATCTCTTTTTAAAGAGGATTATAAATTGAAATTTCAGATGCCAGCTATCGGAAATTTCAATTTTTACTTTTATTCTCCGGAAGGTTGGGCAAGATTTTCGTTTAGTAGTTATGAAAAGTTGAGTTTTAAGATAGAAAATTTAACCTACAATTTAACAAATTCAAATCTAACCTTATCTTTCTTCCTAATTAATTTAGATTCTAAACCAACTTTAACAACGTTTAAAATATTATTGAATGGCAATGAAATTTTAAGGGAAAGAGTCAATGTAATTAGAAAAGTTTTCATCCAAAAGAGAATAATTTTAAAAGAAGGTTGCAACCTTTTAAGAATCGAAGTTAAGGATAACATTCCAAACTATGAAGAATTTATTGTTTGCATAGAAAAGAAAAAAGCTGAAGGTTTTTTGAAAAAATTCATAAACTATATTTCAGCCATTCTTAATTTTTTAAAAAGACTAATCCGAATGTAAGGTTATGAAGATACCAAAGAAAGAGAATAAGAATATAGAATTTAAGGAAATACTTAAAGCAGATTATCATTTAAAAGAGGAAAGAAAGCAACATTTAGCTGCCCAAATGAGATATTTGCTTGAAGTAGGTAACGGAATAGCTGTTTATATAATAGGAGTTAAGGATTCGGGGGAAATAAGAGGTTTAAGTGAACTAGAATTTTCAGAAACGGTTAGAGTTTTAGAAAATATAGCAAAAGAATGTAGCGCAGAAATAGCTAAGGTTGAAAAATTTTATGAAGATGGAAAGTTAATAGGAAAAATTGTTGTAAGAAGGGTTGGAAAAAAGGAAATAGAAAATATAGTTATAGCTGTTTGTGGTCATGTAAGTCATGGCAAATCCACTTTAATAGGAACTCTAATAACAGGAAAGCCTGATAAGGAAAAGAAAGCTTGGCTTTATCTCAATGTTTTGCCCCACGAGATTGAGCGTGGATTATCAGCAGATTTGCATCATGCAATTTTAGGTTTTAAAGCTGGAAAGCCCATTTTCTTTGAGAATCCCTTAAGCAAAAAGGAAAAGGAAAGGATTGTTGAAAATGCAGAAAAATTAATAAGTTTTGTTGATACAGTAGGTCACGAACCTTGGTTAAGAACTACCATAAGAGGCATAGTTGGTCAAGAAATAGATTATGGAATTGTGGTTGTAGCGGCAGACGATGGAGTCACTCATATAACTAAAGAGCATTTGGGTTTGTTGTTAGCTTCCAAAGTCCCGGTTGTAGTATGTATAACAAAAACAGATCTTGTAAACAAAAAGAAAGTTGAAGTTGTAGAAGATGAAATATCCAACTTGCTTAAAAAAGTTGGAAAGATTCCTTATCCTATTAAAAACGAAAAGGATATAGATGTAGTTGTCGATAAGTTAGAAGTTGTAGTCCCAATCTTTAGAACTTCTGCAAAAAAATTTACAGGTTTTGACTTGCTCTATAAATTTTTCCTAAAACTGCCGAAAAGAAAGAAAGAAAGCAATAAACCTTTCTTGATGTATATAGATAAAATTTACAACATAGAAGGTGTGGGAACTGTAGTTTCTGGTGCAATAAAGCAGGGTAGAATAAAAGTTGGTGATCTAATGCTTATAGGTCCTGATAAGACTGGAAATTTCAAAAGAGTAAAGGTAAAAAGTATAGAGATGCACTATTATAGATTAAAAGAAGCAGATGCTGGCTTTATAGTTGGGATTGCGATAAAAGGAGTAAAAGCTGATAAAGTAAGAAGAGGGATGATTTTATGCGACCCCTCTCTTAAACCTAAGGCTGTAAGGGAATTTATTGCAGAAGTTTTAGTTTTAAGTCACCCTACTAGAATCAAAAATGGTTACGAACCTGTAATTCATTGTAACACAATAAGTGAGACAGGAATTTTTCATTTAATAGATAAAAAATATTTGAAGATGGGAGAAAGCGGAAAAGTTAGAATAAGGTTTAAATATAACCCACAGTTTGTAAGAACTGGCGATAGGTTTGTTTTCAGAGAAGGTAAAACTAAAGGTATAGGAGTTATAGAAAGGGTTTTAGGATGAAAATAGCAATTGTAGGGGATCCTATTAGAAAAGAGAAAGATGAAGGATTAGTAAAGGCTGCTAAAAAATATTTTGAAAAGGTTATTTATTGTCCAATAGATAGGGTTAGGTTTGAAATAAAAGGAAAAATGGAGGTTAGCTATGATGGAGAAAGAATTAGCGATTACGAATGCATATTTCCAGTTCCAACTAATAGGAATAGGGAAATGTTTTATACTCTAGTTAGAATGCTAAACCACAAAGTTTTGCCATTCTCTCCAAGCCAATATCTTCTTTTGTCTACTAATCAAATCTTCCAAATTTTAAAAACTAGTGGAATTGAGGTAAGGGAGCATTATTCTTTATTTTCCACTGCAGGTTTGGAAAGCATAAAAGAAAAATTTGAATTTCCGCTTATAGTAAAACAACTTCATAAAAAAGTCCTCGTTACAAATGAGAAGACATTAAAGCAAGTAATTTCAGTAATGGAAAAGGGATTTCCAATAATTATTTACAAACCCATCAAACCAGATTTTTCTGTGTTTGGTTTAACTATAGGTAATGAAGCTTTTTATTATAAGAGAAAGGAAGGAAATGTACTTAAAGATTTTAGCAAGAGTGAAAAGAAAATTATCGAAAAAAATTTGAGAAAAATTAAAAAAGTAACAGACTTAGACTATTTTGCATTCAGATTTATCAAACACAACAACAAATTCATTCTCGACTGGTTAAGCTTCTCTCCAAATTTCCCAGTGATGAGGAAAAATTTAGGAATAAAGTTAGAAGAAAGAATCATGAAATTTATAAAAGAAAAATCTGAAACAACTTTTATAAAAATATTTAGTTTGATTAGGAAGGTTTTGAAAAAATGAAGGTTGTGGTATTAGGACCAAGGAAAAGAAGTCCTTGCGAAGAATGGATTTTTAAAGAGGCAAAAAGATCGTTTAAAAAAGCTGTTTACGCAGAAATACCTAAAACTGTAGTAAAAAATGGAAATGTTATTTATGAAAATTTTGTTTTAAACGACTTTGACTGCATAATACCAAGAATACCAAGGACTTATGCATGGTATGGTTTTATTTTGCTAAGCAAGTTACTTAAGGAATGCTACTTACCTTTAACGCCCGAATCTGTTATATTAGCCCACAACAAGTTTCTAACTTTAGTTGCTTTAAAAGAAGCTGGTATACCTGTTCCAAAAACATATTTAGCTTATTCAAGAGATGTCTTAGAAAAATTGGCTAAAAGAATGAAATATCCTGTTGTTTTAAAGTTAATTTACGGAAGTCTTGGAAGAGGCGTTATGTTTGCAGATTCTTTGGAATCAGCTAAAAGTATAATGGATGCACTAGAAAGATTTAGACAGCCAATCTTTTTGGAAGAATACGTAGAAAATCCTGGAGAAGATATAAGGGCTTTTGTTTTAGGAGATAAAGTATTAGCTGCTGAAAAGAGGGTAGCGCCTAAAAGAGAAAGAAGAACTAACATAGGAATTGGTGGAAAAGGGGTTGCTATAAAAAAATTGGATCCTGAAATAGAAGACATAGCAGTTAGAGCTTCTCACGCTTTAGGAATGGAAATTTCTGGCATAGATATAATAGAAAGTGAAAAAGGACCAGTTGTTATAGAAGCAAATGTGAACGTTCATTTTGAAGGTTTAACAAAAGTTACTGGAATAAACGTTGCAAAACACATAGTAGAATTCGTTAAAAAAGAAACAAAGGAATTTAAAAGACCACCTTTGAGGAGGTTCTTTGAATGGCTAGGAAGAAGGTTTACTTAACTTTTAACTCAAAAAAATCTTTTGAAAGTTTCTTTAAAAGAAAGACAAGTCCAATCTTAGAAGATGAAATAGAGTATTGCATACTTAACCATTATAATTCAAACCGTATCCTATTTACAGCTGAGCATGCCAATTCAAAAACTTTTAGGATGAAAAAAGATAAATCTATCGTAATAAACGTTGGAGATAGAAATACAGATATTCTAGCTAAAATTGGAAGTTTCCATCTTTTATCTGCTTATATTTTTCCTCATTTCAACAGAATAGACGCTGATGCAGCAAGAGATCCTAGAGATTTAGGAAAAGGTTTAGTTTTATTTACAAGAGTTTGTAGCAATAAATCAAAGATAAAAGTAGTTTACGTTCCAATTCATAGAAATAAACAATATTATCAAAAATTGATCAAATACCACTCGATAATAGAGTCTTTAAATCCAAAAGCAATAATATCAGTGCATGGCATTCATGCCCAAAGAAAATTCGATTTTTTGCTAGGTTTTGGAGGAGATTATGCATGCATAGGTGGGAAGAAAAACGCTTTTTTGTTCAAAAGGATGTTTATTCAAAGGTTGAAGGACGCTTTTGAAGAGGTTGGTTTAAAGTTTGATTTGAAGATAGGAGTTTCTACGTGGAGATGGACGGGTTCTAAAAATTATGTTTTAAACAAGCATGTAATCCAGCATAATAGGAAAAATAAAATGAAAAGAATAGGCGTTCAGATAGAAATGAATTATAGAGGAAGAGTCTCTTCAAACAACTTTCCTTCAAAAGAATATCAAATAGGAATTCAAGTTCTGGGCGAAACGATGCTTTATTGGCTAAAAACTATATTACAATAGCAGTTCCGCCTGCATGCCAAGATAATCTAGGCCTTATCTGACAAGTGAAAATCTTTTCAAGATTATCGTCTAGAATTATAGAAGCACCCTTCCAATTTGGAAGTCTGTTAAGATATTTTTCTATATCTTCTTTTACATAAGTTTGCATAACAGCATGCAAAGCATCGACGTCGCTTTTACTAGTAAGTCTAAATGAGATTACTATATCCGTTTGAGCAAGAACATCGGAATGCACTTTATTAGGCATTTGGGTTATTACAACAAGAGAAACACCAGGTTCCCTACCTTGTTTTGCTATAGTTAAAATTGGCTCCGTAGATACAGTATTCTTATTGCTTGGAATAAAATTGTGAGCTTCTTCGAATATAAGCCAAGTTAGTGGGAATGCTCTTTTTGGTTTTCTCTTTTCCAGTTTTGCCAATTCTTCTTCTTTTCTTGCTAAAACTCTTTCCCTATAAACGTTTCTAGTTAGCCAAGCAGCTAAAAGGTTTCTTAAACCCCATTCTCCACCTTTAACTCTTGAAAGGTCTATTATGCTAACTTGCCCACCTTTTACTATATCATGAACACTCATACCACCTTTTCTAAAAATTCCCCAACTTTCTGCTAAATCCAGGAAACTTAATAGTACATTTTTAACATGCTGGGAAGCTTGCTGATCTTTCTTTATCAACTCTTTCAAATCCTCTAGCTCAAAATCTTTAAAGATTTCTGAAGCCTTGTTAAAATTTTTTTCGAGTATTATAGAAAATTCGCTCGTCCTTTCTAAATTAAAAGCTAGACTCCAATCTTCTGGTAAGAATTCTTTAGGTGAAATTGAAATTGAAAAATCGACTGGTATTCCAGCTTTTTCGTATTCTCTTTTTAATCCGTAAGGAACGAAAATTTTAACTTCCTCAAATCCCCTCGATTCCAAACCCCATTCTTTTAGCAATTCCTCTTGCTGCCTATTCGGAAATTTCATACTCCAATAAATTCCTATTGGGTCAAAAACAACAACAGCAATTTTCTCCTTATAAGTCTCTTCAAGCAAACAAATTTCTTCTATAATAGTGGCCGCTGAATAAGATTTTCCAGTCCCTCTTTTCCCGCATATAAGGATAACATGAGGTTTTATTAGGTCTATAAAAACCTTAGTAGTTAAGTGAGCCTCTTCACCAGTACCTACTATATGTTTTCCTATAAAGCCAGCCCCTCTTGTCCCTAATCTTTCAACTTCATCTCTGGATCTCCCAACAATTGTTGTGTAAATAACCATAATTCTATTTAAATTTATGGAAAGATGCAAGATAATTCCTTTCGATAAAAGATTAGAAAAAATAGTTAGGAGTGTAGGTTTCAAGATTTCTTCGAATCCAGATTTTATCATTGTAGCAGGTGGTGACGGAACTTTTGCAAGGGCTGCAGAAAAATACGACTTGCCTTTGTTGTTTGTCAGAAAAAGAGGGAGCATAGCTTTACATGCTCAAACTTCTGAAGAAAGGCTAGCTAATGATTTAAAGAAGATTAAAAGGGCAGAATTTGAAATTAAAAATTTTTTGAGGTTAGAGTTTGGCGGAACTCAAGCCTTTTATGATATCTATCTTTTTCATAGAACCCTTTCAAGACCTTTACATTATACGCTTTTCTTAAATAACAAAAAAAGTTATCATGTATCTTCTGGAATTCTTATAGCAACTCCTCAAGGTTCTTCCGGATTAAACGCTTCTTTAGGTTATCCTAGAATAAAGAAGAGAAGAATTTTGATATCCCATATAATTCCAAACCGTTCTTTTGAAAGAAAATTTGGAATTTTTAAGAGATGGAAGATTTTAAAGGAAAATTCCATTGTAAGGATTAAAGTAGAAAGATACGGAAAAGCAGTAGTTAATTATGATGGTAAATTTTTTGGTTTTTTAAAAGAGCTTGAAGTAAAAAAAGGAAAAGATGCAAAGATTATAGTTTTAGAAAAAGAAAGTTTTAAATTTGCGGTAGATGCTGTTGTAGAAAAAAATGGAAAAATTCTTTTGATAAAAAGAGCTAAAGAACCTTTTAAAGACAAATGGGCTTTAATAGGTGGTTTTGTTGAAAAAGGAGAAAAAGACGAGGATGCTATAAAAAGAGAAGTTAGAGAGGAAGTTGGTTTAAATGTTAAAAAAATTGAAGAATTTGGCCATTACTTTGAAAAAGGAAGAGACCCAAGAGGTCCTATTTATTCCGTAGCTTTTGAAGTAAAAGCTAAAGGAAAAATTAAAAAATCTGCTGAAGTTAAGGAAGTTAGATGGTTCAAGTTCGAGGAATTAAGGCCAATCGATTTGGCTTTTGATCACTGGAAAATTTTGCTTGACTATTTTAAATGGAAGGGTTTGATTTAATTTGTTAGAAGCTAAGGACTATGCGAAAACTGCTACTACCAATAAAGGGGCCGTAGTCTAGCTTGGTTAGGACGCCAGCTTGGGGTGCTGGTAGCCCGGGTTCAAATCCCGGCGGCCCCATTTTCTACTATAGAATTTGATAAGTAATCTACAAAACTAAAAGCTTGACTTAAAATAGGAAAGAAAAAAGCTTACTCTTTTTCGAATTCCTCCTCTTCTTCCGTGCTCTTTAAAATCTTAAAAACTCTCTTAAGCACTTCTGGTTCCTTGCGAAACTCATTTATAAGTTTGGAAAGGATCTTACGATCCGCTTCCTTAAAACCACCACGTTTATAACATCTGCAGACAAATTCAGCTACGTATTCCGCCAACTCTTGGTCGATGGAGTGAGCCTTTTTAAGAATCTGATAAACTGTAGGACTAGAATAAAGTCGTGCAAGTGCTTCCAAATAACTCTCATGTAGTATACACCCTTCGCATTCTCCAAGAATATTATATACATCTTCTATACACTCGTCCATTATAATAGAAGAAATAAGCCAAAGAAGGGTGGGAAATGGTATGTATTTTCTTAAAGTATTTGCGTATAACTTGATGAGATAACCACTCTCCGATCTCTTTGCTATACACTCGAAATCATACATCAACTTCTTCCTTTCATCGGGAGGAACTTCTCTTAGAAGTTCATACGTTTCTCTACAGGCTTCTGTATCTTTAGTTTCTAGAAATATCAATTCAATCAAATCGCCCATCTCCTCATCTTCTAGTATTTCTCGTAAACTCCAATAGGATTCGAGTATTTTTACACCTTCATTTGGGTCTTTGGAATACCTTATTGAATGCCAGTAATACCTTGCGACACCCAATAAATCATCAATCCAATGGTCTGGTGCTTCTCTTAAGATTTTAGCAATTCTACTGTTAGAACATAATTTAGTAAGCACACTTATAACAGATGGTGCATTTCCTACATCGTCGTTCTCGATAATCTGCTCAAAAAAAGACAAAACCTTTTCCACTATCTTAGGCGGATACGACCTAAGTATTTTGGCAAGGTTAGTAAAAATTTCTCTCGTCTCTTCATACAGCTCTTCGTATTCATCTTCATATTCCTTTAAATCTTTAGCCAATTTTATTACCTTTTTCGTAATAGTGGTTTGTAAAGCCTTCGCAAGAGCTATGATTTCTCTACTAATTCTTGTGTCGCCAGTGCACGAATAAATCTCTGCTTCAAGTTCCTCTAGGGCCATCGATTTTTATTTAAACATAACATTTAAATTTTAAATTCAACCTATCGTTTGATATTCAGTCGAACTTATTTTTGGCAAATTCTCTGTTTAGGTATTCCTTGAAAGGATGGAAAACTTGAATTATTTAGACTTTTTGATGAAGTAACTACTTAGAATAGTTCAGTTCTAGTTCTATTTTTTTACATACCATTTCGCAAATTTTTCGTAACATCTTTCAATTGTAGAATAAGTCATTCTTAATTTGTAATTGGGTTTTAATTTTAAGTAGGATAAAAGTGTTAATCGACGTGCACTGCCATCTTCACGAATTTTCAAATCCGCATAAATTCAAAGAAATAGTTATAATTGCAGTTAGTGACGATCTGAAATCTTCTATTAAAACAATAAAACTTTGTGAAACTGAGAAGAACTGGATTCCAGCTATAGGAATACATCCTTGGGAAGTAAAAAATACAAGAAAAAGTGCTCTGGAAGAAATCAAGCATTTAGTAGCAAGGCATGAAATAAAAGTTTTAGGCGAGATAGGTTTGGATAAAAAATTTGTGCCAGAAACTTGGGATAAGCAGCTTATATTTTTTAAATTTTTCCTTAAGCTAGCTAATGAATATAACCTAATCTTAAATCTACATTCTGCTGGGGCTTGGCAAGAAGTTTTCAACCTTTTAGTAAAATATGATATAGAAAAAGCTCTTTTCCACTGGTACACAGGACCTTTAGATTTGTTAGAAAAAATAGAATCTAAAGGTTACTTTATAGGAATAAATCCAGCTATAACAATCCAAGAAAAACATAAAGAGGTTGCTAAAATTTCTAAGAATTTTATAACGGAATCGGATGGACCATATAAGTATAGAGGTCTTGAGTTAAATCCTTTGATGATAAAGAATACTATAAAGATAATAGCTGAATTAAGAAATGAAAGTGTAAGCAAAGTTGAGAAAAGAATAGAAGTAAATTTTAGAAAATACTTTGAATTTTAAAGAATTCTCATTTAAATTATGGTGTTCAAAAGGGAAGACGTTTTAGACCCAGAATATTTACCACCTACTTTGCCGCATAGAGAAAATGAAATTAAGCAAATAGCTTCGAACTTATTGCCTGCGGCATCTGGAAGAAAACCCATTAATACTTTTATATTTGGTCCTCCAGGAATAGGAAAGACAGCTTGTATTAAATATGTTTTTCGCGAATTCGAAAAATTTTCTGGTCTAAGAACAATTTACATAAATTGCTGGGAATTCAACACATCTCTTGCTGTTTTAAGTGAAATTACTTTAAGCCTTGGTTTTTTTGTTCAAAGGAGAGGTTGGGCTAAAGATGAAGTAATTTCAAGGCTTATAGAAGCTATTAACAAAACTGGAAGCGTTATAGTTTGTTTGGACGAAGTAGACCAGTTAATTAAGAAAGATGATTCAGTCCTTTATGATTTATTGCGGATGAAGCAATTCGTAAAATTTCCTATTGGTTTAGTTTTTATCTCTAACGATCCATTCGTGTTTTCACATGTAGAGCCGAGAATAAAAAGCAGTTTAGGTTTAGATGAAATAGAGTTTAAGCCTTATTCGTTCTTAGAAATGAAAGATATCTTAGAAGAAAGAGCTAAAGAGGCCTTTTTAGATTTTGAAAAGGCTGCTATAAGCTTAGCTGCTAATCATGCCATAAAAAATGGTGGCGATGTTAGGATTGGATTAGAAGTTTTGCTTAAAGCTGGAAGGATGGCAGAAAGGGAAGGATCGAAAAAGTTGTTAGCAAGACATGTTAAATCAGTTTTAGAAAAAGTTGGAAAGGTTAAGCCAAAAATTGTTGTAGAAAAATTGAATGAGCACGAGAGAATTTTGGTTAAAATACTTAAAGGTAGGAAGAAACCTTTGAAAATAGCTGAGCTTTATGAAAGATATGTTAAAAAAATCAAAAAACCAGTTGGAGAAAGGATGATCAGAAATTATTTGAAGCACTTAGAAGAATGCGGTTTGGTAAAGATGGAAAAGAAAGGAAAAGAAATTTTGGTAAAATACGAGGAGAGGTTTTAATGAAATTACCGAGGCACGCAGTTTTTGCTATCACACCAACCTGTAACTATCGATGCAAAGGTTGTGAAGTTTGGAAGTTTGGGCCGTATTTTCCACCTCTTAAGAGGGTTAAGGAAATATTGTTATATCTAAAGAAAGCTAACGTAAAGTTTTTGCTTATTACAGGTGGTGAGCCAACCCTTTATCCTGATTTAATAGAAGTATTACAATTTGCAAAGAAACTTGGATTTTTCGTTGGTATCTCTACTAATGGTTCAAGACCTGATGTTATTAAGGAGATTGCGAAAATTAAACTCTCTCTTATATCAATTTCGCTAGATAGTTGCATAGAAGAAGAAATGGATTACTGGAGAGGCGTAAAGGGGGCTTGGGAAAATTCTATTAAGAGTATAAAAATATGTAAGAAACTTAGGCAACCAGTCAGTGCATCTATTCTACCCACACCACTTAATTCACCTTTCTTAATTAAAACGTTCGATTTCTGCAAAAATGTATTAAAAATACCCATCGGAATTTGTACGCCAGAGGCGTCAAAAACTGAAACATGGAAGTTTAAAAAATATTACGATGACAAATTTCTTCTTAGCGTCTATACTAAAATACTCAAAGTCTATGATAGGTACCCTTTCTTAACTTTTAAGGAAATAATAGAAGAGGTGATAAACAGACTTAATGGAAAGGTTAAATTAAGATGTTGGGGAGGTACTTGTACTTTTTATGTTGATTGGTATGGTAATGTTTTTCCATGCTTTAATAAACCTAAAATATGTTCTTATAAGGAATTGCCAAGGTTTAATGGAGTTGGGAAGCCTTGCTTTGATTGTTTGCTAGAATGTTTTCTAGCACCGAGCATAATTTATGATAAGTTGAAAAGAGGCAGTTTTATCTCTTCTCTAAAAGAATTTCTGGCTTACTATCAGAAAATAAAAGTTTAAAAACTATCAGTAGCAATATTTGAATAGCGGGGTGGACCAGCTTGGAGTGGTCGCCGGGCTCATAACCCGGAGGTCGTGGGTTCAAATCCCACCCCCGCTATTCCTTTGACTAATACACAGCAGTTTGGAATAAGATTTTCTTTTTATCTTATTCTTTCTAAGAGTTGCGCTTAGTTCTGAAAGAAATTTGATAAACTTTGGATTTTTAGGACGAAAGCACTTTAAAAACTTGATAAGATTGTTTACTCCATTTAAATCAATCCTGTATTTGGTCCAGTATTTATGAAATCTTTTGTCATATTCTTTAATAACACAGGAAGATGGTTTTAAACCAAACGACTTAAAGATATCAATCAATTGTTTCCAGATCTTTTTACTAGCTATATTACATTCTATGCAAGGATAATAAGGAAATTGCTTATATCTTTTCTTAAGAGTGAAACAGAATTCAGCATCCATAAAACCTTCTACGAAGCTTTTTAAGAAATTTGTGGAGGAAAGAAAAGTTTTTGGTATTTCAACTTGCTTACTTTTAGAGCCTCTTTTAAGTCCAACTTTAACTAGGAAATCTACAACCTCTTTCGAATAAAATTCGAGAACACAAGTTTGGTTATTTTTCTTTATCCTTACGTTTACATGTAGATTTCTTTCTATAAGCGGTTTTAAATAATTCATAAAAAATTCCTCCTCTAGAGTAGCATTTCCTGTTAAGATGATTCTGTTATCCTTTGTTGATATGTAACCATCTCCAGTTATAAATCCGCAAAGGTAGCACAATTCATTGTTTAGTCTCACAAAATGAAATTTCTTATTTAAAATTGGAAATTTATTTCGGGAGACTTCATTTCAAAATTTCAAAATCCAAACAAAATTAAAATTACTATGAAAATTTTCATAACAGGCAAACCAGGCGTTGGCAAGACAACTCTTTTTCTACAGATTGTAGAAGAGCTTAAGAAAAGAGGTGTTAAAATTATAGGTTTTACCACCCCAGAAGTTAGAGAAGGAAATAAGAGAATTGGCTTTAAATGTAAAGATCTTAATTCTTCAAAAGAAATCTGGTTAGCAAAAGTTGGTAAATACAAAGGAAAAAAAATTGGTAAGTACACTGTTTTTGTAGATGATTTCGAACGTTTTTTTGAAGAAATATTCGAGGATATAGGCGAAGCGGATGTAATAGCAATAGATGAGATGGGCAAAATGGAATTTTTTTCTCCAAAATTTAAACAGTTTGTATTCGAATTGGTTAGAAGTGATAAAAAGTTATTGGCTGTTTTGCATAGAAATTTTGTTAAAGATTTTAAAAATTATGGCAAAGTTTTCTGGTTAACTAGAGAAAAATTTGACAAAATTAGAAGCGAAATTTTAAGTTTACTAGCTAAACATTAAGTTATGAAGCTTAAAGATTTACAGAAATTTCAGAAAGAGTTTGATTTAGAACATTTTCCTGTCTTTTGGAAAATAAGAAGTAAAGAAGATTTATTAAGAAGATTCGAGTATTTAGCTATAGCATTAGCCGGTGAAATAGGTGAATTTGCTAATCTGGTTAAGAAAATAAGAAGAAGGTTTAATAATCTGAAAAGGTTTGCAACGAAAAGGGAAATAGAAAAATTGAAGGAAGAAATAGTTGATATATTCATTTACGTTCTTATAGCTTCTAACCTTTTCGATATGGATTTAGAAAAAGAGTATTTTAAGAAGATGAGAATTAACAGAAGAAAATTTAAGGAATTCAGAAAACGTTAAAAATGATTTATCAATAATTTTTATTGGGCCCGTAGCTCAGCTGGCTAGAGCGGCGGTCTTATAAGGCTGTCGCTCGAACAGCGTAAAAACCGCAGGTCGTGGGTTCGAATCCCACCGGGCCCATACTCATGAGATAATATACGCTTTCGGTTGCAGCTTCAAAACGTTTTTCATATTTGAAATTGGCTATCATTTAACTATAGAGAATATGGAGAACAGAAATTGACCGTTTTTCAAAATACATTAAAAATTAATCGAAGTAACATTCGAGAAACATCCCAATTTTTCTCAATTTTTTAGTTTTTATTCAATTCTTATTGTTATCAAACCTTACGTAAAAGTCACCGATTATGAGGTGTTTCACTCCCATTTTCCTGCAATCTTCTAAGCATTGCTTCGGACTGTTAACAATCGGGGCACCAGCTCTATTTAGGCTTGTGTTACCAACAGCACCAAGACTTCCTTCCTCTTCGAGTAGCTTTAAAATTGGATGATCTGTTATCTGAGGTCTGCACTCTCCTCTTATGGATGTAACAGCTGGTATGACGTTTTCTTTGACCTCCCTTAGTCCTAACATGAAATGGTCTAATCTGCTAAAATATGGATCGAAATGCTCTTCAGCAAAAGATCTAGTAACACTGGGACTCCTATCTCTCCATAGTACACTACTTTTATACTGACTAATTAAGAGAAAGTTTCTTTTATCGGTAGGGTCGAACAAAAGGCTTCTATTCATCAAAGCTCTTGGTCCCATTTCACATCTACCTTGGAACCATGCAACTATCTCGTTTTCATGTAGCAATTCCACAGCTTTTGCAACAGGATCTACCTTTACGAAATCCAGTTCGGCTTCTTCTAAGGTTCTTTCTATCTCTTTGTTTGAATAGCAAGGCCCGTAAAAAGCGTGCTTAAGGCAGAATGTTGGATCTTTTCCTGTTTCGTGCGAATACCAGTAGAGGGCCGCTCCTATCGCTGTACCTCCGTCGTGAGCTGGTGGACAAACAAAGATGTCTTTAAAGGGCGTTCTTTTTAAAATTGTGCTATTTGCCCTACAATTTAGAGCCACACCCCCTGCCATAACGAGGTGATCTACTCCCGTTTTTTTATACAGAAGATTTACGAGTGTGAGAAGAGCTTCTTCTAAAACCTTCTGGGCTGTCGCGGCAAAAGTAGCGGCTCGTGTACCTTTTACATCTTCTCTCGTTCTAAACTTCCTTTGGAAATCTTTGTAAGGTTCACCAAAAAGTTTCAACCATTTATCACTATATCTTGGGTTGGTAGAGTCTCTATGAGGCCCATAGAGCAAATAGCTTGCATCTACTTCCACGTCATCCTCCTTAATCTGGACTATTTTTAGCATCTTTCGCTCGAGCGATGGGGAGGGGTTGGCGTAATTTGCCAAATTCATAACTTTTGTTTCATCGTTCTTCATTCGCATACCGAGAAATTCTGTCACCGCGGCGTAGAACCACCCTAAGCTACACCAGAACGGTTTCCAGTATATTCTCTTAATTTCATCCTCCCTCTTTATCCACCCTGCGATAGCAGTCGTATCCCCATGACCGTCCACGGTTAATATTGCACAGGTCTTCCAACCACTTGTGTAAGCTGTTGCTGCATGTGCCAAGTGGTGAGGTATACAAACCATCGGTGGTACAGGTACCAAGCCAGCTTCCTCAAGATCTATTTTTAGTCTAGCCATTAGTGCCTCTGGTGCATGCTCTTCTAAGCATCTTTTTTCCCATCTTATACGGCTTGGTTCTTTTTCATAAGGCACAGCCTCGTAGAGTCTTTTCATTACGTCTTTCTTTGCAAGCCAGCTGATTACTATGAAATCGACTTCGTAGATCTTTATTCCAGCATCCTCCAAACACCACTTTATGGCAGGTACAGGACTAAGTCGTTTTACTCTATCTTCTAAAGGATCATACTTCCTGCTGTGTTTCCACCTTGGGGGGAATCGCTCCCTTTCTACATAATTTACAAGCCTACCATCTTTCACGAGGCACGCTGATGCATCATCCATTGGGTTTACTCCAATTACTATCATTCTCTCGTAATTTTTAAACAGTAGTAAATTTTTTATTTTTAACTAAAGATTAAAATTGAGTTTTATACAGGGGTGCCAAGCCTTGGTGAAGGAAGTAAGAGGCCGCATTCTAAGTTAGGCCATCTTAAACGGTTTTTTAATAGTTTTTTGGAAATTCAGCATTTTTACGGTAGATTAAACGAGAACACTTTGGTTATCGGGAGCAGCTAACTGGCAAGATTTGAGTTTTTCAGAGACCCTTTTGCGATCTCCTTTATTTTTGCCTTTTAGATTTTGTTAACAGATATTGGAATTTTACCAGAAATGGTTAAAAATGCTTATTTGCAATTGGACTAATAGCACGATCATTTGCCTAGCGATAAGAAATTTGGATTGGAAGGTTATAATTTTTAGATCTCTACAACTATAGGTTTTCTTAAGTACTACATGTTAAATCTTAATGAGATGAGGCTCGAGGTACCTTAAAAGGCGAGATTTTGCTTAGAGATAAACCTAATCAACATAGACGAAATGAATTAATCCTAAAGTTTGAGGAAATTTGATACCTTATAATTTTTCATTTTATACCGTCCTTTAAAAACTCATAAAAAGTATAATGGGGTCTCATTCGTTATCATATCTGAAACACAAATGATAACGTTTTGTCACAGAATACTCTCTATAAATTCTTCTGAAATTATACGGCAACTAGAATTCCGTAAGAATTTGCTAAGAATGCTTTAACTTGGTAACCAAGGTTGGATTATTTTTCTCTATGCTTAAAAGTTGTTATTTGTTTAAACGAAGGCAAGCCTATTGATCTAAGTTGCAACAAATTTTTATGTATTTATACCTCTTAAATTTAATAATTAAAACGTTTTGAGGATTTTTATATTTCAAGACCTCTTCATCTTAGATCTCAAAGGCTATAAATGCTTCATCTGATCTCGGATAGTAAATAAACTCATTCAGGTTTATGCCCTCGGTAAAAGGGTTCATCAGACCGAAACAATAGTGTACATCGCTCCTTACAAGTGCAATAGGTTTTTCTCCTAAAATGGTAGCGTAAAAGCTGTTTCTTTGCTTTGTTATTTCTTCTTCCTTATGACTATAGCCAAACATCTTGCAAAGGAGTTTAGCTATCTCTTCTCCATAGACAGCTGCATAATTAGCAAAACAGTATCCTATATCATCTCCCTCATATGAGGGATTAAATATTATCGGTTGCTTCAGATTTTCAACGTTCCTGATTTTATATATCTCTCCGCATATTGCTATTCCAGCTCCTTCTAGTTTGCCGTGCTTAATTATGTGAGGACTTCCATCCTCCAATTTCCATTTTTTCAAGATTTCATACCTACCTTCAACAAAATAAGCTCCTATTTCCTCCCTGCCAATTGTAACTGCAGGTGCAAAAATTACGGTTGTCTTGTAAAGGTCATTAAATAAGGAATCTTCCTCTTTCCTCATTTCAATGTAAGCGATTGTTTTTTCTATATAATCTTCTGCACTACTTACAGAACTAACTTTTGGTGTGTATTCGCGGATGAGAATAAAATCGGGCGATGTTCCATGTTCTGCTTTCATTCTTTCTAGAGAGGAGCAAAGATTATCTACAAACAACTTAGCTTTCCTTTTCACTTCTCTCATTATCAGAATGCCACTGTATTTCATAACTACTTTTTAGTGGTCGACTCTTAAAAAATTTCCAAATTAGTAGTGATAAATTGATGGGGCCGCTGGGATTTGAACCCAGGTCTCCGGCTCCCAAGGCCGGCATCCTAACCAAGCTAGACTACGGCCCCTTTCTTATCTACAATATTTTCTTGATTTCTCGAGATTAAAGTAATTCTTTTACTTCGGAAGACGCAAAAACGCTGATGAAGAGGAGAAAATTTTAAAATTCACTGCCAAGTAGAAATATGAGGTTTAATTCATATGAGGACGCACTACAATTTGCAAAACAAATCGTAGGAAACTTAGTCCCTATAGAAAAGGAAATAATTATATTTTCACTAGAGGGCAGTTCATTGGTAGGAGATGTTTACGAAGCAGAAAATTCGATAAAGGTTATTATCGCGAGGAGACGTAGTGGCTACAACTTGCTAGGAAGAAGGAATCCAGACATACAATTCCAAGGAATTTATAGAGTTTTTATTGAAGATAAAGAAGGAGTTACACCTATCGAAAAATTTCTAGAAAAATACAAAAAGTAAATGGGTCCGCCCGGATTCGAACCGGGATCTCCACCTCGTAAGGGTGGCGTCCTAGCCGTTAGACGACGGACCCCTAGATTAATGAAGAAATTAAGAAAATAAATATACTAAGTAGAGTACCAACAGTTAGTTGAGATGATTTAATACCGTCTAAACTTAAGTATTTTCCTTTAATGTTAATAGTTTTTACTATTAGGCACTTATCGTCTTTTTCTGTATAATCTCTTACTAAATAAGAGCAATCTCCATTAATTTTCCTTATTTTATTTACAACTTCACTTTCAACCATTATTTTCACCGGTACTTTAACGCCGCTTGCTATCAAGAGAATTAGGTCTGAAGAAATTTTTTCTAAATCTCCATATTTAACATTAGAAAGAAATGCTGTTGGATTCCCTACGAGTAACGAATTAGCAAAAGGAGTCGTTATTGTAACGTTTAAGTTATCTAAGAAAAGTCCTCTTGATTTTAAATTGAAGGACCATTTTGTTTTTCTCCCGACTGTTAATTCTAAGTCTCTAGCTTCTATAGTAAGATTAGAAACAGAGAAGTTTACGCTAATATAAGGTGTGAACTGAATGGATGGGTCTTCCCAGAGAAAAAAGATACATTTAACATTTTCGGGTTGGTTAATGTTTTCTAAAAGATAGTTTGGATGCAATATGCTGCAATAATGTGAGCCCGGTTTCCAACCAATCACAGGTTGGCAACTTTGATAGTTTTCACAATTTTCCATCACGTTTTCGGTAAACGGACAATTTAAGTAGCATTTAACGCCTATAAGTCTTTCTGTATCGTTATCAGACCAATAAGCCTTCCATTTTATGTTAAGGTAGTTGAAATCCCCCCACAGAGTTAAATAATTTGATTCATACCAACTAACTGGTTGTCCTGGCTGGATGCCTTCCTCTACACCGGGCGCCCCAGGAGGTAATAGAAAAAGGGAAGCTAAGGTAAATCTTGCTTCCCCAGGTTGTAATTCAATCTGAGCTTTTGAAATAGGAAGAAAAAGTAATAAGAACAGGAAGAAAGATAGGAACTTTTTCATAAAAGATATTTTGATTTTGAATTTAAGATGAAATAGCATTCAGAAAAACCTCAAATTCTTTTTTAGATAAGTTATAAGCTTTTCTGAAAGCTTCTTGATGTTGTTTGTTTCTTAAGATTATTCTTAAATAAGGGAAGAATTCTTTTTTTATTACTTTTGTTGAACAATGTAACGATTCGCTTAATCTAATCAAAATTTCTTTAACCTCTTTTCTCTCTTCTTTAGTAGTTCCTAAAATTTTTAGCCTTTCTGGTGGTTTGTATTTGGTAAATTTTCTATACATCTGTTTTTTCGCTAGAGCAACTCCGCCGCCCATCAATTCTATCATATAAACCAAAAATCTCCAATTTTGTCTCGATAAAATCCATTTTCTGAACAAATCTGCTTTGCTTAAAGCATCGTATGCCTTAGCGATTTCATCTATTTTTTCATACTCATTTGCTATGTTTTCCTCAATCCACCAGAAGAGCTCGTCAGGATCTTTATCAGCGTTTAGAATTGCTATTTTGCTAGCTATAGGAGATTTCGATTTAAAAATGGTCTTTAAAACCTCAAAAACCTGTCTTTCTTTTTCTCTATAGCCAAGAACTTCTAAATCCTTTAAAGTTACAACTTTTCTTCCTCTAGCGACAGTTTCTAAATCGTTTATAGCAGCTCTTAAATCACCCTTTGACCTTATAGCAATTTGCCTTAATACTTCCCTATCTGCTTTAACTCCTTCCTTTTGGCATATATAGGCTAACCTTTTAACTATATCTCTAACCGAAAGCTCCTTAAATTGAACGAATTCGCAATAATTCCTTAATGGTCTTAGTTTAGGTAGCCACGGATCGTTTGCTGTTAAAACTACGGGAAAAGCTGAAGATTCTATAATCCTTATAATTTCTCTAACTCCACCAGCGTCTTGTCTGCCAGCAATTCCGTCTACTTCATCAACTAGAAATATTTTTCCTTTTTTGAAGAATGGTCTTACAAGCATTGAATGGCCGAAAATTTCTTTTATCCTTTTTGCATTCCTTACGTCGCTTGCATTCATTTCTATTAACTCCAAATTTTCTTGCTTAGCAAAAGCTCTTACTAAAGCAGTCTTCCCAACTCCTGGTGGCCCATACAATAAAATCGCCTTGGAGCCAGGCTTGAAACTTTTATACCAAGATAGAAATTTTTGAACAGCTTCCCTTTGGTTTACAAAATCTTTAAGGCTTTTTGGTGCATACTTTATAATCCAGACCATTAATTAGATTAAAGCTTTACCTCAAAAATTTTTGATGTTTAGTCAGTAAGATTTTAAATTATCTTATTCAGAAATGTTGTATAGAATTTTAAGAAAAATACCCCCCATACTATTAAGGAATATCTCAGGATAAACTAACTAACTTAAAACTGGTGAAAATTTCACTCGCTTGTTAATCTTTTAATTTTGTAAATAGTAACAAGAATAGCTCCTTTACAAGGTTCGCCTTGATTTTCTGGAAGTTTTTTAACAATTTCATACCATTTTCCGCTAGTAAAATACTCGGCTTTACCTCTTAGTTCGTATCCGACGCATTCTTCTCTCCAATTAGGGTTCCAAACCACTAACGAAACATTAGGATTTCTTTTCAAGTTTTTTATTGTTTCAACCATGTAATTGTCTGTTATAAGTAATTTATCAGGTGGGAAAACTTTCACAAAAGAAACAGCAATGCAATGAGGTTTATTTTCTTCGTCTACCGTAGCTAAAGCTAATGGATTATTTTCTATTAGAGATTTTATTTCATCACTAATAACTATCATTTTTTACAAACTAATGCAATATGTGCTAACAAAGCTGCTAGTTGAACGAATGGATCTCCACCTTCAGAAATCCTAAATTCAAATTCTCCAACTTTTTCAACAAGTTTAATTTTGAGTTCATCAGGGATTTTAAGCTTATAAATTTCCTTATGAATTTGTCTTACTATATCCTCTCCAGCTAGTCCTTGTTTAACTAAAAGTTGAATTAATTTATCCCTAGCTTTAGTAAATTCCCCTTTTATAGCAAATTCTATCATTTCCCTTATATCGGTTGGTTTAGCTAGACTCGCAACCTCGTATACTACATCTTCTGTAATTTTGTCTGTTAAAGCTGCAGAAGCTTGCAATAAATTGCTAACTCTTCTTAAATCACCTTCAGCTATATCTATTATAGCTTTTATAGCTTTTTCGTCTATTTTTAGTTTTTCTTTCTTAACAATCCTATTTATAAATTGCCTTACATGTTTCTCGTCCATAGCTCTAAACCTAAAAACAACACATCTTGATTGGATCGGATCTATAATTTTGCTCGAATAATTGCAATTATGAGAAATTATTCCGTTAGTTATGAATGAATGATAAGGAATCGCTAGAATATCAACAACTTTCTCCTTATCGACTTCTTCTATTTCTTCGATCTTATTTATTATTATTTCATCCGCAAACTTCCTTTCCTTTATCCATTCATCAAAAGTAGGAAAGGAGGAATACGCTACGTTAACCTTTTTTCCACTTATGCTATCCCTAATGAAATCTAAAGTAACGCCGAGTGAGGCCGCTATTTTAGTTTTTCTGGATCCTTCTAACCAAAGTTGTACAACTTTTTCTCTTAATGCCTCTCTTTTAGAAAGTAAGTTAAACTTGAATCTTAAGTATTCAGAAATTTGTCTGGCTAATATTCTTCTTTTCTTTTCGAAGTAGAATCCTATTCTTGAGTAAAGTTTTAGAATTGTTTTATGGTTAGGTCTTATTAAGAAAACAAGTTTACATACTCTTTCACCATCTTTCTTCCTTACGTAATCTAGTAAGATAATTCTATATTTCGATTCAATTCCGAATTCCTCTAACAATTTTTTCATATCTTCAGCGAAGATCTTTAAGTTCTCTTTTAATCTAGAAATTTTGTGCTGCACAAAGTAGGGAGCAGAAAAGGAGTGTTTATTTACATAAGGAGTTGAAAGTTCTGCATCAAAAAATCCACGCAAGAACTCTCTTTTAATTATTTTCGATCCATTTTTGATCCAATCTGGCAAATAAAATTCGCTAGTTGTATTATCTCCTATTGGCATTCCTAGCGCATAAAGTAAATAATAAAGAGATCTGTCGTCGACTAAAATGAAGTAAGTATAACCTTTCTTAAGTTTTTTTCTATAAATTTTTGAAGATTTAAACCCAAGAGATTTTAATTCTTTCTTAATTTCTTTAAGAACGTAGGGCTTAGACGAAATAATAATTCTTTTGGGTCGTAAACTTAAATGGCCATCACCCAGGATAAATCCAAACAATCTTGCAATTTTTAATGCTTTTTCATTTGCGTCGATTAGTGGTAGTAATCCTTTCTCTTCCAATTTTTCTTTTATTTTAATCAAGTTGGTTCTCAACCTTTTCTCTACAAGACGCTTAACTTCGCTGTAAGATATTTCAATTCCAAGTTTTTTCTTTACAATTTTTCTTATATCCTGTAAATTCCTAAGTTTAAGGCAATCTCGAAGTACTACAAATCTATGAACTTTTTTCTCGACAACTCTTTTAATTGCATTCTTCTTTTCCAGCGATTTTAAAATCTGATTAACTCTTACTCTACTTAGTTTTACGATTTTTTGAATTTCTTTCCTAGATATTAATGGCCTTTTCTTAATTATCTTATATACTTCAAACTCCCTTTTAGTTAGACCTCTCTTAATTTCTTTATACAACTTTCTAATAAGTAAAGCAATTCTAATCTTTTCAATGGTTGTTAAATCTCTAAACCTCTTCTTGTTGTTCCTTTTTTTCTCTATTTTTGCACATCTCTTAATAAATTCAAATTCGTCTAAGATTACTCTTTTAACCTTCGGGGGCGATGTTCCCTCAAGCGCAGGAAAAACTAAAATTTCTTCTCCTTCCTTCATTAAACCAGCTAACTTCCAACCGTTGGGCGTAAGTAATGGATGATCTTCTGTCAGAATCAATTCTCTTCCACAGTCGGTTTTTATTCTCAAAACCTTTTTACCAATCTCTTTTGGATTTAATTCAAGATAGGCATTTACATAGCACTTTTTAATTTTGTTAGAAATTGAATCAAAACCTAGAACATGATTTCCAACTAAATTTTGCAAATCCTCAGCGCGTATTTCTATTTCGTTAGGCAAATAAACTTTGGTATCTGGTGATATGCAAATTAAAATAAATCTCGTTATATCACTAAAATCCTCCATAGTCCTTCTTAAAGCCTGTTGAGCATCGTTAGTTAAAGCATCAGCCTCGTCTAATATTATAAGCTTAAACGGAACTTTTCCTATAGCTTTAGTTCTTGCAAAATCCTTCACCCTACCTCTTATTACATCTATGCCTCTTGCATCGCTTGCGTTCAACTCGAGAACATTTTGTCTCCAACCTTCTCCATAAAGAGTTCTTGCTATAACAAGAGCTGTTGTTGTTTTACCAGTACCTGCCGGGCCAGCAAAAAGCATATGCGGAAGATTCTTTTCTTCAACAAAACTTTTAACCCTTTCTATAACATGTTCCTGATTTATTATTTCATCAAAAGTTTTCGGTCTATATTTTTCAGCCCAAATCTCAAATTCTTCTGCCATAATTAGTTTGTTATAATTTTGTTACTTTAAGAATTTTAGTCTATCAACGATTTTTCTAGCCTTTTCTAGCTTTTTCTCAAAATCTTTCATGAACTTTAACATTTTTTCTATGCACATTAATTTACATTCGCCACAAATCAGTTCTCCATTCTTGCATTTTCTATAAATTTCGTTTAATTCTTCATCATATTCTACTAAATGCTGCTTATATAATTCAAAAACAGTACATTTCTCTGGCTCTCCTCCCAATTCCCTCTGTTCCCTTAAAGTAAACCTGCCGCCTGTAAAAGCGTCCATAATTTTCTTTCTAATGCTATCCTCTTCTTCTGGAATAGAAATACAATATTGTGGCTTTGACTTGCTCATTTTGAGCTCTCCATTTAAAGCTGGTGTGAATTTATGGTATATAGCAGAAGGCGGGATAAATCCAAACATAGATTTGGTTCTATGTGCTACATCTCTTGTTAACAATATATGGGGGCTTTGATCTGGACCTACTGGTATAATTCCAGGCATTGGGTTTTCTAATTGAGGGAATAATATATCACCAGCTTGCAAAAGGGATGAAATTATTCTAGAAGCTTCTAAACTTCCATAGATAGCTTTAAATTCGCTAGTTGTTATTTTACTTGAGAAAGCGAAACAAAGGTTCTTTGCCTTTTCGTTTTCTGATTGAAAATAAAAAATGGTTTTTTTAGGATCCAAACCTAAAGCTATGTAAGCTGGTATATGAAAGTTTAAAGCTCTTTCTCTCGATTCTTCTAGCTTTACTTTTCTTGTAGCTAAAGCTTCTAAATCAGCTACACAAACAAAAGTTTTTGCGCCTAAATTTTGAAAATAACAGAGATTTTCTATTACCATCTTATTCCCGAAATGAATTTTATCATAAGATGGCATTATTCCGCTTAACGCGTAAAATTTTTCTTTATTTTCTATAGCTTTAATTATCCTTTGCAAATCCGTGTGTCCAAAAACTACAAACCTTCTCATCAATTTATTCGGGTTTGGTAGCTTTTCAAGCAATTCTTTAGTAAATGGTTCAATCCTATATTCTCCTATCAACCTTTCATAATCTTTTATCAAAAAACTTCCCCAAGGATCTATTAAGATTCCCATGATGGATAATTGGATTTTATAAAACTTTAAAAAAATATAAAGCAAATCAAAACTTGATTTTATGAAAATTTACAAGCTTACTGAAGAGGGTAAAGAATATTTAGAAAAGGGGTTGCCTGAAAGAAAACTTATAGAATTGCTTAAGCAAGAGCCATCCCATTTTTTAAAGATGGAACATGCTATTAAGAAGATTAAGAATTTTCATATAGCCATAAAATGGTGTCTTGAAAGAGGATGGATAGAAGTTAAAGGCGGCGGGATTTGGTTAAAAAAAGTCCCAGAAAGTTTTCCAGAAGAAGAAGCTTTAAGAAAGATAAGTAAGGGCGAACAGGTTAGCGAAGAAATGGTAAGACTTCTCTTAAAAAGAAAGCTTATATACGAATATTCTCCTAGAAAAGAAGAATTGGAACGTATATACGCAGGAAAGGAGGTTACAGATTTAACACCAGAACTCATAAAATTTGGAATTTGGAAAAAAGTTAAGTTTAAAAAATATGATGTTACCCTAAAGAGTAAAAGGATTTTTCCTGGTAAGCCACATCCATACAAACAAATAATAGAAGAGGTAAGGAAGAAATTGTTAGCATTAGGTTTTGTCGAAGTAAAAGGACCTTATGTAGAACTAAACTTTTGGAATTGCGATGCTTTGTTTATGCCTAGCGATCATCCAGCAAGAAGCATTCATGATATTTTTATGGTTAAAAAACCAAGGTATGGGAAAGTTTTAGACAAAAGACTATGGGAAAGGGTTAGGAAGACTCATGAAAATGGTTGGAAAACAGGAAGTAAAGGATGGGGTTTTTGGGATTTTGAATTAGCAAGAAGGCTTATTTTGAGAAGTCAAGGAACTGCTGTATCTGCAAGGGTCCTTTATAAACTTAGGAAGGAAGATTTACCTTTCAAGATGTTTATGATAGACAAAGTCTTTAGGCCTGATGTCATAGATGCAAAACATTTTATTGAATTTGAACAATGCGAAGGAATAGTCGTTGGCGAAGGCTTAAATTTAAAGCATTTGTTAGGATATCTAAAAGTAATCGCTGAAGAAGTTGTTGATGCAGTAAAGGTAAAATTTAAACCTAGCTACTTTCCATTCACAGAGCCAAGCGTAGAGGCTTTGGCTTATCATCCAGAGATAGGTTGGGTTGAGTATGGTGGCGCAGGAATATTTAGGCCAGAGGTTACTTTACCTTTAGGAATAGACGTTCCAGTTCTCGCGTGGGGTCTTGGTTTTGGCAGACTAGCTATGATAAAACTAGGAATAAACGATATAAGGTATCTTTACTCCTATGATTTAGATTGGTTAAGAAATAAGGAGGTGGTCTGATGCCAGTAATTACTTACAAGAAGGAGGATATATTCGAGCTTCTAGGAAGGAAATTAAGCGATGAAGAACTTAAGAATTTAGTCGAAAGTTTTAAGACAAATGTCGAGGAAATTACCGAAAATGAGATAACGATTGAGCATACTGCTGATAGAGCTGATATGTTTGGAGTAGAAGGTTTGGTTAGAGCTTTTAAGTTTTATCTTGGAATTTATAAGAAGCCAGTGAAGTATAAGATAAAAAGAGCTAAGCATGTAGTGATAAAAGAAGACGTTCCAATAAGACCTTACATTGCTTGTGCAATTATAAGGGATGTAAAGCTAACTGATAGTTTTATTCGTAGCTTAATGAACATTCAAGAAGTTTTACATGAAACTTTAGGAAGAAGGAGAGTAAAAGTTGCGATAGGAATTCATGATTTAGATAAAATAGAATTTCCTGTTTATTACAAGCAAGCTAGAAGAAAGGAAAAAATGGTTCCTCTTGGTTGGCATTCTGAACTGACTTTAGAAGAAATATTAAAGAAAACAGAAAAGGGGAGAGAATTTGGTCATATAGTTGAAAAGGCTAAAATGTTTCCTGTTTATTGCGATAAAAATGGAATTTTTAGTTTTCCACCAATAATCAATTCTGAAAGAACGAGAGTAAAAGAAGATACTAAAAACCTTTTTGTTGAGGTGACCGGAACAGATAAAAATGCCGTCAATCAAGTTCTGAATTTAATAGTTACTAATTTTGCTGAAAGAGGTTGTCGAATAGAAGCTGTAAAAATTAAAGAGAAAAATAAAGTTGAGATCACACCCAAGCTTAGAGAAGAAACCAAGATTTTGGATGTGAAAAAAGCGGAGAAACTTTTGGGTATAAAATTAACAGCAAAAAAAGTTCAACAATGCTTAATTAAAATGGGCTTTGGAAGTAAAATAATAAGCAGGAATAAAATTAGAGTTGCGATACCTCCTTATAGAGTTGATATATTGCATGAATGGGATTTAATAGAGGATATAGCTATAGGATATGGATTTAATAAGATAGAGCCAGAATTGCCAAATTTAGCTACCAAAGGTAAACTAGATGAGTTTGAAGAATTTTCTAATAAGTTAAGAATCGTGATGATCGGATTAGGCTTCCAAGAAGTTATGCTACCGGTCTTAACTAATGAAGAAGATCAGTTCGATAAGATGTACGTTAAAAGGAAAGATGTAGTTGAGATAGAGAATCCAGTTTCTAAAACTTACACATGTTTAAGAAATTGGTTGTTGCCTGGCTTACTAAAGTTCTTAGAAGCTAATAAACACAGAGAATTTCCTCAGAAAATATTTGAGATAGGCGATGCAGTAATAATAGACCAAGATGAAGAGACTAAAACAAAAAATGTAAGAAAGCTTGCTTGTGTAATTTCAAGCTCAAAAGCAAATTTTGCACAAATAAGGTCTGTAATAGACGCATTTCTAACTAGTCTAGGGATAAATTATGAAATTAAACCGTTTGAGCATCCTTCCTTTATAGCTGGAAGATGCGCTGAAATACTTATCGGTAAAAAAAGCGTTGGTTTCTTCGGAGAGATACATCCTAGAGTCTTGGAAAAATGGAAACTTGAAATGCCTGTCATAGGTTTTGAAGTAAATGTGGAAGGGCTATTTAAAGGTAAGATTTAAAAACAGGAAGACTATCAATATTTGGCGAGCCGGCAGGGCGGCTTCGGGTTAAAAACCTGAGGAAGTACCTCCCATCGAGAGGGCTCCGAAAGGAGCAAGCTGAGAAGCTTGCCTCGGCATCAGAAACGACACCCTTCCAATCCGCTAACTATGATAGCTTTGCTTGAGTTGGGTTGGAAGGGATGAAACGGGCCGAGGACCTCGATGAGATGCAAGGCCTTTAAGGCCGCTTAGACGAATGCCGCTTAAACAGAAGGAGGGCTACTGCCGGCACGCCAACTATTTAAATTATTAGGTATAACTCTTATCCAATGAAGAGCAAGTTAGTTAAAGATGTTAGAAGACTTCTTTTAATAGAGTTGCTCAAGGAAAAGATCTTTGAAGAAGAAGAAATAATTTTAGAAGCAAATTAGTATGGTTAAAAGAAGGGAGAGAATTTATTTGCCAGCTGGTATAGGAGGTTTAATAAGGTACCCTGAGGAGGAAGAGAAATTCTTTAAGTTAAAGCCTGAACATGTAGTTTTTATAGCGATTTTCCTTATAATAATCGAATTATTAGCAAGATTTCTGCTATAATGCAAGTTTTTATAGGACCAGCTGGTATACCTTTAGCTTTAAAAGGTAAGAGTACTCTTGAAGCTTTGGATTATATATCTAAAATTGGTTTGAACGCTTTGGAAATAGAATTTGTCAGGAAAATTTATTTAAAGGAAAGGGATGCAAAAATTTTGGGTAAAAAAGCAGAAGAACTAGGGATAAGATTATCTATTCATGCTCCTTATTTTTTAAACCTTGCTTCAGAAAGGGAAGTTGTTGTTAAAAGATCAAAAGGTTTAATACTTAAATCTTTAGAAATCGGAAGTGCTATGAATGCTGAGTGTGTTGTAATACATGCAGGTTATTATTGGAAGAAAGGAAAGGAGGAAACCTTTCAAAAGATAAAAGAAGGAATAGAGGACATACTAGAAAGATTTAGCGGTAATACTAAGCTTGCTATAGAAACGATGGCAAAGAAAGGGCAGTTTGGTGACTTGGATGAAGTAATTAAATTATGTAAAGAAGTAAATGACAAAAGAGTAGTTCCTTTAATAGATTTTGCGCACATCTATGCTAGAAATAATGGTTTTATAGATTATTCAGAGATTTTCGATAAAGTTAAGGTTATGAATTTGCAGCATATAAATTCGCATTTTAGCAACGTAAAGTATAATATTAATACAAAAAGGTTTCAGGATATCCATGTTCCAATAAACAATCATCCTCCAGTCGAGCCGCTTTTGAAAGAAATAGTAAAAAGAGCTGTTAACATAACGATAATCTGCGAATCACCACTTTTAGAAAGAGATGCATTAAAAATCAAGGAGAAATTGACTAAAATTTTAGCCATTAGGCGGTAGTAATTTAAATAATTTATGATGAAAATTCTAATTATGAAGGAAAATAACAAGTGGGCATGCCCTTATGTACCTATTTGCCCAGAAGCGCGGCCAGATTGTGAAGTAGACCCCGACGTAATATATGGATGTGCATTCTACGAGCAATTTGAGAGAGAAGAACGACAAGCTGTATGGAAGAGATACAAGAGTCCTCTGACGATCTTGGAAGAGAAAAGGTTTGAAGAAAAGCTACGAATGGAAGTAAGAGAGTTGTTAGAAGTGGCGGAAGGGTCACTTCCTCAGGCAGAGTTAGAAGGTTTACGTGAAATAGCTCAAGAAGATCCTGATATTGCTTGTGAACTGTTAAGATTAAAGCTGCGGCTATACGATGTAGGTAGAAGGATTTGAATAAAACTCCACATATAATTCATTGATTAGAGATTCATAATAGGGTGGAACTAGACTGAAAAGAACAGAAGCTCTACACCCCTTCTCCCAGAGAGTCCTTTCTCTAACCATCTGATGAAACAGTTTTCTCATACCCCTTAGTTTTTCGATCATTTTTTTTACCCCTTCTATTGGCGCATGTTGTAACAAAGATTTTTTTGCTTCCTTGAATCTCTTTCTTTTAATCTTTTCTACTAATTCTCTAAGCATTCTCCCTTCGTTCTCATAAGAAGTCCCAATCGACCAAGCTATGAACGGTTCTGAGCCGTTCATATAATAAGTCTGATCATTTTTCTTTTTTCTTACAAAAATAGAAGCATACCTTAAACCTTCTTTTAACGCGGAAAATAACTCGCCCCTTAGCGCACTAGCTACTAAGGTAAGTTGTCCTTTATAAAAACTTATAGCAATGTGAATCCCATAGGCGTCTATCAAGAGTTCCTCAAACTCGCCTGCCAGCAGAACTTCCTTACCTCTTTCTCCCTTCTCATAAGATACTTCGACTTTTCTAAGTAGGTTTTTCATTTTCCTTAGAATAGGAAAGACATCTTCCTCAAACAATTCTTTTATCTTCTTAAAACTGGGTATTTTTTCTATTCGCTGAAGTCCCTCATAAAGATTTTCCACATAATGCTGAAGTTCCGAAACAACGTAGCGAGCAGTCTGATAACCCCTATCTGGTCTTAAGTAATCTCTTAATAAAGCATTAATACCTTTTGCAGAATCTACAAGTTCCAAAACTCTTTCTTCCGTTCTTATTAAGTCGTAAATATCTTTCATAGTACAAAAAAATTGTGTTCAAGTAATTTAAATCTTTTTCTTAACACTTTCATTAACCAAAACTAATAAGAAATTATGAAAAAATTTGAGTATTTGGATATAACAACAGCAGACGTAGCTTTCCTTGCTTACGGTAAGAGTTTAAATGAACTTTTTGAAAATGCAGCCCTTGCTATGTTTGAAGTGATGGTAGATACTACAAAAATTGAACCAAAAGAGAAAAAGATTATCGAAGTTGAAGGGGACGATTTAAAATCTTTGCTTTTTAATTGGCTTAACGAGTTGCTTTATTATTTTGGTGCTGAAGGCTTAGTTTTTTCAAAATTTGAAGTTCAAGTTGATGAAAAAAATTATAAATTAAAAGCTTTTTGTTATGGAGAGCATTTCGACCCAGAAAAACACGAAGGTAAAACAGAAGTTAAAGCATGCACTATGCATAAAATGGAAATAGAGAAAAATGATGTTTGGAAGGCTCAAGTGATATTAGATGTATGACTGGCCCAGCTTATGGTAAGCTTAAACTTGAAGGAGCAAAAATTTTTGTTGGGACTAAAGAAATAGAAGGGGAAGTTTACATTCATGTAAAAGGTTTTGCTTTAGCTAGAGTTACTCACTTAGATATAGAAGCTAAGGAACTTGAAAAATTCATAAACGGAAAAGGAGAGTTTCTTTCGATTAGAGGGCTTAAAGACGGGATTGAAATAAAAACTAGTAAAGGTTGGAAAATTAAGATTTTTCATAAACTCCTTAATAAGGTACTAGAAAAAGGTGAAGGAACAAGAACTTGGGTTGGAAAGAAAGAGGGTGGCATTTATATTGGTTTTAGAAAAGAACAGGTCAGAAGATTAGAGAAAATTGCAAAAGAAGATTTTAAATTTAATTTTTAATTTAATTCATGAGAAAGTTTTTTGCTTTAATAATTATACCTCTATTACTCGCTGGTTGTGTAAAGCAAACTAAAATAGATTTAGCCGGAAAATCTGTTTTATTCATAGTAGCTCCGCAGGATTTTAGGGACGAAGAGTTTTTTGAACCTTACAAAATATTGACTAGCTATGGAGCAAAAGCTTACATAGCTAGTAAAGAAAGAATAGCTAGAAGTGTTTTTGGAAAAAGTTTGAATGTAAATTTGACTTTAAAGGAAGTAAGTGTGGATAAATACGATGCAATAATATTTGTAGGAGGACCCGGAACTAAGGTTTATTTTAACGATACAGAAGCTTTAAGAATAGCTAAAGAGGCATATCAAAAAAATAAAATAATTGCCGCTATCTGCATCGCGCCATCGATTTTAGCTAATTCTGGAATTTTAGAAGGAAAAATAGTTACGGCTTTTCCTTCTGAAAAGAGTAATTTAGAAATGCATGGAGCAATTTATACAGGAAAGGATGTAGAAATAGATGGTAATATTATAACAGCAAGTGGTCCGTTTGCTGCAAAGAAATTTGGAGAAGCTATAGCGCAAAAGTTAGTTGGCTAGTTATCCTTTTACTACACCAATAGGAACTAATCTTACAACTCTCTTGGATATTCCAGCTCTTTCAGTTGTTAAAGCAACTTCGTCTATTTCCTTATAAACTTGTGGAGCTTCTTCTGCAACTACTTTCCAGCTCGCTGCCCTTATTAGAATACCCCTACTTGCTAAAACACCAGCTACCCTTTCTCCTCTAAAAGTTCTTAAAGCTCTTGCTCTTGACATTACTCTACCAGCTCCATGAGCAGTAGAATAAAAAGTTTCTTTTGCAGTTTCAGCAGCTACCAGAATATAGCTAGCAGTGCCCATTGAACCTGGAATTAACACCGGCTGCCCAACTTTTCTATAAGCCTTTGGTATATCCTCGCTTCCTGGCGGAAAAGCTCTTGTGGCACCTTTTCTGTGTACATAAACCTTTCTTTTTTCTCCGTCTATTTCATGAACTTCTATCTTTCCAATATTATGAGCTACATCATAGACCAATTCTAATCCTATATCCTCTCTTCTCATACCAAAAACCTTTATCATGCTTTCTCTAACCCAGTGCATTATCATATGTCTATTGCACCATGCAAAATTTGCAGCACAGCACATTGCAGCAAAATAATCTTCGCATTGTCTAGTCCCAGCTGGAGCAAAAACAAGCTCTCTATCTGGCAATTTCCTTAATTCGCTTCTAAACGAATGCTCTAAAATTCTTAGATAATCTGTGCAAACTTGATGGCCAAAGCCTCTAGAACCAGTATGAATCATAACAGTTATTTGTCCTTCTCTTTCTATACCAAAAACTTTTGCTACTTCAGGCAAATAGATTTTATCTACTTTCTGAATTTCTAGGAAATGGTTTCCTGCACCTAAAGAACCTAGCTGAGGCGCTCCTCTTCTTTTTGCTTTTTCCGATACTTTATCAGGATCAGCGTATTTTAGGCAGCCTTTTTCTTCTATAAATTCTAGATCTCTTTCTGTGCCAAAACCATTTTCGACAGCCCATTTAGCACCCATTTGTAGGACTTCATCTAGCTGTGAAATGCTTAATCTTATTTTTCCTCCTCTTCCAACTCCACTAGGTACGTTTTTAAAAATTTCATTGAGTAGTTCCTTAAGTTTTGGTCTAACTTGCTCTTCTGTTAGGTTCGTTCTTAGTAATCTAACACCACAGTTTATATCAAAACCTATACCACCAGGACTTAGTCCGCCTTCTTCAAAGTCCAAAGCAGCAACACCACCAATAGGGAAACCATAACCAGTATGCATATCCGGTAAGGCAATTGAATACTTATAAATGCCAGGTAGGAAAGCTACGTTTGCAACTTGTTCTATAGCACTTTCTTCAACTCTTCTTAGCAATTTTTCAGAAAGGAACAATCTTGCTGGAACCCTCATTCCTGGCTTTGCTCCTTTAGGTAATTCCCATGTGCAAGTTCCAATCTTTTTTAACTTCGATTTTAAGCTCATAAAATAATTTCTAATTTCTTAGTGATATTAAAAGTTAAACATAAGATTCTCAATCTTTCTGCCAAGTTTAGCACATTTCCTTCTATACTTTTCAGGGACCCTCTATCTCGATGAATTTTGCATCGCTAAAGATTTTTGCTCTTATAAGGACCAT
>CAZGBT010000002.1:0-91429 GCA_964524025.1 uncultured archaeon | reverse complement strand
ACAGAACCTGGAGGTTTTGTAACTATAAAAGCTAATATAAGCGATTGGTATGGTGTAGATAAAGTTTGGGTTAATTTAACCTATCCTAATGGAACTTCATCCCTTCTCTTTTTAACAAATACAACTCCTGATAAAAGAAAGACGGTTTGGATTTTGAATCTTACTCAATTAACTCAAGAAGGTGATTATGATTTTGTATTATTTGCAAACGATACTTCTAACAACCTAGCTTTTCTTAAAAGTTGGTTTTCCGTTTTCAAGAGGATGAATCTTTATGTTAAGTCTGAAAACAAATTCTGGTTTGAGTTTTACAGACCTTCTAAAAATATTCTAGTTCATAGAATAGCAGTTGAGCCTAATAAGTTTTTGAACGCCTCTATATTCCAAAGAACCTATGATTTAAGAGTGCTCATAAATGATGAAAAATTGCAAACTCATTGGGTAGAATTTAAAGAATTAAATACAACTAAAACCTCAGAAAAACAATTTGGAGAAGTTTCTAACATAACGAATCCGATAAACATTTCTACCATACCTTTAACTTATTTAGATCCACCGATTCCTTCGAGAAATCATGAAATAGGGGCTCTTAAAGTCGAAACTATTTTTGCTTATAAGAATGCATTTATAGTTTTCAACTATTCAGAAACTCCAATAGATTTTGAATCTAGCCAAAGCATAGTTGCCATGAAATGTTCTGATTGGAGAAATAATGCATGCTATTCTAACTGGACGTTAGTTAATGGTAGCTGGGTTAACAGAACTCTTCATTTGCTTTATGTGCCCGCATCTAGTTTTTCTGTTTATTATGCTTTTGAAAGGGAAATTTGTGGTAATGGTTTATGTGGAGAAGGAGAATCCCCGCTTAATTGTCCAGAAGATTGTGGACCTCCGCCGCCTGAGACTGCTGGAGCAAGTGTTGGCGAAGGTGCAGGTTTAGGAGTTAAGCCTGTATGTGGTAATGGTATATGCGAAGAAGGAGAAAACGAAACAACTTGTCCAATAGATTGTGCTCCAATTAGATTTACAGCAAAAACTAATTTAACGCAAGCCGAGCTTTTGGCTGGAGAAAGCAAAAGTTATGCTTTATGGATAACCAATTTGCTTAATGCTTCCATTAATGTTTCAATTTCAATAGAAGGTTCTGCAGCAACTTATGTAAAAGTCGAAACCGAGAAGGTTTCGCTAGCTCCTTATGAAGAAAAAGTTATAGGGTTAACCATAAGATTACCACCTACAATTCCAGTAGGCACTTATTTAGGTGAAATTATATTAAGAAGCGGTCATCAGGAAGAAAGATTACCATTTAAACTTTTTGTTAGTTTAAGGGAAGAAGTTGAATTTGGAGTTGTTGTGGAAACTTTAACTAGGGAGGTAAGACCAAATCAAACAGCTAGGTTTCAAATAACTATTTACAATCTTGGGATAAAGAGAAGGTATAACCTAACGTTAAAATATGCTTTGGTAAATCTCGATACTAAGAAGGTGATTTATTCTGAATCAGAAACAATATTTATGGAAACTTCTAAATCCTTCGTTAAAGAAATTAAAATACCAAAGAACGCTACTCTGGGTGTTTATTCTTTTATGGTGGAAGCTATATACAAGAAGAAAAGAGCAGTCTCTTCTGATACCCTTCGGATCGTTAAACCACTTTTAGAACAGGTTCCATTTAAATTATTGCTAATTTTTGCTGGTTTAGGAGTTTCGTTAATAGCTTGGTACTATGTCAGAAAGAGGTATATAAAATGGAAGAAAGAAAAAGCAAGATATATCTTTCCAGTCGACTTCAGAAAACTTCCAAGAGGAGAACTTTGGCTCGGTAAAATAGCAGAAACTAACGTAAGGGCTACTTTTAGCATGTCTGATTTAACAACTCACGTATTAATAGCTGGAGCAACTGGTTCAGGAAAATCCGTAACTGCTAGTTTATTCGTAGAAGAATTGCTGGATAAGAAAATACCAGTAGTTGTTTTTGACCCGACAGCCCAATGGACGGGATTTGTAAGGGCTTGCAGGGATAAAAAAGTTCTACGTTATTATAAGAAGTTTGGTTTGAATCCAAGGATTCATCCACGATCTTATAAAGGAATGATAATCGAGGTTACAAGACCTGATATAAAAATCGATTTTAAAAAATTGATGAATCCTGGTGAAATAACTGTTTTTACTCTTAATAAATTGAAGCCAGGCGAATACGATGATGCGGTAAGAAATATAATCGATACAATATTTAGGCAGGGTTGGGAGGAATCTACCGAGCTAAAATTGGTTATAGTTTTTGATGAAGTTCATAGATTGTTAGAAAAATATGGTGGTAAAGGAGGTTATGTTGCTTTAGAAAAGGCATGCAGAGAATTCAGAAAATGGGGGATTGGACTAATAATGATTTCTCAAGTATTAAGCGACTTTAAAGAGGCTATTAGAGGTAATGTTTTAACAGAAATACAAATGCACACTAAGAGCATAGAGGATTTGAGTAGGATTGAAACCAAGTATGGATTAGAGTATGCTAAAAGAGTAGCGAGAGAAGAAGTTGGAGTTGGTATGGTTCAAAATCCAAGATATAACGATGGAAGGCCTTGGTTTGTCTCTTTCAGGCCACCTTATCACAATCCGCATAAATTGTTAGAAAAAGAACTAAAAATGTACACAGAGTTTGCCAAAATGATAGAATTGATAGAGAGCGAAATAGAAAAGTTAGAAAAAGCTGGGAAAGATGTGTTTGGAATGAAGATTGAATTAAAGCTTGCAAAAGATAAGCTTAAACAAGGAAGATTTAGGATGGCTGAAATTTATATAAATTCTTTAAAGAAAGCGTTAGGTTTGGAGTATGGAAAGGTCGGAGGAGCTTAAAAAATTGAAGGAAATGGTAAAGGGTTATGAAGAAAAAATGAAAGAGTGGGAATTGAAGGAGAGGTATGGAGTTATAGAAGAGATTCCTGAAAGGCCTGTGGAGGAAGAGGAAGAAATAGAAGTAAAAGAAGAAGAGAAAAGAAAAGAGGAAATTCCTGATTTGGTTTTGAAAATTGAGAGATTGGGAGGAAAAATAGAGATGTTAGAAAGTTCAAGAAAAGATGTTGAAGAAAGGTTAAGGCATATATTTGAAGAAATTGGAGAGCTTAGGTCTATGATCTTAGAAAGAGAAAGGATTTTTAGCGAGTTAGAAATAGATGTAAGGAAAGCGATGGAAAAGATTGGGTTAATAGATTTTGAGAAAATAAGAAAGATGCTTTCTAAGAGAGATGCAGAAATAGAAGAATTAAGGGCATCCTTAGAAAAATTGAATGCAGGCATTAATATTTTAAGGAAAAGGTTGGAAAAGGTGGAAAGTTTGCTTGAAAGAATCAAAGATTTTGAAAATGTGGTAAAGCTTTCCTCAAAAATGAAAGAAAAAGTTAGTCAGATGGAAGATATAAGCTCAAAAATTTCTAGAATGGTTAATAGGGTCGAGACGATCTTTATCGAACTTTCTGAAAAACTGACAGAAATAGAAGACCAAAAAGATAAAATAAAAAGACTGGAAGAGCTATCTACGGATATAGTAAAAACTCTTGATGAAGTTAGCTCTAGAATTATAAAGTTTGCAGAAAGAGATAAGGTTGAAAAAGAATTAGAAAGGTTAAATAAAAAAATTAGAGAATTAGAGGCAAAAATAGTAAAACTAAAAACTAAAGAGATAGTTAGAGAAAGGGAAATAGAGGTAGTAAGTAGGGAAGAATTAAAGAGCTTAGTAGATGTTTTATCAAAATTGGTTGAAAAGGTAGAAGAAATAGAATCCGCTATTAAAGAATTGGAAAGTTATTAGATTCCTATGCAAATTTTAACAACCTTAAATTTTAACGATCCACCTATTTCCAATACTAAAAAAGGTAATTTTAGGCAATGGGAAAACAATTTGAATTCTCTTTTTCTTCCGCTAGTATAATATTCAAATATCTTAGTTACATTCCATTGGTTACTAGTATCGTTTGCATAAACAACCCATCTTATTTTACAGCCGACCGTGCTATTGATAATTTTTGTTACGTTACTCCAATCTTCAAGTTGATTTTTAAAAGGCACCCAAGAATCGTTTATAAAATGTCCTGTACAATTATCAAAACTAAAAATGTATCCCGAAAGTCCGATATCATCTTTCCATCTAACAGCATGCATTACAGGAGTTCCAGCAAGAGTAGAATTGATTTTCCAGCTAATATAAACTGGGGATTCATCAGTTTGGGCAACTGCTAAAACAGATAAAAAGAAAAGTAAAAAAATGAACTTTTTCATCATCTTAATTTTCCTATCCAAATTTTTATTAGATGAAGCTAGAGATTCCTATAAGTTTTGGTATTTTTATAGTTCTATTCTCATTCCTTTTGAGTGTATTTTTAAACAAAGTAGGTTCTTTCATAAGAAAGGAGATTAATTTTAAGCCTTTAATTTTTAAACTTTTGGACGAAAATTCAGAAGTTTCGCTAGTAAGTAGAGTAAAGAAAATACCTATTGAATTAAAAGAAAATAGTTCGATTAATAGGACTAATTTGCCTATAGAACTTGAGATAGTTTTTGATGACGAATGTGAAGGAATTGCTTTAAATTCTTCGTTAAGGGTTTACGATGAGGATTGGAATAGCTATCCGATAAAAATTGTTAAAGCTAATTACTGCTTTAAAGGTTATCTAAAAAACGCAACTATAACATTTCCAGTTAATATTACAGCAAATTCTTCAAGTCTATTTTACTTATTCTTTCACAATATTGAAGTAAATCCTCCTAAGAACTTTGAGTTTAACACAAGCGATTGGGTCCCTTCAAACGGAGATTCTTTTACAGAAAACGAAAGTATTGGGTGGTGGTATATAATTGAAGGAATTGGAGATCTATCTTGCAAGGAAGAGAGAATTTACGGGAATTGTAGTGTAACTTTTGATGGAAGCTTTTCTGGTGATAAGGTTTCCATAAAGTTTAACAAAACTATCGAGGGAGTTAGTAATGGTTGGTATTTGAGATTTTACTTTTTCTTAAACAATACAAACCTTACTAACATTTTAGTTAAAATAAATGATGGAAACGAAACTATTTACAAAAATGTAAGTGAATTTAAGAGAGGTTGGAACTTGTTTGAAGAAAGAATTGAGAGGGAAAATTGGCAGAATTGGACAGCTTTTAACGCTTCTAATGGAATTAAATTTTTCCTACTTGAAGCTTTTAATAACACAGAATCTAGCATAAGAGTTTTAATAGATGGATTAAGGTTTGAAAAACCTCCATTAATCCGTTTCCTTTATCCAGAACAAGATGTGGTTGTGCTAGATAAAAAGAAAATAAAACTGTGGGAAGAGGTGTATGAGAAAAGGTTTGGGATTAAACTATATATAGAATGAAATCACAACTTTTGCTAACAGAGTGCTTTATCGCTATTTCATTATTTATGATTCTAATTTTTTCGGTGTTTTCTGTTCTTTCAAGGCCAAAAGAAGATGTAAGAAGCAAAGTGTTAATGGTTCTTTATTATATGGATGAAGCTGGTAAGTTAAGAGAGTTAATTTTTAATAATAAAACTAGTGAATTAGAAAATATTCTCAGACAATGTCTAAACAGAAATGTTAAAATAAGTATTGCACCTCTGGGTAAAAAATTGCAGAATAAAGGAGGTTTGGTTGTTAAGTATCTAATCGCTGGAAGGGTTGGAAAATACGAACCATTAAAATTGCTTGTCTATGTCATCTAAAGGTCAAGCTTTTCTTGTATTTGTTTCTATAATTGCTTCTTTTGTTCTATTTCTCCTTTCCTCAGTTGATCAAACAGAGGATTTGGCATACGAGTCTTTAATTTTCAAAAATTTGGAAAAAGAGGTACTCAATTCTTTTGAGTTGGAAATTAAAAATGTATCAAAGTCTTTTCTTAATGTGCTCAATTTTTCAAAATCAATTTCAGGAGAAGTTGGTGGTATGAATTTTGAAAATTTATTTTTACTAGCAGAATTATCTAACAATACTTTAAATGTTTCTGTTTTTCAGAGCTTAGGTAGAGTTTTTATTAATTTAACTATTAACGAAACTGGAGATTCCAAAGGCAAAATTTTAGATAAATGGAGTGTTTGGAAAGTTTCTTTTAACTTGACTTCAGAAAACTGCACTTTGTTGGTTTCATTTCCAAGCAAAAATTTTAAGTTAAAAATTGAACCATCCCGCAAAATTTATTACCTTTCCTTTGTTCGTCTATTCTCAAAGGATTTTGATTTTTCTTCAGTCAAAATTAAATCATATTAGATGAGAGGAGTAAGCCCGTTGGTTTCACTTGTGCTAACTATCTTCCTTTCTTTTTTAGCTATCTTTATAGCTTTGGAAGTTTTTCTTCCATTTACCCAAAAATTGCAAGATATGGCTAATCTAAATAAAGGAATAAATTCTCTTTCCTATCTTTACAATACAATAATAGAGATAGCGAGAGAAGCTGAAGGTTCTCAGAGAATATCAAATTTTTACTCGCCATTTCCTATAATAGTTGAAAACAATTCTTTATATTTTGATTTTTGGCCTTCCTCGAATTTGAGCTTAGAAGGCTTAAGAGGTGTTGTTAGGTTAGAAAAAAGTCCATTTTTTCTTGAGTATTTTAATTCTTATGAAATAGATTCTAATGCCTCACCTTCTTGGAATTGTTATGATAATTGTAAAGTCGAATACAGGTATATTCTGAATGATTCCATTTCTTTTAAAAGCTTTTTTAATCTAACTAATTTTTACGTTGAGATTAAGGGGAATGGTACTTCTTATTTCTTAACATTTAATCCGCTTCACTTAAAATCTTACTTCCCATTCGAAGATGGGCTTAAGGACTATTCATACTTTAAAAATGACGGGTTATTAAATGGTTCTTTAGAATTTGAAAAAGGGGTTTCTGGAAATGCTGCTAAATTTATGGGTAATGGTTGTGTAAGGGTGAATAATTCTCAATCTATAAATATAACTTCAAATTATTTTTCAATTTCATTTTGGGTTAAAATAAGAGAAAATAAGGAACAGGTTATTGTGGATAAATTAAACGAATCTGAAGGTGGCTATTTAGTTTGGATTACCCCAGAGAACAGAATTGCCTATAAAATTATAACTAATGAATCTACTTATGTAAATTCCAGTAATACTGTTCTTGATAATAATTGGCATTGGATAGCAATCTCCTATAACGGAAGCTTTATAACCATTTACGTTGATGGCAGCCAAGATAAATATCAAGCAGCGTCAGGTTACATAAAACCTACAACTCAAGACATGTTTATAGGTTGCAACTCCTCATTTTCTAACTACCTTAACTCTAGTTTAGATGAATTACAAATTTCCAATTCTTCTATAGAATTTCCATTCGAATCTTTAATCCTTTCTAAAGAAAAAATAATTGGAAGTGGTAGGACGAACTTTTTAGCTCATACATTTAAGAACTTTTATCTTGTCCTTGCTAGCAGAGGGCTTTCTGAATTTTATGAAGTAAAAATTAAAGGGAATTATGCTTACATAAGAGGAATTATACCTCTTTGGGATGTTGTTATGGAGAAAAGATTGAGAATTCCAAAAGGAAATACATTGCTTAAGATAAGCAATAGAGGTATGGCTGACGGTAAAAGCTTAGTTAGTATTGAAATAGTTTAAATATTTGTTTTACAATATTTAGAGCATGGAACTTAAGGCTTTAAAAAAAGATGATAAGACATTATTGCTTGAAGTTAAAGGAGAGACTTTTACCTTAACTAATTTAGTTCAAGACGAGTTGTGGAACGATCCAAACGTATTAGAAACTACCGATATAAAAGAGCATCCATATCTTGAGGAGCCAAAAATATGGGTTAAAATGGAAAGAGGAAACCCCGTTACAGCTATTAAAAAAGCTTGTCAGAGAATAGAAAGGAAAATAGATGAATTTTCTAGAGAATTTGAAAAGGCTTTGAAAGAATTTAAGAGTTAGCAAATATATTTTCCGTATTTTTCAAGAAGCTCATTTTTAACATATACTGGTGCATTAAATCTAACTGCAATAGCTGTTGCATCGCTGGGCCTTGATTCTATGCTTAGAACGTTATTGCCATATTGAATTATAAGCTTTCCCAAGAATGTATTGTTTTTTATACCATAAACTTTTACCATTAAAACCTTAATTCCAACTTCTTCAAAAATCGTTTTTATTATATCGTGAGCAGTGGGTCTAAATCCTATTTTGCCTTTTAGTCCGTTTTTTATAGATTCTGCCTGTGCTGGTTCTGTGTAAGCAGTAATTCTATAGCACTTGGAAGTCAAAGTAACAATTCCATAATCATCTATAACTCCTGCGTCTATAGAGACTTTAGAATAATCTTTTAAATCTAGTTCTAAAGATCTACTAACATTTTGAATGACATTCTGAACGACTTTAGTTATTGGCTTGGGCTGAATTTTAATAATCCAACTTATTATTAAAAGCGATACAAGCACTAGAATTAAAATCCTTTCTTTGGTGATTTTCTTCTTTTTTCTCACAAATTTCTTTTGACCTTTAGCAATTTATTCTTGTAAAGTACAATCCTCAGGTCTCTTATCAAATCTTAACCTAATGAAAGAAGGAGCTCTTAATTTTTTGTCTTTAGTGAATTCCATAAATTTTACTTCGCAAACCAGTCTTGGTTTAACAAATCTTATCTTATCTATTTCTCTTTCTTCTTCAAATATATCAAATGGGTTTTTTTCTATCTCTAGCTCTTTCAATTTTGCAGTTAATTCTTTAAGTTCATCTTCGCTCCATCCAGTTCCAACTCTTCCTATGTATCTTAATTTTCCCCTATCAAAAATTCCTAGCAGCAAAGAGCCAAAATACTTCTCTCTCCAACCCTCTCCAATCGTATAGCCACAAATTATTGCATCAATAGTTTTTAGAACTTTTATCTTAAGCCATGCTTTTGACCTTTTTCCTATTTCATAAACCGAATCTATTTTTTTAGCCATTATTCCTTCAAAGCCTTTTTTAACAGCTTCTTCAAATAGTTTGGTTCCATTTCCCTTAACAAATTTTACTATTTTAATTTTTTCGCTTTCTACTAAGATTTCTTTTAAAATTTTCTTCCTTTCAATAAGAGGCAGATTTGTAAGATCTTTTCCGTCTAAGTATAGTATATCAAATACAAAAAAAGTGGCTGGATTTAGTTTGGACAAAATTTCTATTCTCAATTCTTCTTCTACATGTTCTCTCTCTTGTAAAAGATAGAAATTTGGTTTTCCATCCTTAAGTACTACAATTTCTCCGTCAAGAATAACTTTTTCTGCTTTAACAAAGTTAAAAAGGTCTGAAAATTCTGGATATCTTTTTTCGAAAAAATTTAATCTTCTATTAAGGAGTCTAACATTTTTGTTTACTTTATCTATATAAGCTAAAGCTCTTGTGCCATCATATTTTAGCTCAAATATCCAATCGTCTGAGTTAAAAGGTTTGGCCGAATGGGCTAACATTGGTTTGATTTTTTCAGAAAAAAGGTCACTCATACTTTTCTATCCACTCAAATTCGATTAAAGTAAAAATATCGCTTCCCTTAACATTCTTATAGTGCTTTCTCAAAGCTTCTTTCAATTTCCTCTTGCTTCTAAAACCATCTTTTCTTACTTCCTTAATATCTATATCCGAAAATTTTTTGATTACCAAGTTTGTTATTTTAGCTATTCCTAATTTTCTTTTTCCACAAATAACTTCGACTTTTTCTCCTATTTCGAATTTTCTTTTTCCCCTTCTTATAGTCATTGTTTTTCTTCCTTTAATCAATTTTTTATAGTAACGTTCGTCAAAACATAGTTGTTTCATGTTTTTGAAACCCATACCACTTCCAAAGTTTTTTCATGGTTTCACGAAATCTTTTGATTATGACTTTTGTTTCCATCCCCATAAGATTAGAAATTCTCTTCCAGCTTTTTACTAAAAAACACTTCAATATCAATATTTTTTCAACCGTTTCTGTTAACTCTGGTCTGTTTTCGGTATTCAAGAAGTAATATTTGGCTAAATCTCTACAAACCTCTGCGACAGTTTCGTATGGTAATTTTTCTTCAAGAAATGCCTCCATTCTTTTAATCTGATTTTCTGTGAAATTTAAGTTAAAATGCGGCTTATGCTTGAAAAATGGTTTAAGTAAGAAAATAGGTATATCCGGTTCTATATCGAAATGAACATCCATAAGACTTCCTAAAATCCTTAATCTAAATTCGTAAGAGAAAGTTTTGATTATTTCTTTTGCTCTTTTAGAAAGCGGCTTTACTAAAATTACGCTATACTCTCCACTTACAGTATTTCTTTCCAAGGAAATATGTAGAGGTATGAAACCGTTCCTTATCCAGAATTTTAAAAGTAATGGCGTTGCACCAAAACCAACTCCAATCCAATCTAGTCCCTCTTCCCTAGCTTCTTCCTCTATTTTCTTAAGAGCAAAACTTCCTATTCCTTTTCTCATCACTTCTGGATGTGTTGCTATTCTTACTATTCTCCACCCTTTCAGAAATCCAAATTCAACGTTTCGATAGTGTCTGCATAAAACTAAAGGAACTACATGACCTTTTGGTTTTTCTCTTTCAAATACAGATTTAATTATTTCTTCATCTAAATTACCCTCTCTAGCTAAATGTATAGAATTGACTATTTTTCCAGTTTCTGTTTTTACACATCTTGGAAAATGTGTTGGCGAATCTACTAACAGTGCAACATCTTTAGGTCTATTTCTGTAGTGTGCCAGTATATAAATACCAAAAAAATGTTTTACTTCTTCATCAGATTGATGGAACCATTTGCTTCTATTTATTCTTTCATAACTTAGCTTACCTAGAGCTACGCATTCCAAGTCTTTTCTTTCCAATTTACAAGGTTCTGCATCTAGAAGTAAAGTGTCAAAAAGCCATTTTTCAACAGCATCATTACTAGAATATCTTATTGGTTCTTCCATCTTGAATTCAAAAACTTTTGCAATATTTCCTTCTTTAATCCCTTTTAAAAATCTTATTGAGAACCCCCTTCCAGCGCCTTCGTATCCATGAATAGTTGTGGAAAAAATGGTCTTTCTATATTTCTTAATTATTTTGTAAAGAAATGGTATTGGTATTCCAGCAGCTTCGTCCACTATTACAAGGTCATAATAATTTTCCGCTAACCTAACAGGCCTTCTATATTCTATTACTATTCTCCCTCTTGCAACTTCTATAGAATTCTCTATTTCTCTAAATCTTATCTTAAACTTCCTTAAACCAACTTTTAAGAATTTAAAAACGATTTCTGTATTTTCTTTCTCTGGAGCCGTTACACCAATCCTAAGTTGTTTTCCTATCTTGTTAAATTCCCAAACTAGGTATGAAATAAAAATACCTATAGATGCAGACTTTCCTCTGCCTCTGTTTGCTTTTAAAACAAATGCTGACTTTTCTCCTTCTCTCCAAAATTTTTCAAGATTAAATATAACTTCTGCTTGCTCCTGCGTTAAACAGATTTTATATAACCTCCTCGGTATACATGAAGAAGTTGGAATTCTTATCTTTTTTCTTCTTATGATTGGTTTTTTGGTGCTTGTTTTCATTTCTTTTATTACTCTTTTTTCCTTTAGATCTATAGCTAGGCAACAATCGCTTAAAAGTAGTTTCTTCAAGAATCTTTTTTCAAAATTCGATTCCACTTGCTCTATTTTATATGGATAAGTTGCTAAATCTTGTTGAAACCTTGTTCTCCAATTTTCTAGCTTATCAAAATCTGGGAATATTAAGAAGATTAATCCACCACCTTTAACTATACCGATTAACCTTCCTATATCATCAGGATTAAGATTGTGTCTAAGGTCCACAACCAAATTGTTAAAAGTAGTTCCTAATATTTTGGTAGTCTTTTCATAGGTTATGACTCTTAAACTTTTAATTGAATTTTTTATTAGACTTTCCAATTCTTTTCCAATTTCGTCTTTATCGTGTACTAAAAGCAAGTTTTCTCCTCTTCCAACTCCATTTTTTATTAAAAAAATTAATTCTTCTGAATTTTTGCTGCAAAAAACGCTCACTATCCTTCTTTCGTTTAAATTTTTGGCTATCTCTTTTCCTTCTTTAATTTTGTTTTTTACCTCTTTCAGGAACTCCATAATTCAATCTTTACAAAATAAAGGTTCAATACTATTAAATTGTTAAGGAAAATTATTATTCAAAATTTTTGGAAGATTAGCAGATTCAAGTCTTTACTTCTATTTTCTTCTTCTTTTTCTTCTTTATAGCTTCAACACTTGCTTTTAAAGCTTCTAACAAGCTTTTTTCTTCCTCTACTTTTTCTATTTCTTTGACTTCTGCTATTTCTTTGCCTTCTGCTTTAGCTTTTATTAGCTTTTTTAAAGCCTCTGTATAACTATCCTTAAACTTGCTTATGTCAAATTCTTTCTGAGTTAATTTTTCTATAAGGGCCTGGGCAAGCTTCAGCTCTTCTTCTCTTATTGGAACTAAATGCTTTATCTCTTCAAGTTCTTCTATATCTTTAACTTCCCCAATGTAATGCAAAACATGCATTACTAATCCTTTTTTGTAAGCCCTTAGGGCTACTAAGTACTCCTTATTTTTCATAACAACTTTTCCTATAGCTACTTTATTGCTTAACCTTAAAGCTTCTACAAAAAGGGCATAAGCCTTTTTTCCAGTTTCATCTGGAACTACATAATAAGCTTTTTGGTAAAAAAGTGGATCTATTTGGGATGCGTCTACAAATTCAACTATATCGATTGTTTTTGTGGTTTTTAGCTTAATTTTTTCGAGGTCGCTTTTTTCTATTATAACGTACTTATCTTTAGAAATTTTGTAACCTTTTTTAACTTCATTCCATGGCACTTCCCTGTTACAAATTGGGCACCATCTTTTGTATTTAATAGGATGCCCTTCTTTATCTAAAGTAGTAAAGCTTATTTCTTTTGATTTAGTAGCTGTATAAACTTTTACTGGAATGTTAACTAGGCCAAAGCTTATTGATCCGTTCCATATAGAGCGCGGCATGCTACTTAACTAATAGATAGCTTATATAAAAAAATTAACTTTTTACATATAACCCCAATTCTCTTGCTTTTTTCAGCACAGCATTGAATTCTTGAGGCGTTATCCTTCTATTAATTTCTGGAAATTCCTTTGCTTTCCAATAAGGAAAATACTGGTCCATTATGTTTAGGATACATTTCTCTTTCAGATTTTTTGCTATAAATTCAAGAATAGGGAATGAACAGCATTCTATATGATTTGGCAAAATTAAATGCCTTATTACTAATTCAGCTTGGTTAGAAGCTATTAAATGATTTCTAGAAACAACTTCCCAGTAATTTTTTACTCTAGTTAGCTTTTTTGAGCAGTCTCCAGGACCAAATTTAAAATCGCTCAAATAAACGTCAACGATTCCGTCAAGTATTTCCATAGAAATTTTACTCATGTAAAAATTCGAATTCCAAACTACAGGAGTGCTAACTTTGCATTCTTTAAGCAATTTGAGTATGAAAAAAATGTAGGGGGTAGGCTCACCACCAACTAGATTTAAATTCCTGCAGCCTTGTTCCCTTCTTTTTCTAACTATTTCAGCAAGGACCTTTTCATTTATCTCTATAGGTTTTTCTAGTCTATAGCTTATCGTATAATTTTGACAAAAAGCACACTGCATATTACAAGACCAAAAGAATACGGTATGAGAAGGCGTTATATAAGATTCCTCACCCATGTGAATAAACTCAGACGAAATAAGCATTTTATTGCCAACTTGACAAAAACCTAGACCTCCTTTAATTCTATTTACTCTACATTTCCATTCACAAAATTCACAGTGTTCCATTATTCTTTTAGCGACTTCTATTTTCAAGTCCAAAAGACTTTTCTTTACTCTTCTTACCTTCAACCCTTCTTCGTAAACTTTCTTTAACTTTTTCCTAAATTTTTCCATTAATTCTCTATGCAATTCGAGCAGTTTTGTTTCGTCCCAATTTTCCTTAAATTCTGCTTTTATAGAATCGCAAACAACAAATCTAGCTGGTATTTCATTTTTTACAATCCTTACATAATTTCTAAGAACTTTTCTTACCACAGGATCCTCAAGAGCTCTTATGCAGTCTGGCCTTACGATCTCGAATAGCATGCTTCCTTTCTATGCAAGCTTTTATAAAACCAACAAATAAAGGATTTGGTCTTAATGGTCTGGAAGTAAACTCTGGATGAGCTTGCGTTGCAACAAAAAATGGATGATTGGGTAGCTCGATAAACTCAACTAATCTGCCGTCCGGAGATATGCCAGAAAAGATTAAACCATGTTTTTGAAGTATTTCATGATAAGCAGGATTTACTTCATATCTGTGTCTGTGCCTTTCTTTAACCATTTTCCTCTTTCCATATAACTTCCAAACTAAACTACCTTCCTTTAATATTGCTGGCTGGGCTCCTAATCTCATTGTAGCTCCATACTTACATTCTTTTAATAATTTCTTTTGTTCAGGCAGTATATCTATAACAGGGTGTGGCGTATTTGGATTTATTTCTGTTGAGTTTGCATCTTTTAAGCCGCACACATTTCTTGCAAATTCTACTACTGCTAACTGCAATCCAAAGCACAAACCTAAAAAAGGTATCTTATTTTCTCTAACAAATTTAATAGCCAATATTTTTCCTTCAGCCCCTGTGGACCCAAAACCACCCGGGACTATTATTCCATCACATTTGTTTAACTCCTTAACTTTCTCAGGATCTCTTTCTATTTCTTGAGCATCTATCCAAGCAAATTCAGGTTTAACACCCCAGAAGGCACAAGCATGCCTTACAGCTTCTATAACTGATATATATGCATCAGGAAGTTTAAAACCACCAGTAGCAAAGTATTTCCCAACAATACCAACTCTAACACTTTCTTTTGCATTTTTTAATTTATTTACAAATTTTTCCCATTCTTCTAAGTTGCTTTCTCTTGGTTCTAGCCCAACTTTTTTTAATATTTTGTTTCCAAAATCTTGCTCTTCAAAAATTAACGGAATCTCATAAATTAAATCAACATCTGGATCTGAAATTATATCTTCCTCATTTACATTACAGAAAAGCGAAATTTTTTTTCTTCTTGGTTCATCTACAGGTACTTCAGATCTAACTACTATAAAATCTGGTTGAATCCCTAAAGCTCTTAATTCTTTGACAGAATGTTGGGTAGGTTTGGTTTTCGGTTCTCCTAAGTGTTTTAAAACTGGCATGTAGGTTACATGAACGAATATAACTTTTTCGCCTTCTAGTTTCATCTGTCTCATCGCTTCATAATAAATTAAATTTTGATATTCACCAACAGTCCCTCCTATTTCGACAAGTATAAAATCAGCTTTTGTTTTTTCAGCTATTTTTCTAATCCTCCTCTTTACTTCGTCTGTGACGTGAGGTATAGTTTCTACTGTTTTGCCCAAGTATTTTCCAGCTCTTTCATTCATTATGACTTGATAATAGACCTGCCCAGTTGTTATGTTATGGTCTTTTGTTAAGGTAGTATCTAAAAATCTTTCGTAGTGTCCCAAATCTTGATCGATTTCTCCACCATCCTCAGTAACCCACACCTCACCATGCTCAGTTGGTCTTAAAGTTCCAGCGTCATAATTTATGTAAGGATCTATCTTAATAGCCGTTACTTTAAACCCCTTAGCTTGCAGGATCTTGCCAATAGAAGCTGTGGTTATGCCCTTTCCAAGTCCAGAAACAACACCTCCAGTTATTACTATATATACCTGCATATGTTGTTATAGGAGTTGCGTATTTAAACTTTCATTAATAACCTTACAAGATCTCTTGTTCCAGTGCCTAGAGGCAAGATGGCTATTAAGAGTTTCAAATAATTTCTCACTTCTTTTTCTTTAACATACTTGTTAAGAATGAATAGAACAAGAGCTGTTGTTAGGATTTTTATCAGTAAAAAAATAAAGGGAAAATTAGTTAGCCTAATGAATAAAGTTGGAAGAATATGTTTCTCCTTATAACCAAAAAATTGTATCGCTATTGAAGTTACTGTTCCGTCAAAAGATTGTAGAATTAATACTATCTTGTCCTCTATCGCTATGGGCAAGAAGTAAAATAAAAGTGAAAGAGGGAAAAAGATTAAGCAAAACATGTAAAGAGCGGAGAAGTTTTTTATAGAAAAAATCGGAAGTAAAAAGGAAAGTAAGGCTAATCCTATAAGGAACGTATAGGTATCGTATTCTATTTTAAGCTTTCTGAATAAAGTCAGAAGGGAAAGATAAAAAGATGTCATAAGGAGGTAGATTCCGGGAGTTTCAAAAAGTTGGCTTTTTAACAGGCTCATATCTCTACAAACTCTTAAGAGACTTCCTATTATTACAAACGGAAATACAGAAGTGGCAATTTTGTAGTCCATTTTAATTTTTAATCTTTTAAGGAAAATGAAAATGAGATAAGCGAAAATTAGGAATAAAGAAATACAAAAAATCGTAAAAGGTACAGTATATTCTGTATTAAGCGGATTTATCCAGTTCATTTAACTCTTTCTCCATCTCTTTTATTTCGTTTTTGAATCTTCTTATAACCCTTGGTAAATCTTCTACTTTTACCCTTAGAACCTTAGCAGCTTTTTTAATTATTTTTTCCAATTTTAACAGTCTCTCTATTTCTTCTTCCATATTTAATATAATCTAAAAGTTTTCTTTGGAAAATTAAATTTCTAAACAATCTTGAATTTTCAATCCAAACTTTTAAAGGAATATCAAGCCTTTCCTCCAAGAATTTTAAGGCTTCTTTTAAGCTGTTAGCCTTAAATGGTTTATTCTTTAGTATGTTTCTTAAACTTTCCCTGACATTCCAAACCCCTACTGGCATTAGGTAACCTGGATGAATTTCTCTTATGATTATTACAGTAGCTTGCCTTCTTATCCTAAATAAATATTCTCCAACAGCGAGTCTTCCTGCTATAAAACAACCTCCTATAGATGGTTCATCGTTAAACCTATCAAAACCCTCCCAGTCACTTCCAATTGCAATATAATCTTCCTCGTTCCAAATAGTTTTTGGATACCAAGCTTCTATCGATTCGTAATTCCATTCTCTAGGCATCATTAGTATAAGCCACCTGTTATCTAGATATTCTCCATAGAAAATTCTGAACTCATTAATCGGCCTGAATTCTTTAACCTTTTCTATCAACTTCTTCGAAATTATCGAATCTACAGCAGTTATACTCCATCTTGTTGGTACGAGCTTCCTATTTTTTCCTATTCCAAGCATTCCAGCACTAAATGCCCTTTGAATTCGCGAAACCTCAACACCTTTTTCGTACAGCCAAAAAACGGCTTCCGACGCTTTTAGGTCTGTATCATAATAGGTCTTTTCTATCAGATGGTGAGATTTATAGCCTCCTATTCTTATTTGATCGAGAGGAGCTGATGGTCCGAAGGGTTGGCTTGTTGCACTGAAGAAGATTTTATAAGATGGAACTTTCTTAAGCTTAACTTCCGAATCTACAGGTTTTTTTGATAAGGAGAGTTCTACTAAATTTTGGACTATTTTATTTTCTAGATCTCTAACATTAACTCTTTTCTTCGTTCTTACAAGCAAGAACCTGAAGGTAACAATTTCTTCTATGCTTTTTCCAAACCAGTTTTCTGGGAAATCTAAAATGGATGTATCCCCTCTAATAGGAGGTATTAAAGGACCTACAAATACTTTTGGATATCCTATTCTTCCAACAAAAATCGATGGTGGAGATGAACCATCAAATTCCCTCTTACAAACTAAACGTTTTACCTTTAATTTTGCTTCTAATTTGACTAAAAGTGGACATCTCTCCTTACCACAAAGTAACTTAGAGCCTTTACAAAAAATGCAGAGATTTTTCCCAACTTTATATTTTTTCTTAACACTTCTCACTCTGAATTTTTTGTCTAAAAATTTGAATATTTTCACGTTTTTTTGTAAGAAAGGACTAATAAAAAAATTAAGGAAGAGTTTTTCAATATAGAATCTTAAAAAGGCACATGGAAATTAAACCGATTTTCTGCAAATCTATTTTGAGTAAAAGCTATATTTCAGACTATTCTATAAACCCTTACGTAGGATGTCAGCATGCTTGTACTTATTGTTATGCATGGTATTATACTAAAAAATACAGAAAAATAGAAAAGCCCTGGGGAAGCTACGTTTATCCAAAAATAAATTCTCTACAGGTTCTTCTTAAAGAAATGAGAAAGAAAAAGAAGGGATGTGTCTACTTTAGCCCATTTACAGATCCTTATCAGCCTGTAGAGAGAAAATATGAGTTAACGAAAAAGCTTATTAAGATTTTGATCAGCAATAAGTGGCCACTATTCATCCAAACAAAATCCCCACTTGTTCTAAGAGATATAGACTTATTAAAGAAAGGTGATGTAGAGATCGGTTTTACGATAATTACTTTAAAAGAAAAAATAAGGAAGATTTTTGAGCCGAATGCACCATCGATAAAAGAAAGAATAAAAGCCCTTAAAGTATTAAAAGAAAGTGGCTTAAGTACTTTTTCTTTCATAGGTCCAATCTTACCCTTCTTAACAGATAGGGAAGTCGAAAATTTGATTAAAAAGGTTTCAAAATATTCGAATAGAATTTTTTTAGATAGACTGAATCTAAAACCAGGGCTTTGGGAGAAAATTAAGAAAGTCTTATCAGAAAATTTTCCGAGTTTAGAAGAAAAATGGAAAGTAGTATTGAAAGCAAGATCTAACTATTACGAAAAAATTAAAGAAAAGATTAAGAAAAAGTTTGGCAGCAGAGTTGAGCTTATTTTTTGTTTTTAATTTTTTTGAGTTTCTTCCTTAAACATTTCCACCTTTCAAACAAATCTTTAACGGCTTCTTCAAGATTTTCTGGTTTTGTGTTAAGTTCTTTGCAACATTCTTTTGCTATTCCTTCCATTTTTTTCAAATATTCTAGTGCCCTATCACCAGCAACTATTTCTATTCTAACTAATCCATCAGCTATTCTTTTAGTTCTTAATATCTTTATTATCCCAATTTCTCCAGTACTATTGCCATGGGTTCCGCAACATGCTTCAACATCAAAATTTCCAATCTTTACTATTCTAACTTTTTTTGATGGAACATAACCTCCTTGATAGATACCAAATCCAAATTTTCTTTCTGCTTCGCACCTATCCATCCAAAATTTCTCTATTGGAATATTTTTCTTAACTATCTCATTGGCTAGTTTTTCTATCTTTTCAACCTCTTCTTCACTTAGCTTTTGATAATGAGTTATATCTATCCTCGCTTTTTCAACAGTCTTTTCAGCTCCATATTGCCTTACATGCCTTCCCAAAATTTTTCTAGCAGCTGCATTTATTAGATGTATTGCATCGTGATGAATAGTTAAAATTTTCCTTCTTTTTCTATCTACTCTGCATAAAACTATGCTTCCTTCTTTCACATTACCGTCAATTTTATGCAAAACTACGTTTCCTACCTTTTGAACTTCTATCACTCTATTTCCATCTATAAATCCAGTATCAAAATCCTGCCCACCCATCTTTGGGAAAAATGCTGTTTTATCAAGAATAACCCAATCTCCTATCACTTTAACTACTTTGGCTTTAAACTCATATACAGGTTTGTAAAATAATATCTCAGTTGGCGGTAATCCGCTTACATCTATCATCTCTCCCTTTTCCTCCCTTTTCCTCTTTTTAGTTGCTGTTAGCAGCTGATAGAAATCTGCTGGTGTTTTTATACCTAGATCTTCCGGCGTAACTCCGTAGGTTTGATAAACTTTAATAAGGTCTTCGGTTGTTGTTACTTTTTCCTTTAACTTAGGTATAATTTTTGTTACTATTTCTCTGCTCTTTTTGTACCTTTGAATTTCTACTTCTAGTATTTTTTTGATTATTTCTTCAGAATCACGAAGTTCAGGAAAAAGCTTGCTTAAATAATCGATATGCCAAAAACAAATTTCTATCAAATCAAGGTTAAAATTGAATTTGTTAATAAAAGCAAGAGATCTTCTTAAAATTACCCTTAAGTTATAACCACCACCTATGTTACTAGGTAAAGCACCATCACAAATTGCAAAAACCAAAGCTCTTGTATGGTCGGCTATAGAGGAAAGTGCTATTATTGGCGAGATTTTCTCTTCTAATTCTTTTTTATCGATAGAAAGCTTTTTTGCAATCTCTTCTTTCAACCTCTCTATGTCTCTTATCTCCTGTACATCTAGAGAACCTGCTACTTTAATATATCTTTCAAAGATTTCTTTTTCATAGCTAATCCCACTTTCTCTTAAGAGTTTTGTCCAAACTGGTCCGAATACGCATTCGTAGCTAGTAGGCGTTGAGTTAGTTATCCAAACCAATCTTTCAAGACCCCATCCTACATCAACAACCTTCATAGGAAGCTCTTTGTAACTAGAATTATGTTTTCCAAATTCCATGAATCCAGAATTACATAGCTCGAGTCCATAGCAATAGCTTTCTATATAAGGTCCAAAAGCAGAAAAATCTGGCATACTCCAAAGCTCTTCTCTATAAACTATTTCTTCTTTTGGAATCCCCATTACTTCTGTCAAAAACCGAAAATTAAGCTCTATTGTTTCATCTTTCCAATAACCCTCTTTAGGCCAATTAAAAGCATGCTGACCTGGCATCATAAAGCATGTGTAGTGCCTTCCTGTGACACCAACATTAGCTATGTCTTTAAACCGTAGGCACATTTGTGGAACTATAAGCGGGTTAGCTGGATATTCAAAAACCATAACCCCTTCGTCAAACCTCTGGAAATTAACTATGGAAGCTATATTAAAAAATAAATCATCTCTCCATGTTGTTATAACTGGGTATCTTGGAATAGACTCATGACCATTTTTAACAAAGAATTTTTCAAATTCTTTCCAAGTTTTGACGTAATCCCATTTAACTTTAGTAACTTTTTTTCCTATAAACCCGTATTCTTCACCACATCCAGGATCTGGGCATCTTTCTCTTTCTTTTAAACTCCAAAAACCTCTTTTACAAATAGGGCAAACTTTTCTTTCAAACCCTAGCTCTTCGAATAAATTTACCTTCCAATATCTTTCTGGCCTTTTGTTAAAAATTTGAAGTAGTTTTTCTTTAGTAAGCATAATTTTTCTAAAATTTAGATTCTTAAAATCTTTAGCACATAAGGTGTTAGTTTAGAGAAGAAAAGTATGGATGGTATAAGCAAAACCCCCATGCAATAGGATCTTTTAACTTTCAATTTTATTGTTGTAAAACCTATGGAAGTTGCAGTTAAGAAAATTAACAAGCCTCCCAAGCCTGAAAATATGAAAACCATTAGAGTAAGGAAAGAAAGTGCAAAAAGTGTTAGAAATTTGTAATTAATTCTTTCAACTAATTTTGAAAATTCTTTAGAAAGGAGTAAAGTTATGATACTACTTATTCCTAAAGACGTAATCGATACCAACATGAATAGCAACACATCTTCAAAAACTAACTTTCCCATTATTTTCTGAATAGCTACAGAAGCCCCTGACCTAGGGTTTTTAACTAAATAAAGGCAAAATAGTGAAAAGATTTCGTTAGCAACGTTAATACTTCCAAGAGTTACTAAGAAACTCCTAACTTCTCTTATACCTGCAAGATATTGAACCATTATGGCTGCCTGTGAAATCCCTATGGCTGGTAAAAAACCGACGAGAATCCCTGCAAAGCTTCCTAGTAAAGAGCAAAATGCCACTTTGTCAAATTTGAGCATTATTTCCTGTTTCCTCTTTTGCTTTGGTATTTTGGTTCTTTCGCTAAGGCTTGTTAGTAAAGTGCTGGCACCAAATAATCCGCTTAGAGCTGGAAATAAAACTATGTTTTGGCTAATCAAAGGAAAATTGAAAATTAATAAACCAAATAAGCCCGACAACAATAAGACAAAAATACTTCTGACTATTCTTCTAAAACTTTTTTCTGTAAGAAGCATCAAAGCTATAGTGAGTATTATTAAGTAATGTATGAAAGGTCTTGAAATCTTGTATAGCATTTTAAAATAGCTTGATGTAGCTAAGGAAAGTAATATGGTAAAAATAGCACCTAGCAAACTACCTACTAAAACTAGCTTAACGGCTTCTCTACCTCTACCTTCTAAAAGCATTTTATGCCCGGGAAGTACAGCTAGAGCGTTCTCGCTTTCAGGAGCACCTAAAAATACAGATGGAAGAAAACTAGAAACTATTTGGGAAACTGCTATTGAAACTATGAAGATTGAAAGATCCAATGGAAGAAACGGTAAGGTCAAAAGAAATGGTATTATATTATTAACATGAAAACCTGGGAGTAGACCAAGAAAACTTCCAATTAAGCTTCCAATAATAGTAAACAATATCTCTTTCAAGTTATCAGCCTTATATCATCAACTTTTCTTGGTATTACTTGTAAAAGCCCTTTATATTCGCTAACTATTCCGCTTACTTCGACTATCATACCTTTTTTAAAATAGCGTGGTGATATACCTTCTTTCTTTAAAGCAGAAATAAGATCGGAGAATAAAGGGACTTGAACGAATGAAATATTATCCGACAAAACTAAATAACCAAAAGTACCTTCTTTATTTAAATAAACTCTAGTTATTTCTCCTTTAACTCTAACTTTCCTTCCTTCGTATTCAAGAGTTAGGTCGCTTATTGGAATTTCTATCGGCTTATAAAAGAGCGATAAAAGATAGATGGAAAGCATACCAATGATAGCTAAGATGGTACTTATAAGTAGGATAACTTTTTCATCATTCATTCTACCTTTTTGAAGTTAAAGCTAATCGTTTGGTCAAACAATTTTAGTCTATACCTTTCTTCAACTTCTTCTTTAAATTCAAGCTCTACAGCGCATATTTTTCTTTTTACATCTTCAATCTTTTCTTTTAAAGCTTCTTTAGCTAAATCGCTAGCTTTAACTTCTACTTTGATTTTATCCTTAACTCTTAATCCTTCTTTTTTCCTTTCAAACTGAATAGCTCTTATTAATTCTCTCCTAATAGCTTCTTTTATTAACTTTCTATCCAACTCTGAATCTATTAGAACAGATCCAAGTTCAAAGTCGACTCTAACGAATTTGCCCCTACGTTTAGTAAAGCAAATTCTTTTACAATTGCACATCCTTTTGATAATCTCCTTTAACCTTTTAGCCGAGTCTTTTCCTTCTTTTAAGATTAATACGAGTCTTTTTATTGGCCATCTTAGTTTAATTTTTGCTTCTTGTCTAGCTTTATAACAAGCTTCGATTATTTTTTTTGCAATTTCGAAATCTTTCTCTAACTCTTCGTCCAGAAAGCTTGTTTGAACGGAAGGAAATTCTTCTTCAAAAATCGAAGTTTTCTTCTCTTTTTTAAATTTTTTCAATCTTTGGTAAAGATATTCTGAGATAAAAGGACTTATTGGAGCTAAGAGCTTAATTAAAGTAAGCAAGGAAAAGTAAAGTGTAGATAGTGCACTTTGTTTCTTCTTACCTTTTCTGCTTACCCAAACTCTATCTCTTATTAATTTTATATAAGTTCTGCTTAAATCCTCTAACAAAAATTCTGCCCAAGCTTTCATGGCTAAGTTAAACTTAAAACTTTCCATGTATTCTGTAAATTCTTTTATTAGCGAGTTGAGTTTTGATAAAATCCATCTATCCTCAAGCTTGAGATTTTCAAGCGAAAAATCTAATTTGTTGCAATAAGTGAGAAAGAATTGAAAGCAATTCCAAAGCGTGTTGAAATATTTCTTGGTATCCTCTAAAGCTTTAAAACTAAAAGGTTGAATTTCCCAAGGTGGTTTTGCAAAACAATAGTAAAATCTTAAAAGGTCAGCTCCATATTTATTTAAAGCGTCTTCAGCCCAAACAACATTTCCTAAACTTTTACTCATCTTTTCTCCTTTTTCATCGACAACCCAGCCCATCATGCAAACCGTTTTATAAGGAGATCGATTAAAAATGCCAACTCCGCAAAACATTAATGAATAAAACCAACCTCTTATTTGATCTTGTGATTCGCATACAAGATCTACAGGCCATAACTTTTCAAACATTTCTTTATTCCTAAAGGGATATCCTAAAGATGCCCATGGAGCTATTCCAGAATCGAACCAAACATCCAAAACATCAGGAACTCTTTCCATCAATTCTCCACATTTTTTGCATTTTATCTTAACTTTATCTACAAAGTGTTTGTGCAAATCTTGGATTTCTTTAATGTTTACGGATTTCTCTTCTAACTCTTTTTTTGAGCCTATAACCTCTAAATTTCCACATCTTTTACATATCCAAATAGGCAACGGGATCCCCCAATATCTCTGTCTTGATATACACCAATCAGTTGCCTGCCTCGCCCAATTTTCAAATCTTTTTTTACCATAATCAGGAAGCCATCTAACCTTTTTATTTTCTTCAAGCATCTTCTCCTTTATAGGCTCTATAGAAAGAAACCACTGTTTGCTTAGTCTAAAAATCAGCGGAGATTTACATCTCCAGCATAATGGATACGAGTGTACAACAGACCCCTCGTATAGCAATAAATTTTTTTCTTTAAGTTTTTGGATTATTAGGTTGTTAGCATCTTTCACAAAAATTCCACGAAATTCACCTGCATCTTCTGTAAACTTTCCTTCGTCATCGACAGGAGAGACCGCAGGAAGGTTGTAATATTGACCTATATAATAATCTTCTGGACCATGGCCTGGAGCTATATGAACACAACCAGTTCCTTCTTCGACGTTAACCAAATGGCTAACTTCCTCTTCCATCTCGCTAATCCTTTCTACCTTTTTAGCATAGGCTTTTGATTTAAGTACAGGTATAGAAAGGATTACTTTATGAGCATTTTCTTTTTTAGATAATTCTTGTTGGATAGGAACATTAACAACAGGTTCGTATTTTGTTCCTTCTAGTTTCTTACCTGGAAATTCTTCTATAACCTGGTACTCTACATTTAATAACTCCTCAAAAATTGCCTTAACCCTCTTTTTTGCAACTATTAATATTTCATTCCCTACTTTTACTTTTACGTACTTTTCTTCTGGATGCACAGCTATAGCTACATTTCCAATTAGAGTCCATGGTGTAGTAGTATAAATTACAATAAATTCATTTCCTTTAATCCTAAATTTCACGTAAATTGCTGGATCTTTAACTTGGGCATAACTATCTGTAACCTCGTAACCTGCTAAAGAAGTTTGACATCTACAGCACCAGAACACAGGTTTTTCGCCCTGGTAAATCATACCTTTTTCGAAAAATTTCTTTATAGTCCACCAGCCTGCTTCTATGTAGTAATTCTCTAGCGTAAGATAAGGTTGGAAATAGCCTCTCCAAGCTCCTAACTTTCTGTAAAGCTCAAGCCATACCTGCTCATTTCCTTTTGCATGCTCCCTACATAGTTTCATAAATCTCTCTACACCAATCTTCTCTTCTATCTCTTTTTTTGATTTAATTCCAAGTTTTCTTTCTACCATGTTTTCTATTGGCAATCCATGGCAATCAAAACCTGGCTGGAACCAAGAGGCAAAGCCTTGCATAAGCTTAAACTTAGACCAAACGTCTTTCATTGTTGTCGTTTTTATATGACCTACATGCGCTACTTGGTTAACATAAGGCGGGCCATCTAGCAAGAAAAATTTAGGCTTTTTTTCGCTAAACCTTTTTTCTACAATTTTCTTTGGAATATTGTTCCTTTCCCAAAATTCTCTAATCTCTTCCTGAATTTTCAGCAAGTCCAACATACTGCTTTTATAGAATAATTTTTTTGCTTAAAATTTTTGAAGAAATTAGATCCGTCGACCACCCATCCTTATCAAGAATTATTTAGAGTAAAGCTTAATAAATGCATTGCTGATTAGAATTAAAATTTTAAGAGACAATTTCAAATGAAAACTATGGCAAGAAAGAGAAAAATAACTAAAATAGCGCCCGATACTTCGATAATAATAGATAGAAAGCTCTCTGAGTTAATAGAGAAAGGAGAGTTAAAAAACATTGAGATAATCATACCTAGGGCAGTTCTAGACGAGTTACAAGCCCAAGCTTCTAAAGGTAAAGAAGTGGGTTTTATCGGTTTGGATGAATTAAGAAAGTTAAGGAAAATTTGTAAGGAAAAGGGCATAAAAATAAGATTTTCAGGAGAAATACCAACTTTAGAAGATATTAAATTAGCAAAGGCAGGCAGAATAGATGCTATAATAAGGGAAACTGCAAAAAAAGAGAATGCAATCCTTTATACAGCAGACTACGTTCAGGCTTTAGTGGCAGAAGCAGAAGGTGTAGAAGTTAAATATATACCACCTGAGGTTAAAAAAGAAGGTTTGATTTTCGAAAAGTACCTTACTCCTGATACATTAAGCTTGCATATAAAAGAAAAAGCGCCAATTTATGCAAAAAGAGGAAAACCAGGAAACTTCAAACTTGTTAAGCTTACAGATAAGCCATTAACGAGAGAGGAAGTTGAGGAAATTATAAGAGAAATAACAGAGGCTGCAAGGATAAGCGAAGAGGGGTTTATGGAAATTTCAAGAGCAGGAGCTACAGTTTTGCAATTTAATAATTATAGGATTGCTATAACGAGACCTCCATTTAGCGATGGTGTTGAAGTAACTATAGTAAGACCTATTGTAAAGTTATCGTTAGAGGAATATGGTTTGTCGGAAAAACTTATGAAAAGATTAGAGGAAAAAGCTGAAGGAATTTTAATATGCGGACCTCCTGGAAGCGGTAAAACAACTTTAGCTTCTAGTTTGGCGGAATTTTATTGGAGGAAAGGAAAAATAGTAAAAACTCTAGAAAGTCCAAGGGACTTACAAGTTCCAGATGAAATAGCACAGTACGGACCTTTAGAAGGGGATTTCGAGAAGACTGCGGACATTCTGCTTTTGGTAAGACCAGATTATTCTATATTTGACGAAGTTAGAAAGACAAAAGATTTTAAAGTTTTTGCAGACCTTAGACTAGCCGGTGTAGGGATGGTAGGAGTAGTTCATGCATCTTCTCCTATAGATGCTATTCAGCGATTTATGGGTAGAATAGAATTAGGGATGATACCTCATATAGTCGATACAATCATTTTTGTTGAAGCCGGAAAAATAAAGAAAGTTTATGAATTATCGCTAACAGTTAAAGTTCCTACTGGAATGACTGAAGCAGATCTAGCAAGACCTGTGGTTGAAGTTAGAGATTTTGAGACAGGAAAGTTAGAATATGAAATTTATACTTATGGTGAAGAAAATGTAGTTGTTCCTGTTGAAAAAGTTAAAGCAAAAGATGTAACAAAAAGACTTGCCGAAGAAAGAATATATCTTGAGATTAAAAAATTTGATCCTTATGCAGAAGTTGAAATTGTAAGCGGTAATAAAGCTATAATTAGGGTTAGAAATGAAGCAATACCAAGAATAATAGGGAAGAATGGAAAAACAATCTCTAAGTTAGAAGAAAGGCTTGGGATTAAATTAGAAGTAGAACCATTAAGAAAGGCTATTGGCAAGGAATTGGGTTTTCAAGTAATTGAACTAGGTAATAGTTTAGAATTTAATATTGGAAAGAGGTATGCGGGTAAGCCAGTAAGTTTTTATGTAGATAATGAATTTTTGTTTTCAGCTACAGTTAGCAAAAAAGGAAAAATTAAAATAAGTAAGGGTTCAGAAATAGGTAAAAAATTGTTAAGAGCTTTAATCTCAAAGAAAGCTATTAAAATAATTTATTGAGTTAAATCTAGCAGAAAACTTTGGGTCAAAGGAATAAGCTTGTTTTTCCACAAAAGGAAATCGTCTTCTATCCTTAACCCAAATGTTTTAACATAAATTCCTGGCTCTATAGTAAACACATTCCCATTTTTTAAAAAATACTTACTCTTCGAATCGAATGACGGTAATTCGTGAACTTCTAATCCCAAACCATGACCTAACGCATGCCTTAGTCCAAATCCATGCTTCTTTAGAAAGTCTTCAACCTTTTTATAAATGTTAGAACTCATATTACCAACTCTCAAATTTTCTAAAGCAATTTCGTAAGATTCTAATAATATTTCTGCAAATTTTTCTACTTCTCTGGTTTTTTTCTTTATGAAAGGTATGGTAACGTCAGTCTTATAACCATTTAAATCAAAGCCAAAATCTATATAGCCAGCAAATTCAATTCTCTTTTTTATAACTGGATGGATTAGGGAGGATCTTTTTCCAGAAGCAGCTATGGTTGGAAATGCCAACTTTAGATTATTAGACTTTGCAAAATTATCTATGAAATCTGAAATTTCGTTTTCATTTTTAAACTCAGAAAATCTGTTTTCTATTTGCTTTATGCATTTGTTAGTAAGTTTTGTAACTTTCTTAATTATTTTAATCTCGTCTTTTACCTTAACAGATCTAATTTCAAGTAAAAATTTGTTTACATCTATAATTCCGCATTTAAGTATCCTCTTCAATTTTTCCAATAACTTTGCAGGAATTTTGTACTTATTTACCCCTATTCGTTTAAACTTAAAAGAAGAAAGAATCTCTTTTAGTTTAAACTTTTTAGTCCATATAATTTCTACGTTTGTTTTAACTTTTCCTATTTCTTCTGAAAGAAACAATTTACAATCTTCGATTTCTTTAGTTAACAGGAAAATACAATTAGTCAATCCAGCTATAGGTTTAAAATTTGTAAAGTATTGAATGTTTGGATCGATAAAATTTCCTATATTAAAAAGTATTATTGCATCAAGTTTCTTTTTCTTAAGGAAATTCTTTATATCAGAGAATTTTTCCTTAAGTAAATTCATTCTATTATTGGTTTCCCATCTTGCATTATGAGCTTCCCATCGGCATAAACTCTTCCATCAACACCTTTCATTATTTTAATCATATCTAAATGGCTTGAAGCTTTGTTTTTGCCATGATAGCAACCTCTGTTATTTCCTATTGCTATATGAATGCTTCCGAATATCTTTTCGTCAACTATAGTTTCTCCTATTGGTCTCGCAGCAGGATTAGTTCCTATTCCAAATTCAGCTATTCTATCTTTTTCTCCTGTATTTGCCTTCAAAAACTTTTTAAAAATAGATTTCTGCGGCGAGTTAAACCAAACTACCTTGCCTTTCTTAAATTCAATTTCTAAGTCTTTCACTAAGCCAAATCCATGAATCGGCACCCAATCGAATTTTATATAACCATTTGCTGAATGCTCTAAAGGAGCAACAAAAACTTCTCCATCCGGTATATTTAAACCAACATCTCCTCTTTTCATATCTCTTTCGTCGATAATTCCATCAGCTACTAGAATAGGCCTACCTTTAATTCTAAATGTTAAATCAGTACCGTCAGAAGCAGTTATTCTTATTTTGTTTACATTCTTGAGAAGCTTTTCATAAGTTTTACATAGCTCCCTAGTCTTTTTACTAAAAGTCTTCTCTATACTCTTGTAAAAAACTTTCCTATAAATTTTCTCACTTACAAAGTATTCGTTCTTTTTTACTGGCCACCCAAAGTATAACCATCTAATTTTCCTTCTATCTATAATTTCTCTAATTTTTTCAGAAGCTTTGGCTCCAAACCTAAGTTTCCATTCATATCCTTTAGCCCAGTAAATATCTTCTTCGCCTCCTATAAAAATTCTTACGTCATAATACTTTGCCGCTGCTAAAGATATCTTTGGGAGTTCAGCTAATGCATCAAATGGACTTAAGATAAGATGTTTTCTAGCTTCTCTAGAAGAATATGTAAAATCTACAACATGACAGCCTTTTTTCCAAATCTCTTCTTTCAAGAATTCCACTAGTTTTTTAATTTCAGGTTCAACTTCAGAATAGACTATCCTAACCACTTCCCCTACAAGCTTCTTCACGTATATTTTTCTGTTTCTTTTTATCACTAAAGGCCCAAAACTAGGATCTTCTAAATATTTTAGAATTTTTTTTAAGTTCGTAGGAAGCTCATCAAGCCTCCAATAGTTTTTACTTAATAATTTGTTTATTAGCTTAGATCCGAACCTTTTCTTAGCAAGTTCTATGCCTTCATTTGGTTTTTTGCTTATTCTTAAAGCTTTAACGGTTAATCTTGCAATCCTTCTTAGTTTTTTTTGCTGCAACATGCTAATTTACACTTTCCAATCCTCGAATTTAGGCTTAGTTAGATATGAATAGAAGATGGCAAAGATATAACTAAACAGGAAAAAAGGAGAAATTAGATAATAAATTGTAAAGTTGAAAAATCTTAAATCTAAATTTATTTTCCTAAGAAACTTTTTATAAAGAAAATAACAAGGTAAAAGTAATGCCAGATAAAGAGTAAACGAAAAGATAAACATTCCAGTTTGCAAGGGAAAGTTAAAAGGAAATAGAGGCGATGTAAATAGTCTATAGCGATGGATCGTAAAGACCGGATAAGTTAATATAGTTAATATCGATAACATAATAAAAGCTGGAAATAAAATTGGTAATCCTAATAAGAATGAAGAAACATTTCGGGACATATAAGTTTTGCATAAGTGAGGATTATTTATTATTCCTTTTATGAAAAGTCCGATTCCAAAAATCCATCTTTTAATTTTAGGCCAAAGTTTTTTTCTTTTATCGGGAAGTACTTGTGTTATTTTTATCCTGCTACAGTACTTCCATTTAGTTTTAAGCATGTTCAGTCTAAACGATAAATCTGCATCTTCTACAATTATTTTTCTAAAACCCTTGATTTTCTCAAACAAATCTTTCTTTATGCAAATGAAATACCCACATACTCCAAATCCTTTCCCAAACTTGTTTATTGTGATATAATTAGCTAAGCTCTGAAGACGCATTCCCACATCAAAAATTCTGGCTTCAAGTAAATTGCCACTCATAGTTTTGTTAACCTCTACTATATCCAAACGTTTACGCTCAAGCTCTTTTTCTAGAATTTCTAAAAAATTCTGAGGTTCGATCTTTGTATCAGCATCTATAAATACTAAGTAATTACCTTTAGATATACTAGCCAATTTATTTAAGCAAGTAGCTTTCCCCTGTCTTTTTTTGCTCAAGATAAATCTAATACCTTTTTTTGAGTATTCCGAAACAATTTTAAGGCTCTCTTTAGTTGGACAATCTATCCCTACGAGAATTTCTTTGCTTACATTGTTTGAAAGTATTGAATCTAAAAGTTCTCTTAAAAAAGGCGATTCCTTGTAGACAGGAATTAGTACTGAAAACCTTATTTTGTTCATGTTATCCTGAAAATTTTATTTGAGCAATTCTTCTATATCTTCTAATGCTTTTTTTACACTCTCTTCATCGCTTGGATTTCCGGTCTGAACTATCGTAGTTATGTTAGATTTGATTGTGTCTTCTATAGTTCCGCTTAATTTTATCTTAAAACTCTCTATAATCCTATTTGGTTCTTTTGTTGCTCCTTTAACAAGAATTTCGTCATTGATTTTACTTACTAATATCTTTCCTACTTCCCTTTCATTTTCTAAAACTTTATAAACTATATCACCAAACCTAGTTTCTCCAATTTTTTCTACAGAATATTCTGGCATTCCAACACCTTTTTCTAGAACTTTCTTTATAATCTCATTTATTTGTTCTTCTGGCATCCTCTTGAAGGCTTCTATTTGCAAAGTATTCCAGTTCCACTCTATCTTACCGTCTTTAACTTCGTAGTCTATTCTTATTCTTACTAGATCACCTTTGTCTAACTTTAATTCATTTACCAGAATCTCAAAGACTAATCTATTAACTTCTCCTGCAGCTCTTGCTACTTCTTGAGACTGGATTTCTCCACTTTTCATCAAACTTGATAACCTGGCGAACAAAGTTTTTCTTAACTTCTGAGCATAAGCACCAGCTATTATATAGCCTGTGCTTAAAGTCTCAGCCATAGTTATCTTAATAACCAGAGGTTTTAAAAAATTTTTGAGATAAATGGCAAGTAAGAAGGTAAGAGTAATAAGGAGTGTGATTAACCCTAGAGTTTCTGTTATAATACCTACTTTAAATGAGGAGAAATATATTGAAAGGTGCCTTTTTTCCCTTCGAGATCAAGATTTCGATTGCCCTTATGAAATAATAATCGTTGATAGTGCAAGCGAAGACGATACGATTAAAATAGCAGAAAAATATGCTGATAAAATTATAGTAATTAAAGAAAAGGGGGCCGGTCTGGCTAGAAATGTAGGAGCGAGGGAAGCTAAAAGTGAAATTTTAATTTTTTTAGATGCTGATACTTTCGTTTTAAAGAATTTCTTGAAAGCTATAACTAAACCGTTTGAAGATAAAGACGTAATAGCAGCCACGTGCCCGTGTTTAGTGGATAGCTATCAACAGATCTTTCCTTTTTTCGTTGCAAACTTTCTAAACAAGCAATTAGCGAAGGTAAAAAAATGCTTCTTTCCAGCAATAATAACGGCAATAAGGAAAAACGTTTTTATTAAGGTAGGAGGTTACCCAAACATATGGCCGTCAGAAGACGTTGAGTTTAGTCTTAAATTACAAAAATTGAATGGAAAATTTGCTTATGTTACAGACACGTATGTTATAGCTTCTTCTAGAAGGAGTAAAAAGTATGGGGCTTTTGGGACATTGAAGTGTTTTAGGAAATGGTTTTTAAGCTATTTCATAGATAGAAAATTGTTTGGCAAAACCGTAAAATACGAAAATATAAGGTGAGCCCCCGTAGCTCAGCCTGGATAGAGCGGTGGCCTCCTAAGCCACAGGTCGCGGGTTCAAATCCCGCCGGGGGCGTATGTTATTTTAAAAACTTTTAAAAACTTACGCAGTGGCATTAAAAAATTGAAACTAAATCAAGAGTAAATTATGAAAATTGTATTCAACAGGAAATGTCTTTCTTATAAGTTTAATAATCATCCAGAAAATCCAGAAAGAGTTAGAAGGATAGTCGAAATACTAAAGCAAAATGGTTTTAGTTTTGTTAGAGCTGAGAAAGCAAAAAAAGAAGATATATTGCTTGTCCATACCATAGAACATTTTGAAAGAGTTAAAAACAAGAATTATTTTGATTTTGATACTCCTCATATAGACATAGTATACCCTTTAATTTCTGCTGGTTGTGCTATAAAAGCAGCCAAAATAGAAGGTTTCTCTGTTTCAAGACCACCAGGTCATCACGCTGGTAAAGATTTTCTTGGAGGTTTTTGTTACTTTAATAACATAGCTATAGCCGTAGAGAAGCTTAATCTTAAGACAGCAATTCTCGATTTGGATGCACATCATGGAAATGGCACTGAAGATATATTTTTAGGAGATGAAAGAGTACTTTATGTTTCTTTACATGAAGAGGGAATTTTTCCTGGAACTGGCTTAGTTAGCAGGCAAAATTGCATTAATTTTCCATTGCCAGCGTTTACAGAAGAAAATTTTTACCTTAAAACTTTGAATAAAGCTTTGTTGGAAATTAAAAGGTTTAACCCAGAGATTTTGGCTATTTCGATGGGTTTTGATACTTACTTTAAAGACCCTCTTACTCATTTTAAGCTTAAAAAAGAAAGCTATTTTAAAATAGGAAAAGCTATAAAAAAGCTTGAAATTCCTTTTTTTGTTGTACTAGAAGGAGGCTATTCTGAGGATATCGGAGAGCTTGCTTTGCAATTCCTAAGAGGATTAATTGATTAAAATTAAATTAAGTTTATGTTAAATTTGGTTGTTTTCTTTATCTTTCTTCTGATAATAGTGCTCGCATTTAAAGCTTTGAAAGAAATATTTTCGGCTATACTTTTAATTTTCATAATTTTTATCATAATTTCCCTACTCTCTTACTATTTTCCAGAAACCTATTCTGCTCTAACGGCCTTTTTCGTAAAAACTAAAACTTTTTGGTTTTCTTCGATCAAAAAACTACTCTATTTGCTTAGATTTTAGTTTTTCCTTTATAAGTTCGGTTAGCGGAAACAATACATTTACTTTAAAATCTTTGCTACTTCTTTCAATTTCCTTAAAATCTCCGTCTTTTATCAAGCTAATCAAGTTTTTGCAGACCTGCAAGATTTGGTTAGTCTTGCTTAAGTTAAAAGGTTTAAACTCCTTCTCTAAGATTCCTACTAGTTCGTCAAACAAATTTATTAGGCAGAATTTGTAGCCGCTAAGAAAAATATCTTCTTTTCCAAAAATTAGTTTTTTCTTTACTTCATAAAGATCTCTTTTTAGTCTTTCATCTTTTAGTACAGAGAAAATATTATCGCAAAATTCGTGCTTTAACCTTTTTGTATCGAGCAAAAATTCTATGCACAGGCAGATTGCTAAAGGTTTTAGTTCCCTTGTTAAAAGCACAATTGATTTTAAATTAGTTTTTTATAGAATGTTCTATAACACTGTTATACAAACAAACAAAACTCCAAAATCTTATTCATTATCCATGGAAAAAATAAGGTCTCCAATAATAGTAACAATAGGTCATATAGATCATGGAAAGTGTCTACATCCATCAGAAAAGGTAATTTTAGCTGACGGGAGAATAGTTAAGATTAAAGATTTAGTTGAAAATTTTAAAGGTAAAGAGTCTGTTATAAGTACAGACGGCTCATCTCTATTTAAATCAAGGATTAATTTTGCATGGAAGATTTTTATAAACAGTTTCCTTTATGAAATAGAAACTGAATTGGGCGATAAGATAAAAGTAACACCAGAACACCCTTTCCTAACTAAAGATGGCTGGGTAAGTTGTGAGAGCATTTTTGAAGGAGATAGAATAGCAATCCCGTTAAGATTGCCTATAGATGTAAAAAATATTGAGGAAAATACACAAGATATAAGCATCAACAGCTTATATAAAATACCTAATTACTTGCTAAAGAAACTTGCTAAAAACATTTTAAGAAAATTTAAGTATTCAGACTATTCTACGTTGTTAAATTTAAAAACAATCTTACTTCGTGTTGGTATCTTATGCAAAATAAAAAGAATTAGAAATAAATGGACGCTCGTTAAAGTTTGCAAAAAAAGGAGAAAGGAATTAAAATTCGTTAGAATAATAAGAAAGAGAAAAATACCATACAAAGGTTTTGTTTATGATTTAACCATTCCTCATTTCCAAAACTTTATAGCTAATAATGTAATAGTCCATAACACAACACTTCTTGATAAGATAAGAGGAACCTCGGTTTGCAAATCCGAACCAGGACAAATTACCCAACATGTTGGAGCCTCTTATGTACCGCTTGAAATTATAGAAAAAATATGCGGAAATCTTTTAGAGAAGTTTAAAGTAAAGCTTGAAGTACCAGGCTTACTTTTTATAGATACACCAGGCCATGCAGCTTTTACTTCTCTAAGAAAAAGAGGAGGAAGCGTTGCTGACCTAGCTATTTTAGTAATAGATGTAAATGAAGGATTTAAAGAACAGACAGATGAGAGTCTTTTCATATTAAAGCAATTTAAAGTTCCTTTTGTAGTCGCGGCTACTAAAATAGATAAAATCCCTGGATGGATTATTCATGAAAATGAATGTTTTATAGAAAGTTTTAAAAAGCAACCAGATTATGTTAAAGAGGAATTGGAAAAGAAGATTTACTTTTTAATTTCGCAATTTATAGAAAGAGGTTTTGAAGCCGAAAGGTTTGATAAGGTTAAAGATTTTAAAAAGCAAGTTGCGATAGTTCCCGTTTCAGGAATTACAGGAGAAGGAGTCCCAGAACTTTTAATGGTGCTTGCAGGCTTGGCACAAAAATTTTTGAAAGATAGGCTAAAGTTGTCTGGAATAGCTAGAGGTTCTGTTTTAGAAGTAAAAGAGGAGAGAGGGTTAGGAACTACTATTGATGTAATTCTGTACGATGGAAGTCTTAGAAGGGGAGATTATTTAGTAATTGGAATGAAAGAGCCGCTTGTTACTAAAATTAGAGCTTTATTGCTTCCTAGACCACTTCAGGAAATAAGGGTTGAAAAAAAGTTTGTTAACGTAGAGGAAGTTAGAGCAGCTGCTGGTGTTAAAATATTTGCCCCAAACCTGGATAGGGTAATAGCTGGTTCACCTTTTATAGCAGTTAGGAGAGAAGAAGATATTGAAAAGGCTAAAAGTGCCATTAAAGCTGAAGTTGAGAAAATAGAATTTTCAAAAAGCATAGAAGGTGTAATAGTTAGGGCAGATACTTTAGGAAGTTTAGAAGCCATGCTGAAAATGCTAAGTGAAAAAGGTATTGAAATAAGAAAAGCAGAAGTTGGGCCTCCTAAGAAAGAGGATTTAATAGAAATGAAAAACTTTTCAGATAGGTATAAAAAGGTTATTTTTGCTTTTAACGTAAAAGTTCCTGAAGACATAAAGGCGATGGCAAAAGATTTTGGTGTAAAGTTAATAGAAGGAAATATAATCTACAGGATTGTCGAAGAATACGAAAAGTGGGTAAAAGAAGAAAGAGAAAGGGAGATAAAAGAAAAGCTGGAAATGGTTACAAGACCTGTAAAAGTTAAAGTCCTAAAGGGTTGCATATTTAGAAGTAGCAAACCTTGCATAGTAGGAGTAGAAGTTTTAGCTGGCTATTTAAAACCAAAAGTTTCGCTCCAAAAACTTGATGGAAAATTTGTTGGAAAAATAAAAGAAATCCAGGTTCATGGAGAATCTATACAGAAAGCGTTACCTGGAGATAAAGTAGCTATTAGTATGGACGAGCCAGTTGCTGGCAGAACTTTTAAAGAAGGTGACATATTAGTTTCTATACTTTCTAAAAAAGATTTGGAGTTGTTGGAAGAACTAAAGGACAAAATAACAGAAAGCGAAAAAGAACTTTTGGAAGAATTTAAAAAAAGAAAGTTAATTTGAGAATATGAAAGCTAGAAACTTGCTTTTTCTGGCTTTAGTATTAGCTTTTCTACCGGTAGCTTTTGCTCAACCAGTAAAGCCAAAAATAAAGATGGTAAGAGTTTTAGGGAGAGGAATAGCGATAGACCCAAGCAACATGCTCCAGCCTTACGTCTTAAAAATTGGAGTAATAAGAGTAAAAGTGGCTGTTGGTGGTGTAAGTAAAGAAATAGATTTCGGTTTACTTTTCTTTGACAACGAAAGATTTAGACTAAAGAACATTCACCAAGTAAACGATACATTTTACGCTGAACTATATCAGAATAATACTTTAAAGGGAAGCATTAATCTTACCTTAACGATAAAAGGAGAGAATCTGATTTGGGTAGGAAAGCTAACGCTTAATAATAAAGTTTATTACGCTTACGTACTTGAAGCAAAAAGATTGCCAAAACGTTATGAAATTTTTGAAGAAATAAAAGAGGCTTGTAAAAAACATCCGGAAATATGCAAAAGAGAGATTAAAGGAATAGGTCCAGCTTATTGTAATGTAACTTTCGACGAAAACTGTAGAGAAAAGATTGCAAGATTTTGCAGAGACCATCCAAACGATAGAAGGTGCATAGCTATAAAGAGAGTTTACTGCTTGCTGAATTTGGAGGATGAAAGATGTAGGCAATGGATTGTCTCTTATTGCAAAAAGAATCCAGAAAGTACGTTTTGCGAGAAGTTTAAGCTAAAAGTTACAGAAAAATATTGTAAAAAACATCCGTTAGCAAGAATTTGTGTGAGTTTAAAAACTAAAAGGTTAATAGAATACTGCCTTAAAAATCCAGAAGATCCAAAATGCGCTAAAATAAAGAGGGCTCAGCGATTTTTAGAGAAGGCTTACATGGTGAAGTATTGCATTGAACATCAAGAAGAAGAAAAATGTAAAGAATTTTGTGCAGCCCATCCGTTTTTGTGTAGAAGGATTCCAAGCAAGTTACTTCCGCTAGCAGAGGGTGTTAACGAAACGATCAAAAAGTTAGTTGAAAGGAGGATGAGAGGTATCTTACCATGGAGAAGATAGTGTTAATGGTAATAGCATTAATTGCTATAGTACTAGCTTTAGCTATTCTTATCTATTTTAGAAAACTTCCAGCACCAACTATAACTAAATATAATGAATCAGAGATAGAAAAAATGGTTGAAAGCGAAATAGAGGAATATACAGAAAATTTAACAGAGTTGGAAAGTGGCATCATAACCGAACTTCCCGCTTAACTTTTTATTTTTTCTAAATTTCCTAAGAATCTGCCATCAAGAAGGTAAATTTCAGTTTTTCTACAATCTATCAAATTAATTCTCCAAAGTGGGCTTGAAAATTTTTCGCTGGAAAAAGAAATATCAATCAGTAAATTTCCAGAGAATTTGTTAAAGGCTGGGAGTATTATCAATTTCTTAATCTTCGCTTTTCTGTTATAAATTTTTTCTAATTCTTTTTTCTTAACCTCAGCCACAATAAAAACAGGTTTTATAGATCTTTCTCCAAATACGTCTGTAAGATAAACTGCTGGATGAATATGTCCCATAAAAATGTAACTTGCATCTAAGAGTTTTTTTGAGGGCCATGCATGGCCGTGGAAGAAGCCAAAATTCTCTAAAATAATGCCTTTTGAAGAAGCCAATTTAACTTCTTCTGGCAACATCAGAGAAATTTTTGCATCATGGTTTCCTTTGCAAATTATCACCTCAAATTTTTTGCTTAGTTCTTTTACAAAATTTTTAATTATCTTTTCTTCTATCCTTGTAGTTCTTATTAGCTTATGCTTCAAATCTCCCAAAATTATAAGTCTTTGGTATCCTATTCTATCATAAATTTTCATTAATTTTTCCAGGAACGACTTAGCCTGATTGGGTATTCTAATTCCTTTAAAAAGTAGTTCAAATTCAAGTCCGATGTGCAGATCAGCTATTACAAGTGCATTTAATTTTTTAATAAAAATTGCAGGAAAATCCTTGAGAAACTTAAACTCCATATTGAAAAGAAGTATGGATAAATTTTTATTTCATATCTAAAAAGGTATAGTGTGAGGCTTGGCAAAGTAATTTGTATAGGAAATACACCAAATTGCGAAAAATTTTATTTTGTGGCAGAAAATCCTATCAAAAGAGGAATGCTTGTTGAAGTAAAAACAGGAGAAGGCAAATTGGTAGGAAGAGTGTATAACGTTATTAAAACCAACAGGTATTTCATGAATGCAGAAGTAGTAAAGAATTTTGGAGAGGAAGCTTTCTTTAAGTTTCCCCTTGACCGATGGGAATACTTAATAGCAGAGGTTAATTGTTTAGGGTTGGTAAAGGATGGAGAAAAAGTAAGAGTTGTGACTCCGCCGTCTCCTGGAGAGGAAGTCTTTGAGGCTTCGCCATCGCTAATAAAGGATTTTTTTGGTTTTAGCGATGATGGGCTAAAAATTGGGAGTGTATTTTTACATAACGTTGAAGTAAGATTAAATCTTTCAAAACTTTTTCAAAAACATTTAGCAATATTGGCTGTAAGTGGGGCAGGAAAAAGTTATTTAGCTTCCACTTTAATAGAAGAACTTCTTAAGAGGGATATTTCTCCTGCTATAATAGTAATAGATCCTCATGGCGAATACAAATCGTTTAAGCTTTCAAAAGAATTTTCAGAAAAAACTAAAATTTTTGGAAGAGAGCAAATTAAAATTGATACATCAAAACTTTCTGCTCTTAACTTTTCAGAATTTCTCCCTCAAATGTCAATAGTTCAGAGAAGAGATCTTGAAAGGGTGATAGAAAAGCTTAAGGAAGTTAAGAAAAATTATGGAATAGAAGAGTTAATGCAGGCTATAGAGCTTAGTGATATAAATTCAAAAACTAAATTTGCATTACTTTCTTGGCTTTCTACTCTAGCTTCGACAAAGCTTTTTTCAAATTTCGATTCTCCTAGTTTCGAAGATTTAGCATCGCCAAATCAATTAAGTGTAATAGACCTTTCGGATTTTATTAAACTAAGAGAAAAGCAAATCATAGTAACTTATATAGCAAGGAAACTCTTTGAGGCTAGAAGGTCAAACAAGATACCACCAGTTATAATGTTTATAGAGGAAGCCCACCAATTCGTCCCGCAGATAAGGGAAAGAGAGTTTGCTATTTCTCGTGAAATAATAGAGACTATAGCTAGAGAGGGAAGAAAATTTAATTTTTCTTTAGTTTTAATTTCTCAAAGACCAATTAGGCTTTCTACTACCGCTCTCAGTCAATGTAATACGTTCATAGTCTTAAGGATAGTGAATCCCTATGACATAAGGCATATTTGTGAATCTTGCGAAGCCATGACATCAGAAATAGCTTCAATGTTACCAGGGTTAAGAGTAGGAGAGGCTTTCATTATAGGTGAAGCTGTAAACTACCCTGTTTTAATTAAGGTCAGGAAGAGGATTTCAAAAGAAATAGAAGATTTCGGAAGGTTTGAAAAATGCTTAATGGAATTTGTTAATGAGAAAAATAGAGTAAAGGAAGATCTAGAAGCGTTTAAATGATTCTAATAACTCTGGTTGGTTCGTCACGCGATTTATCTCTTTCCAATCTATAAGCAAAACCTGTAATAGCTTCCTCCAACTCAGGGTTGTGTGTTATCAAGAATACTTGGTCTATAAATTCATGAATGTTCTCCCTCAGAGTTCTTGCAAAATCTTTTATAGCCTTTCTATCTAAGTTATGAGTTGGTTCATCTAAGACCAAAATCCTTAAATGAGGAGCCAATACAAGGGAAAAAGCAATTCTGAGAGCTAAGCAGGCTAGGCTTCTTTCTCCACCTGATGCTATTCCTTCAACATTTATAAACTTACCACTTCTTTCTTGAAGTTGCAGCACATAATCCCCACCCTCTACATTAAGCCTAATTCCAATGAAATCCCTATACGGGTAAATACTTTCCCAAATCCTTTCCATGGCTGCATTCACAGCTGAAACAAATCTTTTTCTTAGCTCTTCTTGAGTAATTTGTAAGCCTTTCTCCAAAATTTTAAGATCTTTTATAAGTTTTTCTAATTTTTCTATTTCTTTCTTTTCCTTTTTGTACTGGTTTATTTTAAAAGCAAGTTCCTCGTTTCTTTTTTTCTTCTCTTCCAGCATTTGTGTTAAGCTCTCTTTTTTTGTTTCGTCTTCTTTCACTTTTAGACTTAAATCATAGAAACGTCTTTCTAACTCTTCTACGTTTCTTCCTTCTATTTTTTTCCTTAAGGAATCGATAAAAGATCTAATTTCCATTAATTTTTTTCTACTATCCACCAGTTCTTTCTCCTTTTTTTCTATTAGTTCAAAAGTTTTGAGTACAAATTCTAGGTCCTTCAATTCTCTCTCTTTCTCTAAAATATGCTCTTCCAATCTTTTAATTTCTTCTTCTGTTTTTTCTATTTCTTTTTTAATAGCTTCTAACTCCTTTCCCCTCTCTTCTGCCAACTTTAATATTCTTTTAAGTTCTTCATCCAATCCTGCAAATTTCTCTAGCTTTATTTTAAAAGTTTTCAATTCTTCGCTTTTCTTCTGTAGCAATTCCAAGTCATCTTTAAGTTCCTTTTCTTTTTTAAGCAAATTTTCAAGGATTTCCTTTTTTGAGCTAATTTCCCTTTCTTTACTTTGAATTAGATTTCTTCTTTTATCCTCTGGAAGAGGAGTATCGCATGTTGGGCATCTTTTTTCGGATTCTTTTAATCTTATAACACTTTCTTGTAAAATCTTCAACCTTTCTTGCAAAGAATTTATTTTTTCTTTCGTTTTCTCAAGAACCTCTTTCTTCTCTTTAACTAATTCATCTATTTTCCCAAATTTTTTTTCAAGAGTTTCAATTTGCTCTTCTATTTTTTTCTTTTCTTCTATCTCATCTTTTAATTCTTCTATCCTTTTATTAACCATTGAAAGCTCGCCTAAGATTTTTGACTTCTTTTCTTTAAGTGAATTGTATATAGTTTCTAGTTGTTCTTTCTCCTTCTTCTTATCCTTTAGGATTTTATCTGTTTCTGAAAAAAGTTTTTTTACGTCTTCGTAGCTTAACTCCTTTATACCTTTCCTTAGTTCTTCGATTGATTTTTCTAAAGATTTAATAAGAGTTACAAGCTCTCTTTCATCTTTTTCTAAATTTTCAATTTTTTCTTTGATAGATTTAAGTTGGCCAAGTTCGTTTTCTATCCTTTCCCTTTCTTTTCTATTTTGTTCAATTTGTTTTTCTAATGTCTTTATTTCTCTTTCTATCTTCAAAATACTTTCCTTGACCTCCTTTAACTCCTTTTCCATCTCCTCTAGATTTACGATTCTTAGAAAATCCTCTTTCCCTATTTTTCTTTCAGTTAATCTATTAGCTAAAGTGACACAGTTTTTTCTTGCTTCTTCAAATTTATCAATTCCAAGTAATTCGTCTATTTTTTTCATACGTTTACCCTTGGGTATAGAAAGGAAAAAATCTAGTTGATTTTGCTCCGAATAAATTGCCCTAAAGAAAAGCTCGTAATCAACTTTCAAAATATTTTGAATCAGTTCGGTAACCCTGCTAGAGCTTGGAGCTTCTAGAAGTTTTCCGTTTTCTCTTAGCTCAGAATAGACAGTTCCCTTTCTCCTTTCTACAATCCTTTTTACGTAATATTCCTTTCCATTAACTTCAAAGATTAGTTCTATCTCTGCTCTTTGTTTTGGTTCGGGTTTTCTCATTATTACATCATCTAGTTTAACTTTTCTTGTCTGTAAATGAGGGAATGTTCCGAATAGAGCAAAACAAATAGCGTCTAAAACAGAAGTCTTTCCGCTACCTAGATGACCTAGTAAAGCGTTCGTACCCTTAGAAAATTCAAATTCAGAGAAAAGATGGGACCTCCAATTCTTTAAAACGACTTTTTTAATCATTTAAACCACCCTAAGAGGGTTTTTTGTTCACCGAGCAATAGCTCCATAGCTTTCTCTACCTCTTTTTCTTCTAATAGATGCAAGATGGTTTCGAAATCAAAACTCCATCCAAATCCTAAAACTTTAAGTGTTTCTTTTAATAAACTCATACCCATTTCTCTTATCGATTTTTTCTCCTCCCTTAAGGATCTTAAAATTTCTATTTTCTCCTTAATTTCTGGCGAAATTAACTCTTTTGAAAATAGGATTATACACTTCTCTTTAAATTTTTTTTCTAAATCACGAATATCTCTGTCTGTTATGTCAGTATATTCTCCAATTATTTTTAACTTTAAAACGGGCTTTCCTTTACTTCTTTTTATTAATTTCTCTATTTCACCTTCAACATAATTTTTAGCATTAGTCTTGGGTAATCTAAGTTCTTTGTAACAAAACTCCCTTTGATTTTCTAATTCAACAAATTTTATCCTAATTTTTGAGTCTTCTATAAAAATTTTAACGAATCCCTTTTTTACTTGAGATTCGCTTGGTTGAAATTGTGTAATTACAGTACTTCCTGGTATTACCAAAGTTGTTTTTCCAAGTTTTTCAACGGCATGAATATGAATATGTCCATTCACTATCAAATCAAAATCTTTAGGTAAATTTGATACGTTAAGTGTTGGCATTTCTATCGGAGAATAAACGTACGGTTCTATGCTTTGGTGGAGAAGTAATAAATTAATGCAATCTTCTAGTGGCTTAGGATTCCAGTTTTTTAAGAAATCGTAAGCAAACCTTTCTGGTACATGTGACATAGCATGAATAGCTACTTTAACTCCATTTTTTTCGAAAATTATCGTATCTGTATGCAAATAAATAAGCAAACCGGCACCTTCCAATATTTTTAAAGGATTTACCTCACCTTTCGGTACTCTTTCATGATTACCGTGGATTGCTACAACTGGCAAATGAGAGAGGGTTCTTCTTTTCACTATTTCTGGCAATTCCTTGGTGCATTTTACCAGTTTTACGTTTGAAGGTTTCTTAAGCGGTAAAGAAAGCAATCTTAATGCATTGTACCAAACTTTTGGTTTGGGGGATCTTGTATCAAATATATCCCCAGCTATTAAAATCAGATCACAATCTAAGGCTTTTTCTATAGCTTCTTTTGCGTTGAGGAAAGGATCGTTTTCTAATTCCGGCCTTATGCTAAATCCCAAATGGAAATCCGCTAACACTGCTATTTTCATACTTTCATTTTGAACTTTCGTTTTTATCTTAAAAACTTCATCAAACCTTCCTTCGTAAAAACCAAAAATTATTTAAAATTTACTCGATAATTAGAATTAGTTTTCTTGGATTTGAGAGCATGAAGGATTTGCCTGTTAGAAAAAGCGGAACTACAACAGTTGGATTAATTTGTAAAGATGGAGTAGTAGTAGCAGCTGAGAAAAAGTCAACTCTTGGTTATTTAGTAGCGAGTAAGGAATCGGAGAAAATTTACCCAATAGATGATAAGATTGTTATGACAATAGCGGGAGTGAGCGGAGACGCTCAAACACTGGTTAGGTATATGAGGGCTGAGCTTAAACTTTTTGAAATGGAGAATAAGAGAAAGCTTTCTGTAAAGGGGGCTGCAACTCTACTAGCAAATATACTACAATCTAGTAAAATACTACCTTACTTTGTTCAACTTATAATTGCTGGAGTAGACGACTCAGGTCCAGCTATCTTTTCGTTAGATGCAGTAGGAGGTTTAGAAGAGGAGAAGAAGTTTTTTTCAACAGGCTCTGGATCGCCAATAGCTTTAGGAGTTTTGGAAGATGCTTATAAACCCGATATAACTGTTGAAGAAGGGGCTAAGCTTGCTATTAGAGCTATAAAAGCTGCCGTAGAAAGGGATATAGCTTCGGGTGGTAAAGCTATAGATGTTGTAAAAATTACTGAAAAAGGTATTGAGATAGAAAGGCATAAAATTTAGGTGAATTAAAAATGGAAATTTTGGAAACTGTAAAGAATTTACTACCTAAAGGAGTAGTTAGCAGAATAGAGCTTGAAGGTTGCGAAATAATAGTTTATACAAAGAACAAAGATTTTTTCAGAGAACATCGCGAAATTGTAAAGGAGGTTGTTTCTCAAATTAAAAAAAGGATTAAAGTAAGACTAGAAAAAGAATGCTTGCCAGATGAGAAATGGGTTGAAGAAAAAATAAAAGAAATAGTACCACCAGATGCAAATATAAAGGAAATATATTTTGAAAAAGATAGAAGCATAGTATATATAGCTGCAGAAAAGCCTGGAAAAGTTATAGGAAGAAAAGGTGAAATCTTAAAGAAAATAAGAGAGGAAACACTTTGGGTTCCTATAGTAGAAAGAATACCATCTGTTGAATCTAAGGTTGTTCTAGGAGTTAGGAATTTTATAAAGTCTGAAATAAAATTTAGAAAAGATTTTTTGAATAGAGTTGGCAAAAAGATTTTCTCTAAAAGAGAAGCTGAAAGGTTTTGGATAAGAATTATAGGGCTTGGTGGATGGAGAGAAGTTGGCAGGTCTTGTATGCTTCTCGAAACTCCAAAGTCAAAAATTCTAGTAGACTGTGGAGTAAATGTTGGAGCTTCTAATGCAAATGTTTATCCTATCTTTTCTACTAAGGAATTTGATTATAGCGAATTGGATGCAATTGTAATATCACATAGTCATTTAGACCATGTAGGATTCTTACCAGCTTTATATGAGTATGGGTATGACGGACCCTGGTACGCAACGCCGCCAACGATAGATCTTTCAACTCTCCTCTGGCTTGATTTTATCGATGTTATGCAAAAAAACGCAACAAAGCCACTTTTTACAGTAAAAGGTGTTAAGGAAGCGTTAAAAAGGGCTATCCCAATTGAATACAACGAAGTTTCCGATATAGCTCCTGATATAAGATTAACATTCTTTAATGCTGGGCATATTCTAGGTTCTGCTATCATACATTTACATATAGGAGAAGGCATGCATAACATAGTCTACGCTTTAGATCAAAAATATGGCAAAACAAACTTGCTCGATCCAGCATGGACTAAATTTAGAAGAGTTGAAACTTTAATAATAGAATCTACTTACGGTGGAAGAGAAGATATAATGCCTCCTAGGGATGAGGTAGAGAAACAATTTATGGAAATTGTAAATAGGACGATGGAAAGAGGAGGAATTTGTCTAATACCCTCTTTTGCTGTCGAAAGAGCCCAAGAAGTTATGACAATTTTGTTAAAAAATAATTTTGAATACCCTGTTTTTTTAGACGGTATGATTTGGGATGCAAATGGAATTTTTACAGCTTATCCAGAATACATGAATAGAGATATGCAAGAAAAAATCTTTAGCGGCGAAGACCCGTTTGTTAATCCCATCTTCAAAAGGATAGCTTCCAAGCAAGATAGAGAAAAAGCTTGGGAAGATAAGCCTTGCGTTATTATATCTACTTCTGGTATGCTAATAGGTGGTCCAGCTATAGAGCATTTGAAAAGATTGGCTGAAGATCCAAAAAATAGCTTAATTTTTGTTGGTTACCAAGGTGAAGGAACTTTGGGTAGGAAGATTCAGAAAGGATTGAGAGAGATACCAATGAAAAACGAGGATGGAAAAACATATACACTTGAAATAAAAATGGAAGTCCATACAGTTGATGGCTTATCAGCACATTCCGATAGAAGGCAATTGCTAAGATATATATCAAGAGTTGCATCTAATTCAAGACTTAGCAAAATAATAGTGGTTCATGGAGAAAATCAAAAAGCGGCTTATTTTGCCAAATTAGTTAATAGAATCTTTAAAATAGAAACCATTGCTCCTAGAAATTTAGAAGCAATAAGGTTAAAGTGATAGTAATATTTCAAAAAAATTAAACTAAAATTAATGAAGAGAATCTGTTTGCTTTTATTGTTAATACCTATAGCTCTCTCTGCTATTTTACTTCTTTACTTTAAACCTACTTTTACTTCTTATGCAACTTACAAAATTTCTCGACTTTTTGAAGATTTACCAGTTAATAAGAACGTTGAAGTTAGTGGTTATGTCGTAAAAGTTCTGAAAAATTACATATCGAGAAAGGGTTATGTTTATCAGAGGTTTTACTTAAAAGATGAAACTGGAAAATCTATTTTCGTTTTCTGCAAAGTCGACAAAAGAGAGCTGAGAATAGCACCTGGCGATAGGTTAATAGTAAGAGGAAAATTTATCAAGTATAAGAATAAATACGAAATAATTTGTTATACTTCTAATGTACAAATCGTTTAACCACCGCTATAACCTGGCAACTTAACTGAGAGAAGTTGCGATAGCTTCTCTATCAATTTTGGCTCTATCGAAATTATATCAGAAGCTGTTATTATACCGACTATTTTATTACCTTCTGTGACTACAAGTCTTTTGATTTTATTTTTTAGCATTAGATTGACTGCGTCTTCTATCTTTTCGTCTGGAGATATTGTAATTACTGGCTTTGACATGACAGAGCCTATCGTCGTTTTTTCTATATCCTTACCTTCGGCGATGCATTTTAAGATGTCTGTACTTGTTATTATTCCAACTAGCTTATCGTCTTCTGTTACGACCAAACTTCCTATTTCAAATTTTACCATAACTTGAGAAGCTTCTTTAAGAGTTAAATTTGGATTTGCTACGATTACATTTCTTTTCATAGCATTCCTAACTAACATAATTTTAAATCTGTTTTTCGCGTTAAATTTTTAAACCCCTTTCCTTAATTTAGATTGAACTTAGCATGAAGAAGGATGATGTAACAAAGAAGAAGATGAAAAAATTGGAGAAATTCTTTGTAGAACAATTAGAAAAATGGGTAAAAATTCAGAAGAAAAACGAGAAAAATCTCTGGTACATAGGCTAGCTACTTTTTCTCTTGAAATGGTACTTTAGTAGGTAGCCAACTCCTAATATACAAGTCCCTATAGCCAAACAAATTTTTGCATAAGATTGAGTTAAATTTAGAAATTCTGATAATAACGGAACAATCACTTCTATGCCTCGAGTTCCAGCGAAAAATTCTAAGAAATTGTCTTGAAAATAGGGGGTTATAATTAAAGGTAAAGAAAGGAAAATTAGCCAACTTCCTACTAATATTAAAAGTTTGTGTACTCTACTTGAATAAAGAAGTCCTAAAAGAATTAATAAAAACAAAATCGAAGTTGCAGCTGTTTTCTTGACTCTTTTATAAAATAAGTTTCCTTCTTTTGAAATTAAGATTGGAGAGTTTCTCTTAAGATCCTTTTTTAGGCACTCTACGAAGCTGCAGTTATATTTTTTATAATAGAATGAATCAATAAAAGAACTAGCCAACTTTTCCAGCATGACATCTCGCGAATAATTTTGGCATGTGATGTTAATAGTTTTGTTAAAAATTGTTAGGGAAAAAGTTTCATTGGTTTTTTCACAGAAATTTTCTATCTCAGCAATTTCGTTTTTTAGATTTTTTTCAAGAAACTTCTTTAAGCTATTCTCTAGCAGAGGTTTTAAATTTTCATATCTAGTCATTTTTTCTAAAGAGGCCGATGTTATAAGAATAGTCAAAGAAATGGATAGAAGAAATATTAGGAGGGTTGTTATAAGTTTTGATCTCATTAACAATTTATTAATTTTAAAATTCTCTTTAAAATTAACATGATATTTTTAGATATAGAAACTACTTCATTGGATGCTTCAACAGGGATTGTAATTGCAATTGGTTTTATTTCTTCAAATGGAGAAGCTAAAGTTATTTTTGTTAATAAACCTAAGGAAGAAGCTAAGTGCCTAAAAAAATTTCTCCGAATTTTAAAAGAGGATAAGGAGAAAGAGGTTGTAGTTTGGAATTCTTCTTTCGATATACCGTTTTTGATAGCTAGATGTCTTAAGCATAAGCTTGATGCAAAAGTTCTTTTCGAAATGAAAATAATAGATTTGTATAAATTCGTTAAAGAAAACCTAAGGCTGAAAAATTATAAGTTAAGCGAAGTTTGTAGATTTTTTGGAATAAGAAAGTTAAAAATAGAAGGTTCTGACATGTTAAACCTTTATTTAAAGGCGCTGAAAGGTGACAAAAATTCCAAAAAACTAATCATAAAACATTGTGAAGATGACGTAAGAGCTTTGTTTAAATTATACAAAAGGCTAAAAAATTATCTTCCACAAAACTTAACTTAATTTATGATTTATAGAAAAAACTATACGTTCTGGATTTTTGTAATATGTAGTTTGATGTTTTTATTTCAACTTTTATTTCCTTCCATTGACGAGCTCTTTTCTTTTGTTCCAGCTTTTGCTTTTACCCAGCCTTGGCGTTTTGTAACTTCTATTTTTCTGCATGCAGGAATTTCCCATCTTGTTTTCAACATGTTTGCTTTAATCATGTTTGGAAACTATCTTGAACTAAGAGTTGGCTCAAGAAAATTCTTAGAGATTTTTTTGATAGCAGGCATAGTAGGAAATTTAGCATACTTTTTAACAAATCCCTTTGGTAAGATACCGGCTGTAGGTGCTAGCGGTGGTATTTACGGTATTATAGGAGCTTTGGCTATGATACAACCTTCTTTAATAGTTTATGTAGGGTACGTACCAATGCCTCTTATTTTTGCAGCCCTAATCTGGGCTCTTATATCGTTTATTGGAATGTTCATCCCTTCTAATATAGCTCATCAGGCTCATCTAGCTGGTTTAATAGTAGGTGCACTCTATGGTTATAGAATAAGGAAAAAAGAGATTTAGCCTATATATTCTGGTATTTCTTTTTTTCTTACTACTCTTTCTACCTTTTTCCTTCTTTCTTCGAATTTTTTATAAAATTCGACCATCTCCTTGGTTATGCTAGGTTTGATCTTTTTTAAGGCCTCCTCAAAATGTTTCATTTTAACTTCCTTTGCTTTTATATCCTCCCTTAAAGCATTCATGGCGGCTTCTTTACAAATTGCTTCTATATCAGCTCCTGTATATCCTTCTGTTCTTCTAGCCAACTCTTTCAAATCAACATCCTTAGCCAAAGGCATGTTTCTAGTATGAATCTTAAATATCTCTAACCTTCCTTTCTCGTCTGGTGGCGGTACAAATACAAGTTTATCTATTCTACCTGGTCTTAGGAGGGCTGGATCTACTAGATCTGGCCTGTTGGTAGCAGCTATTATAATAACATCTTTTGTTTCCTCTATTCCAGATATTTCTGTAAGAAGTTGAGAAACTATTCTTTCTGTAGCTTCATGCATACCAAAACCTCTTCTTGGCGCCATGGCATCTATTTCATCAAAGAATATAATGCAGGGGGCTACTTGTCTTGCCCTTTTGAATAATTCTCTTATCCTCCTTTCCGACTCACCATACCACTTGCTAAGCAATTCTGGTCCTTTTACAGAAATAAAGTTGGCACCACTTTCATTAGCTACAGCTTTTGCAAGCAACGTTTTACCACAACCAGGAGGTCCATAAAGCAAAATGCCCTTAGGCGGTTCGATACCCAATCTTTTGAAGCTTTCTGGATGTTTCAAAGGCCATTCTACCATTTCTCTCAAAGTTTTCTTTGCTTCTTCTAGATCTCCTATATCGTCCCACGTAACTTTTGGTATTTCAACCAGTACTTCTCTCATAGCACTCGGTTCAACAACTTTTAAAGCATCTTCAAAATCTTCCTTTGTTACAACTAACTTTTCTAACACTTCTCTTGGAATTTCCTCACCTTCCTTATATTTTCTTATTTCTGGTAATACTCTCCTTAAAGCGTTCATAGCAGCTTCTTTACATAATGCCATCAGATCTGCCCCTACATAACCGTAAGTTTTGTCAGCAATCTCTTTCAAATCAACATCCTTAGCCAAAGGCATGTTTCTAGTATGAATCTTAAGTATTTCAAGTCTACCTTCTCTATCTGGTACTGGAACTTCTATTTCTCTATCGAATCTGCCAGGCCTTCTTAGGGCAGGATCTAAAGCGTGAGGCCTATTAGTAGCTGCGATTACAATAACCTTTCCTCTCGATTTTAGACCATCCATGCAAGTTAACAATTGACTAACTACTCTTCTTTCCACTTCTCCAGTAACCTCCTCTCTTTTAGGAGCAATAGCATCTATCTCATCTATGAAGATTATAGCTGGAGCATTCTTTTCCGCTTCTTCAAAAATTTCTCTTATCCTCTTCTCCGATTCCCCATACCATTTAGACATGATTTCTGGTCCACTTATTGAAATAAAATAAGCACCACTTTCATTAGCTACAGCTTTTGCAAGCAACGTTTTACCACAACCAGGAGGTCCATAAAGCAAAACACCTTTAGGAGGCTCTATACCTAATCTTTCAAAGATTTCTGGGTGTCTTAATGGAAGTTCTACCATTTCTCTAACTTTTTGTATAACCTCTTTCATGTCACCTATGTCCTCATAAGTTACGGTAGGAATAACTCCAGGTCTTAAGGTAGCTGGAAGCTTTGGCAAAACTTCCAGTTGCGTATTTTCTGTAATTCTAACTATTCCAGAAGGATCTGTATTGGTTACTATAAACTTAGTCTCTAAAGACAAAGGTGTGAAAAATAGCTCTTCAAAATCAAGGCCAAAAAATTCTCTAAAAAATTCTGAACCAGAAGTTCTTCTTACAATTGGAGAAGGTACTATTATATCTCCTTTTACAACGGGTCTCATATAAAGATTTTGTTTAATTAGATGAGGAGAAGTTTTAACAACAACTCCTTTTTCGGCAGGGGCTATAACAACTTTTTTCGCTTCTCTTACATCAGCCTTTCTAACTTTTACCCAATCTCCTACACCAGCACCACAATTTCTTCTAGTTATTCCATCCATTCTTATTAGACCTAAGCCAACATCCGCAGGGTAAGCTCTAACAGCTATAGCGGCAGTTCTTCTCTTCCCTTCAATTTCTACTACATCACCTTCTTTTATTCCTAGTTCTTGCAAAATTTTGGAATCAATCCTAACAATACCTCTTCCAGCCTCTTCTCTGGCAGTTAGCTCGCCAACCTTAAGCCTTACTTCTTTTTTCTTTTCCATAATTGCTAAAAGGATTACTCAATTTAAAAAATTATTCTAGGACTATAGGTTTTTTCTTTTTTCTCAAAAATTCTTCTAATATTGCAAATCTTTCCGATAGTTTTTCAACTCTTTCTTTAAGTTTTTCTAGATTACTTATTTTCTCTTCTATTTTTTCTAATCTTTCCATTCTTTCAAGCTCGTCTATTCTTTTGTTTACTTGCTCAAACCTCTTTTCTAAGTCTTCAACTAAGGTTCTCATGTTTTTGATCTTTTCTTCTATGCTTTCTTTTAAAAGACTAACTTTATCATCTAAGCCTTTTAGTTCTGCTGTTTTTTCTTTAATCCTTTCGTAAGTTTCTTTAAATTGTTCCTTTAGCTTCGAAATAATTTCTTCGATTGATTTAATTTTTTGTAATTCTTTTTTTAGCTTGTCACTGGCAAGTAAGTCAAACGTTTCTATTTTTGAGTAAACCTTTTCTACTTTAGAAAAGTCTTTTGCTAAATCGCTTAAAACATTGCCAAGCGTTTCCACCTTTCCTTCTAAACTTGAAACCCTTGATTTGATTTTTGTAATTTGAGATGTAATTTCTAAAAAAACGTTTGACTTAAATTTTTGCTTAAAAGAGTTGAACTCTTCTTCTATTTCCCCCACTTTAAATTCCAATTTTGCAATCGATTTTGAAAGTTCAGTTAATCTTTCTTTAATCTCACTTATCCTTGATGAAAGAAATTGAAAATCATATGGCTTTTTTGTTTCAATCTCTTTAATTTCCTCTTTTAGGAGAGAAGAAAAATTGTTGAATCTATTTTCTAAATTTTCCAAACTTTCTTCGAGCTTTTTAATTCTCTTTTCTAAAAAAGTTGGTTCTTCTTTTTTTAATTTCTCTATTTTTTCTTTAAGTTCTACAATAGCAAGTTGATTTACGGCAACCAAATCTTCTATTTCCTCGATTCTTTCACTAAAATCTTCTGGTTTACTTTTTTCGATCTTTTTTAAAATATCCCCAACCAACCCTTCTAAATCAAGAATTTTTTTCTCTAAATTAAGCAAGCTTATCTTAAATTTCTCTTCCAAATTAACTTCCATCTAATATTAAATTCTTGCTGTAGCCATAAAAACCATAAGAAGATAGTTACAAAAATTGTACACCACCTCCACAGATATGAATGTACTATTTCAAAATAGCTTATCCCAAATTTTAACGCTATAAGGATTGTTGTAAGAATTCTTGCCAAATTTATAAAAAATATGGCTGGCAGGCCAACCAAAATTGGAAAAAATTTTCTCTTAAAATTAACTGGAGTTGCTAGTATTAATGCTATGAAAAATAAAAAGGATTTCCAACCAGTAGAATCCCAAGAAATTTTAGCTACAAATTCATTTTCAAGAAAAAGAAAGGGCCCTTCAGTTTTTACTTTCGTTAATGGTGAAAGGAGAAATTTAATCAAATTAGCTTCTACAATTTGAAGAGATACCCATCTTAACTTAAAAAAAGTTATAAGGTGAATTGGCAAACTTAATAAATTTAACAAAACTATAAACTTAACAGCTTGTTTTAATTTCTTTTCTTTTAACAACTTTTTCTCCTTCCATCTCTTCGATCCTAACATCTTTCCTAAACTCATAAATAAATTCGCTTAATATACATAACGGTTTAAACCTTTTGACTAAAAGAATTTTATTAAGGTCATTGGAGAAAACAACTAAATTCCTAAAACCAATGTATTTTTCTATTTCCAGGAGTTGAGTGGTAGAAAGCTTATCTAAATTTATAACTAAGGCATATCCTTTTCTTTTTAATTTTTCTATTTTCTTAATTAGTTCGATATAGCTTTCTAATCTCCTAATCTTTTCTTTTAAAATTTTAAGATCAACTTCGACTACTTTCTTTATTTTCCTAACTTTCTTTCTTCTTTTCGGTTTTTGTGCAAATTTTGCTCTAACTTCTTTTTTCCTTTTCTTAGGTTTTAAGAGAAATTCGATAGCCTGCTTTATGTTGCCACCTTTTCTTACGATTCTTTCTATAACAGATTCATAATAGTTATCTAAATTTTTGTCTCTTAGTCTTTCCTCCACCCTTTTGAATAGCTTTGAATAATAATTATACGCCTTTAAAGCAGAAGCTAGCGCATCTTCTTCATGTTTGCTAGAAATGCTTAATTTAAGTTTTGATATAAGTTTTTGCTTTTCTTTTATGCTAAGAGAATGTTTTGGAACAAATAATTTGCCACCTACTTTTTCAGCTATTCTTTTAATTTTCTTAGGAGGAGGATTGACGTCAGTTGCTATTATAAGAGGCTTTCCAAATTTCGTTACGGAATTTATCAGATCGTTTAGTCTTAAATGCTTTTTACTAAAAAGCTCAAGTAAGTTTCCTTTTGTATCCAAAATTGCTATTCCAGTTGTTGTACCTATGTCGATACCGACTATTAAATTTTTCATCCTCTGTATTTCTCTGTTAGTATTTTCTTGAAAAGCTTAGAAGTTTTTTCTCCTATTCCTTTAACCTTTTCTAACTGAAACGTTCTAGCTTGAAAAACTTTTTCTAGACTTCCAAACTTCTTTAGTAACCTCTTAGCAAGTTTTAAATTTATGGAAGGGAAAGAAGCCAGTATCTTTTCCTTTATTTCATCTAGATTTTTAGGTTTCTTTATAAAGCTAAAGCTTGAAAAGTTTCCTTTGCTTTTATATTTTTTATTTAACCATAAAATTAGCTTTGCAGTTTCTTCCTTGCTTTTGCTATATATTATTGGAATTTCGAATTGAAGGTACAAAGTTGCGAGTGCAGCGTAAAATGCATTTTCATTAAAATTCCTCTTAGTTTTACCGATTTCTACTAGCAACAAGACCTTTGGAAATGCTCTTTTCATCTTTAAGACCTGTTTAAAAAGCCTACCGTCTATAATCGAAGAAACAAAATCGTTATAGCTTTTTCTTTCTATGCAAAGAAAGCCGTTACAACAAATAAAATCTCCAATTTTAAGGTTTGTTTCAATAATTCTGGCTCCTAGTTTTTTTAATATGTCTGTAATTTCTTTTTCTCTATAGTCAACAATTATTGCACCCTTTTCTAAAACTTTTTGTCTTTCAATCATCCTGTCCAATCTAATAAACTAAAACCTTTACTTCTTTCCTTCATTTCATAGAGTATACTTCTCATCTTTCTTAACTTATGAAATGCAGCCCAGTAAAATGCTTCGTCCATAGTCCCTTTGGTAAGTAGTATTATTAATTTGCCTGCCTTTTGTCTACCAACTCTACCTCTTCTTTGGATCATCCTAATTTCAGAAGGAACAGCTTCGTAAAAAATTGCAACGTCTGTATCAACTATATCTAAACCCTCTTCTCCTATGCTAGTTGCAACAAGCACATTAAACTCTCTTCTAGCAAATCTTCTTAATATTTCTACTTGTTCTCTTTGGCTCAATCCTTTAGTTTTCTTAGAAGCTTGTCCAATCAGAACATTCGATTTAAGCCCGTTTTCAATCAACTTTCTGTTAATTCTATCAACCGTAGCTCTATAATTAGCAAAGACTATAATTTTTATTTTTGGATCTTTTAATACCAACTCTTTTACTATTTGAATTAATTTATCCATCTTCGGATGCTCAATTCCTTTTTCTATGAGTTTTTCAACTTTTCTTAAAGCAAAAATAATCCTAGGGTCTTTTGTTATGCTTCTATCACTTTTTTTGTTGCTTCTATTAAGTTCTTTTAAAAATTCGTAAAGTGGTGAGATGCCTTGCGTTTCTAGAAGTTCTAAAGCGTAGACATACTTTAATGCTTCAGCAACTTTTTTGGCAGCCGAATATAATATTGTTTTACCCTCGCTAATCTTTTCAGAAATTTCCTTTTGCAAAATGAGCAGAAGTTTTTTTGTTATCTTTTTTGATGTAATAAAACCATGCTCTTTTAGCCATTCTAAACATTCACCAAGACAATCTTCCAAAATGTTCCTAATAACTTGCATTTCTTTAGGTAATTCTACGTAGATCCATTCTTTTTTAATCCTTTTAACATAAGGTCTAACGTCTCTATCGCTTTCACTTCTGATTTCAACCTTTTCGATGAACAAATTTTTTCTTACTTCTTCTATACGTTCCAACCTTCCTCCTGGAGAAGCCGTTAAACCTAATATTAATGGGAACTTTGAAGATTTTACGTAGATTTTTGCTATATCAACATAAGCATAATTTCCTACAGCTCTGTGAGCTTCGTCTATAACTAGAAGTGAAACATTAGAAAGATCGAAATAGCCTCTTCTGATATCGTTTAAAATGCATTGAGGGGTTGCGGTTACTATTTTTCCTCTGTTGTAAAGTCTCTTCCGCTTATAAATATCAAACTTTCCAGTTACCGCAACTATTTGATAACTTTTTATGGTTGTAAATTTTTCAAAACTCTTTTTATGCTGCACACAAAGAGGTCTTGTTGGGGCTAGCATCAAAATTTTACTGCCCGGATATTTTTTTAGCCTATTTGCGGCAACCAGAATTGCTATTATAGTTTTTCCTAAACCAGTGGGGAGTACTACTAGGGTATTAAAGTGTGAAGCTACTTTTGCTATTTTTAGCTGATAATCTCTTGGCTCTAATAGACCTTCTCTTATTATTTCCATCAAATTAATGATTATCGTTTTCTTTAAAATCCTATTCTCCTATTACGGTTACTACTATTTTCCTCTCTCTTGCTTCAAACAACTCTAAAAACCAAAAGTCCTGCCAAGTTCCCTTAATCAGTTTTCCATCAATTACAGGAACTGTAAAAAATGTTTTAAGTATCATCGATTTTTGGTGGGCCGTAGCATTTTCGTTACCTTCATAATCATGCTCATATTTTTCTTTAAGCGGGGCTATTCTTTCTAGGACTTTTTCTAAATCTTTAAAAATGGTTTCATCGTCTTCTTGGATTAAAATGCAAGCAGTATTATGCAAAGCATTTGCAAAAAGCATACCGTTTTTTATTTTTGACCTTCTTACTATTTCTTGGAGTTTTTCTGTTAATTTAATTCTATCGTAAATTCTCTTAGTTTTTATCTTAACTATTTCCTGATAGACTTTCATAAAATAGATATGGATGTAGCAGCTTTATTTAGTGGGGGTAAGGATTCGACCTATGCAGTTTATTTAGCTTTAAAAAGAGGTTTGAATATTAAATTCCTTTTGACAGTTTTCCCGAGAGAAGGATCTTGGTACTTTCATCATCCTTGCATAGAATTAACAAAAATACAGGCAAAGCTAATGGGTATTAAACAAGTTAGGCTAAAAGGGAGAAGGTTAGGGGAAGAAGAAAGAAAAGATTTAGAAAGATTGATAAGAAAAGTAAAAGATAAAGTAGATGCGATAATTTGTGGTGTAATAGCAAGTAATTTTCAAAAGAAAAGGATTAAGACTGTTTGTGATGAGTACGATTTAAAACTAATAACTCCATTATGGAAAAAAGACAGATATGAAACCCTTTTAAAGCAGATAGAAGAAGGTTTTGAAATTATCGTAACAGGTGTCGCTTCAGACGGTTTTAATAAAGAGTGGCTCGGTAGGAAATTAGATTGGAATACGATCAATGAGTTGCTTTATCTTTCAAAAAAATTTGGTGTAGATATAGCTGGAGAAGGAGGCGAGTACGAAACTCTCGTACTTGATTGCCCTATTTTTAGTGGAAGAATAGTTTTAAGGGAAATAGAAAAAATTTGGGATAGCAAAACTAATTCTGGGTTTATTAAAATCAAAAGATTTGATATAATTGAGAAGCCGGGGTGCCGGAACCAGGTTCAACGGGCCGGCCTCGAGCGATGAAGAACCCAGAGGTATCAGAAAAGTGATGAACGCTCTTGATTCAGAGAAAGCCGGTGGGCGTTAAGCCCGTGTGGGTTCAAATCCCACCCCCGGCGTGGGTTTGGTTAAATATACAAATTACCTTCTCACAACTCTTACAAACTTGCTTATCCTCTTAACGATTCTTCTTAATACTTCTTCATCCATAGGAGTAAACTTCCTACCCCCAACTACTTCTACGTTAGTTTTAAAATTCTGTAAATAGTATATTTCAGCACCACTGATAGCTTTAGCAATTTCGATTATGTCTTGCATCGTATGGAATTCTTTTACTACTGTTGTTCTAAATTCGTAAGCTACTTTTCCTTTTAACAAAAATTTAACAGATTTTTTAACGTTTTCAAACATTTCTTCGGTCAAAACACCACCAACAGTTAAGTTATATTTTTCGAAATCATCCAATCTATTTTTAATGTCTAGTTCTACGTAATCTACTAGCTTCTTCTCTATCAAATCTTTCAGCATTTCAAAATTTGTTCCGTTTGTTTCGAGGGCAACCGAATAGCCCATAGCTTTAACTTTTTTTATGAATTCCGGAAGGTTTTGTTGAAGTGTAGGCTCCCCACCAGTTATAACAACTGCTTCGTTCAAGCCTTTGTTCTTTTGGAGAAAAGAAAAGATTTTATCTACCGGTATTTCTCTTAATTCTTTTACCTTCTCTGGAAGAACAAGCTGGGGCACATAACAGTAAGGGCACCTAAAATTACAGCCAATGGTGAATACTATGCAAGAAATTTTACCTGGATATTCTATTAAGCTTAATTTTTGAAATCCACCAATCTTCATTTAACTTGTAAATACTCTATCAAACATTCTTCTTTGCTTAAACTCTGCTTGCTTCCCAGGATTCCATTGGTCTATAGGTCTCAAATAACCGACAACCCTTGAGTAAACTTCAGTTTTCTTTCCACAAACTGGGCACTTTTGGCACTCTCCAGCTATGTAACCATGAGCAGGGCAAATGCTGAAAGTTGGAGTGATGCTAATATAGGGCAATCTAAAGTTTTCAAATATTTTTCTTACCAAAGCCATTACTCCTTCTGCTGTTACTCTTTCTCCCAACCAAATATGCACAACGGTTCCGCCGGTATATCTCGTTTGAAGAGGTTCTTGGTGTCTTAACAATTCCCACAGGTCGTCTGTATAGTAGACTGGAAGCCAAGTGGAATTTGTGTAGTAAGGAGCGGCTTTTCTTTCTCTTACATCTTTTTCGTTTGCTACTATTATATCAGGATATTTGCTTTTATCTATTCTTGCAAGTCTATGACTTGCTCCTTCTGCAGGAGTAGCTTCTAGATTGTACATGTTCCCTGTTTCTTCTTGGAATTCAATCAGTTTACTACGCATGAAATCCAAAACTTTTATTGCAAACTTATGCCCTTCTTTTTCACCTATGCTGCAACCCAAAAAGTTTAAGCAAGCCTCATTCATTCCAATTAAACCAATAGTACTGAAATGATTTTTCCAATACTCACCGAAAGCTTGCTTTACATTTCTCAAATAGAACTTTGAGTAAGGGTAGAGACCTTTTTCAGTAAATTCTTCCAGTACTCTTCTCTTAATTTCCAAAGATTCTTTCGCCAACTCCATGAGTTTGCTTAACCTTTCGAAAAAATCATCTTCATCTTTCGATAAGTAACCTATCCTTGGCATATTAATAGTAACTACACCTATGGATCCTGTTAGAGGATTTGCTCCAAAAAGTCCTCCACCTCTTTTCTTTAGCTCTCTTTTATCAATTCTAAGCCTGCAACACATACTTCTTACATCTTCAGGTTTCATATCAGAATTAACGAAATTGGCGAAATATGGAATTCCATATTTTGCCGAGGTTTCAAAAACCTTTTTTGTAACTTCACTTTCCCAATCAAAATCTCTCGTTATATTAATAGTAGGAATTGGAAAGGTAAACACCCTTCCTATACCATCTCCCTCAAGCATAACTTCGGCTAGTGCTTTGTTAAAAATGTTCATCTCTTCTTGGAAATCTCCGTACGCTTCATTCATAATTTTGCCTCCAATAATCACAGGTTCGTTTTTCATGAAACTTGGTACCTTTAAATCTAGTGTTATGTTTGTGAAGGGTGTCTGAAACCCAACTCTCGTAGGAATATTCATGTTGAACATAAATTCCTGTAAAGCTTGCTTTACCTCCTTATAGCTTAACTTATCGTATCTTATGAAAGGAGCAAGAAGAGTATCGAAATTCGAGAAAGCTTGTGCACCAGCGGCCTCTCCTTGCAAAGTATAGAGAAAGTTGACAGCTTGCAATAAGGCAACCCTAAAATGTTTTGCCGGCTTAGATGTAATTTTTCCTCTTACTCCAGTAAATCCAGTTAATAGCAAATCACATAGATCCCAGCCAACACAATATGGACCGAGGATCTGAAGATTGTGTATGTGGAAATCACCATTTATGTGGGCTTTTGCTATTTTAGGGTTCCGTTTTAAGTAGATCCTGTGAAGCCAGTACTCTCGCACAACTTGTGAGAATATATGAGTATTTAATCCTTGTAAGGAGAAAGTCATATTTGCGTTTTCTTTCACAAGCCATGTCTTCTTGTACAAATACCCATCTACTAATTCCCTAATTTGAGCATGAAGGGCTCTGTAAAGAATGTAAGCTTTCGCAACTTTGTAGAAACCTTTTTTCATAAGAGCTACTTCTACTAAGTCTTGAACCTCTTCTACGGTTGGGATAATTTTGTCAGATTTTTTTAATGAATTCACAACTTCGTCCGCAATAGCTTCAGCAGCCTTTTTATTACCTTCTCCAACAGCTTTCATTGCCTTTAAAACAGCCGTTACAATTTTTCTCTTATCGAAAGGAACTATTCTGCCATCACGTTTTCTTATTTTTTCAATTTTTTGCATAAGACAGTTTATATCTTCTCATTTAAAAGTATTTGGATACCGTATCCAATATGTTCGATTTTCTAATAAGCTATGACCTTAGTGCCTCCAAGTCTTATCTTACCAATATTTTGCTTTTTAACTCTTCTGCTAAAGTAAAAAAAGTAGTAAATTAAAAAATATGAAGAAAGTTAAGACCTTAAAAAAATTTGATAGGTATGATATACTTAGGATTTTCTTTTTAATAGGTAAGAAAGGTAAAATCGCAAGGCAAAAGTTATCTAAACTAGCTGAAGTAGGTGAGGGAAGCATCCGAAGCATTCTTAGAATACTTTCTAACAAAAAGCTTGTGGTTACTACACGAAAAGGAAGTGAGCTTTCTCCAAAAGGTAAAAAAGTGTTTAGACAAGCAGTAAAATACTTCACGTTGCCGAAGAAGATTAGATATGATATATTTAAAGATGGTCTGGATGTGTACGCATCTGTAGTGAAAAAATATGAACGAGAAAAAATTAAAGAGCTATACAAAGCTAGAGACTTTGCTATAAGAAAAGGTTGCAATTCAGCTATGGTTCTAATATGTAACAGGAGTGGTTCTATTAAAATACCTTATGTAAGGAAATGGAATTTCAATGTGCTACATGAGGAATTAGAAGTATTTCCAAATCAACTAGTTGTTTTAGCATCCTCCAAAACTAAAAAAATCACTGAAAAAGGAATATTTTCAATCCTTGAGTATCTAAGTGAAGAAATAGCAGAATTATTTAGAAAAATAGCGGGAACCAAGTGGTAAGAAGATTCTATAAGAACTTAATTTTTCGTCACATTTGTTGGTAATTACCTGTCTAGGTATTTCTAAGCAAGAAAAAGTTTGAAGGAATTTCCCAAAAATTCTCAATTTTTAGATTTTCTCCAAATTCAATTAATTTTCTTATTGTAGCTAAGCTCATGTATTGATAAATCCTCCTAGTCCAATACCTTAACCCCCCCTTATGTTCCTTTTTGGTTTAAGGAATCTTACGCTAAATTTATGCGATTTCTTTATTACAACAACACTACTCCACTCGTAGTGAAGAGAATTTTCTCTTATAAATAAGTCTATATACCTTTTCCAGAAGTTTGAATATAGAAATTTAAGTTTTTGTAGATATTTTTCATTTCCGTTTCTTTTAACAATTTTAGCATAGTTAAATATGGAAAATAAAGTATTTAAAGTTTACTAAAAAATATATTTTTTATTAAATATTTTATTTTACAAGTTAGGCTTGTGTTTTCACTACTTATCGTATGAATTATTTACTGCTTAGTGATAATTTTTTAAGCTATAATCAAAAACTAATATGTATGAAAAAAGAGAGATGGCGGAGGAAAAATATGTGAAAGAGTTGACAGTGGGGATAACCCAGATAGTTCTTATAGGAACCTACCACGATGGAACTATCAGTATAGAGAAAACCTTACGAAAATACAAAACTCATGAGCTTGCTGTGGAAGGGAGAATGGATCGTAGTAGAGAATATGGGGTAGATGAAAAAACTCTAAAAGATTTTACGGGAATGGGAATCCAACAACTGTTTGAAATTGGTATTAGAGTAGTTTATAAAATAGGACCTGCTATGCTGGAAGGTCTGCTAGAAGATGAGTGGGATATGGATACTGTTCTCGGTATTAAATATGCAACCCTTGATTTTAGAGATTGCTGGATGGCAAGAAATTTATGGTTTTTAGCGAAAAGAAGAGAAAGGCTTCTAGCTGTTGTTGGTATAGACCACCTATATGGTATTTCTTTCTACCTTACGCACCCAAATATACTCTTTTATCGATTACAGGAATATGCCAAGAAAAGAAGACCTGCAGGATTCAGTCTGGAGTATCCAGTGGACGAACCTATAGGAGTTTATCTTTTAACAAATAGTGAGCTTTTATATGTTGGGGAGTTAAAACCGATAATTTAGCAGTTAAGCATGCTAAGGTTAAAGCCAAGAAGAATAGAAAAACTTTCTACATACATCGGAATAGAGCCGTTTGATGTATTAGTTGACGAATCAGAAGAGCTAAATGAGCTAGTAGAAAAAGCGCAGCGATGTAGAAATTTACCATTTTCAGAAAAATTAAAAAGCATTAAACAGCTTTGCATAGATGCGATGGAAAACGCTTATGAAGGCATGTTTACATGCTTGGATGTGGAGAGAAAAAGATTGATGGAGAGTATCGTTATGGAAAAACACCCCTTAAGTTTTGCCTTAAAACACAAAGCTGGGTGTTGCAGATATCAAGGTGTACTATTTTTTATACTAGGTTTTGAAGCAGAATTAGGGGATGTTCATCTTTTACAATCGGCTTACGTGACTGGAAACCTTCATACAGTTTTTAATGACGTATATAAGGATGGTAAGCTTTATAGGGTTAATGTATTTACTGAAAGTTTAAAAGATAAAAAGTTTGATTATTCCATGATAAATCCAGGAGTTTATAATAACTTGGATATTTTCTGGCCAGATTTATGGTTTTATTCTTACCGTAGAATTGGCGAGAGAATGGTAATTTTGAAAACTCTCGATACACATCTTTGGCCTCCATATGCTAGTGGATTAAAAATCGCAGGAATGACAATTCTTACTGACGGGAAATTAAAGTTGATACTTAAATTGAAATGGAATGCGTTTTAGTTCTTTTCTTGATTATTAACATGTAGGTAATTAATATGACTGCTTGGAAGAGATTAGAATTTGTTGACTTCCTTAGGGGAGTAGCTGTTATCCTTATGTTAATCTATCATGTATTTTTCGACCTTAGTTACTTTAATAAGATAAGCTTGAATTCTCTATTTTGGTATTTCTTTCCAAGGTTTATAGGTGGAATGTTTATCTTTATTTCTGGGATTTCGCTTACATTGGCTAGGAGGAAATATGGCAAAAGATTGCTTGTCGCGAGCGTAAAGAGAGGTATTAAATTCTTTTGTCTAGGGTTGCTAATAACCATTATAACACTTCCAACTCGATGTTATGTAAGGTTTGGGATACTTCACTTCTTCGGGATTGCGGTTATTTTAGGGAGTTTCTTTTCAGCATTCAGAGTTCTTTCGTTACTTGCTGGTTTTGCACTAATTTTAACGGGTATAACAATCCAAAATGTTGGTGTTGCTAACAAATACGCATTCTGGTTAGGCTTTAAACCCAAAATTTGCATGCTTGACTATTATCCTCTTCTTCCCTGGTTTGGGTTTATGTTAATAGGAATCGCAATAGGTAATTCTCTAAATCTCGACCTTAAAATTCCAAAAATTTTAAGACCAATAACTCTCCTAGGGAGGAAATCTCTTTTAATTTATTTAATACAACATCCATTGATTTTATTGCTAATGCAGGCATATTATGGAGATGTTTTTGAACAGATAGCATCTATGGTTTTAACTTTTTGGTCAGACTAAAAGGGCTTAATTTAAATTTTTCTTACATAATTTTCAACTGATGAGGAAAAAAAGAATTTCACTTACTATTGAAAAAGATCTTCTAAGAAAAGTCGATAGTTTAATAGATGGAATAAAGTTTAGGAATAGATCGCAAGTTGTAGAATTTTTGCTTAGAGAGGCTTTAAAACTAGAAAAAGTATCCAAAGCTATTATACTTGCAGGAGGAAAGAAAGAAAAGTTGCTTTATAAGGATACTTACAAACCGCTTTATAAAGTAAAAGGCAAACCACTTATTCTCTGGATCTTGGAAAAGCTTAAAAAGGCAAACGTTTCGCAGATAACGATCGCTGGAGGCCCTATAACAGATCAGGTATTTAAACTTGTTGGAGACGGCTCAGAGCTAGGCTTAAGCATTTCTTATATTCGTGAAAAGGAACCACTTGGAACAGCTGGAGTAATAAAGAAGATTGCGAATAAGCTAGATTCTACATTTTTTGTTATTTATGGTGATGAATTTTTTGATTTTGATCTAAAGGAGATGATAAATTTCCATAGATCTAACAGATCTCTAGCGACTATTGCCATAGCAACAACCCATTTAGAAAAGTCAAAAGACTTTATCAAAATTTTAGGTAATAAGGTAGTAGGTTTTACAAGTCCCGCAAAAGAGACGAGAAGTTTTTATGTAAGTGCAGGTGTCTTTTTATTCGAACCAGAAGCTTTAAAATTCTTTCCAGAAAAAGGTTGGATAGAGAAGGATGTTTTGCCAAGGTTAATTCGAAGCGGTAGGGTTTATGCATTTACTTTTACTGGCGAATGGTTTCATCTCGAATAAGTAGTAAGAAAAATTTTTAAGTAAAGTAATACAAAGTAATACTTAATGTTACAAAATAATATCTCCTATAAAACTTCTGTGGCCCAAAAACCTACTATTCTGGCTCTATTTGATTGGGACGGGTGTATGAGCAAGTTTGATTTGGGAAGGGATTTTCTAAGCGAAGATGTTTTGGGTCTAAGTAAGGAAGAATTTGAAAGGAGAGTCATGGACATGCGTCAGCAACCCTTTGCCTTTGATCCCTACTATACGAATGGTAGTTATAGTTCAGGTGATGAATTAGCAATTATGTTGATCGAGAAAGGAGCTTACAAGGAACGTGTGGTAAAAATTGGTATGGAAAATTTAAAAAAATTAGAACGTGAAGGTTCTGAAATTCTAAGAAAAGGGGCTAAAGAAGTGGTAGAAACTATTAGCCTGTACGGAAAACCTGTAATTTCATCAGCAGGAATTAAAGATCTACTACAACCAATAGTAAGGCGATGTTTTCCAAATTGTGATAACATAGTAGTTATTGGAACTGAAATTCTAACAGACGAGAGAGGTCGTTACGTTAGTATAATCAAACCGAACGGACAGGCCAACAAACCGAATAACTTATTACATGAGTTAAACAACGGTTATCCTTTGCTTATAGCTGTAGGAGATGGTGTGACAGATGAGGAACTATTTAAGGCTGTAAAGGAGAGAGGAGGATTTACAATTGGCATGGGTAATAGAATTAAAGGGGATATAAACTATATGGGTGAAGATTTTTGGGGGGTTGGTGCAGCTATAGATATGTATGCGATATTTGCTGGTTTTCCCTTGCCTTATCTTCATAAGACAATTTACGATAATCAAGAAGAAATGGAAATGGGAAGTTTTAGACCATATTCAGTAGCTGGAAGAAAAGTTTACCAACTTATAAAAAGCTATTTTTGAAGTTGAAATATGATAATTAGCTTTGGAGAACTCCTTGTAGATATGATAAAAATTGGAGATGGGTTTCATCCATTTCCAGGGGGTGCTCCGGCAAATTTTGCAGTAGGTTGCTCAAGATTAGGTAAGAAAGTTTATTTGATAGCAACGGTTGGTAACGATTATTTCGGCAAGATGCTTCTTCAGAAGATGGTTGAGGAAAAAGTCGATATAAGTTGCGTAAGAATAGAGAATTTTGCTAGAACTACTTTAGCTTTTGTTACTTTAGTAGGAGGCAAACCAAGCTTTTTCTTTTACAGAGGAGCAGACAAATTTATACTTGAAGACCAAATCCAAGAAGAACTGTTTAAGAAAAATAAGATTTTCCATTTTGGTTCGCTTTCGTTAACAGACGTTCCGGTTAGAGAAACTTTGTTTTATGCTTTAGAATTAGCTAAGAAAAATTCTTTAGAAGTCTCTTTCGATCCAAACTTTAGAGAAGATTTATGGAAGAGCACATTTAACAATTATTTGCTAGATGCTTTAGAATACGTCCACATTTTATTACCATCTGTTTCTGAATTGGAATACATAGGAGAAATTTTAGGATTAAAGACTAAAGACCTAAATGAATTGTTAGATGAAATTTGTTCCGCTTTTCGTTTGAAGCTGATTGCTGTAACTAGAGGAGAAAAAGGTTCTTTACTCTTCAAAGGAAATCTTATAGAACAGCCTGCTTTTAAGGTTAAAGTTGTAGATACAACTGGAGCTGGAGATGCTTTTGCAGCAGGCTTGATAGTAGGGAAGCTAATGGGTTTTAAAGAAGACGAATTACTTAGGTTCGCTAATGCTTGTGCAGCAATCTCAATAACAAAATATGGTGCTATGAGTGCTTTGCCAACTATAGATGAAGTTAGAAATTTTTTGTTGAGCAATAAAGTTTAAAACTAGCTTTTAAAGTTTATTATTCATGAAAGTATTGCTTTTACACTGCGATGAGTTTTCTTATGAAATAGTAAAGAAAGAAGTAGAGATTGCTGAAGAATTTAAAGAAAGGAAAAGAATCTTAAAGGATTTGGTAGTAGCCTTTGTCTGTGTAGAAGAAAGAGATTCGGAAGAGGTGGTTGATAGCGTTTCATTAGAAATAACAAAAGTCTGCGAAGAAGTTGGATGCGATAAATTATTAATATACCCTTACGCACATCTAAGCAACGAATTAGCTTCACCAAAAAAAGCTCTTAACCTCATAAATTTGCTTAATGAGAGATTAAGTCAAAGATTAAAGGTAGAGAAAGCTCCTTTTGGTTGGATAAAAAAATTTTCGTTAAAACTTAAAGGACATCCTCTAGCGGAGCAATTTAAAAGTTTTGAGGGAAAAAAGTTGATAAGACCAAAAGCACTAGAGGAGGAGGAAAAAGTTAAGTCGGAATGGTTTATACTTACTCCAGAAGGAAAGCTCTTTCCAATTAAATTAGAAGGGAATAAGATTGTTGGTTTTGATTTCTCGAATTATGAAAATCTAGAGAAATTCGCCCTTTATGAGATGAAAAAGATAAGGAAAGTAGAAAAAGAACCGCCTCATGTAAGGCTTATGAGAAAATTAGAAATTGCAGATTATGAGAAAGGAAGTGATCCAGGAAATTTGAGATGGTATCCAAAAGGCAGATTAATTAAAAACTTGCTAGAGAGGTGGATAACAGAAAAAACCATAAAATTTGGTGCTATGGAGGTAGAAACTCCAGTTATGTACGATTTTGCTCATCCTGCCTTGGAAAGTTATCTAGAAAGGTTTCCAGCGAGACAGTATATAGTCGAGTCTGCTAAGAGAAAATTTTTCTTAAGATTTAGTGCATGTTTTGGACAATTCATGATGAAATCGGATATGATAATTTCCTACAAACATTTACCTTTAAGGATGTTTGAGTTAACAAGATATGCTTTTAGATTGGAAAAAAGAGGTGAATTAACTGGTCTTAGAAGGTTAAGGGCGTTTACTATGCCAGACATGCACACCTTGTGTAAAGATTTAGAACAAGCTAAAGAAGAGTTTAGAAAGCAATTTAACTTTTGCAAGGAATGCTTAAAAGACCTAGGATTAACAGAAGAAAATTACGAGACTGCTATTAGGTTTACTAAAGATTTTTGGAAGGAGAATAAGGAATTCATAATAAACCTTGTAAAAGATTTTGGAAAACCAGTTTTAATAGAAATGTGGAATTTTAGGTACGCCTATTTTGACCCAAAATTTGAATTTAATTTCGTAGACGCTTTGAACAAGGCAAGCGCGCTTTCTACAGTTCAAATAGACCATGAAAATTCAAAGAGATTCCGTATTTTTTATGTTGACGAAGATGGTAAAAAGAAGAATCCTCTAATTCTGCATTGTTCCCCTTCTGGTGCTTTAGAAAGATGTATTTATGCTATTCTTGAGAAGGAATACATGAAATCGCCTGAACATGCTACATTTCCTTTATGGCTCTCCCCTATCCAAGTAAGGTTATGTACAGTTAGCAAAGAATTTGTTGATTTTGCATTGGAGATTGCCGAAAAATTAATAAAAAATAGGATAAGAGTTGATGTAGATGATAGAGATTTGACTGTCGAGAAAAAAATTAGAGAGGCCGAAATGGAATGGGTACCATTTATAATAGTTGTAGGTAAAAAAGAAGTTGAAAGTGGAGTATTTAATGTCAGAATAAGAAAAGAAGGTAAACTAGTTAAGATGAAATTGGAAGATTTAATTAGATTTATAAGAGAAAAAACCGATGGATTCCCCTTTATTAAGCTTTCTTTGCCTGTATTGTTAAGTAAAAGACCTAAATTTGTTGGAGCAATTTAGTGCTAAATTAATTTAGATTCCTGGCTAGGTTTGTTTGACCATTATGCTTATAAAACTTTCTTTTAAAAAAGTAAAATTGGTGGTGATATGCACCAATATCACTATCTGAAAAAGAGAGAAAATGTATTAAAAAAGTTTTAAAAAGAGCTTTTAATAAAAATCAGTTGATAATACTCTTTGCTGTTGCTTCAAATTTCGAATTTACAATTTCCAGCTTGTTAAGAAGGATAAGTAAAGCTTTTAATAGACCTCTTTCAACTTTAAAGGCTAATGCAAAAATATTAAGAGAACTTGGTCTTATTAAGTTTGGGAACTCAAATCCTGCTAGGCTTACAAAGGCTGGAAAAGTTATTATCTTCTTGCTTAATGACATTGAAGGTGAGATACGGAACCATGATTGGCGCTAAAGATGGTTTTCAAATAACTGGGTGAGAGGATGAGATACCTAAATTCAGTACGCGAAATGCAAAAGGCAATAAAATCACGAGAGGAACTCATTTACAGAGCCGAGAGGTTCATTCTTTCCTTATTTGGAGAAGATACTCTAAAGCTAGCTTACGAAATTGCAGATATTATTAAAGATATCTCATTAGGTTTTGCCAGGCAGATAGCAACTCCAAACCTTCAGCATTACTCGTTGTTTTTGGTTACCGAACAACAAAATATTAATTTAATCAGTCTACAATGGTTAGGCGATTTAATGAGTTTACATACACTTTTCAAGAGAGCCTATGTTGTAGTACCTTTCATTTACAGATGTAGAAAGGGAGATTTGGTTGCTAGGAATTTTTATTTTCTGGAAGGAAAAGACTTATGTGAGGTAGATGGAGAAAGACTAGACTGTATTTCAATCCCCACATATAAACTCCGAGAGTTTTGCATTTCACACTTCAATCGGATAGCTCCAGAACTCACCAGTAGAATTTGGGGATACTGTTCCAACTCTTCATCTAAATGTCTAAAAATAGAAGAATTCCATGCCTTATTGCGAAGAGAGATAGAGGGTGGCAATCAAAAAGTAATAGATCTTACTCCGTATTTCGAAACAGCCGCTGCTGAGGCTTTAACACATGGCGCACTGTGGATCCCAGGTATACGCGAAACTCAACTTAGAATTTCGCTTAAGGGAGATACACGCTCTGTACCCAAAAGGGTTATTCGTCGTATGCAATTACTTCGTATGATAGACGAATCAGAAGGAGTTTCTCCGCAAATTATCCGTCATGTTAGCGGGCAGTTTGTGTACATAGCTCTATTTATCTTACAAAACCTCGAGCCGAACCTAATACTAGCAGTGACCGATTGGAGACGAGATCCTTTTTCTATCCGAAAGAGGTATGAAATAGCTGTCGATTTTCTGAAATCCGAAGGGGGGTTAAAGGAACCATTGCAATTTTGTTTACCAACTCTTGATGAGGAAGATGAGTTAGCAGTGCCTGTAAAAGGTATGGAAGCAAAAAAGGATTTGGTAGTTCCTCTCAGAAGGGTAGAACCAAAAATGAAAATTTCACAGTTAAACACAAAATCCATCCTGAAAATGAGTAAGGAGGTATTAAGATGCATTTGACTATTACTGTAATCAAAGAGTTAGAAAAGTTTGCCCCTCGACTGCTTGGAAATGAAAAAAAGGCAAGAAAATTTCTTGAAAGTTTACTATCTTTGATGGGCATTGACTATCAGCTCCAGAAATTTAAAACAAGAATTTTATTCAGTAAAATCTTCTATTTAAGGGTTGATGGTGAAGAAGTTGAATGTTTACCGACAGCTTTTAAGAGTGGTAGAATTCAAGAAAAAAATTTAATAAGCTCAATGGCAGTGAGTGGAGAGTATTATGAGGAAGAGAATATAAACTTCAACCCTTATTCAAGTCAAATATCACTCGCAACTTTTTACAGAGCACCATCTTTAGCTATTAAAAGAAAGGATATAATCAAGGTGATAAAGGCCGAAGAAATAGACGGTAAAGTAAGGGTTATACCCAAAAGTCATACATCTGCTAATATTTTAGTAGGAAACCTAAAAAAACCAAGGAATATATTGATTGCACATTATGACAGTATACTGAATGGAGCCGCCGATGATGCAGCGGGGGTTGCTCTTTTGTTTGAAAATATAAAGATTAAATCTAACCTCAAAAAGAACTTGTTCGTTATCTCTGGATGTGAAGAACTTTCTTACGATAAACCAATTTACTGGGGAAAAGGTTATAGAATTTTTGAGGAAGAGTTTCATAGCGTTTTACGACTGGCTAAAAGAATAATTATCGTTGATATGGTAGGTTTAGATAGACCGATTTTGCTAAAAAGTAAGAAAATCTGTAGACTGGCATTTCCTATTAAAGATACAGAGCTCTGGAGAAAAACATTGGTTTTAAGCTCTTCAGGGAACAAATGGAAGGAAGTCTACCATACTAGGCTTGATACAATAGGGAACATTAAAAAAAGGTTTTTAGAAAAAGCTTTGCGACTAATCCTAAGATTAATAAAATGAAGATATTTTTCATAAAGACCAGTTGTTTTTTGGTTTTAAGGACGCTAGGAATCGAAGATGTTAGTCAGGTTCTTGACGACCTAAGCAAGCATTAAAAGTTATTTAATACCTTTCTTTTTCCAGAATATAACATCGTTTTCTATTTTTTCTATACTAAATTTTAACATACTAAAGATCCTATTGGCTGCAGGAGTTTTTGATATGTGCGTTTTTGCTTTGACATCTCTCCCCGAAGAAACATAAAATGTTGTAAGCAAAGCTACTATGGTTTTCATAATTCCCAGGCCTCTATATGGCGGAAGCATAACGCCCCATCTAAGTGTTACTGCGTCATCTTCTTCTTTTGCGACAACGCAGCCTACTAAATATCCTTCATCTTCCCCGACGAATACACCATAGATTACATGATTATCATCTAACTCTTCGATTTCCTCTTTTGTTATAGGTTTTTTCCTCGGAATTTTTGATAATTCGTTCAATAATTCTTCATTTTTAAGTAAATCTTCCTTATCAACCCGATATAAAGAAAGGGGAAGCGTTTATGGCAAGAGAATCCACCGCTCCCCTCTCATCGCTAACGAGAATTCTGAAGTATAAACTACATAATTCAGCTCGAGAGGGCATTATTTTAAATTTTTCAAACTTAACATTTTTAAAATTTCTGGTTTAAGCAAGTTGTCCGATAACGACTTTAACCAGAAATGTAATTTTTTCTTATGGAAGTTGAAGAAAAACTAAAAATAATTGCGAGACCTCCAACAGAGGAAATAATAACAATAGAAGAATTAAGAAAGCTATTAGAAGAGAAGAAACATCCAGTGGCATATGACGGCTTTGAACCAAGCGGTTTGCTGCATTTGGGTTCGGGAATTTTAAGAGCGATAAAACTTCAAGATATGTTAGATGCGGGTTGCAAATTTATTCTTTACATAGCAGATTGGTTTGCCTTTATTAACGAAAAACTAGGAGGGGATATAGACGCGATAAGAAAGGTAGGTGAGTATTTTATAGAAGGATGGAAAGCTTGCGGGGTTGATGTAGAAAAAGTTAAAATAGTTTGGTCTTCTGAGCTTATAGAAAAACCAGAATATTGGGAAACATTCCTTAAAATAGGAAGGCTTGTAACTCTTAAAAGGACTTTAAGATGCCTTACAATTTTAGGCAGAACAGAAGCGGAGCTTAAGCATGTAGCCCAACTTTTCTACCCAATAATGCAAGCTACTGACATTTTTATGCTTAACGTTGATATTTGCCAGCTAGGTATGGATCAGAGAAAAGTTAACATGCTAGCTAGAGAGGTAGCCACAAAATTGGGAAGAAAGAAACCTGTTTGTGTTCATCATCATTTATTAATAGGTTTGCAAGGTCCAACAAAAATGGGCGGTTACGATGAAGTCAAGAGTATAGATCAAGAAATTAGCTCAAAGATGAGTAAGTCTAAACCAAAAAATTGCATATTCATACATGATAGTGAAGAAGAAGTTAGACAAAAGATTCTAGCTGCTTTCTGCCCACCAAAGCAAGTTGAAGGAAACCCCATTCTTGAAATTTGCAAGTATATAATTTTCAGGAAATTTGATAGGTTAATTATAAAAAGAGAAGAAAAGTTCGGCGGAACCATTGAGGTGCTAAGCTATAAGGAGCTTGAAGAAAAATACAAAAAGGGAGAGATCCATCCTTTAGATCTAAAAAATGCTGTAATAGAAAAGTTAAACGAAATCCTAGAACCTGTCAGGAAACATTTTGAAAAGGAAAAACCAAAGAGGTTGCTTGAGTTTGCTAAAAAAGCAGAAATTACTAGGTAGTTTTCCAAAATTTATGGCTCTAAGGTAATATTCATTTAGATGAATTTGGCTTCAAAATTTTTGTTACTCTGTACAACAGTTATCTCTTCCTTACTTTTTATTTGCATTTTGCTAGGTCAGCAGAATTCTAATTTAATAATTCTTAATTCTCCAAAATCGTACGAAGTAATCTCAGGTATTTATTTGTTGAATGCATCAACATCCATTCACGCGACTAATGTTACGTTTTATTATTCAAGAGACGAAGGTAAGAATTGGATTCCTCTATGTACAGTTATAAACGATACGTATCCAGATACAGAATTTACATGTTCTTGGAATTCTTCTTTAATAAAAGATGGGAGCAATCTTTGGTTTAACGCTACTGGAATGAACGAGACGCATATCTTTTCGACTACTAATACAAACATAACGGTAGCAAATACTCTTGTTTCTATTGAAGTTAAGGAAAGGGCAACTTCAAGACCTATAGGAGGAGCTAGAGTTTTATTAAATGCTTCTACCCATTCTCTTTCAAATTTTACAGACGAGAATGGTATTGCTTACTTTTTTATCGATTCCACAAGCCTTTACAACATTACCGTTATTAAAGAAGGATACTTCGTTAATTCTTCTCTCCTATTTCAGAACTTTTCTGTAGAAAGAAGTAGGCTAATATTCTTGCTTGGAAATTCTACACTAAAAGGTTGGGTAAAGGATCCGGAAGGAATACCTATGGAAAATGTAAACGTTAGCGTCTTTAATTCTTCTTCTAATCAACTTCTTTACTCAACACTTACAGATGCAAATGGATATTATTGCTTAAGAATAAGTGGCAGCTTTATTTATTACATCAATTTCTCTAAACCAGGCTATCATACTCTTCGCTTAGGAAATTTTAGTGGATCTAAAGAAGTGAACGCAACCATTTATCCTTCAAAATATTATGGAACTTACATAATTTCAGTTTTTGATATTTGGAATTTAAGACCAATTCCTAATGCCAATGTAACAATTATATGGAGCGATTCAAAAACAGGATTTACAGATTTAAATGGTTCTGTTAGTTTAGTAGTACCTGCAAACACAAGCGAACAATCTGTTATTCACAATTTTTATGTTTCTGCAGATGGTTATAAGCTAAATTCCTCCGTTCAGGACTCTCTAAGGGAAGGGGATATAAAACATGTTGTAATCTTTCTTGAAGGTTCTAACAAAATTTTTGGTTGGGTAAAAGACGGGATTAGTAATAAGCCTATAGAAGGAGCTTTCATAGAACTTTGGGATGATTCGAATCAAAAAAGGATTGGATGGGATGGTTATTATTATAATGTAACAACAGATCAAAATGGATATTATTCAATAAGCTTTCCTGATTTTGATTATCCTTTCCTTTATGTTCATGCAAATGCTTCTGGCTACAACCTAAGTCAGGTCCGAGTAGGTTTTGGAAGCCAGCAGCTTAACATTTCGCTTTACGGATCTTCTACAGTTAAGGGTAAGTTTGTCGATTCAAGCAATCAATCTTACCCAATACCTCAAGTTCTTGTTAAAATAAAAGATTCAACTTCAGGAGATGTTCTTTACGCTTTTTATACAGACGAAAATGGAAAATTCCAAGTTCCAATTAAAAGCGGACTTTCATATTATCTTGAAGCTACCAAAGCTGGGTATGAAAATTATGTGAACCCAGCACCTTATTCTAATAGCCATGATTATGGAATAATCCAACTTACTGGTAAAGGTTTAATAAAAGGGAAGGTTATAGATTACCAAAATAATTCGATAGTTCTACCTAATACTAGTATACTTCTTGTTGCAGTTAATGGTCCTGTTTATTCACGAAGAACTGATCAGCATGGGGAGTTTTCAATTAAAGTGATGAGTGGGGTTAATTATTCCATGTCTTTTGAAAAGCTTGGATACGAAGTATTCTCATTAGTTTCTGAGAAAGTTCCAGATGCATTTACTCTAGATCTTGGTTCAATTCAGCTTAAGGGAAAATCTTTAATAGAGGGTTTCGTTTTTGACGAGGGAAGACTTTATCCCTCAAAATATATCGAAGGAGTAAAAGTAATTTTAAAGGATGATGAAGGACCTGCTGTTTATTCAACTTATACTAACTCATCGGGTTTTTATTCTTTAAGAATACCTTCTACAATTTCTAACTACACGATATTTTTTGAAAAGGAAGGTTATAAGATAAAGATTGTTCAAGAGGGTATTAGTAGCATAGCTTTAAAGGGAGCAACTCATATAGAAGGAAAAATATTTGATTACTATAATAACAAACCAATTGAAAATGCTGAAGTTCAAATTATAGATTCTTTAGGCAATGTTTTCTATTCAACATCAACCAATTCTACTGGCCATTATTCTCTTGATATAGGAGTTGATTTTAATTTTTTCATAAAAGTTATTAAAGAAAATTATCTTCCAAAAAAAGAAGGATTTACGAAAGATATAGGTTTTCCTTATGATAGGGATGATACAGGAAAATGGGATTTAGTTAAAGATATTGGGATAACAGGAAATACTCTCATAAACATTACAACTATCGACGCTTTTAGCCGCTTACCTGTGGGCAACTCTTTTGTTTGCATTGCTTTTTCAGATAAGTGTGAATATACAGCTTACACAGACTACAATGGAAATGCTAAAATTTACATAGAGGGTGGAAAAGATTATTACATAAAAATAGATTCTCCAGGTTACCCTTCTTTAAGAATACCTTCTATAGGAACTCTAAGCGGGAATTTTTCTGATCAAGTTGAACTTCCTGCTCAAGTTAAAGTTCGTGTATTAGATAAGTATGCTACATCTAAATTCAAATACGTACCGAATGCTAACGTTTCAATTTATTATTTTTATAACGTTACAGAGTTTAACTATACGCTTGAAAAGACAATAGTAAATATAAACGTTTCTTGTATTGATTCGCTAGGAGGTATAGAGCAAAGGGATGGTATAAAAGTCAGGATTTTAGACAAAGAAAAAGAAACTTCTAATGGAAATGAAAATGTTACGTTTGAAAGAATACCTGCCGGTTTGCACGTTCTTTTTATTAACGGAAGTGATGCTGGTTGTGTTCAAGAATTTACAACGATTTTTATACCAGAAGGCGGTAGAAGATATGATTTTACATTTGTTATAAATTCTACAAGGTTAAGGGTAAAAGTTGTAGATCCTTTATTGAATGGAATTTCTGGTGCTATTTTAACGCTTAATGGAAAAGAGGCAAAAGAAATAGGAAATGGGGTTTATGAATTCGAATATATAACACCAGGAGTTTATACAGTTTCGGCAAGTAAGGAAAAGTTTTATTCCAATTCAACATCTTTCAAAGTAAGACCCACTTTTAATGATTATACAGACGAACCAATTATTTTGATTCCTTATCCAGGAACAATTAATGTATTTGTAGAGGACGATCAAGGAAATCCGCTTGATAAGATTAACGTTACAGTTTTTAATTCTACAAGTTCCCATAGCATTTTAACTTTAGATGGATGGGCTAATTTTACTGGTATGGTTTCCCTTCAGAATATAATAGTTGATGGAAGAACGAACGGTTACTCTTATTTTTCGATTTCAAATTTTTATGTAGAACCAGAAAAAGAGAATATAATTAAAGTTACTCTCCATCCAACTAAATTAACTATCTATGTAACTAACAAAAGCAATGCTTACGTGGAAAACGTAAATGTTACAATATGGAATCTTACAGATGGAAAAATAGCTAGATCTGTTGATGGCACCTTACTTACTGCTTTAACTTCTACTGAAGGGAAAGTAGAATTTTCAAGAATTGCCAAAGGAAACTACAATATTACTCTGAACAAAACTGGTTACAGTTTATTCAATTCCTGGTTAAATTTAACGTTTATTCCTAACTGTCAAATTTCAAGAAGCTATAAACTAGAGACCACCTCTGTTAGAGTAGAAGTTTATGATATGGATACTTTCCTGCCTTTAGAAGAAGTAGAAGTAATCCTTGAAAATGAAACACATATTTTTGTTGACCTTACAAATTCGAGCGGAATAGTAGTTTTTAACTTAAATTTAGCTCCAGGTTCTTATAATTTAAGCGTTAATGGTAGCTCCGTAGGTTATAATTGGAGTAAAATTCAAATTCAAGTCTTTCGATCTAGCGATAACCCTTACGTTTTTTATCTAAAAGAAAATGTTTTGAAAATAGAGGTTAAAGATGTAAATGGAAAAAATGTTGATGAGGTAAAGGTCTCTTTAAAAGAGTTAAACGTTAGTGGAATAACTTCTAAAGGAAAAATTACTTTCCACAAAATTCCAACCGGTCTGTTTACAATAATAGTAAATGGAAGCGAAGATGGTTACGGCATAAACGTTACTCAAGTTAATGTAAAAGTAGGAACCAACTATTACTCTGTTAAGCTCAACATAACTAAACTAATAGTTCATGTTTTCAACTCTACTAACGATCAAGAAAACATACTAGTTGTATTGGTAGACAAAAAAGGAAATATAGCAAAAAACGGAAAAGGAGATCTTTTAGCTAACTTAACCGACAATAATGGAGAAGCGCTTTTTGAGTATTTACCGCTAGGCAAATACAACATTACTATAGAAAAATTCGACTCCCTTTGGAAAATAAATTCAACACTTTTTGTCTTAGACGTATCAAAAGCTGGAAAAGAAAATTATGTAGAAATAGACCCATCTTTAAACTTATGTCCAGAAGAACCAAATTTCTATATTCTTTTTAGGGTTACAGATAAGGACGGTAATCCAATCAAAGGGGTAAACGTTATAATTGAAAAATACGGAGCTAACTGTATAGTTAACTCAGGAAAGACAAATTCAAGTGGAGAGGTAGAGTTGGGAATTGCCGGAGGAATTTATAATTTTATAATTGATGGAGAATCTGTTGGATTCGGAAAGTATATAGATTATTTTGTTCCAACTGTTAGATTATTTGCTAACGCAGGAAAAACAGATTCGTATGGGATGGCTGCAATAAATATTGATGGAAGGACTAGCTATTATATAACTATCGATTCCTTTGGATACAACCGTTACGATGAACTAGAGCTTGGAATTACAAGAAGTGGAACAAGTTATTTAGAAATTAACCTTATTGGAAATACTAATCTTACAGGCTATGTTTATGACAAAAACTTTGTCCAACCTATAGTTTTGGGTTACGAACCAATACCCAATGCATCGATAAAACTTCATTTATCTTCTTGTGATGGTGAAGTAAGATACGAATTTAATTCTAATTTAACAGGAGGTTATTTTATCCAAGTAAGCTCTCGTCAACCTGGTTCTAGCATAACTCAACACTATTGTATAGAAGTTTCTGCAGATGGGTATTCTACTAACTATCTCTCCTCTTTCTTTGAAGAAAAAAAGTCTTATGAACTTCCTCTTGGTTTAGAAGGTGCTGGAAAACTTTCTGGTTATGTAAAAAAGGTTGTAACTGAAAAGCCCATTCCTAATGCTACCATTATTATCAAATCAAACAAATGCTATGGTGACTATACGAACTGTGTCGCTTATAAAGTTAAAACCTCATCCGATGGAAGCTTTATGATAAATGCTTCAACTAGATCTCTTTATTTGCCATACAGCGTTGTTGTAGAAAGAGTTAATTACATAACTTATGAAGAAAAAGGAACTCTGACGCCTCCAAACTCTTCTATAATATTCTATCTCATGCCAGCTAGTTCCTCTGTACTTTCACTTAATGTAATTGGGGAAGATGGACTTCCGATAACCTCAAACGTTTCTATAAAATGGCTGCATTATTTTCTGAACTCCTCGAACGAAGATTGCGTTCAGCTAAACAATACACTTAAGTGTATAATATTTTCTTCTGAAGATGGAAGATTGATTATTAACGGAAGTGAAGTAGGATATGGAGTTTTTAGTGGAATAAAAAACTATTCGGCTGGAAAAACGTATGTTGAAAATATAGTGCTTAACCTAACCTTAGTTAATCTAACTTTAACAGATGATGAAGGAGAACCTATAAATGGTTTAAACGTAACCCTTTATAGCTTGCCGACCTCCAACACTAGCGTTAATGGAAGCGTTATTTTTAAGAGGATTCCTATAGGTGTTCATCGAATTCAATTCTCTGGAAATCTTGCCAGGATTTACTTTTATGGAAAAAACAATTCTGCAATCATAAATGTTACAAAAGCTGGAAAAGTTAATCTTTACGAATTCGTTTTTAACGAAACAAGATATTTGCTTAGGGTTTTGAACGAAAGTTACGAAGGGATTGCAACTTCTCTAAGTTTAATTAATTTAGCAACCAAAGAAGAGTATAGAGCTGCTACAGATTTAACAGGTTATGCCCTATTAGAGGCAATCCCTTACGGAAACTATTCCTTAATCCTTAATGTTAGCAACCTGCTAAATAAAGGTTATAATCCGATTTCCGAAACAATAGAAATAAAACCTGGCTTAGACGAATTTACAGGGAACAATAAAACTTTAATAATTCATGATATAAAATTGACTTTTAACGTTACAAATTCCACCTCTCCACTCCAAAACATCAACCTTACACTTTATTTAGGCGGAATGATTGCAACCAATGGTTTCGGAATTCCTTTAGCAGGACTAACCAATGCTAGTGGGCTATTAACCTTTAGAAACGTCAGACCATCATCTTTAGTAGGCGAATACGTTTGTTCGATCGATGGAAATAGAAGCGGATATGGAATTTTAAATCAAAGCATTTGGTTGCCTTCAGAAGGTTATTTCTCGAATATTACGTTAAATCCGCTATCCATTAACATTTCGGTAAAAGAATTTTATTATAATGTACCTGTAGATGGCAATATTACAATCTATACGCTTTCTGGAGATATAGCTAAAGATGTTTTTGGGAATAAACTAACAAAGAATACAACAAACGGAACTGTGAGCTTTTCTTATCTTTATGCAGGAAGTTATAACGTAACGTTTAACTCTACTAACTACACCTTCAAAAGCAAATTAGTTAAGCTTACCTATGGAACCACTCACTTAGCATTTGTTGTGAAAATGATAGGGAAATCCTATCCTTCAGAAAAAACTTATGTACCGCCTTCAGAAGAAAGATATACTGAAGCTTACACCCCTAGTTATTATGAATATACTCCAACTTATCAACCAAAAGTTCCGACTAGAATAGAAGGAGAAGTATTGTATATCTTAAAGAATCTTCTATCAAAGGAGAATGTAGAAAGAGAAATAAACTCACATCCTAAGTTTAAGCAAGCTTTAATTTCTAAATTAGGACTGAGTGAGAAAAACCTGCAGCTTATATACTCAATAACACCATTTCTCGTTAAAAATTTGGAAGTTAGGAGAAGTTTGACTTCCATCGGAAACGCAACGAGCATTGTCTTAACCTTTTCTTATCATGGTCCAGGCAAGGTGACCAATCTTATTTTATACGACACAATCCCTAAATCGATAGCTAGAAAGGCTGAAGAAGTAAAAGTAATAACAGACGCAAATGTCTATCTTCTTGATCCAGATCCTTCTTACATGTTTGTTTGGAATTCTATTCAAAAAGATAGACAATATAAGATCGAGTACTATCTAAAGAAAGGGGTTGCATTAGACGAATTTAATGCATTTCAGCCACCTCTAATAACTCTTACTGGCTTGTGTGGCAATAATATTTGTGATGTAAACGAAAATTGGCAAACTTGCTGCATAGATTGTGGATGTCCAGAAGGTTATGAATGCAAAAACAATGTTTGCCAAAAAATTCCTGTAATTTGTGGAAATGGTATATGCGAAACTGGAGAAACTCCAGAAACTTGCTGCATAGATTGTGGATGTCCAGAAGGTTATGAATGCAAAGAAGGAAAATGCGTGAAAAAAGTTAGATCCGTATTACCAATTGCGATATGGATAGGTATAATAGGAGCTTCATCCATAGGAAGTTTTGTTTTGGTAAGAAAGTTAAGAAAAAAACCAACAAAAGTTAAGATTCCTGTAGAGGAGCCAATTACAAGACCTGCTAAGCCTAAGCTTCTGGAAAAGGAGAAAAAAGTTAAAAAGATAACTCTTAAAGAAGCTAGAGAAAAAATCGATCATTTGAAAAGAAGAGTTAAAAAACTCAGGAAGAGATTGGAGAAAATTAAAAAAGGAATTGTATAATTAACTTGGCTAAAAAACTCAATTTTAAAAATTCCTTTCTAAGTTTTATTATGGAGCTCGACCCGTTTGAAAGAAAAGTTGTTGATGCTATGCTTTCGCTAGGTGCAACTTCGCCAGAAAAGCTAAAAGATGCGGATAAAATAGCTAAGGAAGCAAGATTGCCAAAGGGGAGGGTAGCAGCAACTCTACAAAAATTGATTGCTAAAGGAATAGTCAAAAGAGTTGCTAGGCAAAAAGCAGCAGGTTATTACTTGTTAAAAAAAGATATTTGAATGGCCCGAGTAGCGTATCCTGGTTAGCGCGGGGGCCTGTGGAGCCCCAGGACCGGGTTCAAATCCCGGCTCGGGCCCTCCTTAGCTACTTCTAAGTCCTATACTAGTGTTTAAGTAAAAGTGGGATAGGTTAGAAACATGGATATCCATAACTCTAAAGAAGCTGTAAAGAGGGAATTAGAAAAGATTAAAAAAGATAGGCGAATACATAAGGAGGATAAAGTAGCTATTAGAAAGTACTATAAAGAGCTTTTAGCTAAAGGTATTAGCTATGGAAGAATAGCAAAATATCTTCGAACCTTAAGAAAGCTTTGTCATTTGCTTGGAAAGCCTTTTATTAAAGCTACCAAGAAAGATTTTATCGAATTAGTTGCTAAAATAGAAAGAAATCAAAAATGGAAAGAATGGACTAAGCACGATTATAAAGTTATTTTACGTAGATATTACCGCTGGTTAAAAGGTTTAAGCGATAAAGACCCGTTTCCAGATGAAGTTAGATGGATTAGTATAAACGTAAGAAATGCAAACAACAAACTACCAGAAGATATTTTAACGTTTGAAGAAGTTAAGAAGTTAGCTCAAACAGCTTATACAAAAAGAGATAAAGCTTTTATCATTACACTTTTCGAGTCTGGAGCAAGGATTGGGGAATTTCTACCTTTAAAAATTAAAGATTTAGAATTTGGTCAATATTTTTGCAAAATAACTTTAAGAGGAAAGACTGGAGATAGGAAATTAAAGTTAATCTTGAGTTATAAGCCTTTAGTTGAATGGTTAGAAGAACACCCAAACAAAAACAACGCATCGGTCTTGCTATAAGACCCTTCCAAAACAATTTGGAATCCTTGGTAGTAGATTAATACATCTTTTCTTCCTTTTCCAAGTTGTTCACTTTTAGAAATTATACCAATGCTATTCAAGAGCTCCGATAAAAGAACATTTAATCTTCCTTCAAAAACAGGCTTTATCATATTTTTTTAATGGAACCTGAATTGATTTAAAAATCCTCTCTATAGGAGAGTGTGTTCCTGATGCAAAGTAAAATCATTCTATGTAGAATCCGGGCTTGGAAATGTAGGTCAACCTTCTCCACTTCAAACTTTTTCTCATTAGACTCCAAAAGGGTATCTTCCATTTCTCCTCTACTTCTTTGTTTTTGAAGATTCTTAAAATAAAAACCGTTGCTCCTCTTACCCAAAGATGCTTTCTAAATGGAGAAACGTTTACATATTTGTACCATTTATCTTTTTTAATCCTACCGCCTTGATTGTGCACGTGACCGAACAAAACATAAGAAATCTTTGGAACGTATTGTCTTAAAAACTTAAGCTTAGATAGTAAGTTTTTATCACCACAATGTTGCTGCCCCCTCTCAAGAGAAAAAACTTCTATGGTACCTAAATCGAGTATTCCATACGGTGGTCGATGGGAAATTAGCAATAATATTCCAGCTCTCTTTGCTTCCTGACAAAGCAATTCTCTGTCTTCTATCTTTTCTATATCAATTATTTTGATACCATCATTTATTTCTAGTATGGTGTGATCTACTTTTAAGAGGTTACTAAAAGTTGGGGGTAGGAATATATCATGGTTTCCTGATAAAAACAATATAAAATCAAAACTATCAGCTAGTTTTTTCAATATACATAATAGTTCAAGTGTAGGTTCTCCTAAATCACCTAGAATTAATAGGAAATTAGTACCTTCCTTAAACAGTAATCCTTTTAACAATAAAAGTCCAGTTTTTACGAATTTTTTCTCATGAGACTTCATCTCTTTAGACCAATGGATGTCGGAAATTACAAAGAAATTTAATGGAAAAGAACAATCAAGTTTCAACTTCATGAACTACCACCCTCAAAGTATTCTTTAAGTTTTTTGTAGAGCGAACATAACATCCTCTCTTCAAAGCTGAATCCAATTATATAAATGGATGCTCCTCTACTCCTGCTTATTAAATTCTTTAATTTCTCTAGCGATGTTCTCGGATATCTAAATAAAATAACTGTATTGAACTCGTTTAGGTTAATTCCTTCCTTCCCCACATCACTGATTACTAAGATGTCTTGGCTGTCTTTTAACTTGGTATGTTCACCTGTCCAAAGACAAACTTTTCTTTTCGTTCTTTCTTGCAAAATTCGTTTGACGTAATCTAAATCACAAATAAACTGAGAGTAAATAAGAATTTTCCCATCCGAATTGCGTATTATTTTTTCTAGTTCGCCTATCAATGAATAGAAGTAAAAAGGCTTGAACCCCTGCAGGAGATTTGGTAACATGAGATGACTAAGGAAAAACATCCTTATGTCAGTGCCCGCTGCTTTGAATCTGTAAACATAATAACATAATTTCCTGTATTCTTCACCTTCTATCCCTAACTCCTTTGCATCTTCTTCACATATTTTAGTAGGGTCTGGATTAGTCGCACCTCTCTTTAAGAGCATTTGCTTAGCCAGTTTGAGGTACCTTCTTCTATCCCTTTGAATCTGTAAGTAATAACGTTTTACTTCCGGTGGAACCTTTATGATAATAGGCTCAAAAACTTTGTATTCGTAAGGCTGAAAATCAACTGATGATGTAAGTGGGTTAAATTCTTTGTTTTTAATCAAACTCTTTAGTTGGCCTTTTCGTTTCTCATAAGAAGTTGGAAGTAAAATTAAAACTCTTTTCGCATTGTTTACTATCTCTATTATTCCATTTTTCTTCGCATTTCTGCATATTCTATACCTTTTAATAGCTGAGCGTTTCAGGAGATTCTCAGCTTCATCTATTATTACAAATTCGTACTCTTTAAACTTGAATTTCCTAGAAGATAATGTTTTTATCTCAAGTTTTTTAAGGAAAGGCATATATTTGCCCTTTCTCTCCTTCCATTCTTTGACTAGATTAACCGAATTGCCAGCTATTACCAAAACCGGCGATCTTGCATGAATCTCTCCTATAGAATAAAGGTATCGTAAAAAGAGAGTACTTACAATGCTTTTCCCAAAACCTTCTCTCGTTACTACGAGGGCTGAAAACCTTTTGCCCTCCTTTTTCGCAAGTTTGTCATAAACTATTAGTAAAATTGTTAGCAATAGATTGCCGGAGAGTTGCAAAAATAGTTTTTTCTTTGCATCGTCAGTTTGTCTTAAATGCAAATTTCTTTTAGCAATTGCTTGCAAAAAGTTATGATTCAAGTTGTATGATGTATTCACCAAATTTTCTACTATTCTTTCTATCAAGACTAGGTCCTTTAACAGTTTTTTTACGTATCTAATGTTTCTTCTCAACATGTTTGAAGAGAAACGAATGCTATTAAGCAGCAACTCATAATCTTCTTCTTTAAGCCTGCATTCTAAGCTAGGGAGAGCTTTCCTTATCTCCTCTGAGCAGATTTTAAGGGCGTTTTTAAGCAAAATTTTTAGTTCATCCATTCTCAAACACCTCCTTTACTGCTTTTTTAATCATCTTTCTTAGAATTTCGATTCTCCCGTTCCGTTTAGGACAATAATATCTCATTAAGCAACTCTCGCAATTTCCGGTCCTCTCGAAAAATTCTTCTTCTGAAAGATTCTGTAAGCGTGATAGTAAATTGAGGAACTCCTTCCTCGCTCTAATTAGTTCAACTGGGCATTTAAAGTTGGGCGGCAATAACCATATTTCACCAGCGGTACACTCTTTTTTAAAGCATTCCTCAACAAGTATCGATTGACCTGCTAACTGAAGAATATAAGAAGGTTTTATTTCACTGCTTGTCTTTAATTCAATAAGCCTTACTTTATCCTTATAGAACTCAATTCTGTCAAGAATTCCTTTTAAAGGTAACTTTTTGCTCTCAAGTTCAACTTCTACCCTAACCCTAACTTTAGTTCGGTTAAAATACAGGGAGGTAGCATCTTCTACCAAGTAGTTGACAATTTCTCTTACAAACCTTTGTTGATGAAGCGAGAGAATTTTCCACCATTTATTACGTTCAAGAGTTCTTAAGGCCAATGCTTTTAATTCCTTTGTTAATTCTCCTCTAGTTATCTTCTTAGGATAAACTCGTAGGTTATTGACATAATCTATCAATTCCTTGTGAATTACGTGAATAAGAGTTCCATTGAACCGGGCCGGCGTTTCCTTCGTCAACCCACTTTTGATAAGTAACCAAAGGACTGGACAGTAGTTGAAGTTTACAATTTCTTTTATGCCAAATTTGATACTTTTCATATTTATTAATGTTTTTTAAACTTTTTAAATTTAACGGTTAACTAGATAGTTGTATATTTTAAGACTCGAAAAGTCTCTAGGGTCAAAAATAGGATTAGTTGATAGAAAATTTTAAATATACTATAGATACTTTAATTATGGAAGAATTTGAAAGGAGAGCAAACGAAGCTGCAAAGCTCCTTGAGCGATATTTTAATGGTAAGGAGGTAACTCTCCCACCTCTCATGAAGGGTTTCTATAAAGTTATGGAAATTATGGAAAGTTACTACTCTCGTCTTTATCATACTTTTGTATTCTTTGAAAAAGGTTCTATCTTAGTTGAAGGTGCAAATAATCCAAATGTGCTTTTAAGAAAAATTTTTGAGTTCTTTCACAGCGTGCAAACTACAGAAAGAAGTAAGTGGGTATTAGTAACAGATAAGCAAGGTGTAGAATTTTTTACGAAAAAAACTAACCATCCTCTTAACTTATTTTTTGGTAGCGAAAGTGTATCAAACGAGAGTGTTTCTTCTAATGTGGTAGAAGTAAACGAGTTTGTCAAGTTACTTGAAAAAGCAAAAGGAAAGTTACTTTACACATTCTTCTTTTATGAACCATCGCAAAAATGGAAGCTAGGGAGTATAAAATTTGAACTAATAGGAAGACCCCCAAAGGTAGAGGAACACAGTTATTTCCTCCCTGTAACTACTCCTTCTTACGGGCTCGGGAGCATAGTTTCCTATACGACTAACCTAATCGAGCTTATAACTCTGCCAGAATTTTTACGGAAAAGCATAATAGTATTTGCAAATGATTTCAAAAAAGATATCTTAGACAAAACAAAAATGAGTAAGGAGGACGTAGAGAGCATCCTCCAAAAACTTGGTCTGGCTGTTAAACGCAGAACTATAAGTGGTATTTCAAGACTAGTACCTATTAGCGAACCCTTAGTTCAATTATTAAAATGGATTAAGTTTTCAGGGATAACGTATGAGATTATAGAAAACTATAGAGAATTAGTAAGAGAATTGGTGGGAAAGGTAGAGGAATGGAATGAAATTGAACGGTTATCAGTTAATGATAAAGAGTCTAAATACATCATGAACAATCCTAAAAGAAGAAAAGTTAAAAGAATCCTTATAGGGATGAGTGAGAAAATAGCCTTCACGAATTTTCTCTTGGAGGATTTTCTTAGGTCTAACAATATTTTCTATGAGGGGTTTCCTCAATTTTCCTTCCGTCTCTCTTCCATATTGGACAGGTACATAAAAATAAAACCGGTTAGATTTAATTTTAAAATCCCATGTGAAGACTCTGACATTTACGTAACTACAAAAATTCTTTCCAAATTCCTTTACCCAAGAATGAGTGAATATTGTGGTAAGCTAGTATCTTATGTTCTGCAACTTAGAGAAATAGGATCGAAGTTAAAACTTGTTGAAAGAGAAGATATAGAAATATGGGTTATTTTTGACTCGGACGATGTAGGGTATAAAGATGACCCTTTCTTTTGGAAGAGTGCTTTAGAAAGGGTAGGGATTAAAGTTTTTGTAACAGAAAAAATGAGCCCAGAAAAGGAAAAGTCATGGGAAAGTTGGAATATTTTTAGTTGCCTTAGGAAAACGTTGGTAATAAAGGAATTATAGACATCGCCTACTTTTCTAAAAGAATTTACTTAAATTAATTTTCTAGCTCTTTCTAATTCTTCTTTCAGGTTTATTTGCAACCACTCGTCTTTCCTTTTACTAATAATTTCTTTTATTTGCCTTTCTCTTTTCGTTAACGCTTTAATCTTCCCACTCTTAACTTCGATAAAACTTATTCTTTTCAAATCACCTTTGTTCAAACCTTCGAATGCTATATAATCTATAGGAGTTCCTAAAAATCGAATATCTTTAGGATCGATTCCGTATTTTTCAAAAATAAAAATTGGAGCTGGCTCTCCTACTTTACCCTAATATTACACTTGTCGACTTTTCTATAGCTAACTGCTTTAGCAACTTTTATATCAAAATATCAAATTTTGCTAGTACTTATTCTCCCTTAAGCAAGAAGATATACTCACCGAGCACGAAGTACTTTGGGACCTCATTTTCTCTTATCTCAAAAAACACGCACTCAGATTTCTCTTCATCTGGGTATAGTGTTCCAATCACCCCTCCACAGAGGTGCTTCAAAAGTTCAAAAGACAGAGAATTTACTTCCTTAACTTTACAACCTACTCTTCTTAAGTCAGAGAAGTAATACGACTCGTAGACGTTGTTATCTTCTGTAATAAGATAACTTGAACCCCCATATCCCCAGATTTTTCTTGTACCAATATTTTTCTCGCTATACTTTATAATTACGAACTTAAAACCTTCTCTCGAGTAGTATATTTCATAACTTGGTTCGAAGAGTGTAGTATTTTCTATAACCTTGTCAGATACGTAGAATTCCTTAACAGTTAGTAATATGTTATCTTTTACTCTTACGGGCTCTTTAATGTTATAAACATTTGCTAGTCGTATCTCTTTTGAGAGTGTTTCTTGGAGAACGACATTGTTGCAATTATCATAAATCTCTAAATAAATAAGGTTTTTACCTTCACTCACTATAAACTTCGGTTTTTCACTCTCTTCCTAATATTCAAATTTTATTTCGATGGTCTTTTTTGGTGGCGCCTCTTCAGAATAAAACCTTTTGTAGTCTTCGTATTTTCCTATTTTTATTCTTACTCCAGAAATTACTGCTGGCAAGTCTCCAGAATTTTTTATTTTGACTATTACTCTCTTGACATATATACCATATTCCGAAGATGTATCAAGGCTGAGATCAATATCTTCAATTTCTAGCCTATGCCCACTGAAATATACGCTCTTCTTTGCTAGTATTTCTTCTAACGGCGATTTTATGATTATTGTATATTTACCAGCATTAAGATCGCAAATGTTCTCTGTTCTTAATTTTAACTCTCCAGATTTATCGTTGTAAAAGAGGTCTCCCGATGCTACTACGTTTCCATTAGGATCGTAGAGAAAAATATCTGCAAAACTTCTGGTATAAGATTCTGAGAGGTTTACAACAAGTACCGAAGAATATTCTCCTAAGTACTCCCTTGCAGTGAATTTTGCAGAAATAATGTCTATTTTTTCTCCAACCACTTCTCTATCAAAAATAGATGTAAACATCGATATAAACATTAACATTACAATAGTTTCTGCTAAACCTATGCACCCAAAAATTATAGTTAATAAAGAGATTAATCCACCTTTCTTTCTATAGTAAATAAATCCTAAAAGTAAAGCAGGAAGCCCGAAGAGAATACCCCCATAACCCATCCATCCGATTAACAAGCTTATAATACTCAAAAGAAGAACAAATATTTCGATTATGCTAACCTTTTCTTTTCTCTTAGCCTTTCTTCTCATTAGATTTATGTAATCAATTAAGGTTTTTAAAAAATAGTAAGAACTAATTTTTAGTATAGGACTTAGAAGTAGCTAGTTGGGTCCCGGCTTGGGTCTTCTGGTTTGCTTAATTTAATTAAGAATATCGAAGTTTTTGGAAAAATAAAGTTGAGGAAGTTGGAATAATTTAACATCCTTCATAATAATCGACTCTGGTTTAACTCTTGAAGCTAAAAATTAACTTTAGCTAATTAAGTCGTTAAATTAAGCTAACTTAATGGAATAGATATAGGATTCTTGTCCGTAGAAACTTTCCCTTTCTTTAAAATACTTCCTAAATCTTTAGACCTTAAAAATAAGGTATGATGAAGTTCGCTAGAATAGTATTTTGTTTCTATTTTTCTTCTTAACATCCTCCCTTTAAGGGTCCTTTCCCTAATTTTAAAGATATCTATAGAATCAGAAGCTGCCATAAACGTCCAAAATAAACCAAAAGACGGAATCCAAGCTCCGTAAACTCTAACTATTTGGAATACAGAAGAAAGGGTTTTGTAAATCGAAGAGAAAACCTTTTGATAAATATAAGGTTCGCTAGAATGAGTTACGAAAATTCCATCTTTCCTCAACTTGTTTTTACAAATCGAGTAAAATTCTTTAGTATAAAGTTTAGAGCTACCTCCAGAAGGGTCTGTAACGTCAGCAATTATTATGTCAAATTTGTCTTTGCATTTTTCGACAAAATCTCTCCCATCGTCTATTACAATTTTTACTCTCTTATCGGCAAAGGAATTTTTATTTAGATGTAGGAAGAATCTCTTCGAGACCTCAATAACTTTTTTATCTATATCTACAAGGATAACCCTTTCTACACATTTATGTTTTAAAACTTCTCTCAAAGCACAACCATCACCACCACCTATTATTAATATTCTTCTCGGCATAGGATAGGATAAAAGTGCTGGATGCACAAGACATTCGTGGTAAATGTATTCATCAAACTCTGAAAATTGAATTACACTGTTTATGAAAAGAGATTTACCAAATTCTTTTGTTTCTATAACCTCTATTTTTTGCCATTTCGATTTAACGACGGCAAGCCTTCTTTTAACGCCTATTAATCTAGCGAGGTTTTTTGTAAAAACCTCCTTGTAAAATTTTGCCATAATAAACATGAATTGGCTTGCTGTAACTTAAAATTTGTCACGATTTAAAAGTATTTAAACTATCCTCAATAATATTAAATTGCCATAGGAAGGGGTCTTAGTCAAAGCGATGATTTAGGAGAGCAATGAAGATATTAATTCCGTCCTATGGTAAATCGCCTGAATTCGTAATGAATTCAGGTAGGTTGGGCGGAGAGACCTAGAGGTTAATTTCCCCGCCAATCTCCAATTCTGGCTGACCCCGCCAGAGGCCACTGCTATCCGGGTTCGACTAAGCCATGCGAGCCGGAGGTGCCTCCTAGTTGGGTTTACCTGACTAGGAGGTGCCTGGCGGACTGCTGAGTAATACACGGTCAACCTACCCTCGGGAGGTTGTCAGAGGAGAATTCTTTTTAAATCAGTTATAACTTATTTAAAATATGGTGAACGCGAATATAGCTCGGATTCGAGATACCTTTAAGTTGGCACAAAAACTTACTAAAAACTTTAAAGAAATTATACCAAAGATCATTGAAGAGAATCCAAGAGTGCTGCTTGTGTTTAGGATATTAGCAAAATTGACCCAGGAGGAAGCCAAAAAGAAAATCGATCCTTCATTCGGAGATTATGAGACTGGAAGAATTAGGAAGTTAAGGAAAAAAGAAAAAATAGCCAGGCTTTTCAACTTTGCTAAAAATGTTCTAGAAGAACTTGAAGGGCAGGATATAGAGAAAATTTTTAATACTAATTTAGAGTTTTTGCTATTTCCGCAACGAAGGGATAATATAAAAAACAAAATAAGAACTGCCGTTATAAAAAGAATAAGAGAACAGAATTACTTTGAGGTTCTAAAAAAGTCGTCAAAACGGGAAAAAATAAGAGAAGAAGAAAGATTCGTGGCTAATTGCTTGAATGCAAGAAAAATACTTTTTCATCACTGGATTGGAAGGGTAAATGTAGATATTTTTATTCCAGACGAGGAGGTTGCGATTTTTATAACAAAAATAAACTCAAAAAGGTATTCTACGAGGACTATACTTCTGGAAAGAGTATCGTTGCGTGGGCTTCGATTGAAAAAATTATTTCCACAGATAACGACAGTTTGCATAGTTTTTTCAAATTTCCCTGTTACACCTCATCAGGAAATATTGCTACACGACTCGTTTGATAAAGTATTAATAAATCCTTCCAAAGACGAAATTTCTCCTCTGGCAACCCGATGGGGATAATCCCGGGAATGGGCTAAAGGTTGTGAGTAGCACTCACCCTTATGACTTGTGATTATGTCGTCAGTCTACGAACCTTTAGTCCACCGAAACTGGGGCTAATACCCCATAGGCCCTTGGTGCTGGAAGGCCCTTGGGCCGAAAGGCCCTAGCTTTGCTAGGGTGCCCGAGGATGGGACCGTGGCCTATCAGCTTGTTGGGGAGGTAACGGCTCCCCAAGGCGATAACGGGTAGGGGCCATGGGAGTGGGAGCCCCCAGATGGGCTCTGAGACATGAGCCCAGGCCCTACGGGGCGCAGCAGGCGCGAAAACTTCGCAATCCGCGAAAGCGGGACGAGGGAACCCGGAGTGGCCACCCACTGGGTGGCCTTTTCCCCACTGTAAAAAGGTGGGGGAATAAGGGGTGGGCAAGACGGGTGCCAGCCGCCACGGTAAGACCCGCGCCCCAAGTGGTGGCCACGATTATTGGGCCTAAAGCGTCCGTAGGCGGCCTGGTGTGTCCTGGGTGAAATCCCGCAGTAAACTGCGGGGCTGGCCCAGGATACTACCAGGCTTGGGACCGGGAGAGGCCGAGGGTACTCCAGGGGTAGGGG
>CAZGBT010000001.1:102760-120531 GCA_964524025.1 uncultured archaeon | reverse complement strand
GAGCAAAAAATTTTATTTTCGACTAAGATGAACTTACCAGTAAAAGGAATTACTATTGTTGAATGAGAAGATAAATCTGGTACGGTTAAAAGGTTTGCTTTAAACAAAGAATTTAAGTAAGAAATTTTGGAATAGGACCAAAAAAGAAAACGCAAGTTAATATTAAATCGAATAAGATCAAGAGTTCTGTTTTCTTACTTTTTACACTTTCTATTAGGTTTTCTTAAGAATATTCGAAAAGCTTAAATTTTTAATGCTACTATTTAGTAATAATGTACAGGGTAAAAGTCGAAATAGATCCAGAAAGAAAGTTTGAATTGGAAGGCAGTGAAGAAATATTCTCTGCTTACGACCTAGAAAAAAATAGAAGAATTATCGGGTGTCCAGCCTGTGGATATCCAGGCAATATTAAACAAGTAATAGAAAAAATAAAAGTCGGGGAGGAAGTAACCTACAAATGCGAAGCTTGCGGGGTAACAGTAACGATTAAAAGAAAAGAGTAAAAATAACAACAATAAGCATGTCAATAATCTAACTAGAGGAAGGTTTCCCTCTTTCCTTTATTCTTTTCTCATACTTCTTCAAAGCAAATTCTAAAGCTTTTTCGACATCTATATTAAGTTGGTTTGCTAGAGCAAGTAAGGAAAATAAAACATCTCCTAATTCAGCTTTGATCTTTTCTCTAAACCTAAATTTCTTTCTACCATAATCAGTTGCGTTTATAATTTCTTTTGCAAACTCTCCTAATTCAGAAACCAAATCCAAAAATCTAAATTCAGGCTTACATTCAAGCTTATGTAGTTTAACAAATCTTTTTACTTTTCTTTGAATTTCATTCACAATTTTCAACTTTTTATTGAATTCTTGCAAATTTTAATTTAATGAAGTTAATAGAAAAAAACGGCTTGTTCTATCCTTCTGAAGAAATTAAGAGAAAAGCTTGGGTAAATTCTGAAGAAATTTATGAAAAGGCTTTTAAGGATCCTGTAAAATTTTGGGAAGAACTTGCAAACGAATTAAGCTGGTTTAAAAAATGGGATAAAGCTTTCGTTCACGAACCGCCATACTTTAAATGGTTTGTTGGTGGTAAGATTAACATAACTTATAACATTTTTGAAAGACAGCTGGAAAAAATTAAGAATAAAGTTGCAATAATTTGGGAGCCAGAACCACTTAACGAAAGACCAAGATATTATACTTACTACCAACTTTATAGAGAGGTTAACAAATTAGCAAATGCTTTAAAAAAGCTTGGAGTTAGGAAAGGAGATGTTGTAGGAATTTATTTGCCAATGATTCCAGAAGTTATAATTTCGATGCTTGCTTGCGCTAGAATAGGAGCTATTCATTCAGTAGTTTTCTCTGCTTTCAGCCCCCATGCATTAAAAATAAGGTTGCAAGAAACAGAAGCAAAAATCCTTATAACTGCAGACGGCTATTACAGGAAAGGAAAGCTTATTAATTTGAAGAAAAATGCAGATGAAGGTATAAAGGAAACTAAAGTAGAAAAAGTTATAGTTGTAAAAAGAGCTGGTAATCAAATCGATTGGGTTGAAGGAAGAGATATTTGGTATCATGAATTGATAAAAAACGAAAGCGATGAGTGCGAACCTGAGGTAATGGATAGCGAAGATATTTTGTTTATACTCTACACAAGTGGCTGTGTCGCTCCAGGAACTTTTATTCAATTAGAGAGTGGTCTCATTTTACCCATTGAGGAAATTTCTAAAAGTAAAATTTGTAGTCTAGATATCGATAATTTAAAGTCAAGCAGCGATTACATAAAGGAATTGCATAAGTATTATTGGCCTTTAAGACTTTATAGGATAGTAACTTCAGTGAGCAAGCTAGAAGTAACACCAAGTCATCCAATTTTTGTTTTAGATTCCGATTTGAAAATAAGGGAAAAGGAGGCTTGTAACTTAGAAGTAAACGATGTTTTATTAATACCAATTCCAAAACCAAACGTAAGCTTACAAAAGTTGCCTTCTCTAAAATATTCTAAAAGGGATAAAAACATACCAAAGCTACCACACGTATTGAATGAAACCTTTGCTCAATTTTTAGGTTATTTTGCCGGTGATGGATACGCAACCAATAATAGGATAGAAATTACAGATAAAGATTTAGAAACCCTAGAATTTTACAGGAAATTAGTAGAAAATCTTGGTTTAAAGAGCAAAATCGTCGTTAGAGATAGGAAAAGGCTTCAAATTAATTCAGCAAGTTTTTTCAAATACTTATGCAATAATTTTGAGGAAGTAGTTAGGAAAAGTAAAGAAAGAGAAATACCAAAATCGATTCAAAAATCCCCAAGCAGAGTTGTAGCAGCATTTTTAAGGGGCTTATTTGATGCAGAAGGAAGTGTTTGTGGGTGCATTAAACTTACAACTTTAAGCAAAAAGCTTGCTTACCAAACATTACTATTACTCTTAAGATTAGGTATCTTGGCTAATCTTGAAGAGGAAAAAATTAAAACTAAATTTGGAAATAGAAGCTACGAAAGGATTTCCTATACAATTAGAATCCAATCTAAAGATTCGATATCAAAATTTTATTCCAAAATAGGATTTTCTCATCCAACCAAGAAAAAAAGATTGGAAGAATTAATAAAGAAGAAAAGCAAAGGATTTTCAAATATAGAAATCTTAAACATAAGCAAATTTGTAAGGGGTATAATTAAAGAATTTAAGATTAGCAAAAAAATAGCAAGAAGATTTCATCTTTATGAATATGCAAACGAAAGGAGAAGGATTTATAGGCATAATTTATCAAACTTTTTCTGCTTATTCGAATGGATAGAAAAACAAATTAAGCAGTTAGATCTGCCATCGCTAATTTCCTTTTTGAGAATAAGGGAAGATTGGATAGCAAAACTTACTGGCTACTCCAAGCATACAGTCCATATTTACTTAAGAAGAAGGAAATTAAGGAGAAGTAAAGCTGTTAAGAGGTTTTTTGAAAAGATTAAACCAATAATAGAAAAGATTGTTAATGAAAAAAAGAATAAGATAAAAGAATGGAAGAAAAGGATAGAAAAAATATTAAAAGCTGATGCATTTTTCGTTAAGATAAGAAAAATAGAAAGAACGGAATTTACAGATCGGATCATATACGATCTAACCACTCTGAAAGAAAATTGCTACATTGCAAACGGAATTTTTGTTCATAACACAACTGGAAAGCCTAAGGGAATTTTACATACATGTGGTGGCTATACAGTACAAGCTTATTGGACTGCAAAATGGATTTTTGACCTAAAAGATACAGATATTTTCTGGTCAACAGCAGATATAGGATGGATTACTGGCCATACCTATTCATGCTACGGTCCTTTACTAAACGGAGCTACCTTCTTAATTTATGAAGGGGCTCCTACTTATCCTACTCCAGATAGATGGGCTCAAATTATAGAAAAGTATGGAGTTACAATTTTTTACACAGCACCAACTGCCATAAGAATGTTCGAAAGGTTTGGCGGAGATCTTATTAAAAAATATTCTTTTAAAACTTTAAGGTTGCTCGGCTCTGTTGGCGAACCAATAAATAAAGAAGCTTGGTTATGGTTTTTCAAAGAGGTAGGTAAAGAAAGATGTCCAATAGTAGATACTTGGTGGCAAACTGAGACTGGAGGAATTTTATTAACCTCTTTACCAGGAATTGGACCTTTCAAACCAACTTTTGCTGGTAGACCTTTCCCGGGAATTAAATTCGACATTTTAGATGAAAACGGAAAAAGCGTAGAAACCGGAAAAGAAGGAAATTTAGTTATCTTGCCTCCTTTTGCTCCAGGAATGCTAAGAGGTGTTTATAAAAATCCGGAAAGATATAAGAAAACCTATTGGAGCCAATATGGCAATACGATTTACTTTACAAGCGACGGAGCTTATAGGGATGAAAACGGTTTGATAAGGATTACTGGAAGAGTAGACGATGTTTTAAAAGTTGCAGGTCATAGATTATCTACTGCTGAACTAGAAGATGCCATAACAAGGCATCCATTAGTTAATGAATGCGCAATTGTTGGGATACCTCATGAAATAAAAGGAGAAGTTCCTGTAGCTTTTGTAGTTTTAAAAGAAAAGGCAGAAGTTAGCGAACAGGAGATTATTAAGCAAGTTGAAAAAGAAATTGGACCTATAGCAAGACCAACAAGAGTTTATTTTGTTAGCGATTTACCAAAAACTAGAAGCGGAAAAATAATGAGAAGGATTTTAAAGAAGATAGTAATAAAAGATGAAAATCTCGGCGATATATCTACTTTAGCTAATCCACAAGTTGTTGAAGAAATTAAAAAAATCGTAGGATGATAGTAAGATTGGGTATAGTCGGTTACATAGAATCCGCACATAAAGTTGGTGAAGGACCTTTACATGGTCATAACTTTAAAGTTGAAATAATTGTAGAAGGTGAATATTCTGGAGGTAAAATGGATTTCCATAAATTAAGAGACGAAGTTAATAAAGTGTTAAAGGAGCTAGATCATAAAAACCTTAACGAAATTTTGGAAGAACCTACAGTTGAAAACATCGGAAAATTTATCGTAGAAAGATTAAGAAAAAAATTACCAGTAAAAATTGTAAGAGTTTGGGAAACAGAAAATAGATTTTGTGAGATTATAGTTTAGGTTTAAATTTTAGTACACAATACCAGCGCTTTTCTACCTAGGAGTTAATTTGTAAGTTGTTGAAAAATAAAAAATTGATAGAGCTTTTTGGATAATCATCGGTAAGTTTTACGCGAAGTTACTTAAATTTTTTCTCATAAAACCGTGAAAAATGTTGATGGCACCCCTTTAACTCTTCCTAGAAATTCTACGTTACCATTCCTTTCTATTTGGTAAAGACCTAATGTTTCTTTTGATGTAGGAGCTATTACAATGTCTTTTCGTAAAGTTGCATATTTGTATGCATCTTTAGGATAAAGAAGTGCTAGGGAGGTCAACTCTCCCTTTATGTGAAATCTTTCATCTGTCACTATTATTTCTACCGGTCCTGGCTTTTGCTTAACAAAAACAAGATGGTCGCCAACTCTCCCTAAGAAGCTTAATGGCACATCTTCTTTTCTTAATTCTGTTCCTTCCGCGGATGGCGATTCTTTAAAAATACTACAACCGCAAACATCTAGTACAACCCCTTCAGGTAATGTTGCAAATCTGGAAGGCGGTAGACTACTACGTAAAGATCCCCTTTTCAGACCATTCTCATCATAAAGGAGTAAAATAAAGTCCAAATCCCTCATACTTTCTCTTATACCACTTTCTAATTTTCTCAAATTTTCTATACAGGAATTCTTTGCATATGTTGCGCGCTTCTTCAGCATTTGAGATAAGTCTATCAGCATTTCGAATAAAGACTGTTGATTTTGTGTTTTTTCGAATATTTTATGTGGATTGTATACCGGTGCCATGATGTACCTTCCACTCTTATCTAGTATAAGGTCGGTGGACCTGCAGTGGGTTATTAATCCTTCTAGCAAATTAACAGCATGTAGGTATTGGGAGGTGTCTGCAAATATACATACGTCAAGTAGGGGGATAATCTCGTGTTTTCTCTCTAACGTCTTAAGGTCGTAAATAGAAAATTTTTTTCCACTTCCTAAAATTAAAGAGTTACCCCATTGGAGCATAAAGCCGTCAACCAATTCTTCCTTGTAAAGTTCTAGAGAATCGCGATCGTATGCCCTAAAAATATTGTCAGAGGTACTCTTCCATTCGAGAGAAAGCAAATAATCGGGAGTTAAGCTTACATCTCCTATGGGACCTTTACCCACCTCAATTTTGTTGCGTTCTCTTAGCGTAAGTCTATCTAATAGCACTATATGCCCGTAGCTAGTACCGATTATTATATCTTTCTCGTCACTTGTTATATCGTACGGCCTTTCCCTAATTTTCACATCGCCTATAACTTCTAGAGAAGGTAATTTCTGGAAGATTAGCGTACCATCTCCTCGTGGATCGCTTACGAACAACTCCTCCATATTACCACTGTATAGTAATTTCCATAAATCTTTTTATTCTTTTCGCTTTTACATAAGAACCACTATTAGCAAATTTACAAAACTAGGACTAACGATAGTCAAATATCAAATGAAGTTTGATTCTTTTTCTATTAAGGTTTACAAATGGATTTTTCAAAAACATCAAGGAATGGACAAACTTTACAGCCAATTCTATAAAATCCCTTTTCATAAAGTTTATTCGGCTTAATCCTTTCCTTCCAGAAAAATAGCTGAATATCAAAGTAAGACCAATATTTTATGGGAGAATATATGTAAAAAACATCTTTCCTAAATTCTGGTTCAAAAGACCTTCTTTTAGATTCACTAATCCTATCGCCGACTAGCATAAGAGGTTTTTCAAAATTTTTCTTAACAAACTCATAAAGAGTACCTATTTTTATTCTTGTACATTCCCTTCTTTTCAGAAATTCATAACCTTTTTCTTTAAATCCGTCTGCAACTTTAGCACTAATTTTTACGATTTTTACCTTCAATTTCCTTCTTACGTATTCAACAAATTTCAGTGTCTCTTCAAATTCTAGGCCTGTATCTATAAAGATTGGAGTAAATTTTATCCTTGCTTTTTTAGCTAAAAGAACTACAGTAGTAGAATCCTTACCCCCGCTAAAAGGTATCACTACTTCAAAATCTTTAGCGATTCCTTTAATTAAGCCTACCGTAAAATTTTCTTTTCTCTTTATATAGCTCTTATTTTCCTTAAAAGTTCTTTTAACATCTATCTCATCACCATTTTCAAAAACTTCATACTCAAGCTTTCCTTCAATTTTTCTGCTTATCTTAGCTATTTTTACCCTTCCCCTGTATAATATATCAGATGATGGTATGTGATGGCAAAAATAAGAATTGAAATTTAAACCCAAGATTTTGTTGAGAAATGCTAAATATTCTTTAGAAAAAATTAAGAAGACATCTGAACCAAATTTAAAAGATAAGAAATTTGTTCTATAATTTTGAATGTAAAAATTTCCGCTATACTTAACATCTAATATAAACCTAAGTTTTGCCTCCTCAATTTCTTTTACCAAATCTTTTGGTTTTACATTCCTTACTTTTTTCTTCCTAACAAATTTTAACTTTTTGTTAAAATCGCTTAGATCAGAATCGAAGTATTTTTTATCTTCTTTTCCGAGCAGAATTATGGAAAAATCGTTAGGTTTTAATTCCTTTATTTTTTCTACCAATTCTTTACCTTTTGCAGATAGGGCTTCTACTTTTAAAGAAGACTTGTAAAATTTTTTGTTTACATATTCAATAGCTTTTTTATCCTTTCTGCTCCTTACATAAATTATCATCTTCTCCTACAAACCTACTTAAATTACTTTTCTAAAGATATAACGATAAATAATGATAAAAAAATCTTTACTTAAACTCGCTCCAACCTTTCTCTTCTTCATGATATTAACGCATTTATTCCTTGCTCAAGCTAATTATGAAAACAAGTTTGCAGATCCACTAGCCAATTTTACTCCCTCAGTTTGTTATTGCAGAGACCACAATGCCAACCCTAATGAAATTTCATGTGATTGTGATAGGGTTAAAAATTCTGACGATACCTATGCTTCTGCTGCTCCTGATGATGTAAATTATATAAGAGCTTGGAGTGGTGAGCCAGGATGGTTAAGAATTGAAAAATTTTCTTCATCTGCTTTACCTTCTTCGATGGAAAGCGTATATAGCGCTAATTTATGCATAGAGTGGTATGTAAGCGATGCTATTGGAACGTCTTGCACTATAGGAATCTATACTGGAGGTAACTGGCAAACTATAGATTCGACATGCCAGGATACAGAAGCAGTTTATTGTTATGACATAACAAATTATATTACTACACCTTCTGATCTTGATGCTTTGCAAATAAATGTTACTTACGAAGGAGATAGCGCAGTTGTTGCTGATCGACTGTATATAGACCTAGTTTACATAGAAGTTAACTATAGCTTAGAAAAAATTCCTCCTAAATGGTTTAGCCAACAACAATCAACTAACGAACCAGGAATAGGAGGTAAAGTTAATCTATCAGCTTATTGGGAAGATAATTCAGCTTTGGCTTATGCTTGGTTAGCTACTAATGAAACCGGAAAATGGGAGAATAAAACAATTTATATGATAAGCTTAAACGGAGCTTCAGGCTGGAGTAATTTTACTTGGCAAAATTTCTCTCTACCAGCTGGTACTATAGTTGCTTGGAGAGTCTACGCTAACGATAGCGCTGGAAATGAAAATGTTACTGACATAATGACTTTTGAAGTTAAACCAACTTACTTGCTGACTAATCTAACCTTCCCGTCTCCACAGGTTTATACAGAAAGTAATCCTTTACTAATCGTTCAAAATACTACTTTTCATATTAGAGCAAAAGTAACTTGTTTTTCGGAAGGTACAAACGCTAACTGCGGCTCTATTGTAGCATCTCCTAGATATAACTCAACACCTATAAGCAAAACCGAAAGCGAAACTCCTTTTTGGCGTTTGTACAAAATATATAAAATAGCAAATGGTACTAACTATATCATAAACGGAGGTTTTGAAACGGGTGATTTGACAGGTTGGATTGTTGTTCCTGGCTTGCAAAACCCACAAATAAACTCAACCATAGCGCATGATGGAAGCTATTCCTTTGGAGCAACTGGAAGCAGTAGCACTACAGATACACCAAACGCTTTGTATTGGAAAATAGTTCAAAACGCAAGTACAGGATTTCAGCCTGTAGTCATTACCGACAACCTTTATTTTAGTATGTGGATATATGGTAACGATAACGCTGAATATTCCTATGTAAACGTTACGTTTGGTTTTTCTGATGGGACCACTGCAATAATAGCATCTACTCTTGGACTTTGGTCTCCATCCGATGGTGTTTACTTGGGCGGAAACCCGAAGAATGGACGTTCCACTAAAGTGCTTTCTAGAATAGTAGGTTTTAAATCGAGCGGTAAAATAATTAACATTACAATAGAAGTAAGAAAAGGTCAAGATAGTTATTCAAGATATTATCCAACAGTTCTCATAGATTCCATTCAACTCTTTAATGGAACTATTCCGCTACAAAACGCCTCAAATCTTGTTTTCAGATTTCCGAGAAGCTATTCTACTGGATACTTAGAAAGGTATAACCTGGTTGATTATGCTTCAAAATATCGTGGAGCTACTATTAAAGCATCTTCTTATCCTGGAACTGATGTAACTGGCTATGATCGTAACTTACCAATTTATGCTATCGATGATCTAGCTTACCATGAAAGTCGTAGCTCAGGTTTCGATAAATGTTGGAAATCCGATAACGAAGGTGCGGGCGCATGGCTTAATATTACATTTCCAAATAAAGTTGAAATTAATAAAGTTGTTTTATGGGACTTGCCTGGCATTAATAACATAACTTCTGGAAGGATTATATTTGATGATGGTTCCTTCATAAGCTTTGGTGCTTTACCTCCTGATGGTTCAACAGGCTTAGAAATTAATTTTCCTTCAAAAGTTACAAGATGGATAAAAATTTTGTTTACAGGAGTCGAAGGAATTGCTGGATTATGCGAAGTAGATGCTTATGATGCTAAACCTTCTGACGAAATATACGTACATGTTTATACGTTTCCAGAGCCAAATGGAATAGATAGCTATTTTGAAATTTATGATACATCTGAAACTTTTTTGTTACACAACCAAACCTTTTTAGGAATAATGGGCGGCGATATTTATAATGTAACTGGAATTTATGCATGTGGATATTTAGACAAAAATAAAAATTGTGAATTAGATTGGTTAATAAACGCAACAGGAGCTATAGGTTCAGTTTGGTCGATAGATGTTAACTTTACTTCATCTTTTAGCCAGATCAAAGAAAATAATACGGCAAGCATAATAGTAAAAATAGTCAAAGCAACAAAAAGTTTTAATTTAACCTTGTTTAACGATAGTTCTAATTTGAACGAAGAAGCTATAGTAAAACTTTTAGATAAAAATTATAATTTAATGTATTCGTTCTCTAAAACCCATTCCCAACCTTTGGAATTTTTTCAAAATTATTCCTTAGAAATAATTCAAAAAATAACTACAGACAATTTGGTTTTACTAATACATCAAATTAACGTTACGCGAAACTTGAATTTGATAGCTCAAATAGTAGAAAACTATCAGAACTATTTACCCCAGCAAGTCCAAAGGATATCTGCACTAATAGCCTTTAACGATACAGATTTAAACTATTCGCATGCTACAATTTATCTACCGAAAGAGGATGCTACATACAATAAAATTTTGCATTGTTTAAACTGGGATTGGAGCAACTCAAATTGTACCCAGTGGGAAATAAAAAGCTTTTCTGACTACAATGCTAAAGAAAATTCTACTCACGTTTGGTTTAATGTTTCTAAATTCGAAGCTTATGCATTAGGGTCTATTCCTTATTTAGAAGTTAGTTTATTAACTCCAGATCCAACAGCAACTACGAATGTTATTCAAAATTCAACTTTCTGGGTTAATGCAAGCGTGACTTGCAGAGCTGGCGATTGTGGAGAGGTTAATGGAACAGTAAGATATAATTCTACTTCATCTTATCCAGATACACCAATTCCAGAAGATTATGGAGCTAAGCCATTCTTCATTAACGAAACTCCTGCTTATGCAACAAAAAGTTGCGGAACCTTGCTTGAAGATCAAACTTGTATTCTAAGTTGGCTAATAAATGCAACTGGAGCTATAGATAGTGGTTGGAAAATAGGAGTTCTATTCAACTCTTCTTTAGAAAACGTTAAAGAAAACCATACAGAGAATGCAACTATCGTAATAACTTCATGTACTGTAGATATGACAGTTCAATTTGCTTCTGTAGAATTTGGAACTGTAAAGCCGAATACCAGAGGAAACAATGCCACTGGAAATCAAAACAATCTTTATAACATAACAGTAAATCCTGGCTCCTGTAACCTAGACCTTTATTTAAACGCTACCGACTTAATAAACAAAACTTATTCATCGATAATCAAAGTAGGTAACCTAACTTTTAACAACCAAACAAACGACTATTCTACTTCTTTTAGACTAAGCTATGCTTACCAATTAATAAAATCTAACGTTCCTCCATCAACTAATGTAACTATTTGGTTTTGGTTAGACGTACCGCCAGTTTATGCTGGCTATTATGTGGGAAATATAAGCATAAAAGGTGTTTTAGTGGGCGAAAAACCATGAAGCTTAGAATAATCTTGACTTTTCTACTGGCAATTTCTTTATTATCAATTGCTGCAAAAGCTGAAATAAGCTTTGGTAGTTTGCAAAAGGTTAAAGAAATAGAAGTTGAAATAGGGAGCTTAGCTAAAGCTGGAATTTTGGTATGGAATTCTGGCGAGGAAGATTTTAATTTAAATTTTTTTCCAACTTACTTGCCAAAAGGATGGGAAGTTAAGATTGTACCTAACAATTTTATACTTTCAAAAAATCCAGAGGGAAAGGTTGAAATTATTGTTGTCGGTAACAAACAATTTAAAGCAAAAATTGTTGAAGTGTATTTTAAGCCTTTATCTTATGCAGAAGCTGGAGAGGCGATAATTACAGCGATTGCAAAGAGCAAGGGAGAGCAAATTTCTGTATCCCAAGCTAGGGATTTTAAGTTCATTTTAAAGGTTAAAGGTAGAAAGCAAGTTGAAAAAAAATTTAGGAATCTTAACGTTGCAACGCTAGCCAATAAGACTGAAGAGAGTGGATTAAAAATAGAAGTAAATAAAAGTGAAAGAAAAGAAAAACCTTCAGGAGAAGGGGGAAAAATTAGTACCAGATTTCTTTCTTTTATTCAAAATCAAAATGTTTTAATAATTTTCTTAGTTCTTCTAGCGATTCTAGTTGGAATATACTTTATTTTTCTATTCTTCAGGAGGAAGAAGCGAAATGTCTTTACTAACTGTTGTTTTTTAGCCAATTTTTCCTGAAAATAAGTTCACCTCTGCATAAATCTTCAAACATTTGTCTTCTTCTATCCGAATCCTCTATCCAACTAAAAACTTTTCTTAAAATATCCGTTGTTAAGTATCTCTTATATCCCATTTCTATAAGAAACCTTTCCGCCCTTTCTGCGGCATCAAATGGGTTACATATATCAAAAATTTCTTTCTGACTGATGGGCACTTCGTCTGGTTCTATTAGAGTACAGAAAAGTGGTATAATAGGTCTGGGCCAATTTCTAAATCTATCATCCTCTCTTTTCAGCTCCTTAAATTTTGTTTGAGACAATCTTCTTAGAGATTTAAGAGATCCTTTAGCGATCGAAACCGTAGCTGGTGAATCCATCAATGGTATGTGTTCCCATCTCTCCCTATCTAACGTAAAATCTTTGCATCTATCAAAAACGTCTATGGCGATTGATAGGAGGAGTGCTCTATTTAACCTTTTCCACTTATCTGCTGGCGATTTTATTGGCCCTTCCTTAACCATCCCGCATATTGAAAAATCATCATAAAGTTCCTCAAAATTCTCTATAAATTCTTCTTTATCAACATCAATTTGGTCTCTTGCGCTTTTATTTCCAGAAAATAACGAAACGTATGGAATTCTAAATTTATGTAAGGTCTTTGTAATTTCTATAAAAACTTTCTTAGCTCTTTTTAGGCTGGCATATCTTGGATCTACTTCTATTACAATTCTTGTTGGAAATCCCATACGGATGCCTTTATACTCTATGTATTCAAATACAGAAGGGTAGAAAGCTCCTGCGTCATCGACTTCCATTAGTTTAATTAAATGATCAACTGTTCTTATATTCCCAACTAATAGATATTCCACTCCATGCTCATCTTTTATCTTTTCTCTCCATCTTTGCCTCATCGGCTTTCCAGGAAATTCTATTGATTCAAAAGCAAACAGTCTATTCTCACCATCTTTTAATAAAGCAAGAGCTAGAATTGAGGTTTCCCTTTCTGTGTAAGTTGCTGTAAGAATCTTTTTTACAAAATTTAGCTCATCTCTGTTCTTTACAGTAAGTCTACCTTCGTATAGGGACTTTTTAGTTGGTAGAATAGGTACCTTAAAATCGTATATCCCAAGAGTCTCTCCTGCTTTTTCTGGAGTTAATCTGTATGCGAACCTACCGAAAACTATCGGCTGAATCGTTGATGTATAAGGATGTGTTATAGCCAGAAGCCCCGCAGAACAAGAATACCTGCAATCTAGCATTACATTAACAAAAAAGGAGACCTGATCTATTTTGCATCTCTTTCTAACTATAACAAGTTTACCAGAGGGTTTTTTATCTACTTTAATCTCTAAGTCTGAGGGAAATTTCTTAACTGCATAACTTGCGATTGCCGAAGTTGGATCTATCCGCAACTTGTTTAATATCCAGTTTGTAAAGAAAAATCGCATATCGCATTGAAGTTCTTCTTCTCCCAATTTCCTTGAAAGTTCTTCTAACTTTTCCAGATAGGAATTCATAACTCTTCTATCAACCATATACTTACATACAATCCTTCTCTCAGCTTGAATCCTTAGTCTCGCTTTTTCAGCAAGCACGATTAGAAATTTCTTAAGAGATTTAAAAGATTTGGTTTAGAGAACAAAAAATATGGCAACTAAAAAGTTAGCTAAAATAAGGTTTGGTACTGTAATAGATCACATTAAAGCAGGAAATGCCATAAAAGTTTTAGAAGCTTTAAGAATTCCTAAAAGAAAGTACACAATTTCTATCTTGATAAACGTACCTAGCAAGCAACTAGGAAGGAAAGATATAATAAAAATAGAGGGAATTCATCTAGAACCAGAAAAGGTTGCTAAGAAAATAAGAAAGTTAGCACCAAAAGCTACTATAAATCTAATCTCAAACAAAAGAGTTAAGGTAAAAGTAAGAATTAAAGAACTAAGAAAATAGACTTCTTTTTTTGATTTTTTAAGTTACTAGGTACCGAGAACTGTTTTTCTCAAATCAATACTTCTTTAATTTATTTAGAACACCTTCTGCAGTTTTTAACAGATAGGCAATCCCAGCTAAACACCCAGCGGAAATCGATGCACCCAAAAGGGATAAGGAAGAAAATGGTTTCTTCTCCACTATTTCCTTTTGTTTAAAATAATGAACGCTTGATGGCTCTTCTATAGTAACAGAAATATCCTTAGGAACTTTTATCGTATAGTTTCCTCCATATTGTTTTAAATAGTCTTGTACAGTACCACTGAAATTTACTGATGGCTTTGGCCATATGACTGCCTCTTTAGCTTGTTGATTAAGAACTCTTTTCATGAATTCGGTTGCTGATATTTCTTGATGATTAGAAAAATAGTGAATTTTGCCCTCTCCATACGCAATTTCTGAAATCGTTACAACTTGTTTTGTGAATAACTCTTGTAAAAGTTTACCTAGAAGAAATGTAATACCAGCTGTACCTGCTCCTATAAGAAAAGTTTTATAACTTATTGGATGCAAAAGAATTTCTAATACACATTCGTCAGCCCTTCTAGCAGCGTATCCTATTCTATCAGTTAGTTTAAGCTTTTTGTCTATTCTTGCAAAAACTACTGATAAAGCCCTCCTAAAACCCATATGAAATACTTTAAAAGTTACTTTTTTAAGCTTAACCCATTTACCAATTTACGAAAAAATTAATGTAAATTTAAGTCCTAACGAATTCAACTTCTTTTTCAACCTAGTTCAGCTTCTATCCATACTTTCCGGTAATTAAAAGGAATTTAGCTTACCACTAACTCTTCTCTCGATTAGTTCTTTCTCAACTTTTATTCTTGAAAGTTATAGTCTTTCTTTAGAATTCTGTAAATTTTTCGACTTCAAAATTCTCAGTCAGAATAATTTCAAATCTTATTATCCAGTCGTTATTTCTTAATCTCCATACTTAATTTCTATTTTCTCCTGTAGTTGGCGGTTGAGGTGACGGTACCAAAAGTTTATCAGCAATTTTTTAACTTTTTCGCAAATTTCAAACGCATTTTGGAGGTTATTTTCTAATCTTAGATTAAAACCAGTTAGTAAGCAGCCTCCGAATTCTTAAAGTACTCTAAAACTGCAAAGGAAGTTTAATTTCATGGGCCCGCCCGGAATCGAACCGGGACCTCCACCGCGTCAGGGTGGCGTCCTAACCATTAGACTACGGGCCCATAATTTTTACAATAAAACTTTTGCTTAAAAAGGTTAAGAAACTATTAAAGAAAGTTAACCAATTCTTATTTAGCTTATGAGCTTCCAGAAAATTGCAGATTTGCATAGGAAAAAAACAGAAGAATTGTTGAAATCAGTTAATTTTGAAGAAATAGTAAAAAAAGTTAGAGAAATTAGAAGCAACTCTTTAAAAAACTTAGAAAATCTTAAAAAGGATTTAAAAGAAAATCTGCAAAAAAATGGGATTAAAGTAATAGAAGTTAAGAATAGAGAGGAATTGAAAGATTTTCTTTTCAAAATAATTCCGAAAGGTGAAATTCTAGTAAAATCTAAATCAAACGTTATGAATGAACTTGAAATAAAGCAACTATTTGATGGAAGGAATGAAATAGTAGAAACTGATTGCGGAGATTTTATAATAGATTTGTTAAAAGAAAAACCTTCCCATCCAATAGTTCCTGCTGTAAAAATTCCTTTCGAAAAAATAAAAGGAGCTTTAGAAAAAAAGTTTGAGGTAAAAATAAAAGATGCTAAAGAAGCTACTGAATTCGTTAAAAATTTTATTTCTGAAGGGATTAAAAAGGCGAAAATAGGGCTAAGCGGTGCCAATTTTATTTCTTCAGACGGTTTTATTTTAATAACGGAAAATGAAGGGAATATTTCGTTAATTTTAAAGTCTGTAGAAAAGTTCATAATTATTGCAAGCATAGATAAAATAGTAAGAAGTTTTGAGGAAGCATCGTTTTTATGCAAGATTCAAGCCTTGTTTGCTTTGGGATCCTTACCTTCCTTCATAAATGTAATAGGCGGAATTACTAAAACTGCTGATATAGAAAATAAACTTGTTTATGGAATGCACGGAGCTAAAGAAATTTATTTAATTTTGGTAGATAATGGAAGGAGCAAAATTATAGGGACTGAATTTGAAGAGTTGCTTTACTGTATAAATTGTGGTTCTTGCCTATATTTTTGCCCTGTTTATAGAAGTCTGCAAGAGAAGTTCGGTTTTAAATATTTAGGAGGGAGAGGAATAGGTTTAGCTTCTCTAATTTTTGGTAAGGAAAAAATTTTTGAAAAAATATTTTATTGCACTACTTGCTCTCTCTGCAAAAAGGTTTGTCCTGCTGGAATCGATTTGCCGAATATTATCAGAAAAATTAGGGAGATTTGCTCTAGAGAAAATCTTATAACAGAAAGTAATCTTGAAATGTTAGAAAACGTTGAAGCTTTTGGAAATCCATTTGGGGAGGCTTTAAAAGAAGGTAAAATGCCAGAAAGGTTGTATTGCTGCTAGTATGGATTCGAAAATCATCGCTATTGGAATAAGCCTTGCACTTATGGATGGAAGTTTAAATCCGTGCACGCTTTCAGTCCTAACTTTCTTAATTGCTTATTTACTCGCAATAGCTTCTAAAAAAAGATGCTTAATGGCTGCGTTTAGTTATATTTCAGGGACTTTTCTTATCTATTTTCTATTCATGCTGGGTTTTCTAAACTTGATTATTGTTTCAGGATTTGCAAATCTCATAAAGAGTTTAACAGCCCTTATATTGCTTATAATAGCAATTTTTAATTTATTAGCAGCAGCTTTAGGTTTTCAACTTAAAATTAGAAAAACCAGAGGAATCGTAGAGAGTTTAGCCAAAAGTGCAACTATCTCTTCTTCGTTTTTATTAGGAAGTTTTGTTAGCTTAGTTGAAATACCTTGTGCTGGAGGGTTTCCAATTTTATACTTAAATTTAATAGCAGGCTTTAAAGGAATTTCAAAAATTTTTCTAATACTCCTTTACAACGTTTTCTTTATACTTCCATCAATAGTTATCGCCTTGCTGCTTTGTTTTGGATTGAAAAAGGTTGAAGAAGTAGAAAGAAAAAGGAAAAAGCTTAGCAAACTCATGAAACTAGCATCAAATTCAGTAGTTATTTTAATTAGCATCTTAATGCTTTTTGGAATAATATGAAATGGTTTGAGAAAATTTTCAAAAACGTCCTTTATTATCCAGGTTGCTTAATGAAATTTGTAGCCAAAGATATAAACGAAAACTATAAGAGAATACTTAGAAAATGTGGAATAGATTTTATTCAGCTTTCTGAAATAGAAGTCTGCTGCGGTTCTCCGTTGATTAATGCAGGTCTAACGGAAACAGCAAAATCTTTAGCTAATAAAAATTTTAAGATTTTCAAGCAGCATAGAGTTAAGGAAATAATAACACCATGCCCGGCATGCTTCAAAACTTTTTCTCAAGATTATCCAAAATTTGTAGAAAATTGGGATATAGAAGTTAGGCATGTAACCCAAGTTATTAAAGATGCTATTTCTGAAGGAAAGCTAAAAATAAGAGAAATAGAAAGAACTGTAACTTTTCATGACCCATGCTATTTAGGAAGGTATTGTAACGTTTATGAAGAACCCAGAGAAATTTTAAGAAAAATTGGATGTGAAATAAAAGAGATGGAGATGAATAAAGAGCATTCTCTTTGTTGCGGAGCTGGCGGAGGTCTGCAATCAAACTTTCCTGAAATCGCAAATTCTATAGCGAAAGAAAGGATAGAACAAGCCTTAAAAACTAAAGCAAAAATTCTAGTCACAGCATGCCCTTTATGCTATTTACATCTTAAGAGAAATAGCAAGAAAATAGAAGTTAAGGAATTGTCTGAG
>CAZGBT010000001.1:57260-102660 GCA_964524025.1 uncultured archaeon | reverse complement strand
CTATTTACATCTTAAGAGAAATAGCAAGAAAATAGAAGTTAAGGAATTGTCTGAGTTTGTTATTGAATCTATTTACTAGTTATATAAGCCTAAAATCCTCCTTTATCGTGTTCAAAACTAAATGCGTATTAGTTCTTTCTACATATGGCATTGCCAAAAGCATTTTAACGAAATCGTTAAGTTCTTTTCTAGTTTTAAACTTTGCTATCACAAGCGTATCAGTTAAGCCCGTTATATCGTAAACGCAAAGCACATTAGGAAATTTTGCTATTTTCTTTTCAACTTCTATCAACTTTCCTTTAGAAATTGTTATTTCTATTGCTACTGTAAGCTGATATCCCAATTTTTCATGATCAAGCAGCACAGTATATCCTTTTATAATACCTTCTTTCCTCATCCTTTCTATTCTAGATATAACTGTAGCTGTTGATACACCAAGCTCCTTAGCTATGCTGCGAAAAGACCTTTTGCAATTTTTTGATAAAAGCTTAAGTATTTTTAAGTCAAGCTTATCTACTTTCATAATTTAAAAATGGTTAAAAATTTTATTAGAGAACATGATATGGGATCCTATAGAGGAAATAGAGAGGTTGCATAGAAGAATTCATAGGCTAATGAGAAGGTTCTGGGAACCTGTAGAAGAGGAATTGATAGAACCTGTAACAGCAAGATTCCTACATTTTCCAATTGATGTCTCTGAAACAGAAGACTTCATAATAATAAGAGCAGATTTGCCAGGATTTGATAAAAGCGAAATAAGGATAAGAGCAACTGAAAATGCAATCGAAATAGAGGCAGAGAAGAAAGAAAAGGAAATTGAAAAAGGAGAGAGGTTTATCAGAGCAGAGAGAAGGTTTGGAAAATTCAGGAGATACTTTACTTTACCTTGCCCAGTAGATTATGAAAACGCTAAGGCAGAAATGAAGAATGGAGTTCTAATAATAAAACTACCTAAAAAAGAGAAGAAAGGAAAAGAGATAGAGATAGAGTAGCCTACTTTTTATTTTTTAAAATTTCTCTTGCATTCCTATCGATTAGTTTTGCCAATTCTTCTGGAGAAATCCCTTCGTTATACAACTCGCTAACTTCAACAAATCTATCACAAACAACGCTCATAGCATTTAATGGCAATGCTTTACAAAACATTTCGTTTGGATTGCTAGTTTCTAAATTTCTACCCAAAGTCTCAACCATATAAACTGAGGAATCCGACCACATTAAGATTGGTTTGCCAAGCTGAACTGCATACTCTAGTTCATGAGCAGTTCCTGTATCCCAAAATAAGCCAACGTATGCCACGATTATATCAGCTTTCTCTATGTATCCTAAGCATGTTGTCCTTATAAGTCCGTATCTTCCTAAAAGCTTTGCTCCAGGATTTTTATCGATTTCCTCTTTTACTAGAAGAAGAGGATAGTAAACTTTCCAGCCCATTTTTTCAAGATGTCTTATAACTCTTAAATCGTACCACCTTAACGAACTCGAAAAGCAGCGTGGGCCAGCCCAATACATCGAAGGCATATAAGTAGTTATCATAAAATTTTAAATGCTTAACTACTTAACGTTTGTCTACAAATTTTAAAAAAATTTGACAGTTATTCAGCAAATTCTAAAAATATTTAATAAGCGTGCAGCCTTTTAGAAGAATATGAGATTTGTAGAAGTTGGCATAATAGATATAGAAGGGCAACTAAGAACAAGAACTTTTATGCAAAAACTTGAAGAAAAATTGTTAAAAAATGGATTTGGTTTTGACGGATCTTCCTTAGGAATTGCTCCTGTAGAAGATTCTGATTTGATAGCAATTCCAGACCCAACTACAAGAAAAATTTTTAGGAGAAAAAATTTTGCTATAACCTTTTACTTATCATCCATTCACAAAGATGGAGAAACGTATGCAGGATGCTTTAGAAGTTTGCTTAGCAATTATCTTGAAGAATATCCTTATGAGCCTGAGGTTGGTGTTGAAATAGAATTTTATGTTCTTGGCGAAAATAACCACAACGACAATTATATGAGGCCCTGGCCTTTAGATGAAATAAAATTGGTAAAACTTGAATTCATAAACGAATTAGAAAGGCTTGATTATGATATAGAATTTGAGCATGCTGAAGTAGGAGCAAACCAGCATGAAATTACGCTTGGAAAAAACAACCCTCTAAAAATTGCTGACAGTATAACTTTTTTTGAATACTTTGCCAAAGGTTGGTTTAAGGAAAAAGGGTTAGAAATTACTTTTGAACCTAAGCCATTTCCAAATCTTAATGGTAGTGGAATGCATTTACATTTTAGCTTAAAAAAAGATGGAAAACCTATTTCTTTTCTGCACGATAAAGAGGGTAGGTATTTTATAGGTGGTGTTTTACATTATTGCAGGGAAATAGCTTTAGCTACAAACCAAACTATAAATTCGTATGAAAGACTTGTCCCTGGATTCGAAGCTCCTTGCTATATAAGTTGGGGTGTTGGGAATAGGTCTGCTCTAATTAGAATACCGAGTTATAGAAAAAGCGATGAATATAGGTTTGAATTTAGAGCTACAGATCCGCTAGCAAATCCTTACCTAGCAATAGCTGCTATACTAGAAGCTGGAAAGAGAGGAGTAGAAGAATGTATAGAACCCCCTCCATTGGCTAATTGCAACGTTTATGAAAATAAGGATTTTAAAACTTTGCCAAGAAGCTTAAAAGAAGCTTTGGAAGAAGCAAAAAGAGGAAGTATTCTTAAGGATATTATGGGAGGCTTTTTGTTTAAATTATTGATAAAAAGGAAAGAAGAGGAATTAATCGATGAATTTGAAAAGGCAAATTTGAAATAATTGATAAAAAACGAAAATTAGTTAGCAAAAAATAGAGAAGAATTTGTATTCAGAAGAAAAATCAAAAACTATCGTGAATTTTCTAAAAAACTGGGAGAAAGTTAGAAAATATAAAGAATGGCAAGGTTAAAAAGATTTGATTTATTAAGGAAATTAAATTTAATTGATGCCGGGGTGGCGGAACCTGGTTAACGCGCTGGCCTGCTAAGCCAGTGGGGCTATGCCCCTTGCGGGTTCAAATCCCGCCCCCGGCGTACCATCGAAATTTATACCTCTCTAACGGGGCCGATAAAAGCAAAAAGAATTCTTTCAAAATTAAAGCGTTTAGTAGAAAACATAATTTATTTGTAAATTACCATTTTACTGACCATTTTGTTGTGTATTACTATCGCTTATGAAAAAGAAAATTAAAAATGGAAAAATTAATTATGAGACTTGCAGTGATGCTTCTCCTCTCCTTAATGTTAGTAACAAGCACTATAGCAAACCAGGGAACTTATCTGGTTGGTTTTAAAGAAAGGCCAACTGATATGCAAAAAGCTTTGCTAAAGTTTCTAGGAGCTAGTATTGTTAGAGAATATAAAAACTTTCCAATAATCGAAATTACTGTAGATCCGATAGGAAAAATGATGATAGAAAGATTACCTTTCATCAAGTACATCGAACCAAACATGGTCTATAGAGTTTATGCACCACCATCCAGAAGCAACTCTGAAGAAGACGAAATAAAATGGAACGTTAGGATGGTATACAACGATACCCAGATAGAAATCTGGAATAACTATACTATGGGAGACAATCCAGAAGTTGAGTTAGCGATACTTGATACAGGAATAGATATAACACACCCTGAATTTAAGGATAGAATAATAACTTGCGAAGGTTTTGGCTATAGGACTTGCATAGATAGAAACGGTCATGGTACTCACGTTGCAGGAATTGCTGCGGCAGCATTGGATAACGAAGGAATGGTTGGAGTAGGTCCAAAAATAAGATTAGCTATTAAAAAAGTATGTAACGATGGTGGTCTATGTTTCATAAGCGACATAATTGCAGGAATAGATGATGCCATAAGCGACGGTAATGAAGTAATTTCAATGAGTTTGGGTAGTGATTCTTATTCAGCATCCTTACACGATGCAGTAAAGAGAGCTTATGGAGCGGGTATTGTAATAGTAGCTGCTGCAGGTAACGATGGTGAAGATGTAGACTACCCAGGTGCGTATCCAGAGGTTATAGCTGTAGCTGCATGCGATAAAAACAAGCAAATTCCAGACTGGTCATCAAGAGGACCTGAAGTAGAACTTACAGCACCGGGTGTAGATGTTTATTCGACTGTTCCAAGAGGTTACGATACTATGTCTGGAACATCTATGGCTACACCACACGTAAGTGCTGCCGCTACACTATTGAAAGCTTACGATTATACTCTCAATAACACAGAAATAAGAGAAATATTGGATAGCACTGCGGAAGACCTTGGTTATAATTCAACAATACAAGGAAATGGATTACTAAGAGTAGATAAAGCCTTTGAAGCACTGGGTTAATTTGCTTTATTTTTACTTTTTAGTTTTTTCAAGAGTAATATAGTTAATTCAGCTTTGTCAAGGAAACAGAAGCCTATAAGGCTAGATAGAATATTTTTGCTGAAGCTATTAATTTTCTTCTAACTTCTTCCAGGTATTCTACCTCCAGTGGGTATTTCCCTGCTTCCTACAGGAGTTTGCCTTTCCACTGGAATTTCTGTTTCCACTTCCTCCATTTCAGGAGGAAGGATTCGCTCTTCTACTAATTCCTCCCTAACTCTTTCTTTTAACATCGAAGTAGCAACTTCCTTTCCTTTTGTGGAAACGTTTAACGCTTTTATTATAGCTTCCTTCGCTTGTTCAGGTACTTTTTCATAAACATCTTTTAAAACGTTTATGTGAATCGAAGTAGCTCTTTCAACTAACTTTTCAACGTTTGTTACGTTCTTTCCTAAACTTTTAGCTATTTTAACCAATTCGCTCGATTCATTTATCCTTAAACTATATTCTTCCATTAAATCATCAACATCATCTACCTCTCCTTTATTAGCTTTTTCCACTGCTTTTGCTAACAGTTTTTCGGCAATAAGGAAGTTTAGCTCGGCAGCTTTTTCTGGCGACACATTTTTCAAAACATTTAACGCTTCCCTATTTCCTCTCTTTGAAAATTCCATAGCTCTTTCTATTGCTGGCTTTGCTTGCTCTGGTACTTTTTCATGAACATTCTCAAGCACATCTAAATGCACAGTAGTTGCTATAGCAACCAACTCAACAACTTTACTTACATTTTTTCCAATTTGTTGTGCAACTCTTGCTATTTCATTTGCCTTTTCTAACTTATCTTCATATTCTTCTAGTAATTTATCAACATACTCAGGTTTTCCTTTATTAACCATTTCTTTTGCTTCTGCCAACCTAAGTTCTGCATATTTCAGGTACTTTTCTGCCTTCGCTGCTTTGTCAAAAGTTAAGAATAAATCGAGTGATTCAAACATTTTCTTGAAAACGTATAAGGGTGAATCTGGCAATATTCCTGCAGCTGGCAATTTTCTTTCAAAAATTGGGCTAGGCTTTATTTCTTCGCTTACGTTCATAACGTAAAGATATGCTCTATAAGCATCGACTTTTCCAGCACCTTGTGTATTTTCATCATATCCCAAATCAACTGCAGTTAATTTTAGAATTTCCTTTATTTCATCAGGCTTAAGCTCTGGTTTTACTTCTAACAACAAGGCGACAACTCCGCTTACATGCGGTGTTGACATGCTAGTTCCAGAAAGGGATTTGAAGGAATTGTCTTTCCAAGTTGAAATTATTCCAACCCCAGGAGCGACCAAATCTGGTTTAACTCTTCCATCATCAGTAGGCCCCCTACTACTCCAACTTGGAACTTTATCGTTATCGTCGATTGCGCCAACCGTAATAGCTTCTTTTGCACAGCCGGGCGAGGTTATAGTTCCTGGATTGGGCCCATTATTGCCAGCTGCTACAACAGCTACAACTCCTTTCTTAACTGCATTATCAACAGCCCTAGAAATAGCATCTGTACCGTCGCAAGGTTCAACTTCTGCTCCAAAACTCATGCTCAAAATTTCTGCTCCATTTTCAACAGCCCATTCTATGCCTTTAATAACGTCTGAAGCATAGCCTATTCCATTTTTATTCAAAACCTTTACGTTAAAAAGATTAGCATTGAATGCAACACCCCTATAGGTTAAATCTTTAGAAGCTATTATTCCTGCCACATGAGTTCCGTGGCCATGTAAATCATCTGTGCCTTCTCCTGTAAAATCAACTTCTTTTAAGACCTCTAAAGCCGGATGCTCATCATGTATTCCTGTATCAAGAATTGCAACATCAACTCCTTTTCCTGTTATTCCGGCATCCCAAACTTTATCAGCACTAATTTGAGGTACGCTATCATCAAGAACCAATTTTACTTCGTAATCAGGTTCGATTAATTCAATAAACGGCATTGCAGCAATTCTTTCTATGGCGTTAACAGGAACTTTTGCAGCTATGCCATTTATTATGGAATATATGTATTTTATTTTTGCGCCCTCTGCTTTAATCGCATCTATCTCTGCAGCTTTGGGCTTTTCGTAAAATAAAATTATTACGGAAATTTTCTCCGTTGGTGAGAGTTTTGAAATGATCGAATGTAAATCGTCTTTAATCCTACCTGCTTCGACTAGAAAAGGAGAGACAGTAAATGCTATTAGCAAAAAGGTTAGCAATGATAAAAACAATTTTTTCATAATTAGAATTTGCTATTAAGACTTAATATTTTAAAGGTTTAATGTTATGTAGCAAAAAGTAAGTATCCTAGCGGAAGCTAATTTTAACAACTTAGTGAGATCTATTTTAAATGATAGCTCTAAATGAATTCAAAAAAAGTTTTGAAGTAGAATTTTTGAAGATTATTTTTAGTATTCGGTTTTGTTTATTAGTTTTAGATAATATTGTTGTTAGCATTTATTGAAAACTAATGCTTAAAAACTTACTCACAAAGACTAATATGAAAAGGTTTGAAAGGAAGTTATTCAAAAATCTTTGAGGGAAAAAATGGGTAGAGTAAAAGACTTATCGGTAATAATTCCAGCTTATAATGAAGAAAAAAGAATAGAAAAGACATTAAGAAATTACATAACTTTTCTTAAAAAACTGTACAAGGAAAATTTCGAAATAATTGTAATTACAGATGGCTGTGAGGATTTTACACCAAAAATTGTAGAAAACTTATGCAAAGAATTTCCTTGTATAATACATATTCGTCCTCCTAAACGTCTAGGGAAGGGTGGAGCTATTATTAAAGGGTTTAAAGTTGCTAAAGGAGAAGTCGTAGGTTTTCTCGACGCAGACGGTTCCACCCCTTGTGAAAGTATTGAATTTTTGCTGAAAAACTTAAGAGGACACGATGGAGTTATAGCTTCAAGATGGATTAATGGCGCAGTCATAAGGAAGGATGAACCCCTTGCAAGAAGAATAGCAAGCCGCGTTTTTAATTTTTTAGTTAGAGTACTTTTTGGCTTTCATTTTAAAGACACTCAATGTGGAGCAAAATTCTTCAGAAAAAAAGCAATTAAAAGTGTAGTTAATGAATTGGGATTGACAGATTGGGCCTTTGATATCGATTTGCTTTATAGGCTGAACAAAAAGGGTTTTAAAATAAAAGAGGTCCCAATTACTTGGAGGTATGAGGAAGGTTCAAAACTTAATTTAGTAAAAGTTTCTATCCAGATGTTTCTTTCTGTCATAGGACTAAGAATTAAAACATCACCTTTTGCTTTTATTGCTAAATCAAAACCTATAAGATGGATCTATAAAGTGGTAAGAGAGCTATGAAAATTTTAATATTTAACTGGCGTTGTTGGAAAAATCCTTTGGCTGGAGGGGCGGAAAAGTATCTTTATGAAATTTCTAAGAGATTGGCTAAAAAAGGGTATAGAATTACATGGTTTGTCTCCAGCTTTGAGGGAGCAAAAGAAAGAGAGTTTGAAGATGGCATCGAAATAATTAGAAAAGGCAGAAAATTCTCTGTTTATCTTTACGCTTTCTGGTATTACTTAAAAGAACTGAGAAAAAGAAAATTTGATTTGGTCATTGAAGATATAAATGGTGTTCCATTCTTTACACCTCTTTATGTTTGGAAACCAAAAAAGTTAGTTATAATTCATCATTTGGTTGGATGGAAAATTTTTTCAAAGGAATTAAAGATTTATCAAGCCTTCATAGCTTGGATTGCTGAAAAGCTAATTCCATTGTTTTATTTCTTCTTACCTTTTGTTACGGTTTCAAGAAGTAGTAAGGAAGAGTTAAAGAGATGTTTTTTAAGAAAAATTAGTATAGTCCAAAATGGTTTGGACGCTTGGATTAAAATACAAGCAAAAATTAGAAAATCTAAGAATCCGACAATCCTTTATTTAGGGAGATGGAAAAAGTATAAAAGAATTGATTTGCTCATTGAAGCCTTTGAAATCGTAAAGAAAAAAATAAAAAATGCAGAACTTTGGTTAGCTGGTGATGGGGATTGGAAAATTAACAAAAAAATAGATAGTGTGAGAATTTTTGGTAAAGTTAGTAACCAAAAGAAAAAAGAACTCTTAACAAAAGCATGGGTTTTTGTTAATCCTTCCATGAAAGAAGGTTGGGGTATTACTGTAATCGAAGCTAATGCTTGTGGTACTCCTTGCATAGCTTATGATGTTCCTGGATTAAGAGATTCTATTGTCGATGGAGAAACAGGTTTACTAGTAAAAGAAAATGGAGATGTTAAAGCTTTAGCTAAAGCTATAATAAAAGTTTTGGAAGATGAAAAGTTGAGGAAGAAGTTAAGCAAAAATGCTTTAAAATATTCTAGAAAGTTTAGTTGGGATAAAAGTGCAAAGGAATTTTTAAGAATTATAAAAGGTATTATGAATGAAAGATAAACCTTTAGTTTCAATAATAATTCCAACTTACAATTCAGAGAAAACTTTAGCTAAATGCTTGGAATCGATTAAAAATCAAACTTATAGGAATATTGAAGTAATAATTGTTGACAGGTTTTCTAAAGATAGCACTATTGAAATTGCAAGAAAGTATAAAGTTAGAGTCCTTCAATTCAATTGTGAGAGAGCAAAAGCTAAAAACTTTGGATTAAGGAATGCAAAAGGAAAATATGTTTTTTTTATAGATTCTGACATGGAACTAAGTAAAAACGTGGTTAAAGAATGTGTTGAATTAGCCGAGAAACATGATAAGATAGGTGGAATAATCATTCCAGAAAGGTCAGTTGGTAATGGATTTTGGATTAGAGTTAGAGATTTTGAAAGGAGTTTTTACGCTGGAAGTGCGATAGAATCTGCAAGGTTTTTTAGAAAATATTTAGCATTAAAAGTTGGGGGTTTTGATGAGGACGTTGTGTTTTTTGAGGAGTCAACATTGCCACAAAAGATTGAGAAATTAGGCTATAATGTTAGAGCAAGAATAAGAGCTGAGATTTTACATCATGAAGAAAACTTTTCGCTTTTAAAATGGTTGAAAAAGAAGTATTATTACGGAAAAACAGCTTGGAAATATGTTAAAAGATATAAGCGATACGGAGCCAAGCAGATAAGTCCGTTGAGAAGGTTTGGATTGTTTTTAGGAGATAAAAGGTTTTATTCGAAACCTTTGCTGGCTTTAGGTGTGTTGGCGTTGAAGGGTTTGGAATATGCTTCTGCTGGATTGGGATATCTGGTTGGAGGGATTAAAAATGAGTGAAAATTTTAGCGAATACAGCGAGAAACATATACACTTTATAGACATCTCCGTTCCAGAAATGTTGGAAAGTCTACTGAAAAGGTTAAACAAATCATATTCTCTAATTGATTTGGGGTGCGGTGATGGAAAGATTCTTTATGCACTACATTCCAAAGGGTTACTTAAGAATGCGAGTAGAATTGTAGGAGTTGATATTTCCAAAGAAAGGATAAGGAGATTGAAAGAGTTTTGTCCATTTGCCGAAGCCATTGTTGCGGATGTATGCGGTCTAAGTCAGATACCAGATAACTCCTTTGATGTGGCGATATCATCTCAAGTAATAGAGCACGTTCCAGATGATTCAAAGATGCTTAAAGAAGTTTACAGAATTCTTAAACCAGATGGATATTTCTATGTTTCAACAGTAATAAAGAGATGGTATGGTTTTTGGATTTACTGGAATAATGGATTTAAGCTCGATCCTACGCATGTAAGAGAATACAAATCTGAGCAAGAATTCTTAGATTTGCTAAAAGAAAACGGGTTTGAGATTGTCGAATACAGGACTGAAAAAGTTAAGTATCCTATAATGGACTTGATTATAAGATTTTTTATTAAAGCTGGTTTAATTAAACCTTCACCTAACTTTTATCAAAAGCATAAATTGTTGAGAAAGGCGAGGAAAATTAAAATGCCTGTAATTGGTTATAGAACAATTGAAGTTGTCGCTAGGAAAATTAAAAAATCATAAATTTATGATGACAAAACGAATAATCGGTTTGGACATATTCTTGGTGAAAGTGAGTTAGATGATGGGTAAAGGTGAGAAAATGAAAAAACCAAAAGTTATAGTAATAGGCTTAGACGGTGCAACTTGGGATTTGATAAAACCGTGGGCTGATGAGGGTAAATTACCGACATTCAAGTATTTAATGGAAAATGGAGCATGGGGTGTTTTAGAGAGTACTATACCGCCACTTTCGCCGTCTGCTTGGGTATCTATATACACTGGTTGTAAACCATCGAAACACGGTATCTTTGGATTTGTAAAACGAAAGGAAAAATCATACTTTTACCGTCCAATATTTTCGAAAGATGTAAATGTGCCAACTGTCTGGGAGATTCTATCAGAATTTGGCTTAAAATCTGTTGTAATAAATGCTTTATTCATGTATCCCCCAAAACCCATTAATGGTATTTTAATAACAGGTTTAGGTACACCATCACGGGAGAGTGATTTTGTATACCCAAAGTCATATAGAGAGTTTATACTTGAAAATTTCCCAAAATATGACGTTGATTTTAATGAAGATCTCTTGTTGGTCTCAAATAACGCTAAGGTATTTGTGAATAGAATCAAAGAAGTAACTGAAGAACAAATTAGAATGACTCGCTATTTCGTTAAAAACGAAGAATGGAATTTTTTATTTTCTATTTTTAGAGCTTTAGATGTAATTCAACATTATTTTTGGGAAGATAAGCAGTTGATTTATTCTTTTTACAAGTCTTTTGATGAGTTTATCGGAAATTTATTAGTAGATTTAAAGGATAAAAATTTTGTTCTATTTATTGTGTCTGATCATGGATTTGCACCTGTTAAGAAATATTTTTGCGTTAATAACTGGTTAAAACAAATTGGATTACTAAAAACTATAAAACGGAGGAGGAAATCGTTAATAACTGCTGAAAGTATTAAAAAAGTGTTACTGAAATTGGGTATGAGGAATTTAGTTTGGAAACTTAAAAGAAACAAAATGTTAGAAAAACTACTAAAAATCGTACCGAGCGAGGAACTCGACTATGTGCATGAAATAAAATGGAACGAAACCAAAGCCTATTTTTACGAAGGGTCAGGTGGTATAATAAATGTCAATCTAGCTGGAAGAGAACCTTCTGGCATAGTTAAAATGAAAGAATACGATAGCATTGTGAAATATATTGTTTCTAAATTAGAAGAGTTAAAAGACCCAGAAACTGGAGAAAAAATAGTCGAAAAGGTATATACAAAGAAGGAATTATTTAACACTAACGATGAAAAGTTACCTGATATATTCATTTTAATGAAAGACGGATATGAAGCTGTAGCTTATAACAAAATAGATGGAAAATCTATATTCACGCCTCCGATTCATGGGAGAATTGCAAGACCCGCAAATCATCATATTAACGGGATTTTCGTTGCTTATGGCCGGAATGTGGTAAATAAGCGGTTAGAGGATAAAATAAAAGTATGGGACGTTGCTACAACGATTTTATATATTTTGGGGGTCCCAAAAATCGCCCATATGGATGGGCGGACTTTGACAAATATATTTCATCGTTCAGTCTCTGAATAGTTTCTGCATAAATATCTCTTTGGAAATAGAGAAAATTTAAAAAAGAAAAGACTAAGAGTTTAAATTCATCATCACAAAATTTAAAAAATGGGGAGATAAAAATAGAGGTAAAACAAGTATCAGCTATAGTAATCTTACTTGCGATCGATATATTTATTTTGAGAGGCTTATTTTTTAATCCCGGTTTTGCACACTACAGAGATCTGTCTTGGCCATATATTTCAGATTATTGGCTATCATTTGGTAGATTCGTTTGGGATTCTTATTTCCAAAAGAAAGTTCAAATTCAGCAAAAGGTTATTTATCTTTGGCTTTCATGCTTCCCTCCAGAAATCTCTGAACGTTTGATTTACCTCATCATTCTTGTTACTATGAGTATAACTATGTATAGAATTAGTTATAAATTCACAAAATCAATTGTAGCTTCCACAATATCAACGTTATTTTTTATTTTTAATCCAGTCGTTATTACTAGAATCCAACATAAACTTCTTTTATTGAGTTATGCTTTACTACCATTATTTTTCTATTTAGCATTTAAATTATTTAATGACATTTCAAAAGAAAGGAAAATTAAATTGAAACGTATCATCCTCATATCTGTAGTATGGCTTATGATGTCTACCTCCCCACATTGGGCATTATTCTCTCTATTAATTATATTTTATACTTCTGTAACAATTTTGTTTTTTACTAAAGTCAAAATATATGAATACATTAAAAAATCCACGATTTCTCTTTTTGCTATTACCGCACTGTATACGGGGTTATCGTCATTTTGGATAATTCCCTATCTCTTTCAATCTAGATTAGCGGCACTACAACCTCCATACGTGTTTACAGAGGAAGTATTGTCTCTTTTAAGCAGAAATGCACAACTTTTAAATGTAATTAGATTACATAGTTATTGGCGACCAGGAGATTTATTTTCCAGTCTTCCACTACCGTCGATTTTTTGGATGATAGCAGTATTTACAATACCTATACTTGCTATTATTCCTCTACTATTCACTAGATCGTATAGATCTAAAGGAGAAGAAAAGGTATATGTACTTATTGCAGTTCTATTAGTTATTTTAATATTTCTTAGCAAAGGGGACAACCCACCAATAGGTAGAGTATATGCTTATTTATCCCTTAAAATCCCGCTAGTTTCCTCCATAGGATGGTTGTTTAGAGATCCTCATAAATGGATGTTCCTACTCAGTTTTTGTTATAGCTTCTTTATTGGATTTCTAGTTTCAAAAATAAAAATAATAATAAATAGAAAATGTAGATCTAAATATATTTTCATTGTCTCTACTTTAACGATATTAGCAATATTTGCTACACCTCTAATAGCTGGCTATCCTCTGCTGACTGGCGATCTTAATGGAAAATTAAAGCCACAACAGGTGCCTTACGATCATAAACAGATGGATCAATGGTTGAGAAGACAGAGTGTAGACTTTAAAGTAACCGTATATCCCTCTACACCACCTTGGGGAGTCATGAAACCTACAATTCGGTATGACTCATATTGGCGATTCTCTGTGGATTCTTTACTAAATAATAAGACAAACAAATTTGGGGTGTTGTTAAATCCGTGGAGTGTGAAATACATAGTTATAAGAACTAGGCCCTCTAAGAGTGAATTTGAATCAAAATTTACTTTAACGGAGTTTAAAAAGAGCAAAAATGTCATTAAGTTTCTAAAATATCAGAAAGATATAAAATTTGTTAAAAAATTTGGAACATTATACGTATTTGAAAATTTAGATTATTCATCTCCAGTATGTATTTCTAGGAATAACTTGGCTGTCCTGGATGATTTAGCTGTCCTTAATGCACTAACGCAAGTAAATTCACTAAATAAGCCAATGTTATCGATTTATTTTGTATCCAAAATTGTGAAGAAAAATTTTAACAGTAATGTATACAATCATTATATAATTCGAGATAAAAAGAATACAGTGTATCACTTTATCGCCAATCACACTGAAGTGATAAAACCATTTTATGCCACAACTCACCACAACCCACAAAAACTTTGGTCAAAAGCTATGACTACAGATCCTCTGCATGGAGCGTGGCATCCGTATTTAGAACGTTTTGACATACAAAACTGGCAATTTGATTACGGTTATGGTTTGGTTTTCACATGGGCTACCAAAAGAATTCCAGAAAACTTGGAAGTGAAAGATAACGACATTATTTACTCTTGGAACTTTGATACAGAAAAAGAATTCTTGGAGTGGAAAAATACAACTCCAGAAAAGCAATTTAATGCTATCCATAAATTAGAATGGAAGAAGGGAGCCTTAATAGCAAAGTTATATAATTCAACATGGGGCTGGAAAACTGTAAGATCGCCTTTCATTCCAGCAGAGACTGGTGATGTTTTCACATTCAAACTTAAAATCAGAGGTGAAAACGCTCACAAAGTCCACATAAAAGTATTGGAGTTTGATTCAAACAAGAAATATCTTACAGGGAAATACGTTAAAAGTATTGGAAGTGGTACTTTTGATTGGAAGGATGTACAGTTTGACTACATTGTTCAAAATCCAAACACCTCTTACATTCAACTACAGATTTGGCATGGACACAAAACAGATAAACCTTCACCGAATGTAATATGGGTGGATGATGTAAGAGTTTACGACATAACAAAATATGCAAAACCAGTAACGTTAGATATACCGTTTAAAGTTGACAAAGACGATAACTACAAGCTTTTCATTCGATACTTTAAGAACCAAAAAGGTGGAGAAATAAAGGTTTATCTTGATAATGAACCTATTGTTATTAACACAAAAGATCAGTTAAATAAATTCGTATGGAAAGACTTAGGCACATTTTACTTGGAAAGAGGAAAACACAAAATAATTCTTGAGAACATCAAAGGATTTAACGCTGTTAATTTATTTGCTTTAATTCCGGAAAACGAATACTACAAAGCAAAAGAAGAAATTGAAAAACTGTTGCAAAACAAAACGATAATTTATCTCTTCGAAGCTGAAAGTGATCTGTATAGAGAGAATGCAGAAATCAGCAAAGAATTTGGTGGAGAAGCAAGTAATGGTGAAGTTCTGAAATTTGTTAAGAATGGTAAAGCTTGGCATGGCATCGAAATCGTCAAGAACGGAACATATAGGCTTGCTTTAAAGGGTGTTGGAGAATTTAAAGTAAGAATTGGCGATCATGAATTCATCCTCAAATCGAATTCTTTAAACTTTACGTATACTCCGCTATTCGATCTAACTAAAGGAAAATATAAGCTGGAAATACTCGCAAGCAAAAATTCTCATTTAGATGTTATCTGGCTCTATTCAACAGAAACAAATCAGACAATTGAAGAATTATTCGAAATAAAAGAAAAACCTGCTGAAATAATAAATTACACAAAAATCAATCCAACTCTTTGGAAGGTTAAAGTAAATGCAACCAAACCTTTCATGCTTAGCTTTGCTGAAGCTTATGATCCGTTATGGGAAGCAAGAGTTTATAAAGATGGAAAAAAAGTTGAAGTTGTTAAATCAATCCCTTTATACAGCGTAATAAATGGCTTCTGGATTGATGAAACTGGAAATTTAGAAATCGTTATAAGATATAAACCACAAGATTGGTTTGAAATAGGTTTAATAATTTCAGTTTCGACTCTCATCTTCTGCTTATTTTACTTATTTTACGATTGGAGAAGATCTAGAAAAGATAAATGGGCTAGAATTTTAGAGAAAAAATTTAAAGCCATAATAAAGTTAGGAAAATGAAGAAAAAAAGGAAGAAATTAAAACTTAAAATAAAAAATCTCCTACCTTTTTTTCTTGTATTAATTTCAATAATTCTTTCTCATTTTATCTTTCACGGAGAAGACCTAAAAACCTTCCTCTCCTTTATTCTTTTAATCCCAATTTTTTCCTTCTTCAAATTCGACGGAAGAATTCCTGTTGGTTATGCTTTATTAATGCTCATCCTAGCAGCAATAGTCCTAGCTTTTTATAATAATGAAAATCTAGCAAATCAATTAGCAATCTATGCTTACTGGTTATTAGTTGTTGGTGTAGTATGCCTAACTATAGAATTCATAAGAGAAAAAGGAAAAAAGAAATAATCCTCTTATCTCCAATTCTACTTTTAGCTTTAATCCTAACCTTTTACCCTCATCTAAATTATCCTTATCCCTTACATGTAGATGAGTGGTTCCATATAACTCAAGCCAAACAAATATCTTTAAACAAAAAAATAGATTGGTATTCCCGAAAGGAATTTAAACTAGGTTTAGAGAGGGGTTGGCATTTATTTTTAGCCTTAATCCAAAAAACCTTTAACCTAAATGCCAAACAATGGATTTGCTTACCTTCCATCTTCCATCTTTTAGCAATCTTTTCTACTTATCTATTCGTTCTAAATTTTTTCGGAAAAAAACAAGCTTTAATCTCAGCTTTTCTAATAGCTTTAATCCCAAGCAACGTTACCATAGGAGGACCAGTTTTTTTAGTTCCAGTAAATCTAAGCTTAATTTTCATTCCTTTGGCTTTACTTTTTGCTTTCGGACTATTAAAAATTAAAAGAATTTACAATTACTTAGCACTCTTTTCAATTTTAACTTTTATTCTTTATGCCCATCCTCCAACAGCTATTGTTTTGCTAATAATTCTTGGAATTTATTTTTTGCTTAATTTTTTCTCAAAAGATAAAGAAGCTAGAGAAAGATTGAAATTTCTTTTCTTAACAACTTTTCTTTCAGTTCTAGTTTCAATTCCAAACTATTTACCAGAAATTCAGAAAAAAGGTTTGGAAGCGATTAAATTTGATTTTTGGATTTACTTGAAAGAAATTCCATCTGTTTATGGAACTATCCCAACAATCTTCTTTGTTTTAGGATTTTATTTTTTATCCCATTTCAAAAATAAGGAAGTTTGGAGTTTATTGTTATCCTCAATCTTTTTAATTCTTATTATAGTTCTATTCGCAAGGTTTGGCTTAAACTTTTTAATCCCCTATCAGCGAACTTACATTCCCTTATTTTTACTTATGTCAATAATCGCAAGTTTTGGTTATTCAAAATTGCTTGAAATAAAAAAACCTTTCAAAAATTTTGGCCTATTTCTACTTTTCATTTGCTTAACTTTAACAGCTTATTTTGCAATAAAGAGGGATTTGAAAACCCCTTATTATCATTTGATTAACGATAAAGATTATGAAAATTTCCTTTGGATAAAAGAAAATTCTGAACCAAATGCAATCGTTTTGCTAGATCCATGGAAAGCAAGAGCGTTTCCAGCAATAGCCGAAAGAAAAGTCTATGCTGTAATGCCTTTTGGCCCAAATAAAGAATATCTAAAATTAGTTGAAAATGCTTACAGGTTTTTTGCTCAAAAATGCACAAATACAACTTTTTTAATCGAAAACAACATTTCAATAATTTATTCTCCAGTAAAATGTCAAAACGATGATTTAATAGAAGTAAAGGAAAACATTTATATTCTTAAATAGCTTTTAGCAATAAAGAGAGAAGAAATTAAAAATAAAATTGCAGAAAGTGTTGTTGCGACTGAAGCTCCAATTAATCCATGGGCTGGGATTAAATAATTCAACAATAAAATATCGACTAAAATTACTATAGCTGAAAGAATTAATGGGAATTTTTCTATCCTTTGGGACCAAAAAAGATTAAGAAAAATTTGGAAGATTCCTAAGCTAAACATTCCTACGCATAGGATAATAAAAGAATCTAAAGCGATAAGATATTTTTCAGTGTAAAAGAATGAAATGATTTGGCTTGGGAATAGGATGAATAGAACAAAAATTGGGGTTAGTAGTAAAATTGATTTAATCAACAAATTTTTTAATTCCTTTTTATTTCTATAGATGCTTAGCTTGGAAGATTTAGGGAGGAATACTAGAGTTATTCCTCCTACAGCATAGTATAATACTTTTGAAGTAATTGAAACAACATTATAATAACCAGCTTGTTCAGAACCTAAGTAATACTTTACAAAAAACAAATCAAGATAAAGAAAAAGCGTTATCAAAACAGAAGTGGAAAGAATAAAGAAAAACGACTGGTTCAAGTTAAAAGAATATTTTAAAGATTTAGATTTTTTCAAAATTATCGGAACGATTAAAGACGTAAAGAAAAGAGAACCTACTAAAAGGGAAAAAGTTGCTCCTATTAAACCAAAACCGAGCAAAACTAAACTAATAGCAAAAATAACTTTTAGGAAAGGTTCGCCAATTAAGATTCCAGACAATTTCCAAATCTTTTCTTTACCTTGATAATAGGCTTTTACTACTGGAAGTAGAAAAGCAAATGGTAGACCCAAGGCAATGACTTTGATTGGCAAAGTTAATCGATTATCTTTAAAAATTTTTGCGATAAAAGTAGAAGAAAAGAAAAGGATTGTGCTAACGACTAAGCTTCCTAAAAAGATAGTTTTAGAGCATTTCTTTACTAAACCGATTATAGCTTTTTCTTTGCGTTTTTTATCAAGTCCTGCTATTTCCCTCGTCAATAATGTTTGGATGCTTGAAGTTGGAACGAGTAAAATACTTAAAATGCCTATTATAACTGCAAGCTCTCCATACAAAGCTGGAGCTAAAAGTCTTGTCATGGAGAAGTGAAAAATATAATTTAAAGTCATTCCAGTAAAAACTGCAAACATTGTAATCAAAGCTTGTGATATCATTTTTCTACCTTAGCTAATGTTTTAATTTCCAAAGCAATGAATTTAAAGTTAATTTAAAAAAACAAATTATTAGTAGTAGGGATCTGGAATGGGAAAATGGAATAAGTTTCGTAAAGTAATGAAAAGAATCTTTCTCAAAAATGATAGAATCTTCCCCGCCCTTCTTACGATTTTCCTTATTTTCCTAATCCTCTCCTCAGGGCCAGTCACAGCATTCGAGATTCATATAAATGCTCCTTCTCAAGTTAGAGGAGGTAAAGTAATCAGTTTTCCTATAGAAATTAAAACGAATACCGGAGAGCTTATTCCTATAACTAAAATTACGCTAAACATAACAGGTCCTGCTGAAGGAATTGGAATTTCTGTTGATTGCGAGCTGAATTTAACTAACGGAGGAAAGGCTTATTGCATCGATAAAATCGCTGGAAATGCTACCTCTGATGTTAACGTTACAACAGAATTTGTACCACCAATGAGTTATGGTTACGGTTATGGTTACGCTTATTGGAATGGAACTCCATACTATTTTGGTTATGGATATGGTTATGGTGGATATGGAAATGGTTCTTATGGTGGTGCTCCTGGCACATTAAAGTTTAATGTAACATGGAAACCACCAATCACACCAACTTTTTACAGAATAAAAATTTCTGTCCATGCTGACGGAAAAGTCTTCGAGGCAACGAAAACGATTGAGATAGAGCTTCCATGTTACGAGGAATTACCAAACCTATTACCAGGCTTTAAAGGAGGGAGAACAATAGCAGAAAAGATAATCGCAAACAAGACTCAAATAATTACTACAGGTTATGGTGCCGATACGACCTTAACTATTCTTAGCTTAGCAAATATATCTGCGAGTATAAACATAACTACCTTTACCGGAAACATTACGCCAACCATTCTGAATCCTGTTAAATTCATCAACATAGAGGTAAACCCAGAATTAAATGCTAATTTAAGTTATGCAATTATTAATGTAAGTTATACTTCTGACGAGGTTGTAGGACTGGACGAAAATTCTTTAAGATTATATAAATGGAACGGTACAAACTGGAATTTACTGCCTTGTCCTGTATTTGGATGTGTAGATACAACTAACAATTTCGTTTATGCAAACGTAACTTCATTTAGCTTATTTGGTATATTCGGAAGTGCAGCCAAGCCTGCCCCAACTGCTCCACGTTATATAACACCCATTGTAATCCTACCACGACCAGCTATTTCGATCAAACTAATAGCTCCAACAACTATTACTCAACAGATAGGAACGACAGCAACTTATAACGTTACTGTTTATAACGACGGTGAAATCGATCTAGAGAAAGTATATTTAAACCTTACGGGTTTGCCGAATGAATGGTACTCCCTTCCAGAAGAAATCTCATTAAGAGTGGGTGAAACTAGAAGGTTATCCTTTAACTTAACTATTCCTAACATAACGCCGACAAATTATACTTTTATCTTAACAGCAATTGGAGAGGGAAAAGGAAGAATCGCTACCGATAGCGTAGAAATTACTTTAATAACGACCTCAGCTAAACCTGCTCCTCTACCAGCTCCAGTTTGTGGAAATGGAATATGCGAACCAGGAGAAGATTATATCAATTGTCCAAAAGACTGCCCAGCTCCTACCCCCCCATCGCCGCCAAAAACGATAATTGATACTTTTATTACAATAATAACAAATCCGACTGTCCAAACAATAATCGTAGGTATAATCCTAGTGATCACATTTGTACTTTTAATTAGAAAAATAGCATGGAAGGGAAAACCGTGGAAAGCAAATTTCAGCCCAACTCATCAAGAAGGATTGCTAAGAAAGCTAAAAAGGCAAATCAGAGAAAGTTTTAAGTGATTCGATGGTTGTAATAGGAATAACTTCTGGAAAAGGCGGAGTTGGAAAAACAACCGTTGTTTCAAATTTAGCTACAGCTTTATCAAGCGTTTTTAAAAGAGATGTTATCGTTTTAGACTGCAATGTTGCGAGTTCTCATATAAGACTGCATTTTGGAATGTATGAGGATTTTAGAAAAACTTTACTAGATGTAATTAAAGGAAAAGCAGAACTATCAGAAGCAATTTATCAAAATCCTTTTTTAGGTGTAAAAATAGTTCCCTCTCCAGCTGGTTTAACTTCTAATGTAAACTTAGAAAAACTTAAGGATTTGGTATGGAAAAGGGCAAGGTCTGAGTATGATTTTGTAATAATAGATGGACCCCCTGGGTTTGGAAGGGAAATTACAGATATAATGAAGGCTTCCGATAAAGTTTTGGTCGTTACAACTCCTACAATTCCAGCTATAAGTGATGCAATAAAAATAGTTGGATTAGCTAGAAAAATGAAAAAGAGAGTTTATGTTGTTTTAAACAGAGTAAAAAAGGAAAAATATGAATTAAAACCAGAAATTGTAGAAAAAACGCTTGAGAGCAAAATTGCGATGATAATTCCAGAAGATAAAATGGTTCCTGAAAGTATTGCTGCAGGCGTACCAGTCGTCATTTATAAGCCTGGGTCAAAAGCTTCCATAGCTTTAAAAAAGCTGGCTGCTTTTTTAATAGGAAAGGAATATAAACCTAGTATAACTGATAGAATTAAATGGTTTTTTGGGTTTTAAGAAAAATCCTTCTTATGATTTGTTCTTCAAAGGTGAAAACAGACCAAGTTCGCTTTTGTTATAAAAAATAAAAATGTTTTTTATAACAAACTCTCGGTCTAAAGAGACTAAATAATTAGAATTTTTTATCAGTTTAAACATTTTATAGTTTACTCAAGACCGAGCTTATCTTTGTTAAAAATAAAAGATTATCATGGACGAAAAAGAGTTCAAAAAGTGGATTGAAGAAGCCAATTCTACATTCAAAGCTATAGATAGCGATTTAAAAGATGGGAATTTCAATTGGGCATGCTTTAAAGCTCAGCAAGCTGCTGAATTTGCCTTAAAAGCATTCCTCTGGGGTTGTAGAAAACCTGCTTTTGGGCATTCCTTGCTCGGATTGCTTACTGAATTTAACAAGCTTAAAATAGAAATACCGCCAAGAATTAGAGAATTTTGCGCAAGATTAGATAAGTTTTACGTTCCAACTAGATATGCAAACCAATGGCTTGAAGGAGCTCCGCATACTTATTTTACAGAAAAAGAAGCTGAAGAAGCTAAGAGAATGGCAAAAGAAGTTATAAGATTTGTGAAAAGATGTTGGAAATTGTTAAAAAAGAAGAGGAAGAAAAGAAGAAGTTATTAGAAAACGTTAAGAAATTTTTGAAAAAAGCAGAAAAGCTGGGAAAGTTTACTGCTATACTCTACGGATCCGTAGCTAGAGGCGATTTTAATGTTTGGAGTGATATAGATTTAATAATAATTTCGGATTCTTTACCAAAAGACTTGTTAAAAAGGCAGGAAATGCTTTACCTATTTTGCATTCCTAAAATCGAACCAAAAGGTTATAGGAAAGATGAATTCATGAAAATGATAAAGCTAAAGCATCCTTTTATAAAAGTTTTAGCTCGAGAGGGTATATTTCTGAGGGATGACTTAGGAATAAAAAAATACCTAAGATAATTCAAGTTTTTAAGCTGCTATGTCTTACTACAAGAATTATACCTAAAACAAATAAAACAATCATAGCTAGGAAATAGGGAGGAATTAAAAGGCTAAACATCCCTGTTTTACTTAATTTTAGCCGAATAATAAGTAAAGGAAGGAAAGAAATTAAGATAAGAAGTAAAGGTTTTATATCAAACTTCAGATTTTTCTTAGATTTTTCCTTTACGTACCCAGTAGAATCTTCTTCGAAATAAGTCTTGTAGATCTCCGTGGGTGAAGTAAGGATTAACTTCTTTCTCGCTTCTCGATTCGAAATAAAATAATCAAACAATTCATCAGCCAATCTGTAAGCTTCTACATGAACGCCTGCTTGGTAAAATTCAGTCACAAAAGGCATTTCGAGTAAGATAAAATAAGACGGCAAATCTTCACGCATTACCCTCAGAAAAAGTTTACCTGCGTATTCAACGTCCTCTAGCCTTCCTATTTTTATCATATCTTGAAGAAGCAAGAAAGCACTATTAGCATAAGAAGGAATAGGGATTTTATTTTCTTTTAATTTGTACAGCAAACTATTAGTTCGAATTAGTGCTTCCTCTTTTTTACCTTCTTCTACCAGTTTTATTATATCATCTAAAATCTCATACAAATCTCCCTCTAAAGCTTTAAAACGCTCCATAACTTCCTTTTTTTCTTCCTCAATTCTTTCCCAAACCGATGTGTAAATGGGTTCGGTCTCTTGGTAAGCATAAACAAATTTCCTAAGTCTTTCGTGTTCCCTTCCCCTTTGTTTAGCACTATACAGGTAAGCCAACCTCCCAAGAAATTCGGAAACTATTTGCATCTTATATCGTTCTTTGAAGTCCTTTGGAAGCTCATGATGTAATTGAAAATGTATAGAATGAGTTATCTCTTCGCTAAGAACAGCCACCAAATCGTCCCTTTTGGCTTCTTTTCCGAAGTAAATAATCGACGGTTCTTCTGGCTTAACGTAAACTTTAGATCCTTCAGTAATTTTTACATGAGGGATTTTTAAGTCATATCCTTCTATACCCCAGAATGAAACAATATAAGGAAACAATCTTTCAACTAATTTCTGTAAATCTTCCCTACTTAAGGCCACTAATTTTATTTTTGACTAGGAATTCCTAAAAATTTAAGAATGTCTTTCTTAAGAGTTAAAACGTCCTCTGGGGAGTTCCATCTTATCCTATAAACCTTCCCAAACTGCTCCTCTATTTTCCTTACTTTGCTCTCGCTAGTTTCATCAATTTTGTTAGCAACTATGTAAAATGGTTTGTCGCTAAAAAATTCCCTCATTTTTAAAATAAACTCAATTTGTTTTTCCAAAGGATCGGAATATTTAGAAACGTCAATTACTCCAATTATAGCTAATGGGTTCACATTTTTCATGTCGTTTATAACGCTCTTATCGAAAACTTGATGCGAAGAAAGGGCGACATGATCTAAAATTCTAACAGCAAGTTTTCCGTTATAATCTAGATCGACGTAATTAAAATTCAATAGCTTATCGAAAAAAGTTGGTCTGCCTCCAGCTAAAGCTTTCATCAAGAAGCTTCTCCCTGTATTAGGCAATCCAACTATTAACAACGTTGGTAGCTTCTTAAATTCGAGTATTCTCTTCCTTCTATGGAAAAAATAGGTTAGATAAACTAAAACCGTTAGCATAGTCAAAAAGGACAGGAGTAAACCAGCTAGTGAAATAGGCTCCGTAAATGTATACATTTTCTCTAAATAAATCTTCAAACGCAAACTTTAATATACAACACTTCTCTCTATTTCCAAAATCTTTTCTTCAACTAGTTTTATTTCTCCCCTTACTATAAGCAACATACCAACCAAATGAAACAATATTTGAAACCAAGAAATTTTGATGATTTTTAAAATATCTAAAGAAGCAGTTGATAAAGTAAGACCAACGATCACATAACTAAAATATTTCTCTGGAACATCTTTTGCGGAAGCAAGGATTAGAGCTAATGGAAAGGTAAAAACAAATGCTCCTAATGCTAAAATTTCTTCCTTAACATTTTTTCCACAATTTAAAGCTGTATAAGTTCCTCTGCCAGGTTCAAAAAGTACAACTTTCCCTTCACAATCGAATAAAAGACCAATATAATAGTGGCCAAATTCGTGAAGGGCTATTGTAAGGGAAGCTATTGCTGCATTAAGTATTAGGAAATAACTTATAGCCGAATAATAAGCGAGGAAAAATTGCTTCACATATTCAAATTAGAATTTGGAAGTAAAATTACGTCTTTTAAAAGCCAAGCGATTTGATTTTAATCTGCCGATCTGGATGCCAAGGTAACAAAATTTTATAATCTAAGTTTTTGATTTATTATTATGCCAATAACCGTTCAATCGTTAACTGACTTAATAGAAAAAGATGTATTCACATCGAAAGGCTTTTACTGCGGAAAAGTAAAGGACTGCGAACTGGACTTAACGAGGTTTAAGATAAAATCTCTAGTAATAGAAGTCGCTAAAGGATCGATGCTAGACAAAATGCTTGGAGGGAAGAAAGGGATTATAGTTCCTTATTCGATGGTTCAAGCGGTTGGAGATATAGTAATAATAAGGCATATAATAAGCGCTGAATTAAGTCCAGAAGTTGAAGAAATTTCAGAAGAATAAAGTTCAAAAGATATTTCATTAAACTCTAAAGATTGTTCTTATCCGTCACAAGAGATACATATACCTATTTCTTATTTCAACTAGCTTCAGGTAAACAAAATACGGATCTCTAAGAACTTCTTCTGTTACCTCCTCTAGCACAGTGTCTACTACCTCCATATAAATTCCAAATTTTCTTCTAATTCTGTCAAAATCGATTTGCTTCCTTCTTTTCCTTTTCTTGCGTAGCAACTCAATTGCCCCATTGAAAACTTTTCTGTCCAGTTTTCTTGCTTCATCGTAAAGCTTCCTAGCTCTCCTGTAAAAAGAATTTGGAACATAAGACGGTGATAAAGCTCGACGTCTTGCAGCTTTTATGGTTGCGCTACATATAAGAGAATTCAGATTTAATCTAAAAGTTTTATCCTTACCTATTAATTTAGCGTATTGAAGTTGGAGTTTCGATATATCCCTTCTTACCGATGTTAATGCGTCATTGTCCATCTCCCAATAAAGAGCCATAGTAACAGCTTTCGCGCTTTTTGAATGTTCAAGACTTCTTCTTATAACACAAAATTCTTCTGAGGCTTCTTCAGCAACCCATGCGAACTGGTCAGAAAGTTTGATTAGCTCAACCAAATCTTTTATTCCAACAGTTTCTCCTTTCTCTTCTTGATAAAGAAAATGGCTACAAGCATGTAATGCCAAACCGCTAATAGATTCGTAACTTGTTAACGTTCTGAATTTTCTATTATTAATTAAGAGAACATACCGATGCTTTGAAATTCTCTTTGAGCTATCCAAGTAATCAGAAGGAAAAATAGCAAACACTCTAATCCATGGTGCACTATACCGCTGGAAAATTTGTGAAGCCAATCTGCTGCAAACTGTCTCATCTTCTCCGAAGTAAACGTCTATCGAAGAAGATTCATATAAAAGCTCCGATCCCCAAAATTCTAATGATTCCTTAAGTAGTTCAGAAATATGCGGATTTATTTCTCTTCTTATCACTACCGAGACCATTCTCTTAAAAGTTTTTCATTAAAAATTTAAAAAAGAAAAGAAAAAGTCTCCCTATATCCCTAGTTCATCCTCTTCGTCCTTCATCGGGTCCCAGATTTCGTCTTCAAAGTAATCTCTCATGCTCCTACCTTAGTATCTCTATCCCTAACGATCTGCTAATCTCTCTTGCTAAAGGATATTCCTCTTTCTTGGTTGGACCTAGAATGTATGGAGATTTTACCCCAGTTATAATTGTAATAACCTGAACTTTTCCTTCAAATTCTGGCAAAATCCTTGCACCCCAGAATACTTGAGCGCTTGGGTCTAAGAATTGAGAGACAGTCTCTCCTATCAAGTTAACTTCTTCTAGCTTAAGGTCTGGGCCTCCTGTTATATGAATCAAAGCTCCTGTAGCTCCTGTATAATCGACTTCTAGCAATGGATTTGTCAAAGCTTTTGTTATAGCATCTTTCGCTCTATCGCTAGAATTCGATTCGCCAACTCCTATAGCTGCTACTCCACCAGACTGCATAACTGCTTTTACATCAGCAAAATCTAGGTTTACTAAGCTAGGCAAAGTAATAGTTTCTGTTATACCCTTAACCATGCTTGCTATTAATTCATCTGCAACTGCAAATGCTTGCTGAATGCTTAAATTACCAGCATATTTCAACAAGCGGTCATTCTCTATGACTATAGCTGTGTCGCAAACCTCTCTTAAAGCTGCCAAACCTTCTTCTGCTTTAGCAACCCTTGCTCCTTCTATTTTGAAAGGCATTGTAACTACCGCAATGACTAGAGCTCCCATAGATTTAGCTATCTCACAAACTACTGGAATGCTACCTGTTCCTGTTCCTTTACCCAAACCTGCTATTGCAAAAAGTAAGTCAACACCTTCTATTGCTTCTTTAATTTCATTCCTAGATTCTTCAGCAGCTTTTCTACCAATTTCTGGAAAACCTCCAGCTCCCAAACCCTTTGTTAATTCTTTTCCTATCAGGATCTTCTTATCAGCTTTTGTAATAGCCAAATGTTTTGCATCTGTATTGATAGCTACTGTATAAGCACCTTCTATACCCATTTCTGTCAATCTAGTAACTGTATTGTTACCTGCTCCTCCGCAGCCTACAACGCATATCCTTGCTTTCTTAACAGAAAATCCAAATTCTTGCTCTACAAGCTTATAATAATCAACCTCTTTAGAAATCACTCCGCTAGTTGGGCTAATCGAAAATCTCTTGATTGGATTTTCCTCTTCCTTTAAGCTTGCTTCTAGCGCTCTTCTTATTATGCTATCCATTTTCTTTCACCTATATTCTTCCAAACCGAAATTTTTTTATACAGGTTTTACCTATTTTCTTTTGAGTTGTTTGAGAACTAGAAATTTGAGTGCCCGATTCTAGCAGGGGGTAATAATTGTTAGGAAAGAGTCTAATTTATAGATTTATGATTGTTTGTTATATTTGATTTATCCAATATTTATTATAAAATATAAATTTTAATGAATAATATCAACTAAATCTTAACTTATGTATTGTAAAAATCTCTTAACCTAAATTATGAGTTGGTTGTTCTTTGAGATAGAATCCTCTATTAAAAAGAACTTAGCAAAATTTGATGAGAAGTTTGAAGTAATAATTCCAAAAGAAGAATTTGGAGATTTTTCGACCAACCTAGCTTTTATCCTAGCAAAAAAATTGAAGAAAAGTCCAAGCGAAATAGTAAAAGAAATTAGCAGAAAAATAGAAAAACCTGAATTTGTTGAAAAAATAGAAGAAAAATCTGGCTACATAAATTTCTTCTTAAACTGGGAAGAAATTTCTAAAAAATTACTAAAAGAAATTCTCGAAGCTGGAAATTTTTATGGAAAGCCTTATGTGGAGAGAAAAAGAATAATAGTTGAGCATACAAGCGTAAATCCTAACAAAGCTTTGCATATAGGTCATATAAGGAATGCTTGTTTAGGAGATTCCTTAGCAAGGTTTTTAAGTTGGATAGGTAACGAAGTTATTGTTATAAACTACATAAACGATGCCGGAAGCCAAATGGCAGATTTGATAGTTGGCTTTAAAATTTTAGGATTTCCCTTAGAGAAAGAAGGTATGAAATTCGATCATTATTGTGGAAACGAAATTTATGTAAAAGTTAATAAGTTATACGAAGAAAAACCTGAGTTATTAGAAGAAAAGAAGAAGATAATTAAAGAAATAGAGAGGAAAGATAGTGAGATAGCAAAGTTTAACAGAGAAATAGCTAGCAAAGTAATAAAAGAGCAGCTTAAAACTTTATGGAATCTAGGAATATTTTACGATTTGCTAGTAAGAGAAACTGACATAATTTATTCAAAATTTTGGGAAAAAGTTTTTGAGTGGTTAAAACAGAAAAATTTTGTATATCTTGCTGAAAGCGGAAGCAAAAGTGGGTGCTGGCTTCTAAAACTTTCTGATTTGCCAGAATTTAAAGGACTGAAAGATGCCGATAAAATTTTGGTAAGAAGCGATGGAACGAAAGTTTATGCAGCAAGCGATATAGCTTTTGCTTTATGGAAGCATGGCTTAATAGATTTTGATTTTGGTTATAGAAAATTTGTAAAGCAACCAAACGGAAAAATCCTCTGGGAAACTTGCACTAATGGTTTGGAAAAGCATCCAATTTTCAACAAAGCAGAGATTTCTGTTAACGTGATAGATGTAAGGCAGAAGTATGAGCAAGAAGTTGTTTCTACAGCTTTGAAACTTATCGGAAAAAAAGCTAAGTATATCCATTATGCATATGAAGTAGTTTCTTTAAGCAAAAAAACTGCTAAAGAACTTGGGATAGAAACTGATAAAGAATTCGTTCATATGTCTGGAAGAAAGGGGATTTTTGTTAACGCAGACGATTTGTTTAATGCATTGTTTAAAAAGGCTAGGGAAGAAACTAGAAAAAGGAATCCAGAAGAAAGCGAAGAATTTATAGAAAAAGTTGCTAAAGCTTTAGCAATTTCTTCAATTCGCTACGAAATGCTTAAAATTTCTCCAGAGAGGTTGCTAATTTTTGATATGGATAAAGCTTTGGAATTGAAAGGAAATACAGCCCCTTATTTGCAATACGCTTATACAAGAATTTGCAGCGTTTTTAGAAAAGCAGGAAAATTTGAAAGAGAATTTGAAGCAGAAAAGCTGGAAGAGGAGGAAAGGAAAATTTTAAGGCTATTGTTCCAATTTCCTTGGCTTATCAAAAAATGTTATGAAGAGTTAAAGCTGCATTATCTATGCGAATATCTTTTCAAGCTAGCAACTATTTTTAACGAGTTTTATGAAAAACATCCGATAATAAAAAGCGAGGAAAAAATTAGGAATTTTAGGTTGACTTTACTCGAATGTATAAAAAATGTTTTTGAAATAGGTTTTGATTTGATTGGAATCGAAAAATTAGGAAGAATGTAACATCCTCCTACGATCTAAGAATAAAATAGCGATAAAAAACAAGAAGACTTTTAGTTACACTCGACAATTAACTAAGTGTTATGTTGATTCTAATATTATTGCTTAAATAAATTGTGAGCTACCAACCCAATGCTTTACTCTAAATCTTATATTTTCATTTCTCTTACAGTGAACTCTTTTGTAGCTTAGTATATGTAGACTTATTTAGAACTTTCGTAAATTTTACGTAACTCTACCTCCCAGTAGTCCTCGAACAAATCTGTTAGTTCTGCTGATATTTCTTGAGTTACGTCATAAATCATTGCTGCTGCTTGACCCATTTTGCCGCCCATTTGCAGAGCTTGCGAGACTTGTCTTGAATAAGCCTCCCGTACCTGCTTTACTTCTGCTAAAAATCTCTTATAATCTTCGATAGTTGGAAACATGTCTCTAATCACAGCATATAAAGTTTCTTTCTGTAAGGCATTCGTTATGCTTGTTTTTTCTGCTATATCTGTTAACCTTTTGAAAAATTCATCTGTTATTCGTGCATATCGAAGAAGCAGTTTAGCTGCCTCTCTATATGCATAAGCTGCATCTTCACCAAACTTTCTTTCAACCAACCTAATTTCCTCTTCTATTCTAGCTTTGGTTTCATCGTAAGGAGCACACCAACCTCTAACTTGTTCGTAGATTAATTGCTTTAACTGTTCTGGGTCTTCAAGGTATGCAATAACAATTGAGAAAAGTTCTTTCTTCATATCTTCCAACTCTTCTTCCTCCACTTCTTCTTCGAGAAAAGCTATCGCCTCGGCTATTCTACCAGTTACTTTTTCAGCAACCTTTTGAAGAAGATTAGAATTCCGTATAAATTCATACAACTCTTCTGTTAGCATTTCTGCTAACCTTTTCCTTATCTCGCTTTCTAAATTAGAAGTCATACTCTCTCACTAAAATAAAGGCAAGCGGTAAAAATGTTTCGTTTGTGGTGCTTATTCTGTAAATGTCAATTCTTCCTGGTCTTAAAGAAAGTTGGACAGTCTCCCCCCTTTCTACTTCTATAATTTTTCCTTCCTCCCTTAAGCAAACAGCTATCCTAGCGAAGCTTGTGTTTGGGCAGGTGACATACAATTTATCATCCTCTCTTTTTACTATCACAGTACCCTTCTTTCCTATTTCTGGATAATACCTAGACACTCCCCTGTCGGAATTAGAAGAAACGGCTATTTCTTGAGGGTCTGGAGTTAGTTTGTAAACTCTTACTCGAAATGTTAGATCGAAGGGATCTCTTCCTATCGAGTACTCTACTCTGTCTTCTATTACAGCAAACGGTAAGAATTCTTTTCTTACACCCCTTTCAAAAAGGTAAAGCCTTGCTTCTAATTTTGCTACTTTAGGGTAGTTACTCATGATTAAAAAGTAACCAACAAATTTTAAAAAATTTTCCTAACTTGAAAACATATAATCGACAATAGAAAAGTATTTATAAATCATGATACAATTGTATCATAATGAAATATTTGCTTTGCTTCGACCTTCCTTCAAAACTCAATTATTTTAAAGTACTCCTAAACAGAAGATTAAATTCTAACGCAAAAATGATCCAAAGGTCTGTCTGGGAATCTGAGGATCTTGAATTTCTAAAAAGAATTGCAGAACTCATAAGGAATGCTGGAGGCTCTGCAATAGTCTTAAAGAAAGAGGTAGTTTTTTAATCTTTTTAGACTTTGAGAGCTTTCTCTAGGCGTAAAGACTTATCGCAGTATCTTCTTTTTCCGTAAAGAAAACTATGCAAGTTAAAGTTTTTTCTATACCTTCGATTTTTCTTAGTCTCTCGACAACAAACTTACCAACTTCTTCAACACTTTTTGCTTTAACTTTAACTATCATATCCCATTGGCCAGCTATTATATGAACTTCTTGAACTTCAGGAAATAGAGAAATTTTCTTAGCAATTTGCCTTTGAGAAAGTATCTTCTTTTCTTCTGGAATTCTGTAGGAAAATGAAACCAGTACAAACGCTGTAACAGGCTTTCCTACTTTCTTTGCATCCAAAATGGCTCTATAACTTTTTATTATACCTTCCCTTTCCAGCTTTTTGATACGCACAAAAACAGTTGTTTGAGGCATATTTAGCATTCTTGCCAGTTCCTTAGTTGTTAGCTTACAATTCTTTTGCAAAATTTCCAATATCCTCCTATCTTTCTCGTCCATATTGAATATTTTTCAAAATTATTTTAAATTTCTGAAAAACATTGAAAAATTTTCATAAAAATTAGAGAAATTTTTAAAAGTGTGAGAGAATTATTAACTACCATGAAGAGGCAAAAAGAGATAATGAGAATCAAAAGTGAAATTGTAAAAGCTGCAAGAAAATTTTTAGAAAGAAAAGGGTTTATTGAATTATTTCCTTCTCTAATAGCAGACTTTCCGGATCCTGGCATAGGAGAAGCAAGATTTTTTGAATTCGAATTCAGCGGAATTAAACTAAAACTTTTGTCAGCTTTAACACTTTACAAACCTTACTTAGCAAAAGCTTATGGAAGAATTTTTGCTTTACTACCTTCTTTTAGGCTCGAACCAATTCAAAAGATTAAAGCTGGAAGACATTTACTCCAATTTTATCAGTTAGAGGTTGAAATGGAAGGTAGAAGAAAAGATGCTATAAAAATTTTAGAAAGACTTTTGGCTTATATCGTTAAAAAAGTAAAAAAGAGGTGCAAAACGGAATTGGAAATTTTGGGAAGAAAAATTAGATCAATTAAGCTTCCTTTACCGAAGCTCGAATACGAAGACGCTTTAAAAATAGCAAAATGTGACGATTATTCAAAAGCTGAAGAAAAGCTTTCCAAATCTATGAAAACTCCCTTTTTTGTTACTGGTTTTCCGATAGAATTAGCTAGGGATAGAGGTTTTCCTTTTAAAAGCGATGGAGGTAAATTCTTAGATTTCGATTTGATATTGCCAGAAGGTTACGGAGAATGTGCAACTGGAAGCGAGAGAGAAGATGATAAAAAGAAATTAGTTAGCTTATTCAAAAAGCTTGGATTAAAAAGTTATTTAAAATTTTTGAAGAAGTTCGAGTTAGCTAGAACAGCTGGTTTTGGCCTTGGAATAGAAAGGTTATGCATGTGGATTTGTGGTTTGAAAGATATAAGATACACAACTTTCCCTCCACAACTTATAAAAATAAAGCAAGCTAAATAAAAGGTGAGAGGATGGGTGATCGATTTAATATCCGCTGAATTCGTTCCTATAGAAGAAATTCTTAAAGGTAAGATTAAAGGAAAAATAAAAATAAGAGGTTGGTTGCATCATAGGAGAAGGTTAGGTAAAATACTTTTCTTGCTCATTAGAGATGGTACAGGAATAATTCAATGCACTTTAACTAAGGATAAGGAATTTTTTGAAGAATTGGATAAACTTCCGGTAGAATCTACTCTTGAAATAGAAGGTGAAGTTAGAAAAGATAAAAGAGCTCCAGGAGGTTATGAGATAAAGGTTGAAAAAGCTAAGGTAATAACTAAAGCTGAAATGGATTATCCTATAGCTAAAAAATATCATGGGCCAGACTTCCTTCTAACCCATCGTCATTTATGGATAAGAAGCGAAAAAATGCAAAAGATTTTAATTTTCAGAAGCGAAGTTTTTAGAGTTGCGAGAGAATGGCTGGAATCTCATGGCTATAAAGAATTCCATGCTCCAATCTTCACAGCTTCTGCATGCGAAGGTGGTGCAACCCTATTTCCAGTAAAATATTTTGGTGATACAGTTTACTTAACCCAATCTTGGCAATTGTATGCTGAAGCTGCAATTGCAAGTCTAGGAAAAATTTATACTATAGCACCCTCTTTTAGAGCTGAAAAATCGAGAACGAGAAGGCATTTAACAGAATATTGGCATTTAGAAGTTGAGCAACCGTTTTGCGATTTAGAATGCATAATAAAGGTTATAGAGGAGCTTATATCTTACATGTGCCAAGAACTGGCAAAAAGAAAGGCTGATATTTTAGAATATTTTGGAAGAGACCCTAAATATTTCCTTAAAATAAAACCTCCTTTCAAGAGAATAACTTATACAGAAGCCGTTAAGATTTTGCAAAAAGATGGAATAAAAATAGAATGGGGAGAAGATTTAACTTGGACTCATGAAAAAGCTTTAACCTTAAAATTCGAATATCCGTTCTTTGTTACGCATTATCCAAAAAAAGCTAAAGCATTCTATCATAAGCCAGATCCTAAAGATCCAAGAGTTACTTTAAGCGTTGATCTGCTGGCTCCAGAAGGTTATGGAGAAATAATAGGTGGTGGTGAAAGGATAAGCGATTATCAAGAATTGCTTAAAAGAATTAAGGAAGAAGGATTGAAACCAGAGGATTACAAATGGTATTTAGAATTGAGAAAGTGGGGAACTGTGCAACATGCTGGTTTTGGTTTAGGAATAGAGAGGTTTATTGCTTGGATGTTAAAATTAGAACATATAAGGGATGCTATTGCATTTCCGAGATTAGTAAGAAGAAAAGTCTATCCTTAAATATTATATATGCCCGGGTAGCTCAGCGGTAGAGCGACCGGCTGTTAACCGGGAGGTCGTGGGTTCGAATCCCACCCCGGGCGCAATTTAATTTTTGGATTCGTTTGCGAAATATGAGATTCGACAAGAGGTTTTATTAAAACCAAATAAATCTTCGATATAATAGGAACTTTACACGACCTATTGACCTCCTTTGTCTTACAGATGTTAGAGAAATGTTGGAAAGGAACTGAGAAAGGGAATTGAAAAACCCATAAAGCACCTTCAAGGAGGATAACATAGACGAATAAAGATAAAATTGATTCCCAGCGTTGTCTTCAGTTAATCTTTTAAAAATTTCAACGTAACAAACTTAAGTCTTAAGATTGTAAATTAAAACGATGAAAGTTTGGGTTTTCAGACAAGTTAAGAATGGCAAAACTTTAGAATTAACACCTAAAGGCATTAAAGGAATGGAAGAATTGGAAGCGGAATTAATACCCGGGTGGGAAAAGCCATACGAAGCTAGAGAATTAACTGGCAGATTAGGCCTTGGTTGCCTGCCGAAAATTCATGATCCAAGCGGAGTTTTTATTCTTTTAATCCAACGAGATCTTGAGGCACCGAGAGAGCCATTAGCAGTAGATCTTCCATCTGGAATAGGAAGTGCCACTTCCTTAGAAATCCTTGAAAAAAGAAAAGAACCTATAATTCCGTCGCTAGCTACTTTTTCTGCTGAACTTGCTGGTGAAATACTGATAGGATATGGTGGTATACGCTATCTACCTATTCCAGGAAATATTAATAACTTCCTTCTTGACGGGAATCCGGAAGTTATAAAAAGATATTGTGCTACAACTGCTTACACAGCTAATAAAATACTAAATAAAAAAGCAAAAATCTTTGTAGAAATGGAATATGAAATAAGAAAGCCACCGCAATCCTATAGGGTAATAGAAAAAGGCTTTGATGGAAGGGAAAGAATGGAATTACCTGCATTTATCGCTTATGAGCCACCGAGAAAAAGCACAGAAATAATAGCACACACCTGGATAGATATAGATAAGGAACTAAAATTTGCAGATGGTGGTTTACTAGGATATAAGATAAGGGGGATTAGACCTGAGTTTGCAGATGGTGAGTATGTTCCAAATATGGAAGATACAAGAGATGGTGGTTTGATCGCTCAAGAGAAATTCTGCTTGAATAGATTTGTACTTAAACTTTATCCCAGCGGAGAGTTAGAACTTTGGCGTGGATTTGAATTAATAGGTACTTTTAGTTCAATTACAGATTATGCAGAAGCTAGAATTCATAAACCTTTGAGTGGAAAAGGTAGGAAAAAGTTAGAAGAAGCAGGATTAGAACCTCCTATTTCTCTTAGGCAAGCTCTAGAAAGGGGGTTAACAAGCGGTGCTACTAGCAAAATTTACGCCATAGCTAGTCAGTTTAAACCAATCCAAGAGTGGATAAAAACAATTGAAGAATATAAACATGCCTAACTCTTATTTAGTTATAACAGCAGGTATTCAGACGCAGCAGATGTTTGTGTAAGCAAATTTCTACAATGCAAAATTAGCGAAGAATTCAGCTTTTGTACTCCTTACCGCAACTCCTTAAAAAATAAATAATAAAATTTTTGATGATTGACTAAATTAACTACTAAAGAAGATATTATATATCCTTTTTCTTATGAGCCATTTTAAGTCATTACATTTAAAAATTTTAATAGTCACTATTATAAGATGATAAATTTTAAGAATACCATAAATACCTATCGTAGATTTACAAAAGTTGGCCTTCATCAGCAGTATTTCGAGGTGTCAAAGCTAGAAGAAGAGGCCATAAAAACTATGTTTGAGTTGAGAAAACCAAAACCTGGGGATATCTTCCTAGACATTGGATGCGGAGCAGGAAAGGATTGCATTTATGTTCAACAAAAGTTCGCTGTACTCTCCATCGGTGTTGATTTGTGTAAAGAAATGTTAGAAACAGGAAGAGAGTATTTTTCTGAAGATTGGTATCGCAGTTGTTGGATAGAAGGAGATGCCTTATCGCTACCATTCCCTAATGGACGCATTTCGTATGCTTTTTCTAACTCCATGCTTCCTCATCTTGATCCAAACTCTCAGGAACGATTTTTGGGTGAGGTCCGTAGGATATTGAATTGTAAAGGAATTTTCTGTTTAATAACACAGAATGCCTCTTATCCAAGACACATCAGAGATTCAATTTGCACTCTTTTAAAAAGGCGTACCCCAACAAACCCACTAATAACGCTATACGCAAACTGGGATGGAAGAGAGTGGTATTTTCCTTCTCCTTTTTATTTACTCAAAATTTTTACCAAATATTTCAAGATACTTTGGACGAGAAACTTTCCGTTTGGACGATGGGTTGCTATTATAGGGGCAAAATTATGAACGTAAAAAATTATTTAACTAAATTAATTTCAACCCTAGAAGAGCAACGAGAAAAAAATCTGATAGATGCATGGTGCATTTATGGCAGAAGCAGCACTAATTTCTTACACTCCGCTCTAGAAAACAAGCAACCCCCATGTTTAGGTGATGTAGATGTTTTGATAGTAACTCCAGGTAGTGGGATAACTCCAGATAGCTTATTTTGGAGGCTAAGAAAACTTGAAATGGAACTTCTTGCTTTGGGACCTATACCGTTAGACGTAAGCGTTGTAGACAGAGGAAGCTGGGAAGTTGGATTAACATTTCCTTATTCTTATGGAAGCTGGATATCGGTATGGGAATCCGCTGTTTGGTTTCCATGTTATCTAAAACCTGGCAAATACGAAAAGAAACTGGCAGTTTTGCAAATGGGAAGTTTACGTCTTATGCATACAAGGAAGTGGGTCGTATACTACGGAACTCGAAGAAATTGTAATGAATATAATTTACAGGATGCTATAACTTCTGGTATAAGAGCTTTAGCCGATATGACCGAGTTCCTATATCCTGAAACGGGAAAGCTAAGCGAAGAGGAAAGAGTATTAGCAGGCGGGGAATTGTTCGGAATCGAAGACTCGGTTAGACTACTCCTGGATATCAAAAAGCATCGTTATAAGCCTCCAGTTGATGGAAAGGAAGCTATTGATTTACTATTCACAGCAAAATACGTCGCTGAAGTTGCAACCCAATATGTATTGGAATTACAAAACGCAATAAGCGATCCGAGAAGTAACTCGTAACAAATCCAGATCTTACAAAAACCATAGAATTTAAAGCTTGCTAGAAATTCTAATTTATGAAAAAATTTTTGCAAAGAATAAGAGGCTTAGATAGAATTATTCGTTTCAGCGCCAGGAATAGGATAAAAGACGAGAGTGTTAGCGAACATTGCTTTCATGTAGCTTTAATCGGAATGATATTGAGCGATTTGGAAAGGAAATTCGGCAATAAAGTTGATATAGAAAAAGTCTTGAGATCAGCTTTGCTGCATGATATGGAGGAATGTATAACTGGAGATATACTCTCAGATTTTAAGCATGCAGACAAGAAATTAAGTAAGGAAATAGAAAAGATGAGTAAAAAATTTGTTTCACTTCTATTAAAGGATTTACCTAGAGATTTGGGAATTTTTTACCAAAAGATTTGGGAAAATTCTACCAATTTAAGAAGTTTAGAAGGAAAGATAGTAAAAGCTGCTGATAGAATAGAAGCATTGCTTTATTGTTTGGAAGAAATAGAAATGGGAAATAAGTCTTTTAAACCTGTAGTTAGAAAAGTCATAAAAGAACTTAAATCTCTTAAATTAAAATCCGTAAATTTTGTCCTTAAAGAACTAGGCTTTTAAATAATCTTTATCTATTATTATACCTGGAACTATCGAAAAGCAATTAATGGGCAAATTTTTTGATTTAATTTTTGCAGGTTCTAGATAAACTATAAAAACTTTCCTTCCTCTTTTAAGCCTCCAAAACCTTTTTGTATCTTTTTTAGCAAGTTCAACCCTTTCTTTTAACTTCCCTTTCTCAAACAATTCTATTGACTTTACGTAAAAATCTGTAATTGAATAATTTACTAATCTTAAATTCCTTTTCAATTCTTTATATTCCAACTTTTCTCCTATTCCTATAGATTCTATTACAAACTTTCTAAGTTTTTTCAAACTTTTTCTCGATAGGATTAACAAAGGGGTTGCAAAGAATGAAGAAGTTAAAATAGCTTTTTCTTCCAAGCCAAATTTATTAAGAAAATCTAGTTGAATCGGAAAGAAGTATTTTCCGTCCAATTCTTTTAAAATTCCTATAGTTCTATACCTAAAGCTTTTCTTCAAAATTTTTATTTCTTCGCTTGCATCAACTCCTTTAGAAAAATAGACCAAACCACGAAGGTTTTTAAGTAAAAATACGAATTTAGGTTCCATTTTTTTAATTAGGCAAAAAGGAATAAAAAGGAAAATAGGAAGAAAATAAAAGCTTCAAACCATTTTCTGCTCAGTTTTTCCTTAAAAATTAAAAAGGAAAAGAAAGAAATCAAAATTACATTAGTTCCTACTAAAGGAAAAACTAAAGAGCCTGGCAATCTTTCTAGTGCATTTAATAAAGTAAGGAAAGCAACAAAGTTTATTATTCCTGCTAAGCATCCATATAATACTTCCTTTTTACTTAATTTTCTTCTTAAGGAAACTGGCAAAAGAAGAGTTGAGGCAATCAAATACGAAAATTGCATAAAACAAATCTTATCCTCGATCGCACCAAGTTTTACTATAAATGCATTGATTATAAGAAGTAATAACGATAAAATAGCTAATTTAAAACCTTTCTTAGGAACTTCTATCTTCTGAAATAGCAAAATTGCCATGGTAGCAAAAACTATAGAAGCTATTTTACTTAGAGTTAAAGGTTCTCCTAAAACTATTGCAATTAAAAAAGCAGCTAATGGATTATGAAGTCTTCTAATTGGATAGAGAAATGAAGCATCGACTAAGCTTAATGCTACTAGTGTTACAAAAACTAGCATACCATAAATCATGCCGTTAGCTAAGGCAAGCAAAAAAGTATTAAAAGATGAAACTCTTAGACCAAAAAATAGTGAAAGAATAAAAACTGCAATTACATAAAAGAATGATACCCAAACCTTCTCAAGTTTAAATCTAGATATGAATTTAAGATAAATGCCTTGGATTGAATAGAAAATTAGTGGCAAAAGTATTAAGCTTACTTCCATACAATTCTCTTCCTTCTCCTTTCTATATACGAACAAATCCCAAGCTTAATTAAGTAAAGAGATCTTAAAATCCATTCTATAAAAATTACGTAAAACAAAAATCTCGGAATTAGCTTAGCAAATTCTAACAGCTGATAAAACCTTGAAAGTAAAAGGTTTAAAGAGAAAAAGCTAGGATCTGTGAGAAAATAGGTAAAAAGAACAAAAGGTAAAAGTTTTGCTAAATCTTGGGATAGCTCTTCCTTATAATAGGAAATAACTCTGATAGCCGCTATAAATGCTATGCAAACTGTTAAAACGCTTTTTATATTGATAGTTTTTGCTAGAAAAAACATAAAAAAGCTTAAGCCTACAAACCAAAAACAAACATAAAATGGGAATAGAATTCCATATTTAAGGAAATAAGAGAGACAAGAGAAAAACTTACCCTCTTTTTTAATTTCTAACTTAAACAAGTCTCTTTTTGAAAGACTTTTGTAGAAATACCAAATAAAAACTGCAAAGAAAAATATGCCAAAAGTAAAAAGAGAAAGCCAGATATAAATTTCTGGTACGTAAGAAGTTAAAGTCTTGTAAAAAGATGTGTAGTTGAAAAAATCTAACATACTTAAAATTTAATTCTGGATTTATTTTATGAAATTTTTCAGGAAACTCTATAAGGAGTTCTACGGAAAGTATGGCGAGAATTTTTTTGTAAAAGATTGCAAGGAATTGTGGAAAATTAAAGAGAAGGAAAGTCTATTAAGGAAAGTCTATAGAATTTTAGAAAAGGATACTTTTGTAGAGTTTATGATGCACCTTAAATTCATCTTCTTTTCTAAAAGCATTTTTGATTATATTAATTTAACGTGCCAAGATATAAGGGAACTTTGGTTATTACTCAATTTTTTGGTGAAGAAAAAAGTTATAAAGTTGAAGGGAGATAAAGTTAAGGTAAAAAAAGAATTATTAAAATTTTTCGTTAAGGAAAAAAGTGAAAGGGAAATAGAAAGAATATTAAGAGAAACCGTAGGAAAATTAGATAAAGAAAAGCCGCTTGCTAATCTTTTTAGAGCTGAATTTAAATGGAAATACGATTACGATCAACTTCCTATATCAACTTCCTCTGCAATTTTTATAATTAGCAGGATTCTACACTGGCTACCTTTTTATGACAATTTTCTGTTTATAGGAGATGACGATTTCTTATCGATTCTTCTCAAATTAGTCGATAAAAAAATTAGAGTCAAAGTTGTGGATATAGATAAAGAATTGCTTCTTATTTTGGAAAAAACAGCTGAGGAATTTGGATTAGAGATAGAAACAGAAAGAGTAGATATTAGGAAAGACGCTTTAAAAGAAAATTTTATAGGATTCTTTACCAATCCTCCTTATACAGAAGCTGGAATAAGGAGTTTTGTGAATTTTGGTGTAAAATCGTTAAGTAAGGATGGTGGTCTTGCCTTCTTAACTTTTTCTTATGAGCCATCAAATAGACAAATTTTTCTCCAGAAATTTTTTGCTAGTAAAAATCTTATATTGCTTGAGATGCATCCTGGAGTTATAACCTATCCGTTTTACGAGTTAGATGAGTATAAAAAAGTAAAAGAAAGGTTAAGAAAGTTAACTAAAACAAAAATTAGAAAAGTTCTTTCAGCAAATTTTTACTCTTTTACTTACATTCCATGGAAAGTTAAAAGAATTGTAAAAAAGAAAAGCATTTATTGTTACATCTAATCCTCTATGTAAGATACCTTAAAATTAACTCTGAACTCTGTTATCTTACCTTCTCTTACTACTGCTTTCATCCCTAATACGTCAATTCCTCTTACATTCTTAAACTTCTCTAGTATTTTTTCAAGCCCTTCCTTTATCGCTTTCTCCCAGCTTTCCTCAGAAGAAGCTACATATTCGGCTATTTTGACTAGCATAAAATTATTTAGAAATTTCAATTTATTTTGATGGAAATTACTATACCAAAAAATTTTGAAAGGAAGTTTAAGGAATTGCTTAGAGATGATTGGGAAAAATTAATAAAATGTCTAGAGAAAAGACCCTTAAAATCAATTAGAATAAATACTTTAAAGATAAGCAAAGAAAAATTGATAAAAAGATTAAAGAAGAAAGGATGGAAATTGAAGAAAATTCCGTGGATTGATATAGGATTCTTCGTCGAAAGACCTGAAGATATAGCGAGAACTCTGGAATTCTTTTTAGGCTATTATTACATACAGGAAGCATCTAGCATGATTCCTCCTTTAGTGCTTAACCCAAAACCAGGAGAATTGGTTTTGGATTTGTGCGCAGCCCCTGGCTCAAAAACAACCCAAATTGCTGCTATGATGGAGAATAAGGGAATTATAGTTGCTAACGATGATGATATAAAAAGAATAAGAGCTTTGTGTTCTAACCTGCAAAAATGCGGAGTTAAGAATTGTATAGTAACAGTTATGGATGGCAGAAAATTTTGGAGAAAGGGATTAAAATTTGATAGAATTTTAGTTGACGTACCTTGCTCAGGTAGCGGGACCATAATAACTACTTATTCGATCTTTAAAACATGGTCCCAATCTTTAGTACTAAGGTTGAGCAAACTCCAAAAGCAATTGTTACAATCTGCTTCCAAATGCTTAAAAAAAGATGGCATTTTGGTTTATTCTACTTGCTCCATGGACCCAGAAGAGAACGAATTTGTAATAGATTATGCAGTCAAAAAATTAGGGCTAGAAATTGAGGAGATTAAAATTAAAGGTTTAAATCACATAAACGGATTGACTGAATGGCGAGGAAAGAAATTAGATAGATCTATAGAAAAATGCATTAGGATCCATCCTTACCATAACTTTACCGAAGGGTTTTTTATTGCCAGGTTGAGAAGATGATAGTATTAAGCGAAAAAAGAAAAAGGGAAATAGAAGAATTGATTAAAAAGAATTACGGTGCTGATATAAAATTTGAAGATATTCTAATTAAGACTTCAAAAAATAAGCTGTGGTTAGTTTCAAGAGATTTAAAAAGGATAAAGCTTAATTTTAGGTTTAATTCAATAGGTCTTTACTTCGGTAAGTTAAAAAGAAATAATAAGATAAAGTTATCGATTGAGGGTTGCCAAATTATTGGACCGAAAGCTACTAGGAATATTGTAGTTTTAGATGAAGAAGAAGCAAAAAAGTTTTTAGAAGGCTTAAACGTTAAGCCAAAAGAAAAAATTGATTGCGAAGTTAACAATTTTGTTTTGGTAAAATTTGGAGAAGACTTTATAGGTTGTGGGATTTTAAGAGAAGATTATGTAGAAAATCTATTACCAAAAACTAGAAGGATTTATTTGGATATAAGGAAAGTTTAATCATGAGAATATCTGAACAAATCTTTCCAAGACCAGTTTGCTTAATAACGACTTGTGATAAAGAAGGTAGACCAAACATAATGACAGCAAGCTTTCTAATGCCTATAAGCTTTAATCCAAAATATATTGCATTTTCAATAGCACCTTCCCGCTATTCTTTCAAAAATTTAAAAGAAATTAAAGAATTTGGATTAAACGTTTGTTCTAAGGAAATGAAAGAGGCAGCATGGATATGCGGAACTAGAAGCGGCAAAAGTTGCGACAAATTTAAAGAAGCCAATCTTACTCCTGAAAATTCTAAAGTGATAAAACCTCCTTTAGTAAAAGAATCTCCTATAAGTTTTGAATGTAAGGTTGAATTTATGAAAGAATTTGGAGATCATTTTATAGTAGTTGGCAAAGTAGTTAGGGAAGTTATAAGAAAAAAGAAATTTAAGCCATTAGTCCACAAAAGTATGGATATTTTCCCAGAAATTCAATAAGTAAACTTATATTTACCTAATGCTAAATCCATACAAAATTGCTGGATGTTAGAAAGTTCTTCCTTTACTATTTTCTCGGCCTCCTTTTGCAACCTAAGCCAATCAATTTCATTTTTTGGAATTATTTGAATAGAAGCCATTAAAGGCTTATCAATTTTTTGCCCTATTTTACTTAAAAGCCATACATAAACTTCTTTTACGCCGCTTACTGCCGAATAAATTTCGTTTGCTATTTTGAAAGAAAGAATATTATAAATTTTGCCAACATGGCTTACTGGATTCTTTCCAGCAGCTGCTTCGCTCGAAGAAGGTCTGTTTAGAGGGATAACTCCATTAACCCTATTGCCCCTTCCTACCTGTCCACAGTCAGCACCATCTGCAGAAGTTCCAGTTACAGTTAAGTATAAACCTTCGATGCCTCTTCCTTTTTTATCCAAAGTATTCAAATCCAATTTAATTTTCTCGAATTGATCGCCAAAATTTTCTTTTACAAAATTGTTCAGTTCGTTAAGAACTTCTTCCTTTCTTCTAAAGTAAGTATCTTCAGAATCTATAAATCTATCTACAAAAGCCATAGCTATTATTAAATTTAATTCCTTACCTTTCCTCAAAGCCATAACTTTTACATCTTCACCAGTCTCGGGGAACCTCTTTTTAAAATCATCAGAATTTAAAAACTTTTCGACCTCTATAACAACTCTTTCTGTAGGAGATAAAGGAGCGTAGCCAACACAAGCTGAGGTATCGTTAGCTCCCAAAACTCCTTTTTCTTTGAAAATGCTCTTTAAAGCTACATGACCTTCCTTAAGCTCGATCTGATACTTAACATGATTTTCTGGATCTACAAACCTCATATTTTCCTTAAACCATTGCTTAGCAGTTTTAATCGCAATTTCTCCAATCGGAAACTCTATTTCACCAGCTTTAAAGGTGGCCCTATCTCCAATAACTAACAACATTGGTTTTTTAACAATTCCCCCGCCAAATCTAACTTCTGTTTCCCCAGCAGCAAGCAAAGCTTTATCTATATTATGATGCAAAACAACTCCAGTTTCTTTTAAATAAAGTCTTGAAATTTCAACAGAAATTCTTTCAACGATAGAATCGCATATTGTATCAGGATGTCCCAAACCTTTCCTTTCCACTATCTCTATATTTCTCTCTGCAATCGGTTGTTGATTAAGTTTTTCTATGACAATCATATAAAACAAAACTGCTTTTCTTCCTTAAAAATCTTTTTAAAGCGAGAAAATAAGTTGTAGTTAAGTTGGTTTGAATGAAAATAAACCAAATAAAAAAGGGTATGAAAAATATCTTCTTAAAAGCTAGAGTAGTAGAGAAATCAGAAACCAAAGAGGTATGGACAAAATATGGTTTAAAAAGAGTTGCAGACATAACTCTAGAAGATGAAACAGGAAGGATAAAAATGGCCTTGTGGGAAGAAAGGATTGATAAGGTCTCTGTAGGCGACGAAATAGAGGTTAGGGGAGCCTTCTCAAAAATCTTTAAAGGTAAAGTTAAATTAAGCCTACCAAAATCAGGAAGTATAAGAGTAATCGAATAAAGCCAAAAATTAAATTTTAAAAGAGATTTTGTTAAAACAAATTTTAGATGCGCCAGTCGTCTAGCCAGGTCTAGGACCCCAGCTCCCCAAGCTGGTGACCCGGGTTCGAATCCCGGCTGGCGCATTTAAACAGACTGGCCTAAATTATTTTGTGAAATATTTTAGGCTTTTAAGTGGAGAAAGGATTATTAAGGAAATAAAGCCGTTACCAAATCTTAAATTTTATTTCTTTTTTAAGTCAGTAATAGGTTGGTTATTCTTTTGGCTTTTCCTTATATTTTTCTTCCTAACAAGCTTGAAATTTTCAATTCAGATTTCAATTTTAATCCTCATCTTACCTATCCCATTGTTTTACTATATTTCCTACCTACGCTATAAGCAGAGAGCATATTGGATTACTAATAAGAGAATAATTTTTAAAAAAGGTCTATTTGGCTACTCTATAAATTCAATACCTTTAAACAAGGTATCCGATCTTATAATTTCAAGAAGTTTATTAGAAAGAATATTTGGGTTTGGAAGTCTACATGTTCAAAGTTTAGCCGGTCAAATTTCTCCTGGTACTTTTGGAGCAGAAGCTTCGTTGCTGGCTATACCAGAACCAGAAAAAACTCAGCAACTAATTCTCCAGCTTATTAAAAAAGTTACATGAAGGTTTTGAAATTTAACCATCCAAGAGATTTGTTCTTTATTATCTTTTCCTTCTCAAAAACTCCTTACTTTATAAAAGACCTACAAGTGATTTCGAAGGCATCCTCTCTCTAATATTATATTCTACATTACTACTTCCAGCCTTTCCTCCTAATCAATCCAAATTTATCCATAGTCCTTCTCATTATTTCCTCTTTTCCACTTCTAATTTTATTGTTAATAACTACCTAAGATACAAAAAAGAATTTTATAGATAAAAATTGCATCGTTGTCAAACGTGGCTTAATAGGTTATAATTCTATTATCATACCATTCGATAGAATTTCTGAGGTAAAGATATCAAAAAGTTTGCTAGAGAAAGTTTTGGGATAGAGAGATTTGGATAGAAAGTTTGGCTTGTCGAAAGGAGCTGAGGCTTGTTTTTTAGCTTTAAAAAACCCAGAAGAAATCCAAAAGCTTATTCTGGAACGGATAAGAAAATAACTTAAAACTAATTTTTGCATTAATTTTTATGG
>CAZGBT010000001.1:0-57160 GCA_964524025.1 uncultured archaeon | reverse complement strand
TTCTGGAACGGATAAGAAAATAACTTAAAACTAATTTTTGCATTAATTTTTATGGCAAAAAGAACTGGACCTACAAATCCTTACTTAAAGGAGCTCATACAATTTTTAAGAAAAAAAGGCGGAGAGCTTAAAGTTCCTTTATGGAAAACGGTTGCTGAAAAATTAGAAAAACCTACAAGGCAAAGAGTTGAAGTAAATCTATCAAGAATAGAAAGATATGCTAAAGAAGGCGAGACTATAGTAGTTCCAGGTGTTGTCTTAGGTTGTGGTAGCTTAACAAAAAAATTAACTATTGCTGCATGGAGATTTTCAAAAAAGGCTAAAGAAAAAATAGAAAAAGCTGGGGGCAGAGCTATTAGTATTAAACAACTTTTTGAAGAAAATCCGAAAGGTAGTAACGTAAAACTTATGTGCTAACTTTTTAATAACTTAAACTAATGCTATTTTTATGCTAGTTTACGATGCAAAAGGGATGATCTTAGGGAGGCTAGCCTCGATTATAGCTAAAAAATTGTTGGAAGGTGAAAAAGTTGTAGTTGTAAATTGTGAAAAGGCTATAATTTCTGGAGATCCTAAGATGAAAATTAAAGAATATTTAAGAAAAAGGTTGAGAGGATCTCCTCAGCATGGTCCATTTTATCCTAGAACTCCAGATGGCATTTTTAGAAGAACTGTTAGAGGAATGCTTCCTTGGAAAAAGCATAAAGGAAGAGAAGCTTTTAGGAGACTAAAAGTTTATATAGGAGTTCCCAAAGAATTTGAAGGAAAAGAATTTTTAAGACCAAAAGAGGCCGATGCTTCAAAATTAAGGACTAAGTATATAACGTTAGAGGAAATTTCCTTAGCTCTAGGTGCAAAGAAAAGATGGTAAGCAAAGTTGTTGTTTGTTATGGGAAAAATACTAGAGAAAGGACTTTTGAATGCCTAAAGAAACTTAATCCTGAAATAACTAAAAGTAAAGTTCTTATAAAGCCTAATTTAGTAGAAGTTATGCCTAACGAATCTGGAGCCATTACAAGGAAAGAATTTGTTGAGGGTATAATAGAATTTTTACATTCTAGAGAAATTGAAGAAATATTCGTAGGAGAGGGTGCAGGAGGCACTTTCAATACTTTTGAATGTTTTGAAGAAGCTGGTTATTTAGAATTAGAAGAAAAATATGGCATAAAATTGGTTGATTTAAATAAAGGCAGCTTCAAGAAAATTAAAGGAGATTTTTGGGAATTTAAAGTCAACAAGATTTGTTTAGATTGCTATTTAATTTCTGCTGCAGTTTTAAAGGAACATGCCTACGAAGTAACTTTAAGCATGAAAAATATGATGGGGATTTTAAAGCCATGGAATAAACTACCGACTAAAGGATATATGCATAAAGAAGAAGATTACAAAATTTGGAGTTTAAGATTGATCGATTTGATTAAGCATGTAAAACCAAACCTTGCTTTAATAGATGCTACTACAGGAATGCTTGGTTCTCATCTCACAGGAAGATTGAAAAGATTTGATTGTACAATAGCTAGCGAAGATTGTGTAGCTTGCGATATAGTAGGAGCAAGATTGTTAGGATATAAAAAAGTTTATTACATAGATTTAGCATTAAAACATAAGCTTGGTAGTTTACCTAAAATTGTAGAATTTAAAGTAGGCTAAATTTCTAATAAAATACCTTTCTCCAAGGCTTCCTTGACTATGCAAATTTCCTTCTTCTTTTTTTCAAATTCTTCAGGCGTATAGCAAATAACATCAAACTTCCATGGCTTTTTAGTTAATTCCAGAACTTTAACTATCCTTTTACGAAAAGGTATACCTCTAAATTTTTTAGAAACTAGGATGAAATCGTAATCGCTACTTACTAAATAATCTCCTCTAACTCTTGAACCAAACCATATTACCTTTTCAACTCTAAATTTTTGCTTAACTTTTTTAAGAAAATTTAAAACATCTTTATCCTTTATTTCAACTTTTTTCCTACCCATTTTAAAACCTCTCTTGCGTATTTCAAACTTTCTTTACAATCTTCTTTATCGTAAAGCAAATAAGGTATGCCATTAGCTGCATCCGGATACCTAGTAATCACAAATTCAGGTGTTAATTTTTTTGCTATTCTTTCAAATTTCTTTAATTTTAATTTAGCTACAAGTTGCGTCAGATCATGAGTCTTAGGCGGAAGTTCTCTTTTTTTATGTATGTAATAAGCTTTTAACGCTTTTTCTATGGCTTGTTGACAAAAGAATACACAAGCATAATAGTTTTGTGTTTTCATACAATCCAAAGCTGTTTTCAAATCAGCTTTCGCTTGAAGAAACCATCTTCTAACTTCTTCTCTCATAAATTTAATTTAAAAAATTCGAATCTTAACTTTTCGGTTTAACCCCATAAAGCTTTTCTAGAGCTTCATTATAAACTTCCCATACTTCACTATAAATAGGCACTCCTGGTATAAACATAGTTTGAACTAGAGCCCAATTTGGTCCTAACTTTATTACATTAAGTCCAAGTTCGTAGGCCAATCCTACTTCATCTTCTCTTTCTCCCCAACGCCATGGCGAGTCCTTTCTCAGCAAACCTTTTTCAGTTCTTTTTCTTACCATCCAAGCAAAAACCTTCCTCTCTTGCCTGCTTACACTTTCTTTTACCTCTATCTCCAAATAAGTGCAATAACGAAATTCTAAACCTCTAGGACGTTTTAAGGTATAACGCCAAACAGATGTTTCTCGAATCAACCCAACAGAAGTTTGTGGAATTATAGGATTTGGATCGTAAAAGTCGACAAAAAGCTTAGTTAAACCATACTTTTTTCTTACCCTCTCTACAACTTTTTTCAAAATTTCTTCTCTTTTTTTCTCCCAGAAAGTTTTCCAATAAGCATAAATTCTATCCGTAATTAAAGAAAGTAAATTGGATTCGACAACAAGGTCTTTAACTTCTAACTCTGATGTATCAATTTCCAATCCTGTCAAAGGGGTAAGATACCCAGATATATTATTCAAACAATTTTTGAGACAAATTCCAACATTTCCTACCAGACGTTGTAGCTCATTATCTATTTTCTTTGCTATACCTTTTTTATTTAACTTCTTATGCTCGTCTTCCATTAAATTACTCGCTTCTGTACAAATTTCTTTTACAATATAACTCATAACATTAACTACTACCTTAAAGTTAAATAGCTAATTGTTAAAGATTTTTTAAATAAATTAAAGATAATGAATCTTTATGCCAAAAAAGAAAAGAGAAGAAAAGAAAAAATATGTTTTTGTTACTGGAAAAAGGAAAACTGCTGTTGCAAGAGCTAAGGTTGAGGCTGGCAAAGGAAAAATCTTCATAAACTCCAGGCCTTTAGAGGTTTGGGGGACTGAAGTTTTGAGAATGTGGATCAAAGAACCTTTATACCTAGCTCCTGAAGTTGCTGCAAAAGTTAATATTTACGTAACAGCTAAGGGTGGTGGTATAGTAAGTCAGGCAGAAGCTATAAGGCAAGCTATAGCTAAAGGTTTGGTAGAGTTTAGCAGAAGTAAAGAGTTAAGAGAAAGGTTTTTAGCTTATGATAGAGGTTTGCTTGTTTACGATCCTAGGAGAAACGAACCGCATAAAGCCAAGGGAGCTAGTAAAAGAGGAGCACGAAAACATAAGCAAAGAAGCAAAAGATAGTATATTTTAAAATAAATATTTTTTTCTACATATTTCTATTTTGAATTTTGAAATGAGGTGTCTAGAAATTAATAAGTAGACCAAAATTATAAGAATCCTATATGGATAAATTAGAAGACATTATTAATGGACTTCTCCTAGGAGACGGTTGCATAACAATCGACAAAAACAAATACTGTCGGCTAAAAGTAACGGCAAAAGACAAGAAACTTTTAGAGTGGATTAAAAGCAAACTGGAAAGATGGGGATTACGATGTTACTTTACTTTTGATAGAAGGAATGAAACTTATTCGTTGTACACATCCCACGAACTTTTTATCCGATTAAGAAGAAGATTGTATACCAAAATTAATGGTAAAACACAAAAGGTAGTTCCAAGAGATTTAGAACTTACCCCAACAACCCTACTTTTCTGGTACATTGGTGACGGAAGTTTAGTTAGACATCCCGATCCAAATAGAGTTCCTTGGATAGTTTTAGCTACAAACAATTTTAGAAAAGAAGATGTAGAATTTCTAATCCAAAAACTCAAAGAGCTTGGCTTAAATTTTTATGCAGTAAAGTACAGAAGTGGGTTTAAGAGAGGCAAGGAATGTGGCTATGCACTTTTGTCAAAAACTTCTGATGCAACAGTTTACAATTTCTTCAAATTAATAGGTTTTAAACCTCCTAAGGAAATTGAAAATTGCATAACTGGAAGGAAAGGAAGAGGATCAAGAATTCATTATTTAAAAGAAAAATGGCCTAAAGGGGATGAATGGATAAAAATAATTTCAAACATACCAAAACTTGGTTTATTGCTTAGATTTAAAGAATTTAGAAAGAAGTTGGGTTTAACCCAAAAGGAAGCAGCTAAGCTAATTGGAGTTAGTAGAGAAGCTATAAGGGATTTTGAAAATGGAAAGAATAATTTAAGCGTTACAAATTTAGCTAAGTTACTTTCTTCTTTCAAATTCTTTAATCTCAGAGTCTTTCACTAGCGATTTTTTACCCCTTTCGCTTTACTATTAATTAATGAAGCTTAAGTTATTTCTAATCGTTATCCTTTTCCTTTTAATATGCTTTTCATTTTTCTATTTTACCTCTAAGCCAACTGGATACTTTCAGCTAATAGGAGGAGTCTCTATTTTCGGAATTCTCATTTCACTTCCTTTTTGGTTAATTATAAAGGGGGTAGGAAAAGCTAAAAGTGCTGCAAGAGTGAAAAGAAAAAAGGAAGAGTTTACTCAGGAGTATTGGGAAAAACGCTTAATGGAGTCTGTTCAAGATGTTGATAGAGATTTTATAGAAAAAGTATTGATCTTTAAAGCTGGGGAAATAGCTGCCTATTTAAAAATGAGAGGAACGGAAAGAGGGACAATTAGCCCAACCGGCCATTATGAAGCTTATGAACGATTTTTTGCAGCGTTAAGAAACGTAGCAAGGTATATCCTCGAGACTAGACGACCTTCAAATGTCTATTTGCTAGAATTAATAGTAAATTTTCCAGAGATTTACATGGAAGTATTAATTGAAAGACTAGCATTTGAAGCAGAGCTATGCAAAAAATTTGGCTTTTATGACGCTCACACAAGAACATATTACATCCCTACACAAGCTTTAAAAAGATTAAAAAGAATCTTAGAACGATATGTTGGAAGAGTTTAAGAGAGAACTTGAAAGAGTTACTGAAGATTCTTCAGATAAAATCTCTCTTGTTTTAGCAACTTATGAAGCTCGCTTATACGCCGATGGAAAATCATTTTATGAGGGGAAAATTTCTGCTGAAGAATTGAAAGAAAAGGTACAAAAGTATGAGAATGTTTGCAGAGAAGAATTGCTGAAAAATCTTGACAGAGCACTCCAAAGATACAGAGATGCTATAGGGAAATTTATTAACAAGCTAACTTCTTCTTAGAGTGTCATATAACGACTTTTTATACCTCTGCATCCAAGTCTATGGTTATAATAGTTATGAATTAACATTCTACAAAGTTGATAAAAGCTTTTATATTTCCTTTAAGAAAAGCTAGCTTAGTAGTAATAAAAGTTTAAGTTCGAAGAGTTAGATGATGAGAATCGCTTATTCGGGGCTACCTAAAAAATTAATGAGGTTTATAAGAAAACGTATATTTCCAGCCATTCGTGATAGAAGAGGTGAAATAATCTTCACCACAGACGCTAGCACAATACTTAATGCTCAAGTCAAAGCTTCCCAAATAATTTATAAATTCACATCCGATTTAATCGGAAAAGATTTAGCAGAAAGGATACTACCATCTTCCTTAACATTCGTTTATAATGGTAAAGACTTATCTTTTTTTAACTTTTGTTGCTTTCCTATCGGAGAAGACAGAACTTTAATAGCAATCCCAGCTTGGTGTTATAGCAAACTGAAAGGCTATGACATTTTACACGAAGTTTCTGAAGCTCTTATTTACATAGAAAAACGTCTTTTTTTGCATCGTGTGATTTCTATAGACCCAGAAAGGTTAAATAAAGCTTTCCTAACCCCCATAATTAACGAGCTATTACATGCGTTGGTGGACAGTATTAGAGATGGTTTAGTGGATTGGGAAGGTCTTAAAATTTTTGGAATAGAACTTTATGAACAAGTTCTGCAATATGACTTAGATGGTTTAGAGTTAGATAAGCAAGATACCTTTTCTGAGGCTTCGTTTTATCTATCATCTGCTGTAATTTCTGAAATTAGCGAAAGAAAAAATCTAGAAATAAAAGTACCAAGTTACGAAGAAAAAATATTTAAGAAAAGTAAGGAATTATTTTCCAAGTCTATCGATCAATGGGAGCGTGAACAATACATTAGCGCTTACCTAATTGCCCTAGGCGCTCCAGTTGCATCGGGAGCGCTTTCAAGAGCTTTGAATGACAAATGTTGCTCTATTATACAAGTAGCTAAATACAATGATGCCTCCTGTTTTCTTTCTATTTATGCAAGCGGTTGTAAGGAAGAAATTGTTGAGCATAAGATAAAAGAGTTGGAGGAAAATTTGTTCTCTTAAATTCTGCTAAATAATTCTGAAAGCATAATTTTTATTTTCTTCTCTACTTCTTTCACAAAAATAGCTGGTTTTAAGCTAATCAAACAATCTACAATTCTTTTGTCATAAGGTATCTTGCCTAGCAAATTTTTACTTACAAAACTCTCTATTTCATCGGAAATTTTCTCGTTTAGATCAAACTTATTTATCACAACCCCATATTGCAAGTTAAAATGATTAACTAGTTTTAAAATTCTTTTTAAATCTAAGAATGCTGTAGGGCTTGGTTCCGTAACGAGAATAGCATAATCTGCATCTTTCAGGGCTGCTATTACAGGACATCCTAAACCTGCTGGAGCATCTAAGATAGCGATTTCATACTCAAACCTCTCGATTTCTTTTTTAACTAATTCTACTATTTTACCAGAACCTGTTTGGCCTGGATATAAAAAGCCAGAAATTACTGGAAAGTCGTATGCAGAATAATTAATCCTTATTTCTCCACTTTCAACTTCTCTTAGCTCTATTGCATTAAAAGGACAAACTATTTTGCAAACTCCGCAACCCTCGCATAGAAATTGGTTAACCTTAAACTCTTCATTAACTTTCTCTATAGCAAAAAATTGGCAATATTCCTTGCATTTTCCGCATCGTTTACAAATTTCCTGGTTTATAAAAGCTTTCTGAGAAACTGAAATCTTTTTTATCTCATCAAATTTAGTAATACCAAGCCATAAAGCTAGATTTGGCGCATCTACATCGCAATCGCATGCAACAACTTTCCTTTTTTTAGAAATAAGAATAGCTAAACTGCTTGCTATCATACTTTTTCCAGTCCCTCCTTTACCGCTTGCTATAACTATTTTCATAATATCTCAACCTTATGCAACTCTTTTCTTGAGTAAGCTTTCATTAAATCTTCTGAGTAAGGAATTCTAAAAGAAATTTTAGTTTCAAACTGTTTAGCAATTTTTTCTATTAATTCATCCTTTCCTAAACCAGCTTTATTCAAGACGATTTCTGCTTTTAACCCTAATTTCTGAATTAGTTCTAAAATAAGCTTAAGGTCGTGAGCTCCCAAAGGAGTTGGCTCGGTTACAGCATAAACTTTATCGCAGTTCATCAAAGCTTGGATAACGTTACAATGAGTTCCAGGAGCTGTATCTATTATCAAAAAATCTGCATCTATCCTTTTCGCAAGATTTATAGCTTTTTCTTTAACTTGTCTTACTAAAGGTCCGGTTTCAGAAATTTTTTCGTTGGAAACTCCTGTAACAAGCCAAAAATTCTCGTTTATTTTATTATAGAAAACCTTTCCTGCTTCCTCAGCTTTCTTTTTTATAGCATTGTTAGGGCAAACAATCCAACAAGCTCCACAACAAGAGCAAATTTCCTTAAAAAATATGGGAAATTTACCTCTAACCCAAAGAATTGCATTTTCCTTACAAACTTTAGAACATAAGCCGCATTTTTTACACTTATCCCTATCTAATTCAGGAAAAAACCTGAAAAGAGAGTCTCCATTTTTTAACTCTTGATTTAATATTATGTAACAATTTGGACATTCTATATCGCAATCGCATAAAACTACTTTTTTTCCTTCTTTAACCAACTTAAAAGCTAATAAAATTGCAAAAGTCGTTTTTCCTGTTCCCCCTTTGCCACCTGTAGAGGCTATTATTTGCATAATTTACGCATAGAAGCTAATGCCATAAAAACACCCTGCTTAATGAGTTCTTTTCTGTCTATCTTTCCGTCAGTTAAAATTCCTATTAGACCCTTATTGTGCCTAATGTTACTTAGTCCGGTAATTTCCTCTACTATATCGCTTAATTCCTTGCCTTTATTCAATTCTTCCACTATCTCATCCTGTAATTCAAAACCACCAGAGATTCCCGTAAATAGATTACCGCTCCTGTCAATTATTGCAATAAAGTTTAAATTGTAAAATTTTTCTCCAAACCTAATAATTCCAGATTCTATGCCAACACCAAAGTCCGCTTCACACTTTTTTATCGCAAGTTTTGCTCTCTGAATCGCACCTTTTATAACTTCTTCGTTAACTGGTTGTGAAGAAACTCCACTTTCCACTCTAACTCCTATTACTTTTACGTCTCCAAAAAAATTCCTAAACACTTCTTCAACAGCTTTCAGCTTTACTGGATTACCAGATCCGACAGCTACTTTCATAGTAATTTTATAGAACAACACAAAAATAAGAGCTTCGTTCACTATTTTTTCCTTAGTTTTAAAGAAAGTTTCATCGGAAATGGAGTTATTATACCATCACAATCCATCAAATTCTTTAACTCATCAAACTTTTTAATAAGCCAGACAAATGTTTTAACTTTGAAATTAGATTTTACAAACCTAATGACTTTCATGTTTGATTTGAAAATAGCCAAACAATACGGCGAAAGTTTATCCACAACTTTTCTTATGTAAGTAAGATTTCCAGCTTTTCTTCCAAACCCAACGCTTATCTTAATTCTTTTATTTAACCTTCTTACCTTAAACAAGATATCTTTTTGTAACGAGTTTATTATTATATTCTCTAGCTTATAGTTTCTAATTTCGTTTAAAACAAATCTTTCTAAGCCCTTATCCTTCAAATCTATCATTAAAGCCTTTTTTGGCGTAACAAGATCTAAAGCCTCATATAACTCGTTTATCTCTCCTTTTTTCTTCAACTCGCTTAATTTATGCTTCCTTATAAAAAGATTTTCAAAACGCGGTGAATGTGAAAGAACTAACTTTTTGTCAGAAGTCATCCTAACATCTACTTCTATTATATCAGCCCATTTCAGAGAAAATTTTATAGCTTTTATAGTGTTTTCATTTCCATTTTCTATTCCACCTCTCCAAGCAATAATTTGCATTATATTTGTTTATTTGCTCCTTTTTTTGCAATCTTTTATAACAGTGTTATAAAAAATGAAGAAAAATAAAGGGAGGTAACTATCCGAGGGATTTTTAATCAAACCTTAGAGAAATAGCTTATATCTTCTTTTCATGGTAAGACCGAAAATGTTTTACTTTGTTATTTTTTAAGTAATAAGTTAGAATTTTAAACTTTACCTCATTTCAGGCTTAAAGTGTAGACTTTTATGCAGAATTAGCTAAACGTTTATTTCTCTTCCAACTCCACATTCTAGAAATCTTTTCTTAAAGATTCCTCTAAAAACTTTCTCTGCAAGATCCCCGCTACAATGACATGGACAAATTAGGTATGTTAAATTAAACATCTCATTAGCAATTTCCTTAATAGTTTCTTCATCTTCTCCAAAAAGATGAAAGCCCCCAATTACCAAATAAATTTTATCTTTCAAATTTTCTTTTACTTTCTTAACTATGTTTAAAATTCCTGGATGTGCACACCCAGTTATTATAACCAATCCTTTGCTAGTATTAACTACTAGAGATTGCTCCTTAACAAAACCTCCTAATTCGCCTGTGCTATAGATATTTTCGTAAATTGGAGTAAATTTTTCGATCCTTATCACATTTTTTTCAGGAATTTCGACAGATGCCGACTTAGGAATAAAAACTTTTAAGTTGGGATTTAGTTTTAAAATAGCTGAAAAACCACCTGTATGGTCTAAATGCTCATGAGAAATAAAAATCGAATCTAAATCTAAAGGATTTATCTTTAAACCTTTCATATTAAGCAATAAAGTTTTTGGGTCTGCTCCTGTATCAAAAAGTAAACTATAATTTCGGGTTTTGATAAAACATGAAAAGCCCCAGCCATTTCTTAAACCTTTCTTATAAACCTTGTTATCGTATACTATTATCAGCGTTAATTCTTTATTCAATTCTTCTTTCTCTTTTAATGCTAAAGGTAGAAGCATGATTAAAAATAAGAAAAAAATGAATAATGCTAATTTCCTCTTACCATCCTTGATCCACATCTTGGGCAAATATGCTGAGCGCAAGGTATGCCGCGCTGATGTGGTACTCTAAAACCACAATTTGGACAAACGCATTCTGTAGGACCACCGTAACCAAATCCTCTTCCTGGTTTTATAGCAGGAAATATTGGCTGAGTTGGTTGAATTTCACCTTTTAGAAATTTATCTACAATATCTTTTATCACACCTGAAAACCCGGCATAAACTTTAATGCCAAGCTGGTTTAAAGCGTTAAATGCATTGGGTCCTATATTACCGCAAATAACTGTATCCACTCCTTCGTTAGCTATAACCTGAGCTGCTTGAATTCCTGCTCCTCCAAAGGCTTGGGCTGCTGGATTTTTTATAGCTTTAAAATTTTTGATCTCTTTGTTTTCCACTTCAATTATTAAAAAATAGGGACACCTACCAAAAACTGGGCTTATTGTAGCTTCTAAATTTTCTCCGTTTGCAGGTACAGCTATCTTTAACTTCATGTTGATACTCAATTTGATTTCCTAGATATTAAAGCTAGTCTTTTGCTTTAATTCTTCTATTCTCTTCTTTATGCTTTCTATTTCTTTTTCTATTGCTTTTCTCTCTTCCTCAAGCATTTTTAGCTCATTTTCTAAGTAACTCAACTCATCTTGAGGTGAAGGCTGGAAAAAGGGTTGAAAAGATTGCTGAGGCTGAAAAGTTAATTGAGATTGAAGGAAAGGCCCTTGCGGTGTCCAGACTACTGGCCCATACATTCCTGTCCACCACCATCTTGGCAGCCATGGAAACCATCTGCATCTCCAGAACCATGGATAGGCTGTTACTGGATAATTATAGCTAAAGTAAGTCCATCTCATCCATCCTGGCATTCCTGTTAGCCAAAATCCCCATCTCCAACCTCTTCCCCAACCCCATCCCCATGGCATATTCTCACCTTTTTTAGCGTATGCACAAAATTTTTTGTGCATATGCAAATATTTAAAGATTTCGCTAATGGAAAATATAATTTTGTGCGATTGCAATTAATTTTTTCAAGTTAAAATAAAAATTGTGAGGTGGAGAAGGAGATGGAGATGGTGTATGCGTAGGTTTGGCCCAGGAAGGCCTTTTTCCCCTTTAATCCTCTATCATTTACCAAAAGTAAAGGAATTTATACCTAATCCTTGCTTAAACCCAAACCCCATTGAATTAAGCTATCCAGAATTAGAAGCCTTAAGGCTTGTCGATCTTGAAAACTTGAAGCAAGAAGAGGCTGCAAAAAGGATGAATACCTCTAGAGGAACTTTATGGAGATTACTGGAAAATGCCAGAAAGAAAATAACAAGAGCTTTGGTTGAGTCAAGGCCTTTAGTTATAGTCGAAAAAGGCGAAGTAAAGGAAATTTGATTATAACAGTGTTATAATTAAAAATCAAAGTAGCAACCCTCTTTTCTTCAAATTCTTCTTTACAAAAGGGTACAACTCAAGATACTCTAACTCCAATTCTTCGATTTCTATGCCCATTTCTTTCATTCTTTTATGAATTTCCTCCAATCCTTTCCCTTTAAAAATTTCGTACATAACAGCAGGCCATGCATTTACACCTAACTCTCTTAAATTCTTTAAAGCTATTAGAGGGAATTTAAAAAATTCGCCTTTAGCTCCAGTAACTTTTTCGAAACTTCTCTCATCCCAGCCCTTTACAGAAATTCTTACGAATAAATTATCTTTAAACTCAGCCAGTTTCTTACAAAATTTTGGATAATAACCCAAAACTAAACCATTAGTTTCCAAAATAAATTCTGGGTTCAATCTTTCTTTCAAAATTTTTAAAATTTTAATAAAATGATTAAAACTTTTTTCTCCAAGGATTGGTTCTGCGCCGCTAATCCTTATTCTAAAGCAATTTTTCTTTAACGCAATTTTTTCTAAAATGTTAGCAACTTCCTTGCTTGAATAGAACTTTCCATATTTTTCTGGATTCAAATTCCTAAAATAATTCCAGCAATAAGCGCATAAAAAGCAACAACCTACAGCGTCTGCAGTAACTATGCCTCCATAATACCTAGAAAACCTAAAGCGATAATATTTTCTTGAATTATTCCTACAAACAACTTTTTCAACTTTTTTTGCCCTTTCTATAGGATTGAAAGGCAATTTAAGCATTATTTAACAAAAGAGTTATAAACTTTTGTTTATAAATTTTGTTTTATGATTATTCCTGTTAGATGTTTTAGCTGCGGAAAGGTTGTTGGACATCTATGGGAAGAATTTAAGAAAAGGGTAGAAAAGGGGGAGGATCCAAAGAAAGTTCTAGATGACCTAGGTTTAAAAAGGTTTTGCTGCAGGCAACTATTTTTAGGACATGTAGACTTGCTTAAGGAGGTAGCAAAATTCAAGATGTAAAATTGAGAGGTGAGAAACTGATTTGGCCAAAGGATAGACTAACCCGCTTCGAAGTAGCTAGAATAATCTCTGCCAGAGCTTTACAAATTGCGTTAGGAGCCCCGGTTTTGGTAAAAAAAGATAAGAAAAGTCCTGTTGAAATAGCTAAAGAGGAATTCAAGAAAAAACTGATTCCGCTAACTATTAAGAGAACTCTACCAAGCGGAGAAGTTGTTGTAGTCGATATTAAAAAAGCTATAGATAATTGGCTTAAAGAATGTGGGGAGATTTAAATCAGTTTTTTATAATTTTACGAAGAAAAACAAACTTACTTTATTGACATCACATTTCAAATAACTTCTAGCAAACCTTTATAAAGAATTGGTAATGCAATTGTAACATCGCATATAACAAAAGTGAATCTAGCTTTTTTCTTTATCTTCCCCCAACTTACAGCTTCCCTAGGTCTTGCTCCGCTTAAGCTTCCGTCCCATTCGGTTGCTGTCGTTATATAAACTGCATAATCCAAACCTTTTTTAAATTGATTCCACCAAATTACATGATGTTTTGAGATTCCACCACCCAAAATTAAAGCTCCACTTCTTTCTGCATTCCAAATTAAATCGCTTAAGAGTTGTTCATCCTTCAAAACGTTAATCTTAAAATCGTGGTCCTGGCTAAACTCCCAGATTTGATAGCCAACTGCACCGTCTGTAATTCCAGGCACTATGATCGGTATTTTATTCTTATAGGCCCAGTAAAGAATTGAGTTTTCATTATTTATCCTTTTGCCTAATTCCCAGCAAAGCTCATAAGTTGCCAATTCTTTCTTTTCCCTCCAAATTTCTGGTAAAAATTCTTTCATTTTTTTCTCTATTATAATACCGTAACTTTCTTTTGGAACGAAGATATTACCAAGTCTATGAACTCCTTTTTCAGCTAACTCAAAATCGTCAGCAAAAAAAGTTCCATGATAATAGGGTTTAAAACTCCTCGCCAAATCATGGTCTAAAGTTCCGCAAGTTGTTATAACCACATCGAACCACTTTTTCTTAACAAAATCTCTTATTATTCCTCTAGTTCCAGTAGCTATTATGCAAGCAGGAAAGGAAAGAAATTTCAAGCATTTACCATCTCTTAGCATTTCCTTTAAAATTTCAAAAGCTTCTGCCAAAAATTTTGCGTTAAAGCCAGCCGAATCTTTCATTTGTTGCAAAAGTTGAGAGAAGGTTTCTATTTTTTCCAACTCAAAATCCTTTACAGTTTTCATTAAATTTTTATTAAGGATGTTATATTCGATTTAAAAATTTATAACAGTGTTATAATAAAAGAAAAAATAAAATGGGGGGGTCTACGTAGGGATGGTGCTTACGGATGGGCTTCCAAGACGTCGAGAACTTCGTTGTCTGGTGAGACTAGTAGCACCAGCTCCCATCCAGGCTCGGCGAGGAGCAGGTCGCGGACGTCCTCGTCGTCGAGTACTTCAGCTTTGGCCAGGAACCACTCCGTTTCGTTTCCTATCCGGAGCTCTAGCCATATCCGGCTGTTGCCCTCCTTGGTGTAAACCAACTTCCGCGTTAGTATACCAGTCACCTTACGCTCTTCCGGGACTTTAGGTATCCTGCCCACCTCCTGGTAGGCAGCTAACACAGCCTCCCTCATTCCTCCTACCTCCGCGCAGCTTATCCGTATGCACCGCCTATCAGTGGCTCTCACGAGCACGAAGTATGCTGGTAAGTAACGTTCTCCTTCCTTAACGAACACCGGGATGTGATAATACAGGTGGCTCCCTATTCGGTAGAGGAGGGCTAACGGTGTTGCGTACTCACGTCCCTTTGGCAACGCAGGAAGGCCGGCAAGCGCCACCTTCTTCGCCTCTGTAGGTGTTATTAGAGCTAGGTTGTGTAGGCTGTAGAGGTATATGCCGTTTCGATGCGCTATGACGACGAACTCGAGCAGACTTGGATTTAGTTTGTTGTGGAAGAGAAGGACTCCTACTATCTCCCCAGACCACCGTTGGTACCTCATTTCTTCGTCAGGGTCGGCCGATCTGTCAGATGGTCGAGGTATGCCATTCCAGAAGTTCAAGTTGTTTTGTTCATCCCATCGGAAGTCGCCAAAGGAGTCTCCTACGCTCTCGAGCCATCGCTCGTCCCAACGCTGTACAACCCATCCAGGGGCCTCCCACGGTGTGTACTGAGCTAACAGTCGTCCATCGAGCGACCATACCTCTACTCTTGGATCCACGAGGGGCCCATACGGCTTTTCATAGTAGCTAGTTGTTATCCAGACGAGAGTGTCGTATTCTGGCGACCATGTTAGGTATGCACGTGTGAACGTACGGTATGGATAGTTGTACTGAGCATAGACAAGCATATCCCGGTCGAACCATAGATTCTCCCCAACCCCTGTGGACAGCGGAACTGTGAAGGCTTCCTCGCCGGTGCAGTCGTTGACGGGCACTACTACAATCTCACGTACTCTGTTGGACTTCCCTATCAGCATACCTAGATAGGGTTTTTCGCTTAGTGTCGCTATCCAGCACAACTCGCCTTCGTAGATACCTAGGTGGACGCTTAATACCTTGCTGGCAGCACTCGTCTTCTTCATCTCAGCTATGCTTTTTGCTATCTCAGCCGTGGTCAGCCTAAGCTGCGAAGGGTCTATCTCTGGGAAGATGTCGACCGTGCCTTGCTCGTAGCGGATATACCCCTTGAACTCCTCTGCATTGGCGTATCTGATGTTTCGCATAAGAAGCCATCCTCCAAGGATGGATGAGGCAATCAGGAGGGATACCAGTACGATGGATAGCATCTCATGGCCGCGTTCACCCAACCAGCCCACCGCAGCTATTATAGCCAGTACAGCGAGTATGACAATTGGCGGAAGTACCACAGCGTTGATGACGAAGAGGTGCAATGGGACTCTTGCAGCTGCCAGACCTACACCTGCTCCCACGCCGACGAAGAGGAGTCCAACAAGGAGACTCCTCTTCGGTCTTCGTCTTCCGGTCCATTCATCTCGCCACAGTAAGTACGTAAAGAGGAACGCGTAGACCCCCCAGGAGACCCCACCTATCCACCAGTTCCACCACATGGCTTCCTATTTCTCCCTGCCTTCCCAGACCCCGCGGCGGGGGGTGCGTTGCACCCCCAACTTCCTTTCTAAGGCCGGGGGTGGGGGGAGGTGTGAAAACCACACCTCCCTTCCCCGGAGAGGTCGCCTCTCAGCGGAGACGGCCTCTCCTTTAGGGAATTCTCTCAAGAAAGGAAGACAAATAACTACAAGTTTTTCGTATTCTTTTTCTTTTCTCTTCAAAGATAGTTGAATACTTAGGTTATGCTTTTATTCTTTTTCAGTAATAAAAATAAGTGAAACAAAATATAAAAACCTTTATGTTAAACTCAATGTTAAAACCGTTTTACTTTTTCCATCTCTTTAGTACTGATTCCTATCGAACCAAAAAATTGATTATAAATAATTTCTGCTAAAAAAAGCGTGGTTATTTACTGTTAACATCCAAAAAACTAAAATGCCGGGGGAGGGATTCGAACCCCCGTCTCCGGATATCTCGCTCATCTATCGCAACTCATTGGATATGAGTCCGGCGTTCTGCCGCTGAACTACCCCGGCTTCTCAAAACTAAATTTAAACTTAGCTTATATATCCGTATTAATCGACTTGGCAATATCTAAATTCAGAGAAGACAGACTCTTATTTAACACCAGAAAATACTGTATACCCTTATTCAGGATAATCCAAACCATTTTTCAAAGACGAATTTGATAACCCATAAATCTGCTCAAGTATAAACTTTATTAATGTTAAAACTGATAATCTTTGGGCCTCCAGGTTCTGGAAAGGGAACTTATTCTTCTCGTCTAAAAGAAATTTTTGGAATTGAGCACATCTCAACTGGCGATATATTCAGGGAGGAAATTAAAAAAGGTAGCGAGTTAGGGAAAGAAGTAAAAAAATACGTAGAAAAAGGAGAGCTTGTTCCTGATGAGATAGTAAATGAAGTAGTTAAAGAAAAAATAGAAAAAGTAAAAGGTTTTATTCTTGATGGATACCCGAGAACTCTTAACCAAGCAAAATTTTTGCTTTCTATAACAAAAATAGATGCCATAATAGACCTTTTAGTTCCTGAATGGGTAATAGTCGAAAGATTATCTTCAAGAGTTGTTTGTGAAAAATGTGGCAAGGTTTATAATCTAAGGTTCTTAAAGCCAAAGGTTGAAGGAATTTGTGACGTCTGTGGAGGAAAATTGGTGAGAAGGGAAGACGATGAACCAGAAATTATAAAAGAAAGATTTAGAATTTACGAAGAAATGACAAAACCTGTAAAGGAATTTCTTAGAAAACAAGGCGTAAAATTCATAGAAATAAAATGTGAAAGCGTTGACATTCCGCCAGAAAAAATTGTAAAAGAAATAAGTGAAAAATTAAGCAAGCTACTTAACGACAATCCCTAAAACTTTCTACTTTGCATTATAAAAAATCTATTTCTAAGCTCAGTAAAATGAATAACCGCCAAACTAGTTAAACAAAAACTTTAAAAAAGTTATAGTCTAGTTACTATAAGGTGATAAAGTGTCTGTAATGGCAATAATAGTTAATCATTACAAAAAATACCTTTCTGAAAAATCTACTATAGTTTACGAGCTTACAAGGGATAAAGCTCTTCACATCGAAGACAAAAGCCTTAAGGAATTAATAAAAAACCTTCCTCCAACAATTCTTACAATCGAGATTGAATATAGAGGCGATGAAGGCCTCTTTCTAAGATTAAATAAACGAACGTACAAAGTCGACATCAATGAACCAGAAAAACTTGATGACTACGTTTGGAAGGAACTTAGAAAAGCAGTCGAATCATCCATCCTACAAAAATTGGAAGGAAAAATTCCTTTCAGTAAATTTAAAGAAGTTGTATCAGAAGCTGATAGAAACATATCGAAACTTACAGAAGCTTTATACAAAATCTTGGAAGAGGATGGGGTAGTAGGGAGATTGAGAGATAGAGAGCTCGCAAAACTACTTAAAAAGATCTTCGAAGAAAGACAGCCATATGTAATAGAAGTACAGTGAGGGAAAAACCAATTTTTTAGGATTTTTAGCTTTTTAAATTCTTCCTTATCCAATTCTTTATAAAATCCTCAGATTGTAACCCTATAAATTCATCAACTACTTTTCCGTTTCTAAACATCTTAACATTAGGAATAGACATAATACCGTATTTCATCGCTAACCTTGGATTTTCCTGAACGTTTACTTTAACGAGAACAACCTTATTCTTAAACTCTTTTACAGCATTTTCTAAAATAGGAGCTAAGAAGACACATGGCATACACCAAGGTGCCCAAAAGTCAACTATTACAGGTATTTTCTTACTCCTTTCCAACACCTTTTCCTTAAAATCTTTTTCTGAAATTTCTTCTGCCATTAATAAGAAAATAAAAGCGAAAAAGTTTAATCTTTATAACGCCGTTATACTTAAACTTATTTTCAACTCTAACTCTTTATAATCATGAAAACATTCGTAATATCTCTTGGCGGTAGCGTAATCAACGAATTCCTACAATCACCAGAAAAATTAAAGAAGTACGTTGAAATTTTAGATAGTTTTGCAGAAAAAGGTTTTAGGTTTGTTATAATAACTGGAGGCGGAAAAGTTGCAAGGGAGTATATTAAATTAGCCTCCAATTTTACCCAAAACAAAAACGATTTAGACAAAATAGGAATTGAAGCTACAAGGTTAAACGCTAGATTATTGATTTCTTCGCTTAAAAACTGTTATCCAGAGCCTATTTCGACTGTTAACGAATTGCTTAAATCTTTTGACCAATCCTATTCATTTTTCATAGGCTGCGGTAATCAGCCTGGCTGTTCGACAGATTTTAATTCAGTATTATTTGCTGAAGCAATAGGTTGTAAAGTAGTTATTAACATAAGCGATGTAAGCGGTATTTACGATAAAGATCCTAAAAAGTTTGATGATGCAAAGAAAATCGATAAATTAAGCTACGATGAATTTTTTGAGTTAATTAAAAGCCAAAAAGCTGAACCTGGAACTTATGAATTGTTCGATCTGTCAGCTTTAAGAATAGCCAAAAGAAGTAAAATAAAACTTATTTTTATAGGAAGTAACCCTAATGAATTAGAAAAAGTGCTAAAAGGAGAAAAGGTTGGAAGTGAAGTTTATGGGTAAAAAGAAAAGAATTATTTTAAAATTCGAAGAAGAACCTGTAGAGTTAAATGAAATTGTTGAAAAAGTTTTAGCAAAACATTCGAAATTAATTTTAGAATACAAAGCTGGAATAAGAAGTTCTTTAACTAAATTAATTAGAGAGGTTGCAAAAGAGTGCGAGGGCAAAGTAGATCCTAAAAAAGTAAAAAATTTAATACTTCAAAAAATTTAGGCCCCGTAGCCTAGCCAGGATAGGGCGCCGGGCTTCGGACCCGGAGGTCGCGGGTTCAAATCCCGCCGGGGCCTTTAACAGATTACTATAAAATTGTATCACGGTGAAACCGCTGCTTACTTGATAATGTTTAAAGAAAATTAAAGGGATTCTAGCTCGCAAACCAAGCATCTTGAAAAACAACTTTCCGGAGTCCCATAAAGACATGTTCCTCCAATTTCTTCTATATATTCCTTGAAAAGTCCGGTTGGATTTACACCATACGATTTAATGGACAATCCTCTTACGTAAGGTTCCAATATTTTTTTAACAAGCGGTGGATTAAGGAATGGTATATCACCAACTGAATCGCCTATTAGTATTACAGTAACATCTTTACCTTTTAACCCGTAACTTGATAAAGCATAATGAAGCTCACGCTTAAGTGAAACATCTTTTCCGCTTATCATAGGAATTACGTCTAAACCAGTTCTTGAATGTGTAGTTTTCCACCGTGGGTTATTCCCATAAACTTCTCCACTTACTAAATCGATAAAACCTATATCAAGTGATCTAAGCAATTCTAACAATTCTTCATAACTTTGCTCAATTTTTTTGGGTTCTTCTCGTACAGTTACCATTGTTTGTTTAGATTCAATAGGCTTATCCCAACGTTCTACTATCTTTTGTTGCAATTTCAACGCTTCAAGCCTAATAGAAAAAGGTACTGTATACTCCCATCTTATATACCCATCTTCTTTCCTTTCTATAACAATACCACCATACTCTGCTTCAACTCTGTAAAGAATACCCTTATAAAGTGCTAAATGATATTCTCCTGCTTCTAAACCCCTTCCTGTCATGAAAGCACCGCCCATATGTACATTAGATTCAGCCGTTAATTGAGCTACCTTTTTTCTAACTTCTAAAATGCCACGTAGGTCTGGATTTCTCAAATTAATAGTGGTTTTATCCACATTTGCGAATATTAATACCCAATATTCAACCATCGATTTTACTTGAAAAGATAATTTTTTAAACATTACACTTCAGCTTTTAAGCCTGTCTTTGTTATGCATAAGAACTAAAAAATGTAAAAAAGCGGTTCCCAAACTTTCTACACAATTTTTCAATTTTTTCTTGACAGGATCAAACTGAATGGCTTACCTCTACTTTTCAAAACTTCTACAAACTTCATAATTCTTCTACACAAAACTTAATTAATGCTGAAATTTGCTAATTCTACAACAGGTTTCTTCCCAAGCTGGAATTCGCTTGCTGTTAACAATTTCTTTCTCAATTTCTTTGCTACTTCCCAAACTTCTTTTGTTCTTTCTCTGAATTTGGGTTCTCTAGGCAAATGATGATCCCAAATCATAACTTTAAGCTTAACTTTCTTTAAAATTCTTTTTACATTATCCAAAACCCTTCTAAAGTTTATTAGATTGAGCGTATAACCGAGCATGTAAGTCATAGGACCATCTAAAATGAGATAATCTGGCTTTTCTCTAATTATTAAATCGGCATAATCTTCTATAATTGGGCCATTAAGGTCTGATGTATGCATCAATTTTTCTTTCCCTTCTTTAATTAAAGTTGCAAAAACCCAACCAACTCTTGAATATTCGATACCATGAAAAAGGGGACCGATAAATTTAATAGTAGTCTTGCCAAACTTGAATTTCCTTCCTTCTGCAAAATAGATCTCGAAATTTTTGAACTTTCCTTCTGGAATTATCTTGTAAGATTTCCATTTTTTTACTCTTTTCTTGAACCACTCTATTCCATTTTTAATTAATTCTTCTCTTCTTTTCTGGTAATCCCCAAAATCTATTCTTAAAGACCTCAAACTTTCAGCAGGATCTTCAAATTTTACTTTTTTGCATCTTTCCAATTTTCCAAATTTTATTAGCTTGCCATAAAATCCTTCTGCTCTTTTTCTTTGAGAATCGTTGATATATTCGTTAGGATTTTTAACAAAAAGTATTTTACCTTGATAAATTTTTAAGTCCTTAGGCAAAAAATGGTCCCAATGGTAATGAGAAATTACTATAATATCAACATCTCTAGCTACTTTTTTTATCTTTCTTTTTGCTTCAAGTTTCCAAGCTACTTTTTTATAAATAGGCACTGGAAAACTTCTATGCATTATAGCAACTCCAGGATCTATTAGTATTTTAACATCCCTAGTTTCTACAAGCGTGCAGGAGCTTTTTGCCCCAAAAGAATCGAACCAAATTAGCTTAAACTTCATCCTTATAAATTTAATATTCTTGAACTAATTAGCATGAAAACCTTAATCTTAGCTGGTGGTTTTGGAACTAGGTTATTTCCTTTAAGCAGAGAAAATTTTGCAAAACAGTTTATAAAATTTAAAACTCAACCATTTTCTCCTGTAATAAAAGGGTTTCCATCTAGTTTTGAGTCTTTATTTCAAAGAACTGTTAAAAGAGCTCTTTTGTTCTCAAAACCTGAAGAAATTTACGTAATAACCAACGAAAAGCAAAAGTTCTTGATAGAACAACAACTCGAAGAAATGGGATTAAGTTTAAACATAATAACAGAACCCTTATCTAAAAATACTTTGCCAGCTATCTATTTGGGTTTGAAGACTATTCAAAAAGAATGGGGAGATTCTATAGTTTCTATTCTTCCTTCAGATCATTTCGTCGGAATAGATGAAGATTTAAAGAAAGCTTTTAAAGAAGCAGAAAAGTTAGCTGAAAGTTTTTTAGTAACGTTTGGAATAAAACCAACTTGCCCTCATACAGGTTATGGATACATAAAGCCAGCTGAAAGAGTTGGATACGGCTTTAGGGTTTTAAGATTTATAGAAAAACCAGATAAAGAAATGGCAGAAAGGCTAATAAAAGAAGGGTGCTTATGGAATAGCGGTATGTTTGTATTCTCAACCAAAATTTTCTTTGAGGAATGCAAAAAATATGCAAGCAATATTTGTAAAATTTTTGAAGAAGGCGGAAAGTATTCAGAATTACCATCGATCTCTGTCGATAAGGGATTGTTAGAAAAATCAAAAAAAGTTGCTGTAATTCCTCTTAAGAGTTTTTGGAGTGATATAGGAAGTTTTGAATCAATTTACGAGCTTATGAAGAAAGATTCTAACGGAAATGCTGCAAGCGGTGAGTATTTCTGTATAAATTCAAAAAATAATCTCATAATTTCCAATAAATTTGTTGCTTGCATAGACGTAAAAGACATGATAATAATAGGAACAGACGACGTATTACTCGTAGCTCCTCGAAAATCTTCGCAAAAAATAAAAGAATTGGTAAAAAAGCTTAAAGAGAAAGGAAATGAAAAAGTAAAGTTTCACTCTACTGTTTATAGACCATGGGGTTTTTATACAACTCTAGAAGAAACGCCAACTTATAAGATAAGACTCTTAACAGTTTATCCAGGAAAAAGTTTGAGTTTACATATGCATTATCATAGAAATGAACATTGGGTAGTTGTAAGGGGAGTTGCAAAAATAAAGGCTGGTGAAAAAGAAGTTTTATTAAAAAGCGGAGAAAGCATTTTTATACCAGCAACTACCAAGCATAAGTTAGAAAATGCAGGCAAAATTCCTTTAAATATAATAGAAATACAAACTGGTGAATTTTTAGACGATAGAGATATAGTAAGGTTTAAAGATGGTTAAAATAGTAAGCGCCTGTTTACTAGGTATTAAATGCAAATATAATGGTAAATCAAATTTCAACGAAAAAGTTTTTGATTTGTACAAAAAAGATATTTTAATACCCGTTTGCCCTGAAGTTTTTGCTGGTTTAGGTGTTCCTAGAGAAGAGATATATTTAACAACTGATGGTTTCGATGTTATAATCGGTAAGGGTAAAATCCTTACTAAAAGCGGAAAAGATGTAACAGAGAAAGTTTTAAAGGCTGTTAAATTTATAGCGAATCTTTGTAAAAAGTTAGGAGTAAAAGAGGCTATTCTTAAGCAAAAATCTCCTTCTTGCGGATGTGGAAAAACTTACATTAATGGAGAGCTGAAAGAAGGCTATGGAGTTCTGGCTGCAATGCTCATTCAAAAAGGAGTTAAAGTAGTTACAGAAGAAAATCTATAACTAACCTTCTTGATACATCTTTTTAATAAAATTGCTTAAAATTTGCTCAGAAGCCGATAGCAAGTCTATACCTTCTTTTATATAATCCTCCAAATTGCATTCGTCTAGATACTTTTCAAGACCATTCATAAATTTATCTGCTGCAAAAAGTTTTATACCGATCCTATACTTTCTTAGTCGCTCTTCTTCAGAAACTTTTTCAGGACTTAAAATATACTCTACAACTTCTTTAATTCCTTCACCAGAAATTACATTAGTCTTGAAAATGGGCTTGTTAGGAAACCACTCAGAAAGAATGCTAACAGCTATATCAGATCCTGGCAAATCAGCTTTATTAACAACAATTGCATCAGCTAACTCTATGCAACCTGCTTTTAAAACTTGGATCTCATCACCAGCCGCTGGTGTTAAGACAAGCAATGTTTTATCGGTAAACGCCAGTATTCCAACATCAGCCTGACCTGTGCCAGTGGTTTCTACTAGTATAAGGTCAGGTCTGTAAGTTGCTTTGTAAATGTAAAGAGCTGCATAAGCCGCCCTACAAATTCCACCAATCAAACTTCCTCTCGTAGCCATGCTTCTTACAAAAACTTTTTCATCTATATAGTCAGCCATTCTTATTCTATCTCCTAAAAACGCACCCCCAGTTATAATACTTGAGGGGTCTATACAAAGAATTGCTATTCTTTCTATATCTCTGTAATCTCCTTTTAAAGTTTTTACTATTTTACCAATTAAAGTACTTTTTCCAACACCCTGTGGACCAGTAATACCAATAACTGGACATTCCTTGACATATTCTTTTAACTCTCTTACAAGAGAAGTTGCATGTTCAGGATAATCTTCTGCTATAGATATCAATCTGGCTATTGCTCTTTTATCCCCATTTAATGCTTCGTTTATAAGTTCCTCAACGCCCATAAACTTTAAGTGAAAGAAAAAGTTAAATAGCTTGCTTATCGACAATAAAGCAACCAAACAGCTTAAACTACCAGCACTACTACTTTATTATGAAACTTAAATTCGTCCTTGTAGATCTGGACGGAACCTTAATCGATAATAGAAGGTTAGAGGCAGAAGTTCTAAGGCAATTTTATCAAAAAATAAGCAAAAAACTTAAAATTTCTAAAAAACGTGCAAAGGAAATTTTTTGGAAAATAGGAAAAGAATTGGAAGGAAAAAAGGAATGGTATGATTGGAGGATTTATTCTAACAAATTAAAACTTGGAGATTTTTGGAAAAATGCCTATAAAAAAGCTTTGAAATATCTTAAAGTTAGAAAAGAAGCAAAAAAATTTCTTAAAGGAGTTAAAAAGCTTGGGCTTAAACCTGTAATAGTTTCGAATGCTATAAAAGAAGTTGTTAATTGGAAAGTTGAAAAAGCAAAACTTTCTAAGTTTATATTCAAAAGATTTTCTCAAGATGATACGAAATGCTGCAAAAAAGAAGTAAAATATTTTCGAATAATTTTAAGAAAATTGAGAGTAAAACCAAAAGAAGTTTTACTTATAGATAATTCAGTCGAAAGCATAAAATCTGCTAGAAGGCTTGGAATCAAAACCATACTAATTAAAAAATTCGAGCATTCCAAATACTACCTTAAGGAAAGTAAGAAAGTAAAAAGCGACTATGAAGTTAAAAATTTAGTTCAAGCCTTAAAAATTATAAAAAGTTTAGCTTGCTGAAAATTGATTTATAAAAATCACTTCTTTCAAATTTTTAAGAAATTTGAATATAGCATCTTTAATAGAAATTCTAAGCGATGGTGTAAGGATATTTTTTAAATCTTTTATCTCAACTTTTTCGTTTTTAACCAAAACTTCAAAACTTTCAGAAGAATTAGTAAAAGAATCGAGCACGACTAAAACCTTTTCTTTCAAATCTTTAGCCTCTTTTACAACTTCTATTTCAAATTCTAATTCCTTACCAGCTAACGGATGGTTAAAATCTACTATAACCCTTCCTCCGCTAATACTTATTATCCTCCCTTCTAATCCTCTTAAAAAAACTTTTTGGCCAACCTGAGGTTCTTTCTCAAAATCTTTTAAAGAAAAGACTCTTTTCAATTTTTCATCTCTTAACCCAAAAGCCTTTTCTGGAGGTAGAGTTATAATTTTCTTTTCGCCAACATCCATCTTAGAAATTTCTTCCTCTAATGCTCTAAACAATCTGTTTGAACCAGTTATTACAGCAAGCGGTTTATACTTTCTTTTTTCATCATAAATTCCTTCTTTTTTAGCTATTTCTTCTAAATTTGTATCAAAAACTTCTCCACTAGCTTTAACCTTCCCTACATAATTTATGTAAAGAAATCTAGTTTTCATCCAAACACCTCAGGCTCTTTCCTTTTATCTCTTGCGAAAAACAACATTGCAACTAGAAAGCCTATTAAGAAAGAAACTGATATGCTTACATAATCTACTTGAATTAGAGGTGGTTTGAATTGCGTTAAAGGTAAGACCCCCATAATTCTTAACAAATTTTAATCTATTTACTCTTTTATAATTGTGGCAAGGGTTATTTTGATAACTTCTGGAAAAGGAGGAACTGGAAAAACCTTTTTGACGGCAAACCTAGCTTATGCTTTAGCAGAACTAAACCAAAGGGTTTATGCTATAGATGCAAACCTTACAACCCCAAATTTAGCCTTGCATTTTGGTTTGCTAGCACCAAACATTACTCTTCATGATTTTTTAAGAGGAAATTTTGAAATCGAAAGATGCATCTACAAATTACCATCTGGAATTAACTTAATACCTGGAAGTATAAGTTTAGGAAAATTGAGCGGTTTAGAACCTTCCATGTTAATAAATGCTGTCTTACCAATCTTACCTAAAGCAGATTTCATATTGCTAGATGGTTCTGCTGGCATAGGAAGAGAAACTCTAGCTTGTTTAGAAGCTTGTGATGAAATAATTTTGGTTACAAACCCAAATCTACCAGCTATTCTAGATGGTTTAAAAGTGCTAAAGCTAGCTGAAAAACTCGATAAAAAAATTTTGGGTGTAGTAATAAACAGAATACCAAAGAAGTTTAAGTTTATGGATTTTGTAGAAGCCTTTTTCGATTATCCAATTTTAGCAAGAATTCCTGAAGACAGGAAAGTTGAGGAAAGTATATTTTTAAGAAGGCCTTTGTTTGAATTGTTTCCAGAAAGTAAGGCTGCAGTTGAAATTAAAAAACTAGGCTATTGGCTTCTAGGGAAAGAATTTAAAGTTAAAAAACAAAGTTTCTTCAAATTAATGCTCAAAATATTCGGTAGATAGGATGGAAGGAGCAAAGATAAAATTGAATGTTTGGTTTTTTTCGACTCTTGCTCTTTTGGTTCTCTTTTTGCTAAGTTTTTTTAACATATTAAAAATTGGTGGCAAAGCTGTCCAACTGCTAACTGCTGAAGAAGCTGGAAGGAAAGCTATTGAATACATTAACAAAAATTTAGTTCAGGGTGGAAAGGCAACTCTGGTAAGAGTTGAAGAGTTTTCTGGTATGTATAAAGTTGTTACTAGCTATAGAGGAAGAGAAATACCGGTTTACATAACTAAAGATGGTAAATACTTATTCGTTTCAAATCCTTTTGATACTTCAGAAAGTCTAAGAAAAACTATTGCTGCACAAAGTTGTGAGAGTTTACCGAAAAGAAAAAAACCAATTTTAAGAGCTTTTGTAGTGAGCTACTGTCCTTTTGGTTTACAAATGCTAAGGGTTTTGAATGAAATAGTAAAGAATATTCCAGAAATGGCTGATTATATAGAAGTTAGATATTTAGGATCTATTGAAAACGGAAAAATAAGAAGCATGCATGGAGATAAGGAGGCCACTGAAAATTTAAAGGAAATTTGCATAAGAGAAGAACAATCTGATAAGTTCTGGAAATATATAGATTGCTTCATAAAGAAAGGCGAATCAGAAAAATGTTTAGATGTAGCTAGCGTAGATAAAGGAAAGCTTGAAGATTGCATGAATGATTCGCAAAGAGGTTTAAAATATGCTGAAGAAGATTTTGATTTGCAAGCTAAGTACAGAGTTACAGGCTCTCCAACTTTAATACTTAACGATCAAAGAGTTAACGAATATAATTTTGGAGGAAGGTCGGCAGAAGCTGTAAAAACAATAATTTGCTGTGGATTTGAAGAAAAACCAGAATTTTGTAAGATTAAGTTAACAGAAAAACAAGCAAACAGAGGTTTTTCAGTAAGTTATTCAGGGAGTACAACAGGTAAGGGTGTTTGTTAAAAGTAAATTATTCTAAAATCTTTGAACTCTCCCTTAAACTTTTCTTCATTTACTTTAACCTTTTCTACCCTAGCTAAAGGTGGACCTTTATGACACCATTTAATCATTTTTTCTACAGCTTTATCTTCTCCTTCGAAAACAGCTTCTACAGTTCCATCTTCGCAATTTCTTATCCAACCTTTTACTCCTACTTCATCAGCTAATCTTTTTGTATTTGCTCTAAAAAATACACCTTGAACTCTTCCGTAAATTTTTACTCTTACCCTTCTCATCTTCCCCTCTTCAGGAAGGGAGGCATTCTCATTGGTTCAACCTGCCCGTCCTTCCTCATCAGATTTAGGGATTTAAATCATAATAGCTAATAAATTTAACGTGACAAAAGAAGTTATACTTTTAATTTCAAAAAATTGTCCCCACTGCCCAATAGCAAAAATAGTTTGGGAAAGTTTTAAAAGAGAGCTGGACCTTAAATTAAAAATCATCGACGCACTTTCTGAAGAAGGCAAGCTGTTAACTTCTATTTATAACATAAGAAGCGTACCAGCAGCAATAGTAGATAGAAAGCATGTAATAATTGGTATACCAAATCGTGACGAAGTTTTATTTTTAATAAAAAAAAGTTAAAATTTATGAAAAACTTGCTTGGTTTTTTCTTTTCTTTGCTAAAAATTTTTTGTAGATAAACTATGGAAGAAATTTACGATTTAATAATTTGCGGAGGTGGAATTGCAGGTTTAACAGCTGCTATTTATGCTTTAAGAAGGAAAATGAAAACCATTTTAATAACAAAAGAAATAGGAGGGCAAGCGAATTGGGCTGAAGTTATAGAAAATTATCCAGGCTTTAAACAAATTAAAGGTTCTGAATTAGTAAAAAGAATTTTTGAACAAGCATTAGAAAATGGTTTAAAAATTGCTTTTGAAGAAGTTAAGGGTTTTGAAGAAAAAGAGGGATTTTACGTAGTTAAAACTAATAAGCAAGAGTGGAAATGCAAAACTATAATAATTGCTATGGGAAAGACACCCCGCAAGCTAAACGTACCTGGGGAAGATAAATTTTTAGGAAAAGGTGTTAGCTATTGTGCAACTTGTGATATGCCTTTATTTAAAGATAAAGTAGTTGCTGTAATAGGCGGCGGAAACTCTGCTTTAGAGGCAGCTCTACTTGGAAGCAAATTTGCAAAAAAAGTATATCTAATCCATAGAAGAGGTGAGTTTAGAGGCTTTGAAGAATTAGTGGAAAGGGTTAAGTCTAAAGAAAATATTGAGATAATACTTTGGGCGATAGTTAAGGAAATTAAAGGAAAGGATAAGGTAGAAAGTATAGTTTTAGAAAAAACTAAAATGGAAGAAGGAAAAATAGTAGGAACTGGCGAAACTTTTGAATTAAAAGTTGATGGAATCTTTATCCAAATAGGTTTAGTTATAGATCCGAGTCCATTCAAAGATTTTGTAAAACTAGACGAAAGAAATCAAATCGTAATTACGCAGAAAAATGAAACTTTTTATCCAGATTCAGACAAAATAAGACCCGGGGTTTTTGCTGCAGGTGATATAACCAACGTTCCTTTTAAGCAGTTAGTAGTTGCAGCTGGAGAAGGTTGTAAAGCGGCTTTACAAGCTTATAATTATTTGCATGGAACTAAAGGACCTGTAATGGTTCATTAAAAAGTTTTAAATTTTAGAAAAGGTTTAGAAAAAACTTTGCAAAGATACCTAAAACTAACAAAGGTATTCCAATTGCCAATCTATCGCAGTGGGTGTAGTTATTTTAACCAAAAGGTGCTGGCTCTTCTAGTGATGAGATAAATTCCCTGTAATCGCGAAAAGTAAGCAAAAAATCCCTTTCATCCTCATCCAGCAATTTTAAGTTATAAGCAAGCCATATAGATTTTTTTGGTACTACATATGGCATCGCGCTAGAAGTTTTCCACATTTTTACTGTGTTAGGACTGCAATCAATTTTTTCGCCAGCAACAGCTAAGCAATATGTTTTTGTTCTTCTAAGCATTTTTTGCAGATGATCTTCGAAAGATCTATATGCATCAACGTAATGATCTAACGATGTTAATTCGAACTTTCCCTTTCTCCTCTTAACTATTTTTAACCACCGAAACCCGCATAAGCAATTACTTACAGTGTTAGTTGAATAACCTGTTAAGGTGCTTATTTCTTCTACAGAACGCGGGCTGGCTAAACAGCACGCAATAGCAGAAGTTGCAGGTGTTGTTTTGAAGGTAGAACTGAAAGGAACTATCTCTACCCCAATTCTATCTAAGTTTATACCCGTAAGCACCTTTACGAGTTTTCTCAAGTTGTAAAATGGCAGTTCGACGGGCCTATTTTGCTTTCCGCTCAACTTGTGAGAAATTTTAATTTCATCATAAGCGTCTCTTTCTAAAGGAGTTGGCTCCTCTTCGTATCCCTTTAAATAACCCTCTCTTACCATTTTCCTTATATAGTTACGTAGCCGTCTATGTTGCAAATTAACAAAATCGAAAAAAGGAAACATTAATTTCTTATAAAGAACTACCATAAGCACTGGTACGATTAACCTACGATCAAGACCTGGAAAAACGGACGTAATGTGCCTGATAAAGGGAATCAAATAACATTCTACTCCACTTATTAACTTAACTCTTTTTTGCCATTTCCTTGTATCAAACCATTCTTTGCTAGTAGGATATAGTCTTATCGACATGATTAGTAAATAAAAGAAAAAAATTTATTTCTGCCACTATTATGAATTGTCATGAACGTAGAAACTTTTGGCGACGAAATAGGGCCGGAAAAAATAATAGAGGTCTATGATCCAAGAGTTAACTTAAAAGGAGTTGTTGTAATAGATAATACCGCTTTAGGTCCTGGAAAGGGTGGCATAAGGATATCACCAACGATTACAGTTTTTGAAGTTTTTAGACTAGCGAGAACTATGACTTGGAAATGTGCAATGGCTGAGTTGCCATTTGGTGGAGCAAAAGCAGGAATAAAGGCCAACCCTAAGATGGATAAAGAGAAAAAAAGAGCTTTAATGAGAGCCTTTGGAAGAGCTTTAAGGGGTATTGCTCCAGAGATGTATATAGGAGCTCCTGATATGGGAACTGGAGCAGAAGAAATGAGATGGCTTGTAGAAGGTAATAAGAATTTGAATAGTTGTACGGGAAAACCTAAAGATTTAGGTGGATTACCCCATGAACTTGGCTCAACAGGCTTTGGCGTGTTTCATGCAACGAAAGTTGCAGCCGAATTTATTGGGTTAAAGCTCGACGAATGCACAGTTGCAATAGAAGGTTTTGGAAATGTAGGATCTTCGATAGCTAAATACCTATATGAAGAGGGTGCAAAAATAGTTGCTGTAAGCGATAGCAAAGGTACTTTATACAATAAAGATGGTATAGATATACCTAGATTAATTAAAATCAAAAGAGAAACTGGAAGCGTAATAAATTACAAACCTGGCGAAGTTTTTTCGACCGAGCATCTTTTCACACTACCTGTAGATATCTTAATACCAGCTGCTTTGCCAGACGTTATAAACGAAAAAAACGTAGGAAAAATAGAAGCAAAGCTTATAGTGGAAGCTTCTAACATACCAGCAAAACCAGAATTCGAAGAAATTTTGCATAAAAAAGGTATTTGGGTAGTTCCAGATTTTGTAGCAAATGCAGGCGGTGTTATTTCAAGCTACGTTGAATATATGGGCTATGGCGAAGAAAAAATGTGGAAATTAGTAGAGCAAAAAATAAAGAAAAACGTTAGGCTAGTTCTGGAAGAAGCCAAAAAGAGAGATGAATCTCCAAGAAAAGTTGCAGTTAGTATAGCAAAAGAAAGGGTACTCGAAGCTATGAAAGAAAAGAACTAAGCAAAAACTCCATGCAATTTAAAGCCACACTTTGGACATTTTCCATTTTTTAAGTTAATACTTAAAGCTGAAACTCCAAATCTTTCTATTAGCAATTCGCCACATTTTGGACAATAAGTATTTTCCTTATAACCTGGAACGTTTCCTATATAAACAAAAATTAAACCTTCCTCCTTAGCTATTTTCCAAAATTTATCCAAAAGTTTTACAGGAGTAGGTTGCCAATCCAAAACTCTATAATTAGGCAAAAATCTTAAAATGTGGAAAGGTGTTTCTGGTCCTAATTCATCTATTATCCATCTTACCAATTTTCTAAAACTTTCCTCTTTCTCACCAAATTTTGGAACAACTAAATTAGTTATTTCTATAAAAATTTTGTTTCTTTTCATCTCTTTAAGACATTCAAAAATTGGTTCAACCGAAGGAACTTTTGCAAATTTCAAGTAAAACTTTGGGTCAGCATTCCCTTTAAAATCTACAGTTGCTGCATCTAAATATTTTGCTATATGTTTCACAGCCTCTGGAGTCATGTAACCATTAGTTACAAAAGTATTTTTCAAACCTTCCTTATGCGCTAGCTTTGCAGTATCGTAGGCAAACTCAAAAAATATAGTTGGCTCTGTATAAGTATAACTTATTGACTTGCAGCCATTTTCTAAAGCAAGTTTTACTATTTCTTCACTAGTATATTCCTCTCCAACAACTTCCTGGCTTCTTTTATCTCTATAAACTTGGCTAATATACCAATTACAACAATAAGAGCAGCAATAGTTGCATCCAGCTGCAGCTATCGAAAATGCATAGCTTCCTGGTAAAAAATGAAATAAAGGTTTTTTCTCTATAGGATCTACATCAGCAGCAACCAATTTACCATAATTTAACGAAAAAAGTTTGCCATTGATATTTTTTCTTACCAAACAAAAACCAGTTTTGCCTTCAGGTATTAAACACCTTCTAGCGCATAAATTGCACCTTACTTTATTGTTTTCTTTTTTCCATAGAAGAGCTTCTTTCATAAAAATCTTTACATTTCCTTAAAGAAAAGGTTCTCCTATTGCTTCGTAAGCCAACGTTTTTAAATCAAGAAAAATCAATCCATCCAACTTAGCACCCATCAGCTCATCAAAAGATACAGGAGGATTTCTATAAACTAAGTTTATAAGACGTAGCAATTCTCTGCAATCTTTTTTCTTCCTCTTTTCAAGGGGTGTTTGAAGAAACTTAATAGCTTTGGATTTAAGTATTTCCATTTTTTTAGAACTTGGTATTACAAAAGAAAATTTATCGGCATACCTGCTATACCTAGCTGCTTTGCTTCCAAGCCTAATTTCTATAACCTCCTGTGGAAGTAATTCATAAAATATCCTTCTTCCATCAGGAGTTTTGCCTATTTCTATAAAAGCAAAACATGAGTTGAAAGTCTCTATCTCATAAATAGCTGTTTTATTTCCAATCTCTGCATAAACATCCGTTCTTACCCTTTTCTTTCCAGAACCAACGTAATGCTCAACCTTAATTTCTATTTCTGGATTTTGCTTTAGCAAAATATAAGCTATATCTAAAATCATTAAAGGATGAATGCCTACTATTTCCCCAACTTCATACAAGCGCAAACAACATTTTTCCAATTTCCTAACTATATCTTCTCTATATCCACACAATTCCTTTAATTTTTCAAGTTCTTGTTCAACGGGTGACTTAAGAGTAGGAATGGACATTTATTATAAAAAATCTTTGAATGATAAAAAGTTTATGGAATTTTTTGAGTTAATTGAAAAAAGAAGATCGGTTAGATCTTATTTAAGTAAAGATGTCGAAGACGAAAAATTGGAGAAAATATTAAAGGCCGCCAATTCTGCTCCTTCAGCAGGAAATCTCCAGGCTTATAGGATTTACATAACTAAAGATAGGGAAAAAAAGAAGAAGCTTGCAATAGCTGCATTCGGACAAAAATTTATAGCTGAAGCTCCAGTAGTTCTTGTATTCTGTGCGAATCCTGAAGAATCTGGAATTTATTATGGAGAAAGGGGGAGAAGACTTTACTCTTTACAAGATGCTACTATAGCTGCAACTTTCGCTATGTTAGCTTGCTATGAATTGGGATTAGCAACTTGCTGGGTTGGCGCTTTTGACGAAGATTCTGTAAGAAGAGTTATGGGAATACCAAAAAATTTAGTGCCAATAGCTATCTTACCTATAGGTTATCCGAAAGAAAAACCAGAAAAAACAGGAAGAAAAAGGTTAAGCGAAATAGTAAAGTTTGTTTAATCACTCGAGCTTTATAGCGCCAACTGGACAAGCTTCCACTACTTCTTTTAGGTTACATTTTCCTTCTGGATTTTTTACATAAGATTTTCCTTCTTTGTTTAGGTCAAATACCTCTGGGCATAAAGCAACACAAGTTCCACAACCTATACATTTTTCCTGATCCACGACAGGCCTTGCCATATTCTCACTTAATATTGTATTCCTTCGGTCGCAATTAATTTTTTAGGCATTTTTATAACATTAATCTCGTTTACAAAATCTGCCCTTTCTATTAATTCCTTTGGTGCATATCTTCCAGTTAGAACGACGTGCGTTTCTTCTGGTATTTCATCCAAAAATTTCAGAACTTCCTCAACGTCTAAAAGGCCGCAATGAATTGCCAAATTAATTTCGTCTAGAACCAAAAGATGGGGTCTTTTCTTTTTTACAATTTTTCTAGCGAATTCTAAGGCTTTTTTGCAAGCTTTTTTATCAAACTCTTCAATTTTCCTTACCTTAAATTTCATGCTATTTATCTTTACTACTTTTTTTCTGCTAGGCCTTATCTTTAGCCAACCAGGCCTTCCGAACTGATAAATTTCATAGTAAGGTTTTAACCTATTTCTTATCTTATATTCTCCGATATTCTTCCACCATTTCATGAACTGAATTATTACAACTTTTTTCTTATGTCCTACGCACCTTAAAGCCAAACCTAGGGCATTAGTAGTCTTACCAGCTCCGTTTCCTGTGTAAAGATAAATATAACCCATTAAATTTCACCTCTAACCCATTCCCAAAACTGCTTACTAGCTTTAACCTTAAAACTTAGGATACACGGAACTTCGTATGGGTGTAATTCCTTTATCCTTTTCCTTACTGCTTTTTCCTTTTCTGGCAAAGTTTTAAAAAATACTCCAAATTCTTTTGTTCTTTCGATCTTCCCTTTCCATCTAAAGATGCTATTTAATTTAAATATGTTTACACAAGCCGCTAATTTTTCATTAACTAGAATTTCTCCAATCTTTTTTGCATCTTTAATAGTAGGAAAGGTGGAATAAATAAAAACTAAACTTCTTTTTCTTTCCATTTCTGCCACCTTTTATATTTTCTTCCAAAACCCTTCTTATAACTCTTATACTTTTTCTTCTTCCTTTTAGGAACCCAAACATCTAAATCTTCATAACTCACAGCTTGGACACCTCGAAAAACTTTCAGGAGTAATAGGGCCTCCTTCTGCAAGCGTCTTTATAACTTGCACTTTTCTGCTGCCAAACCTATAAACAGTAATCCCTTTACAACCAAGTTTCCAGGCAAGCATAAATATCCTTTCAACATCCTCTGGTGTTGCGTCATAAGGTAAATTAACAGTTTTGCTTACTGCATTATCTGTATATTTCTGAAATGCTGCTTGCATCCTAACATGCCATTCTGGTGCTATGTCTAAAGCTGTAACAAAAATCCTTCTAACATCTTCTGGTATTTCTTTTATATGCTGAATAGAAGTACTCCTTGCTATCTTTTTTATAAGTTCGTCTGAATAGAAACCCCTTTGAATAGCTATCATTTCAAATAAAGGATTTATAACAGTCAAATCGTAACCCAAACTTTCCTTTACATTTCTAACGTAAGCAATAGCAAATAAAGGCTCTATACCTTGAGAACAACCGGCTATTTCGCTTATAGTACCAGTTGGAGCTATAGTTGTTACTGTAGCATTTCTCATATACTTATAACCTTTCTTCTCCCAGGTGCTCCCTTTAAAGTTTGGGAAGTTTCCTTTCTCCTTCCCTAATTCAACACTCATCTTTCTCGCTTCCTCGCTTATAAATTTCATAACCTTTTCTGCAATTTCTAAGGCTTTCTCTGAGTTGTAAGGAATTCCAAGTTTAATTAGCATATCTGCAAATCCCATAACACCCAAACCAATTTTTCTGTTAGCCTTTGTTGCTTTTTCTATTTCTGGTATTGGATAGGAATTTGCATCTATCACGTTATCCAAAAACCTAACAGCTAACCTAACAGTTTCTCTTAATTCTTCCCACTTTATCTTACCGTCTTCGACGAATTTCGAAAGATTGATTGAACCCAAATTGCAGCTTTCATAGGGTAAAAGAGGTTGTTCTCCACATGGGTTAGTTGCTTCGATTCTTCCAACATGCGGAGTTGGATTGTATTTGTTTATTGTATCTATAAATATAATTCCTGGTTCTCCATTCTTCCAAGCCATAGTTGCCATTAAATTCCAAATAACTCTGGCTTTTATCCTTTTAACTGGCTTTTTGGTTCTTGGGTTTATAAGGTCTATTTCTTCGTCTCTTTCGACCGCCCTCATGAAATCGTCTGTAACAGCAACCGAGATGTTGAAATTCCTCAATTCTCCTTCTCTTTCCTTACAAACTATAAAATCAAGAATGTCTGGATGATCTACTCTTAAAATTCCCATGTTAGCTCCACGACGCTTTCCGCCTTGTTTTATTTGTTCAGTTGCTGCATCGAAAATTTTCATAAAAGAAATTGGTCCCGAAGCTATGCCTCCTGTAGATTTTACAACATCTCCTCTAGGTCTTAATTTCGAAAAATCAAATCCAGTATTATGGATAAAAACCAAACCACCATCTCCTGCTAAATAATTTTGGTAGTCTTTAACCGTCAAATCATAAAAGATTGCTTTAGCAGTATTAGCAGAAATCGACTTAACAGTTTCAACAGATTCTATAAGCTTTCTCAAATTTTTAATTTCCATTACATTCCCTTCTATTTCTTTTAAAAATCTTACTAGAGTAGATTTTGCAACAACCCCTCTTTTATGCCATTGACCTAGCGACAGCTTTTTGTTCTTAAAAATAGCTAAAGTTTGGTTGCCATTAGTTTTAAAACTAACACCAAATCTTGACATTATCTTTTTAAATTCCTCAAAATTTAAAGGCAAACCGAAAGATCCTCCCTTGCTTTTTCTTAGTATTGAAACTAACTTCTTTTTCTTATCTTCTCTTTGCAAATGTTTCCCTATTAGTTCATAAAACCTTAAGATTGCACTGTATTCTTCTATATGTATTACATAATCTTTTCCGTCCTTTCTTTTCTTCTCCCTTATTCTAGCCTTTATTCCTAAAGAATTTAACAAATAGGCTATTTTCTCCATCAAACTTTTTTTGACAGTTGAAAGTTGAAGAGAAGGTTTCTTCCCAACGTAACCTTCTGCATCAAATAAACCAGCGATGAATGAAAGGGCTGAGATTTTATTCTTGAAAACCTTCTTTTTCAACTTTAAATAGTAAGAAGTAACTTTTGGTGTTTTAATATCTATGTAGAATATATTCCTATCTTTCTGAATTGCATACTTCTTCCCAAATTTCCTTTCCAAATGCGCATTTATCTTTTCTAAAGTTTCTTTTACATTATCGTAAATTCTTATCCTACAAGTCTCGTAATTTTTATTCTTGTACTTGCCTATACAACCATCTCCAGTTATAAAACCTAAAAGCCAATAATCGAAATTAAAACCTATTTCTTCTATCGGTAAGGAGCCTATGATCATATCGTTTTTCTGTAGCTCATCAGCTCTTTTTTGAATTATCTCAAAGTTTGGTGTTAAAACAAAAAATGGATGCCAAGGCGATGTTATTATTCTAGTTCCCTTCTTAGTTATGATTGAAAACTTTTTAACGTTCTCGCCTAATATATACTTCCAGATGAATTGCACTTTACCTTTAACAACTCTTTTCCTTTTAGGGTCAAAGGAGTAAACATAAATATTTTTATTCCTAACGTCAATACCATACCTATCATATTTTGCATCGTAAAACTCATTTCCTTTGTATTTTTGATAAAAATCTTCTAGCGATAAAACATGAAATTCAGAATCGTTTTCAAAAACTATTTTTGCTTTCCCATCTATGCATCCACCACCTGCCTTCTGTACTAGAGCCATCGTTTTTAACGCTTCAAAAATACTTTCCATATCGTCTTCTATCGGAATAACAAAACATGCACTTAAAGTTAAATTCTTACCAGTTCCTGCGTTCATAAGAGTAGGAGAATTGGGGAGGAACTTAAAAGAGGTCATTAATTCGTAAAACTTCTCTTCCAATTCTTTAACGTATTCGTCAGATTTACCATATCGTTTTTCTACTTCAGCTATTGCTCTAGCAACTCTTCTAAAAAGCTGACTTGGTGTTTCTATTATATTCCTATTTTCATCCCTTAGCAAATAGCGAGCTGCTAAAATAACTATAGTATTTAAAGGAAGTTTTAAGTCGTCTTTTACGCCTAAAATTGCGCAAGCTTTCCTTGCCTCGGCCCTTTTTTGTCTGTAAAGTATATAAGCTTTAGCAGTTTTATAATGACCATTTTCGACCAAAACCTTTTCTACTAGATCTTGAACTTGCTCAACACTCGGTATTTCACCAGGTTTCAGCTTTTTTTCCAATAACTCAACAACTTGTTTTGCAAGTTCCCAAGGTCTTCTCTTATCTTTACCGCCAACTGCTTTTGCAGCCTTCCAAATTGCATTAGCTATTCTCGATGGGTCAAAATCTACTATTCTTCCGTCTCTCTTCCTAATTTTTTTTATCCAAGTCTTTATCTCAATCTTGTATTCTTCTATTTCGCTTTCCAACTTTACCATGCTCCGATTAGAATTATTGATATGAATTAAAAAGGATTTTTAGTTTAAATTTATTTTCATCGAAGCACATCTATATTAAAAGCTATTCTTCCTTAAGAAAATCTTCTAAACTATACTTAAATTCCTTATAGCTTTTGATCTTCCCTCTTTCTTTCAGAATTTCCCTAGCTAAAAGCCAACAAGCTAAAGCTATCGATTTTTTGGATTGATTATTCATTGGTATTATAAGGTCTAAATTATTAATTTCATGAACTGTATTGCAAAATGCTACTATAGGAACCCTTGCCTTTACAGCCTCTGTTAAAGCTTGATCGTCTATTATCGGATCGGATATCAGAATTACATCTGGCTCGCAAAATTCATCTAGCTGAGGATTGGTTAAAGTACCTGGCAAGAACCTACCAGTAACGACCTTAGCTCCTATTATTTCACCGAGCTTTTTAAAAGGAGCATAAGCTATTGCTTTTCTTGTAGCTAGAAGTATATTTTTACATCTTGCCAAAAATTTTGCAGCAACCCTTATTCTTTCGTCTATTTTTTGCAAATCTATTATGGCAAGACCGTCTGGCCTAATTCTATAAATAAATTTCTTCATTCCCTTAGTTTTCCTTTTCATCCCTATGTGTATTCCAGAAGCTAAGTATTTGTTTCTTGGTATTAATAACTTTGGCATAAAAAACTTATAATCAAGCTAATTTTAAATTGCTAACCTATGTAGGTTAGCCTTTCCTCTTCTACTTTTCTCGTTGGCTTAATAAGCAATTGGCTTAAAATTCTAGCTTGTGCTTCTTTCATCTTCTTTAAGAAATCTTTCATATTTTCTATCTTCTTCTCAAGCTTTGTAAGGTCTATTTTTAAGTTCAATATTTTTACGAGAACTTTCAGAACGCTTTCAGCACTTTTATGGTCTGGAATTATAGGTAAACCTGCTGTTTCACCTAATAGGCAAACCCCCTTCATTCCATAATACTTGCCTAAAGCTATCAACAAACCAGCTATTCCGACTACAGAACCAACTCTAGTTCCTGTATCAAAAATTATGCCATACTTTGAATATTTTTTAACTAAAGAAGGGTCGTTGGTTAAACCTATAACTTTAGGTTTTTCAACCTCCTCTCCAATACTCAACCCACCAAGAGTAAATATCTCTTTTACTTTGAATTTCCTTAGGAATTTAAGTATCTCTGTAGTTATTTCGTATTGACCTTGTGGGTCTACGCTTTGACTATCTCCTATCATCAGGATTAGATCTCTCTGATTTTTCCTCTTAGCTTTCCAGTAGAAAAATTCAGCCTTTAATAAATGCAAAGTTGAATCTTCTCTTGTTAAAGCCAAAGGAAGAAAATGATCAGAGATAAGCTCAGCAAACTTTTCTGCTTTTAATTCCTCTACCAAATAACCAGCCGCAACCCTCCCAACATTTCCTATACCTGGCAGACCCTCAACAAAGACTGGATTCTTAACTTTTGGCTTTTTATAAACTACTATACGTGTAACCATACTCCAAATTTGTTTTTTTATCTTAATAAGGCTTTTAAAATCCTCCTATATTTGCCCCACTTGTCTAGCGGAGAATACTTAGGAGGATGTGGGTTTATAGTTTTTTCTCCGCATTTTGGACAAAAATCTTTTAAAGTATATATTTTACACTTAGGGCATTTTTTCAATTTCATTCTTCTCTGCTGTAAGAAAAATAACAACCCAACTGCTTAGCCAATTTTTCAGTTTTTTTCAAAATTTGCAATAGTTTTTTTTCATCTTTTTTTGGGTTTGTAGTTTTGAGTTTTAACAAGTATCTTGGCGGTGATATGTATTTAACTTCAAGACCTTTTTTAGATAGGCTTTCTAAGACCTTTTTAACTCTACAAATACCGTCTCCTTCTAAAGAGTAAAGCTGCAAATTAACTTTTAGCTCAATCCATTTTTCCCTAAAAGTTTTCTTAAGAACTTTTAATAAAGCATCCTTCCATTCCTTTTTTATCTTTAATTTATCCAATATTTTTGGTTCTCTAAATATCCTTTCTAAACCATCGTACATTTCTCCAAACTTTTCTTGGAGCAAAAAACCTATGTTTTCATAAGCTTCGTCTAAACTCTTTCCAAGACTTTCCGCTATTAACTCAAGAATTTTTTCTGCCCTTAACTCTTTTCTGAATAGATTTAATTTTTCTTTTTCATCCCTTTTCGAAACTCTTTTTAGGCTTAATTTTACTATTTTATCTTTTTCGTCAATTCTAATAACTTTTGCAACGTATTGTTTCCCTTCTTTTACAACTTCTCTTACATCGAATATCCATTTTCCTGCAGCTTCTGAGATTGGTATTATTCCTTCTAATTCTGGATATTCCTCCAATTTACACCAAGCAGCAAATTGAGTTACTTTATAAACTTTAACGACAACAAGCTCGTTAATTTCTGGCAAACCTCTTCTTCTTACCATAATTTAAATGATTAGTTTCTTGATAAAAATTATGCGAATAATAAAAGTTAAAGGAAAGGAGTTGATAGTAGAAGGCAGCGAAGTTCCTAAGTTAAAAGAGTCTTTTATCGGAGAGTTTAAAGAAGGGAAGATATTCCTCAAACCTGAAGAAGCACTTTATCTTATGGATATGAGGAAGTGGATTTGTATGGAAGGGAACAAAGTAATAGATTTCAACGAATTGGCCTCCAAATTCCTAAAAGAACAACCAAAACTTTTTGCAAGATATAACACTTATAGGGATTGGAAGGATAGGGGCCTTTTCATAAAATTTTTTAAAAAAGTTAGGTTTGGGAAATTAGAAAAAGTTAAATATCCCTCTACTCAAATGAAATTTCCTAAAATAGATGCCGAAGCCGGATACTTTCCTTTCGATATGATTTCTGTTATAGAAAAAGGTAGAAAGTATTTTAAACTTTTTGCAGATTTTTGGTTCGGGCAGTTGGGTGTTTATAAAAAACATGAAAGGGGGAAAACTTTAAAACTTGATATATTTGAAACCTTGTTTTTGCTTAAGCATTGCGGATTAAAAGTAACTAATTTAGAAACAAGAGAAGATTTAGATTTTAATTCTTTGCTTGCATTAACAAAAAACTTTGAATTATTTAAAGCACTTTACGAAGTTTATGAGGATTGGAGGTTAAGAGGTTTTATAGTAAAAACTGGTTATAAATTTGGTTCACATTTCAGGATTTACTTTCCTGGAGTAAGCCCGGTAAGAAAAGATAGATGGATTCATTCGAAGCATGTTTTGCACGTTTTTCCTAAATATGAAAGGATGTTAATTTCTGAATGGGCAAGAGCAATTAGAGTCGCACATTCGGTAAGAAAAACCTTTATCTTAGGAATACCTGGGATGAAGGAAGAAGATTATAAGGAAATTGAGCTTGATTTTATAACTTTTCATAGGAAAAACGGAAAGGTTGTTACTCCTAAAACCGGAAAGCCTAGCTTTTGTGTTTTAGCTGTTAGTGAAGACGAATTTATAGGAGGTGCGGAACTTGCATCTGCTTTAAGAATAGCCGAAGAAGTTGGACTAAATTTATTATTAGCTGTAACTGAAAGGGAGAGCGGGGTCACTTATTATCTTACTAGACAAATAGAGCTACCTGGAAGCCGATACCAATATTATGAAATTGAATGGTTTCAACCCTAGATTTTTTCCTCTATTGTTCCTCTCACTCTTAATCTCGCCCTATATATATCCCTTGTAAGCCTTCCTATAGGTAAAAATTCTGGAATAATAAGCGGGGTTTCGTACTCATCCAAATTTGGAAAGATTACTCTACCATCTTTGGTTTCAATTCCACTGATCTTCCCTTCGTACGTTATTGAATAACCCAATTCCACATACTCAATGAACATTGTAGCGGCTTTTTTACGAGCTCTTAAGAGAGCATCTGCTCTGCTGTAACCCAGCGCTTCTATTACTACTGTAATCTTCCTTCTTAAAGTTACACTCATTTGATTAAAAAAATGTTAAATTTTTATTTTAATTTGTATAACACTGTTATATGAAGTGTGAGTTTGTATCCAAATACATATTACCAGCAATTAGATCTTATGTAGCTAAAAGATTGCTCGAAAAAGGTTTCACTCAAACAGATATTTCAAGAAAATTAAGGATAACCCAGCCAGCTGTTTCTCAATACGTCGCAAAAAAAAGGGGGAAGCTAGTTCAGAAAATAATGGAAATAGCAAAAAAGGAGTTAGAGGAATTTTCTATAAGATTAACCTTTTCAGACCTCTCCGAACAAGAATTCCAAAAAAATGTTTGCATGCTTTGTGAAAAAATTAGGAAGAAACTGGGAAAGTATGCTGAAAGTAGAGTTAGATAAGGTTGAGGTAAATGGAAAAATTATACTAAAGGGTATAAGACTAGAGATAAAGGAAGGAGAAATTCATGCATTAATAGGACCAAATGCTTGTGGTAAAACAACTCTTGCTAAAGTAATAATGGGGATAGGAAATTACAGGATAAAGGGAAAAATTTTGTTTAACGATATTGATCTAAGAAAACTTGCTCCAGAGAAGAGATGTAAACTAGGGATTGCACTAGCCTTTCAAAACCCTCCAGTTATTAAAGGCATAACCCTTAAAGACATTTTAGAAAGAATAAACCCAAATTTTAAAGTAAAACTTGGAATTCTAGGCAATATCCTAGAAAGAGAATTAAACCTTAAATTCTCCGGTGGTGAAAAAAAGATTTCTGAATTAATACAAGTTTTAGCTTTAAATCCGAAATTTCTGATGCTTGACGAAATAGACTCTGGAATTGATGTTGAAAAATTGAAATTAATAGTAAAATTAATCAAAAATTGGAAAAATAAACAAAATTCAATTCTTTTAATCACGCATTATTGCTCAATTCTGAAGTTATTAAATCCAGATTACGTTCATGTAATGCTAAACGGAAGTATAGTTTGTTCTTCTAAAAATTGGAAGAAAGTTTGGATGGTTATCAAAAAATATGGCTACGAGAAATGTAAGAAATGCAAATTATTTTCAGGTTGATAAAGAAGTTAGCATTAGAAAAGTTGAAGGAGTTGAGATTTTAAAAAGCAAAGAAGCTTGGGAAAAATTCAAATGGGTTAGAAGGTTTTATGATAAGAAACCAAAGGAAGGCTATTTTATTTGGGCAAAAAAGCAAGTTAACATTCCCTTATCAACTTGCATATTCCTTTGTTCTCCTTTAAAACAAAATTTGCAGAACTTAGTTATAGTAGAAAAGAACTTAAAGGTAAATTTTTTTGGATATTGCTTAGTAAAGAAAAAATCTATCGGAATTACGCATAACGTAAAGGGAAAATTCATAATTAAAGAAGGCTCTTCAGTAAGATACGTTCATTTCCATAAATGGGGTTTTTCCGATAGAGTAAAGCCATTTTATGAGTTTATCTTGGCAAAAAACGCAAATTTAGATTATACTTACAAATGCTTTTCCTCTCCTTTAAACTTAAACCTTCATAAAAGGGTTATCGTAAAAGAAAACTCAAAAGTAGATTTGAAAATTTTTATAGATTGCAAAAACTGCAAGGTTTCTACAAAGGAGGAAATCGAACTTTTAGAAAAAAATTCAAAAGGAAGTTTGAAAATAAGAGTTGTTGGTAGAGAGAACTCAAGAATAATAGCAAGAAGCAAAATAATAGGGAAAGAAAATTCAAGAGGTCATATCGATTGCAAAGGATTAATTGTTGGAAGGAAATCTACCATATCTTTAATTCCCGAATTGCTAAACTTAAGCAAAAATGCCTTGTTAACGCATGAAGCTTCTATAGGAAGAATAGAAGAAGAACAGTTAGATTACTTGAGAAGTAGAGGTTTTAGTAAGAAAAAGGCTATAGATTTACTGGTTAGAGGTTTTCTGAGAATATGAAAGTTAGCAAAGAAGAAGTACTCAAAATTTTGGAAAAAGTTAAAGACCCAGAACTCAATTTAAGCGTTGTAGACTTAGGATTAATTTATGAGATTAACATTGGAGAGAAGAAAATTAGAATAAAAATGACTTTAACCTCACCCTTCTGTCCGATGGCTAGCTTAATAGTAGAGGATGTTAGAAGAAATGTAGAAGAAAAACTCAAAATACCAACTGAAGTTGAAATAACTTTCGATCCTCCTTGGAGTCCTGAAAGGTTGAGTAAAAAAGCAAGAGAAAAATTAGGATTTTGTTAAAGTTTGAATTAGTTCATTTATTTTAACTTTCCTTTCTTCCCTTTTTCTCATATCCCTTAACCTAACGCAATCCTCTTTTAACTCTTCTTTTCCTACTATAACAACAAACGGAATTTGCAAGGAATCTGCATATTCAAGTTGCCTTTTGAGTTTCCTTCCTTTTAGGTCAAAATCTGTTTTTATCCCATTTTCCCTCAACATCTTGACGATTTTAAAAACATCTTTTTTCACATCGTCAGTAGCTGCTGCGACAAAAACTTTAACTTTAGTTTTTTCAATTTTTTTGGTTCTCTCCTTAAGAATTTCTAGTATCCTTTCTATTCCCAAGCTTATTCCGGTAGCTGGTACTTTCCTTCCAGCAAACAATCCTATTAGTTCATCATACCTACCGCCGCCGGCTAAACTTCCTATTCCTCTTTCTTCACACCATATTTCGAAAATAGGGCCTGTATAATAATCCAAACCTCTTGCCAAACTCAAATCAAGCCTTATTTTATCGTATACTCCAAATTCCTTTAAATATTCAACTAATTCTCTTAACTCTTTTATACCACTTTTTCCTTCTTCTATTTCACCTACTAGCTTCTCTGCTTGCTTTAGGATTTCAAAAGGTTCTCCAGAAATTTTCAAAAATTCTTCTATTTTAGAAATTTGCTGTTTGCTAAAACCTTTTTCCTTTAATTCCTCTTTTACGCCATCTAATCCTATTTTATCTAACTTATCTATACTTCTGAAAACTTCCAGCGCTTTTTCTTTAGAAATACCTGCATAAATTACTAAAGCAGTTAAAAGCTTTCTGCTATTTAGCCTCACAAAAAAGTTTTTAAATCCTAGTTCTTCCAAAACTTTAACAGCGCAAGCAATAACTTCTGCGTCAGCAACTAAATTTTCTGTTCCTACTATATCTATGTCGCATTGTAAAAATTCTCTAAGCCTTCCTCTTTTTACATCTCCGTACCTCCAAACCTTTTGTATTTGGTATCTTTTAAAAGGAAGTTGTAAATTTGGGTTATTAGCTATAACTCTTGCTAAAGGAACTGTTAGATCGTATCTCAAACCTATATCTCTTCCGCCTTTATCCTTAAACCTATAAGTTTCTTTAAGTACTTCGCTTCCTCCTGCACCTTTTGCAGCTAAAATTTCCCATTTTTCTAAAGCAGGAGTTTCAAGGGGTGAAAAACCAAAAATTTCAAAAATGTTTTTTATTTTCTCTATTATTTTCTGTCTTAAGATCATTTCTTCTGGTAAAAAATCTCTAGTTCCTTTTACTGGAGAAGTATCAAACTTCATAATTTTATCTTCCCTTTCTCTTAAATTCAGCTTTTATTATTGGTTTAATCACAATTTCCCCTTCTCTGAGAACAAGCTTAACAAAAGTACCTTCTAACAACCTCAATCTCGCTCGAAAACTAATAGGGATCGTAATCCTTCCTTTAGAATCTATTTTTGAGTATGCATTTCTACAACCCGAATTTCCTTTGGTGAACTAGAAAACCCGTTCTCTTTTTCATCCTCTCAAAAAGAAAAATTATGTGAAAGATTTAAATAGATGAAGGTGGGAAAATAACCTGAATTAAGAGTAAATTTTGTTAACTTAAGAAATTCGAAATCCCACTTTCAATTACTTACCTTTTATCACAAAAAAATGATTAGGGATTATGAAGGGAAAAACTAAGGGTGGGTTAGTTCATTAGTTTTAGTTCTTTAGTCAAAGTAGGATCTAAAGGGATGCTGGGGCTAATCGCTAAAAATTGCCAGGTGAGATTATGAGAGATATACTTCTTACAAAGCTATCACCGCCTCTAGGATTTGACGATAGAATAGGAGAAAAAGTAAGAATACAGCGAGAAATAGAAAAACTAGCAAGAGAGCTTTTTGAAACTTACGAATACCAGGAATACATACCACCAACCTTAGAGAGGATTGAAACATTCACAGAAGCTCTTTCAAGCGACTTACTTACAGTACCATGGACAGAAAGAGAAGTGAGACCAGAGGAACCAATCAGAAGAGTCAAGAGGGACTTTTTCCTGGTGCGCGTTACAGACTTTGAATACGAAAAACCTATTAAGTCGTATCTATGCGTTCTAAGACCTGAAGGTACAGCATCTCTTTGCAGGTTTATCGCCAAACTAATTGCAAAAGGAGTTAGTCCTTCGGTATTCTTGCCTTTAAAAGTATACTATATTATCACTTGCTTTAGAAACGAGGATATAAGCAAGCTAAGTCCAACAAAGCGAAGAGAATTTACTCAGATAGGGATAGAGTACGTTGGTAATCCAAGCCTAGATGCTGACATAGAGGTTTTCTTTCTTGGCTACACGCTGCTCTCTAAACTCTTTCCAGGCAAAGTCTCTCTTAGGGTAAGTGATGTTAATATCTTTAAAACATTGTGCAAAAATAGCTACTACACCTTAGAGGAAAGGGGTAGGATGAAGGAATACCTCGACAAATTATCCAAATTAAGAGTAATGAGAATGAATATAGAAGACCTCCAACAAAAAATCGAGCGGAAGATTAAAAATTTGCCTAATAAGATGAAAGAAGCTTGGAGATGCGTTTATTCCCTAACAGGAGGCATTGGTGAAATCAAAATGATAGAGGAAGTTGTAGGAATTAATCTAGAGATGTTAAAAGAATTTCTTCAGGAATTGAAAAAGCGTGGCGTAGGCTGCATTTTCGATCCCGCCATGATAAGAGGATGGGAGTACTATACCTCACTCGTAGTCCAGTTTGACATTATAGGTTGCGAAAAAACATACCCAGAAGTTGGTGGAGGAGGGAGGTATGATGGTCTAATCGGTAACTTCTTAAGAAGATATGGGATTGAGAAGGACGTGCCAGCCACAGGTTTTGCACTCGGTGTAGAAAGGTTAGTCGAAATAAAATATAGAAATAGAAATTAAGATGAAACTAAGATTAGTTGAATTAACTTGGGAAGATGTGAAAGAGTATTTAAAGAAGAAAGATATTCTCATAGTTCCTTGTGGAGCTATAGAGCAGCATGGTCCGATGGCTCCCATAGGAACTGATATAATCATAGCAGATGAAATATCAAGAAGAATAGCCGAAAGGGCAAACATTCTGATAGGACCTACTATAACTTTCGGATACGTCGATCCCGAATTCAAAAAATTCCCTGGAACATTATGCATAAACTTAAAAACTTTTTGTGCGCTTCTAAGAGATTATTTGGTTTCTTTTTCGGAGCAAGGTTTTAAAAAATTTATCATAGTAAACACCCATGAGGATAACAAAAAATTAATTGAAGAAATTTCAAAGAAGGTAAGTTTAGAGTATGGAATAAAGGTAATTTCTTTTGAATATTGGAACTTGCTAGAAGAGGAATACAAAGAATTCATCGAATCCGATTTAATTCATGCATGTGAAGATGAGATATCAATCCTACTTTCGATTTCGCCTTCTCTAGTAAAGAAAGATAAAATAATTGATGAAATGCCGCCTAAGCTAAAATATTTCGTTTACCCTTTACCACCTGAGTGTGTAACAATCTCTGGTGTTAAGGGTAAACCAACTTTAGCAAAAAAAGAAAAAGGAGAGAAAATACTGAGGTTAATTGTCGAAAAAGCAATAAACATAATAAAAAAGGAATTTGGCAAAAACGCTACCACCGCTATTAAACGACAGTAAGCTAAGGCGATTTAATTGAAAGTAAGTGAAGAAGTTTTAACCCCTCTTTTTTCTGGAGACTTCGTGTTCGATTTTTTGTTTTATACATTCTTAGTGATATTTTAACAAAATCTTGTAAAAAGTTTTAAAAATTTTCTGTCATAATCTTGGTTTAATGAAAAGGGAAGAAGCAATCAATTTGCTTAAAAATTATCTGAATGATGACAAGCTTGTTAAACATTGCATAGCTGTAGAAGCTATAATGAGAAAGCTAGCGGAATTTTTAAACGAAGATAAAGAAAAATGGGGATTAGTTGGCTTGCTTCACGATATAGATTATGAAAAAACTAAGGATAATCCAAAAATGCATGGAATTATGGCTGCTGAAATTTTAAGTAAGCATATAAAAGATGAAGAAATATTAAGGGCTATAAAAGCTCATAACTTTGAAAACACAGGAATAGAACCTAAAAATAAATTGGAATATGCTTTAGTAGCTGCAGATTCTTTATCTGGTCTAATAATAGCTTGTGCTTTAGTAATGCCAAATAAAAAATTGGAAGAAGTTAGAGTAGAATCTATAGCAAAGAAATTTAAGCAAAAAGATTTTGCGAGAAAAGTTAGTAGAGAAAGGATTTTATTCTGCGAAAAACTAGGAATTCCTAAAGAAAAATTTTTTGAGTTAGGACTAGAAGCTCTTAAAGAAATTCATTCAGAGCTTGGCCTTTAACAAATTTTTTCGCAAACTTCCCTTTCGCACTTATTTATTAAATAATTTATGGCATACCTATTTCCTAAAATGATTCCATTAGGCAATTTGCAGAACAAATAATTTCCATTTTTATCAAAAAATGGAGTTCCTTTAGATTGTTCGCAGATTTTCTTTTCTATTTCTTTTCCTAAAAAGTATCCATCTTTCTCTTGAGAGCTTGATGGATAACCCTGGATTACTATAGTTTCATTCTTTGTTTTAGCAAAAACTATTGGAACTCCAAAATCCCATCTTATTCCAAGCTTTAATAAACATTTGTAAGTAAAAGCAGAATCTTTTGTTTTATAAATCTTTGTCCTCTTTAAATTTAGAGTTTCAAGATAAGAGGTTAAATGTCCACAGTGTGGGCATGTTTCTGAATAACAAAGATAAATGGTTGAAAAGTTGGGAATCGAAAAGTTGGAAGAAATATTTTTATTGAACGACCCCGAATAGGTTTGGTGTAAAAAAAGCTTTAATAAAAAAATTACAGAGATTATTAAAACTAAAACCGGCAATAAAAATATTAGTTTTTTCATGTTAAGTTAGGAAGAAAACTAATAAGAGAAGTAAGCCAGAGATTAGATGAATTTCCCTAATGTGTTTTTCTCTCCATTCCAAAATTTTCTTTGGTTTGGTTCCAAAGTAAACTATAAGAGTTATAGCTATCATAGGAATTATAAATAGTAAGTTGTAATAGGCTATGGTTAAAATCCTCAAAATAGCTTGCCAATTTGCAACTATCATTAAAGCGACTGCATAAGGACCAGAGGAACAAGGCAACAATAAAACTGAACATAGAGCAGCTACAGGAATTGTCATTAAAGGAGATTGAACAGAAAGAAGCAAACTTTTAGCGAAAGGTCTAAATGCTTTTGGCATTTCAACAGAAACTAAACCAGGTCTATATCTAAAGAATGCAATAATTTCTAAAGAAGCTAAGAAAATCAAGAGAGCCTTTAAAATTATTTTCAAAAAAGATTGAACATTAGCTGCATATATAGCTGCTAATATTCCTAAACCATAGAGAGCGTACATTGCATAAATTGTTAAGGAAAAAAGGATCCCTCCTATTAATACAGATTTTCTGCCTCTAGAAGCTAAAAGACTTGAGAGTAACAAAACTTGAACAGCCAAAGTACAAGGATTTATGGCATCTACTAGAGCTAGAGAAGTTATGGTAGCGAACTTCTCTAGCATAATATAAAAAGTATGTAGTACCTTAAATCTTTATCCCCAATTCTTTAAAAGGTTTATCCAAGTTTTGTTTTTCTTTTAAAACCTTATCGAAAATATCCCCTTTCTTCTTTAATCTTTCAAAGATTGTATTTATATTAAATTCTTTCGGATCTGTTACTTTATCTAATTCTTTCCATTCTAAAGGAGTAGAAACAGGAGCTTTAGGCAATGGTTTCAAACTATAAGCCGCTATTATAGTTTTAGTAGGAGAATTTTGTAACGGATCTATGAATACTCTGCCTTTCCTTTCCGAATAAGGTAAAAAAGCTGATAGGGCTTTTGGATAAACTTCTTCAACCATTTTAGCTATTTTAATAACAAAATTTCTAGTTTGCTCAAACGTATATTTTCTTTCTATAGGCACAAAAATTTGGAGACCAGTTCCTCCAGAAGTCTTTACATGAGATTTTATCTTAAGAGATTTTAGGCCATCTCTTATTATGAAAGCTATATCTTTTGCATCCTCAAAATTTGCTGGCTCGAAAGGATCTAGATCGAAAACTATAAAATCTGGATGTTCAAAATCGTCTATTCTAGAAAGGGTTGGATTAAATTCTACATTAGCTAGATTTGCTAACCATATTAAGGTTGGTAAATCGTTACAAACTATATATTCCACAACTTTCCCCAAAGTTTTTGAGAAGTAAGGAAAAGTTTTAACCCAATCTGGTGTCCATTCAGGCTTTTGCTTTTGAATAAAAATTTCTCCTTTAATTCCGTCTGGGCATCTTCTTAAAGTTAAAGGCCTATCTTTCAGATATTTTAGTATGTAAGCAGAGATTTTATAGTAATATTCTATTAATTCAGCCTTTGTTATGCCTTCATCTGGCCATATAAGTTTATCCAAATTAGAAAGCCTTAGCCTTCTATCGTTAACTTTTACGTAAACATATTTCTGCATAATTTACAATAATAATTATTACTCACAATTTTATCGTCAGCTAAGCTCCTAATAGGAATTATCGGTGTACCTTTGGAAGATATACTTTTCTTCCAATATAAATTGGTATACCACAGCAATAACCGTACCCTCCACCAATTTCTATTTTCCAAAAGTGCAATCCTATGCAATGGCATATATCTTCGTATCCGGCACTACTCCATTTGCCGCATTCTATACAGACTTTTTGAACTATTGTAGGGACTATTGGAGTTGAAATTACTAGCGATCCCGTAAGCAGGAGGGATAAATAAACTGTAAGGATAATTAAAACTAGGAGAACTACTAGATATATCTTATTTTGTTTTTTTTGTTTTATTTTCGATAGGAAACTCGGCGTTCTCATATTTACATTTTGCTGTTTAATTAAGAAATACAACTTTTACCTATAAAATTAACCTAGGGCAAAAATGGTAGAAGGACCTACAGCAAAAGTTTATACTTTAAAGTTGAGCAAATTTGTAGGAAGTGAAATTAAGGAAATTTATTGGAGAAGTAAAAAAGTTAAAGTCAAAAAAGAAGATCTGGTTGGAAAAATTATAGATAAAGTCGATTGTATAGGAAAAAATATTTTTATTTTTATTGACGAGTTTGTAATAAGAATTCATTTAATGCTCTATGGCTCAATCCATTTCTACAAAATTAACGAAAAACTACTAAAGCCAGAAAAGCAGGTAAGGCTTTTCATAAAAACTGGTAAAGGAAAAATTGTAGTTTATAACGCTCCCATAATCGAAATAAACGATTATTCTCTGTTTGAAAAGTTGAAAAATCAATTAGGACCAGATCCTTTAAGAAAAGATTGGAATCTAGAAGAAGCATTAAGCAGGCTCAAAAGCAGGAAGAACAATAAAATAAAAATAGTTTTATTAGACCAGACTTGCATAGCTGGAATAGGGAACATTTTAGCTAATGAAATCTTATTCAGAGCAAAAATACACCCTGATAGCTTAGTGGGAAAAATACCAGAAAGAAAATTAAGATTTTTACTTAAAATAACAGAAAATTTGTCTAAAGAATTTTTCGAAAGAAAGAAAAAGAGGAAAAGGATTAAGCCAATTCTTTTCGTTTATAACAAGTTTAATAAACCATGTCCAATTTGCGGAAATCCAATTAAATTCTATCTCCAAGAACCTAACAAGAGAAAAACTTTTGTCTGTGAAAAGTGTCAAGTGCTATACGATTAAATTAAAGAAAAGAAAAAAGACCCAAGTGACTTAAAAATGAGGAAGTTTAGTAGCAAATGAGTAACTGAAAAAGAAAGGATTGTAAAAGGATTGGAACCTGTAGAATAGTAAAAAGTTGATATGACCAGATCATAAACTAAAGTAGATAGCATACCAGCCACTAGTAAATCTTTTGAATCGAAAAAGGAAGATACGATAACTATTAGCAAAGAAGCTAATAAGCAAATTAAAATTCCTGGCTCAGGCTCCGTTCCAAATATCAAACCTAAGCCAAAGGAAAATAAAGCTACAAAAATGCCAGTTGCAAAACCATATTTTAAAGTAGCAATTACAGTTAAAAGGGTGCAAAGCTCGAATCCTATATAATTCTGGGTAATTCTGTTGTGGAGTAAAGAAAATGATGCTAACAAAGCGAATAAGAAAAGTCTAATCTTGAAGTTGAATAAAGCTAGTACTGCTAGAATAATTAAAATTATTGCGATATGAATCCAAAATCTCATTAATAAGCTTTCGCAAAATAAGCAACTACTTTTGCTTTCCTATTACAATATACGCAGTTTCCAAAAATCTCTTCCTTTTCAATAGGTATAGCTCTTACAGTAGCTCCTGTTTCTTCTTTTATTTTTTGCTCGCAAATTTTGCTTCCGCACCAACAAGCTTTTACAAAACCTCCCTTTTCTTTTATAACTTTCTTAAATTCTTCAAAATTTTTTACTTTAGTAGTTAAACTTTCCTTCAATTTTTTTGCTCTCTCAAATAAATTTTTCTGAATTTCTTCGAGCAATTTATTAATTGTTTCAACCAGCTTTTCATCTTTAACAACAATTTTTTCAAAAGTATCTCTTCTGGCCAAAACTACTTGCTTGTTTTCAACATCTTTAGGTCCTATTTCTATCCTTAATGGTACTCCTCTAAGCTCCCAATCATTAAATTTCCAGCCAGGTGTATATTCTTCCCTATTGTCAAAAATAACCCTTATAGAATTTTTAACTAATTCTTTCTCAACTTTTTCGCATTTCCTAAAAACTTTTTCCTTTTCTTCGTCGCTATAATAAATCGGAATTATAACAACTTGATAAGGAGCTATTCTTGGTGGTAAGATTAAACCCTTATCATCACCATGAATCATTATCAAAGCTCCTATTAAGCGTGTAGAAATTCCCCAGCAAGTTTGGTAAACATAATGTTCTTTTCCATCCCTTCCCAAAAATTTTATTTCAAACGGTTTTGAAAAGTTTTGACCCAAATGATGAGATGTTGCTAATTGCAAAGCTTTGCCATCTGGCATTATAGCTTCTAAAGTTGCTGTATAAACTGCTCCCGGAAATTTTTCTAGTTCGCTTTTTTTACCGGCTATTACAGGAATTGCAAGGTATTCTTCTATTAATTTTTTATAAAAGCCTAGGATTAGCATTACTTCTTTTTCTGCTTCTTCAAAAGTTTCATGAGCTGTATGACCTTCTTGCCATAAGAATTCTGAAGTTCTTATAAATGGCTTTGTAGCTTTTATTTCAGCTCTTAAAACGTTACACCATTGATTGATTAGCAAAGGTAAATCTCTCCAACTTTTTATCCATTTAGAGAAAAAGCTATAAATTATAGTTTCTGAAGTAGGTCTTATTGCTAGTTTTTCTCCCAATTCTCTATCGCCAGCCTTAGTTACCCAAAAAACTTCTGGGACAAAGCCCTCGAAATGTTCTGCTTCCTTCTTAAGAAAGCTTTCTGGTATTAGAAGCGGGAAATATGCATTTCTATGGCCAGTCTTTTTGATCATTTTATCAAAAATCTCTCTAATCTTTTCCCAAATTTCATAGGCATAAGGTTTAAAAGCTATAGTTCCTTTTACAGGACCATAATCTGCTAAACCAGCTTTTATAACAACTTGAGTATACCATTCGCTAAAATTTTCAGATTTTTTTACTGTAATGCCTAGTTGCTCAGACATAATTTTATTCCAGAAATTTCTTATTTAAATGCTTCTGGAAAACTAAGCTACATAAGATTTTATGGTCTCTTTCTTTTCAGCATACTTTCTTAACTCTTTAGCTAATTCTGTAAACCTTTCCATATCTTTAAATCCAACTACTCTAGCTATTTTTATTGCTTTCTCTGGTTTTACTAGCGATATGGAATAAAGCAACTCTTAACTCTTCTTTCAACTTCTTTATCTTCGAGAAAGGTTTTTAAACACAAAGGTATTTTTCCAAATCTTCCTGCCCAAACTAGGATAAGCCTAGTAACATAAGAAGTCTCAAAAGAGATAGGAATATTTTTCTTGAATGCGATAAATGCGGGGGGTGGGATTTGAACCCACGAAGGGACTACCCCAGCGGGTCCTAAGCCCGCCGCCATCGACCAGGCTAGGCGACCCCCGCTCTATTTAAATTAAAATTGCATTATAAAAAGCATGAAAAGCAAGTGTGGCTCTATTGTTGGAAAATTCAAAATTAAAGATGGTAGAAACATTTTAGTAAGGTATCTTAAATTTGAAGATTGGCCAGAATGTTTGAAATTTATAAATTCGCTTGTCGAAGAAGATGCAATGATATTGGTAAATAAGAAATTTAGTAAGGCAGAAGAGATTGAATGGATAAAAAATTGGGTTGAGTTAATTGAAAAGGATCAAGCTATAGTTTTGGTTGCCGAGCTTGATGGAAAAATAGTAGGAATATGCAACATAAAAAAAGGAAAATTTAGGGAAAGGCACGTAGGCACGATAGGAATTAGCGTTTCTAAAAATTATAGGAATCTTGGGATAGGGAAGATCTTACTTCAGAATTTGTTAGAACTTGCAAAGAAAAAGTTAGGAATAAAAATAGCTAGGCTTGAAGTCCTTGAAAATAACAAGATTGCGATAAGGTTTTACAAAAAATTAGGATTCAAAACTTATGGGAAACTTCCAAAATCTATAAAGTATAAGGGAAGGTTTATTTCACAATTGTTTATGTATAAAGAACTTTAGATTTGCAAAAGTTCGGCCTGCAATTTTTTGTGCAACTCAAGATTATAATTCTTAACAAACCTGAAAATATTAGCACAAAAAATCCTTTCTGGGCAAAAACCTATTTTACATTTAGGTCCTAGCAATTTTTTAATTCCACTTATCCTTTTACAAATTTCATCTATTATTTTCTGGGAAAGTTCATTCAATTCATAATCAGCTGTTGAACAAGATCTAACTCCTAAAAATCCGAATGGGTCGAAAATATGATAACCGTTTAAAATAAGATTTATTCCTAAGGTAATTGAGTGTGGCAAGATATAAATTGCATCCCTTTTTTCTATCCCGTTTTCCACCATTTCCTCATAAAGGGAAAGTGCTTCTGAGCAAATTTCTAAAAACCTTTTCTTATTAATACCTTTAGGTACATGTATCAATCTTTTGTTTTTTAAACAATCTTCAGCTGCATCATAAATAGATTCCACATCCTGCCTTACGGTTCTATGCCTTTTTATTTCATTCCAAGCAGCAAGAGAAACTCTCGCTTCTACTTTTACAGTCAACTTATTCTCAACAGAATCAACAAAACCTTTCCATAATTTGCAATTCTCCATTATCTTTTTAGCTTCAGGTAAGATCTTTATCTTAGGCAGCTTAAACTTTTCCTTGTTTAAAATTTTTAGCCTAAACTTTCTCACCTTCAGCTTTTTCTCCGAAAATAAGTTAGGATGAGGATAGGTAGTATTGTAAGGCAAAGATTTTGCTGCCTCATAAATTTCTCCAATTTTTTTCATTTTTCTTTCCATCTTAGCCAGCATTAGCTGAATTTCTCTAGGAAAGTTTTCGTTCTCTGCTTCTTTTAAGCTGCCAATTAAAAGCTGTAATGGAAAATTGAAAAAGCCTCTTGAGACAAAACCTATAGGCAAAATTTTTCTTGCTTTATCTTTCCCAACCTTTTTCATCTCTTCTGCATAAAACCTTACCATTTCTCTGCAAATTTTCTCGTATTTTTCAGAAAATTTGCTCTCGAGTATAGAATCTGGTATAACTATATTTTTGAAACTAATTCCAAACCTTCTAGAGCTAAGCATTATGTAAGAACCAAAAGGAAAGCTTGTGAAGTAAAAATCTAAAATTCTACTTCCCTCTAACCAAAAATAAACGTTTGGAGAGGTTAAGAGAGATGCATGACCTCTAGCTGTCGCTTCTCTATGGAATTTTTTAACTAAAGATTTGTTCAAGCTTTTAAGCATAGCTTGGAAACTTGCTGATTTAATAGTTAAAATTCCAGAAATAGCTAACATTTCTGAAGGCCCAAAATCTCTAAATTTTGGTGCTATATCTAAAAGTTTTACTCTAACTACTTTTGAAACAGGCCTCATTAAATAGAGTTAAAATTGGAAAAATAAACTTCTTAATTTCATCCAACTTTTTAACTTAATCACTTTTGCATACCAGAAAAAATATAATGAATTATAGAAAACTATTTATAAAAGAGGGTACATATGTACCCTTTCGAAAAAATTCACAAACCGATTACAATGTTTTTCTCATTTTGCGAAAAATTCATTTTGAGCACATCTCACCAAAGCTAGCGAAAATGCAAAGTAGTAATTTAAATTAAAATTTTGAATTAAGGAATAATGAAGCGCAAAAAATTAATCGTTGTAAAATCCTTCTTTTCAATACTTTTTGCTGCATTTTTTATAATTCTAACAAAGGTTAAATTAACCCCAATTTTAGGAACAAAGATGAAATTTTCGGCCTCTGTCATTTTTGGACCGATTTTAAGCAGCATCTTAGGAATAGTTCCAGGGACTTTTTCGATCGTATTTGCGCATTTAGTAGGCTTACTAATAGGTTTTTATAAAATAAAGAGTTTAAGCAGCTATTTTATTTTTCTTCCTATAATAACTGCTGGAATTTATTTTGCAAGAGTTTTCAAAAGAGATAGAAAAATGGTAATACCTTGCATTTT